>NZ_JBVJHT010000008.1:112282-245526 GCF_055586685.1 Micromonospora sp. NPDC049529
CGTTGCTTTCTTCCTTGCGTGGGTTTTGGGGGGTTGGGGGTGTGGGGGCGGCCCGGGGCGGGTGCCCTCGCTCGGCCCGAGGGGGGGTTGGGGGGGGGGGGGGGGGGGGGGTTTCGCCTCCCCCCCCCCCCCCCCCGTCCCCGTTTCACCTGAGCCGGAGCGGTGTCACGCCATCAGCGCTGCAGGGTCAGCAGACCCGGCCGGTACGGCAGCAGACCGTAGTCACCGCCGGAGCTGGGCGAGCGGCCCTGGTAGAGCAGTTGCAGGTTGCACGGGTCGACCGTGAAGGTCTGGTCGGCGCTGGTCCGGATCAGCTCACCGTGGCTGATGTCGTTGGTCCAGGTCGCGCCGCTGTTGGCCTTACCAGCGAACGGGTTGCTCTCGCTGGCGGCGTTCGGCGTCCACGAACCACCCAGGCTGGTGGCCGTGAACGACCGGAAGTAGCGGCCCTGCGAACCGATTGCCTCGACGATCATCAGGTACCGCTGCTGACCCTGCAGCTTGTAGACCTGCACCGCCTCGAACAGGTTGTTCGTGGAGTCGGTCATGATCGTGGTGTAGTTCGACCCGAAGCTGCCCGGGAAGTTCCCCAGCGGCATGCTGGACCGGTAGACGCGACCGTTGTCACCGGTGAAGAACAGGTAGATGTTCTGGTCGTCGGCGATCAGGGTCTGGTCGATCGGACCGGTGCCGGAGTCGGAGATGCTGGCGGTGGAGAGCGTCTGCTGCGCACCCCAGCCGTTCGGGTTGGTGGGGTCGGTGGACGTCCGGTAGGAGAAGGCGGTGCCACCCCACTGGTAGGCCAGCACCCAGATGTTGCGCGGGGCGAAGTAGAACAGCGTCGGCGCGACAGTGGACGAGTTCATCGCGTTCTGGCTGGCCGAACCCAGCTGGTTCAAGTTCGAGACGAGTCCGAAGTTCATCGAACCCCACCTCGTTCCCGTGTCGTGCGTGGTCGCGTACACCAGCTGCTGACCGTTGTACGGCGCGACGGTGAAGTCCTTCAACGACACCCAACCGGACCTCGGCTGCGCCAGGGCACCCGTCGACGACCACCGGTAGGACGTCGGAAGGTTGCAGGTGCTGGCCGGCGGCGTGGTCGGAGCGGTGGTCGGCGCGCCAGTCGTCGGTGCGGCGGTCGTCGGCACGGTGGTCGGTCCACCGAGGGACCTGAGGCTGAACCGCTGGTTGGTGTTCCCGTGGCAGTCGTACAACTGCACCTGAGCACCGTTGGCCGTGCTCCAGACGTCCAGGCACCGCCCGGACTGAACTCCACTGATCGTGCCGTTGGAGTTCACGTTCCACTGCTGGTTGGTCCCGGTGTGGCAGCTGTAGATCTGCACCGCCGCGCCGTTACCGGAACCCGCCGCGTCCAGGCACATGTTGCCGTACACCTGCAGCTGCTTGCTCGATGTGTACGTCCAGGACTGGTTCGACCCCCGGTTGCAGTCGTACAACTGCACCCGCGTGCCATTGGTTGTGGACGAGTTGGGCACGTCGATACACCGGCCCGACTGCTCGCCGACGATCTCAGAGGCGGAGCCGGGTGGGGCGGTGGGCCCCGGCGTGGTCGGGTTCGGTCCCGGCGTGGTCGGGTTGGGGGTGGCGCTGTTCAGTGCGGTGAGCACCGCGTCGTACGCCGGCTTCTTGTTGCCACTGCCGTCGAAGAGCAACGGCCGCTCACCGGAGCGCCACGAGTCCGAGTCGCGGATGCCCCACACCGTGATGCCGGTGCAGCGCGCCACGTTCAGGCAGTCGGTGACGGTGTTGCGGTACTGGTTCACGTCCGCGTTGGTGATGTCCAGCTCGGTGACCTGCACGTCGACGCCGAGGGCGGCGAAGCTGGACAGCGTGGTGCGGTAGTTACTCGGGTAGCTCGACCCGCCGGTGAAGTGCGTCTGGAAACCGACGCAGTCGATCGGCACGCCGCGCTGCTTGAAGTCGCGGACCATGTTGTAGACGCCCTGCGTCTTGGCCGCCGACCAGTTGTCGATGTTGTAGTCGTTGTAGCAGAGCTTGACGTTCGGGTCCGCCGCGTCGGCGGTGCGGAACGCCACCTCGATCCAGTCGTTGCCGGTGCGCTGCAGGTTTGAGTCACGACGACCGCCGCCTCCGCCGTCGGCGTACGCCTCGTTCACCACGTCCCAGGAGTCCAGCTTGCCCCGGTAGTGGGTGACCACCGCGGTGATGTGGTCGATCATCGCCTGCCGCAGGGCGCTGCCGGACAGCGACTGCATCCAGCCCGGCTGCTGGGCGTGCCAGGCCAGGGTGTGCCCCTTGACCCTCATACCGTGCGACTGGGCGTGGCTGACCAGCCGGTCGCCGTTGGTGTAGTTGAACTGGCCCCGGTTCGGCTGAA
Source organism: Micromonospora sp. NPDC049529 (assembly GCF_055586685.1). Lineage (NCBI taxonomy): Bacteria > Bacillati > Actinomycetota > Actinomycetes > Micromonosporales > Micromonosporaceae > Micromonospora > Micromonospora sp. NPDC049529. Next base: position 114,642 of record NZ_JBVJHT010000008.1, read on the forward strand.
GCGCGTCGGGCTTCATCTCGTTCTCGGCCGTGACCTGGTTGAACTCACGGTTGAGGATGTTCGTGTAGGCGCTGTCGCCGAGTCTGCCCACGGCGACGGCGGTACCGAAGTACCGGCCGGACTGGGCGGCAGCCGCGCCGAGCGTGCTCGCGGCGGCCTGGGCGAGGTTGGGTAGCAGGGACACGACGAGGGCCGCGACGATGGCGGCCGTTCCGGGTATGGCGAGCGTTCTGAATCGACGCCCGGCGGGACGGGTCCGGGGGATCACTGGTCCTCCTGCGATGGATGGGCGGTCTGCTGCCAGCGGACGAGATGATCGGTGGGTGAGGTGGCGGTCACCGATCGATGTGAGCGCTAACAGATTCATCGATGGAGCTAGATTTCCAAAAAATTTCAGCCATGGCAAGCGGTAGTTTCAGCGCCTTCTTGAAAGTTTCGGAGACGGAGCGGCCGACTGGACCTGGCCGAGCGCGTCGGCCAGGGACTTTCCAGGGTTGGCGGTGCCGTCGCTTCCGGTCAGGCGGCTGCCGGCGCGGTGCTCTCCGAACGGTGAGAGCCGTCGCCAGCTCAAGCCCGAGCTGCGGGGTCCGCTCCCCCGCGCCAGAGCGAGCGCCAACTCGGTGGCGGTGGCGGCCATCTCGGCGAGCGGCTGGTGGACGGTGGTCAGCGGAGGGTCTACCAGGGTGGCCAACGGCAGATCCTTCTCGATATTCAACCCGGCGTCGACCGACAGATCGGACGCCGCGCCCAGCCCGGCGGCCTCCAGGGTCGACCGGAACCCGTCCATTCGGGCCCGGCAGCACAGGATCTGTCCCGGCCCGCCGATCATCGCGATCCGTCGGTGGCCCAACTCGACCAGGTGACGGGCGGCGGATCGACCGCCGGCCCAGTTGGTGGCGTCGACGAAGGGCACATCGGCTGGCAGTTCGACGGTGGGGTCGAAGACGACGAACGGGATACCTCGGGCCCGCAACTGGTCGCGCTGCTCGCCGTCGAGCTGAGCCACCGTCGCCAAGCAGTCCGGGCGGCGGGAGCTCGTGTCGTCGATCCAGTACCGGACTCGCGTTGCGTCGCGGGCCAGACTCAATCAATTCCGGTCCAGGAAGTTCGTCCGCGCCCTCAACCAGCATCACCTGATCGGGTCGATGGGCAGAGTAGGCGGCCGACCTGATCGCCGCCGCGCTGGTCGACGACGGGGTGGTGCGCGCGTTCGGCACCGGCCACTCGGAGGCGCTCGCGATGGAGATCGCCGGTCGGGCCGGTGGTCTGGTGCCGACGAACCGGATTTCGCTGCGGGACGTGGTGCTGTACGGCGGTGCGCCGGTGAGCGTGCTCGGCCCGATGCTGGAACGCGACCCGGCGGTGGCGCACCGCCTCTACGAACCCGTGCCGGTCAGCCCGCCGGACGTCTTCGTGCTCGCCTCGAACTCGGGGGTGAACGGGGCCATGGTGGAGTTCGCGTCCCTGGTCAAGGAGCGTGGGCAGCCCTTGTCGCGATCACCTCGCGGCAACACTCGGGCCGGGCGACTCGCGTCACCCGTCCGGTCGTAAGCTCGCCGACCTGGCCGACGTGGTGCTCGACAGCGGCGCCCCGTACGGCGACGCCGCCCTGCCGCTGCCGGACGGGGGAGCGGTCGGTGCGGTCTCCTCGATCACGGCGGCGCTGCTCGCCCAGCAGATCGTGGTCGAGGTGGTACGCCGGCTGGTCGACGCCGGGCGTATGCCACCGGTCTACCTGTCGGCGAACATACCGGCCGGCGACGAGCACAACCGCACCCTGGAGGCCCGGTACGCCGGCCGTGTCCGCCGCGGCCCGTAACGCGGTCTGGCGGTCGCGCTCCTGGCGGTGCCGCGTGACCGAGCCTCTTCTCGTCACTCCTGCTCGGAATCCGTTGACTCGGCTGACACCATAACTATAGTTTGTGATCGATATCTACGGACTCGTCAGGTGAGTCTCATGTCGTGTAATCGACTCCTCTAAATATCGATCTTCCCCTATTGTCGGTCAGGTAAATGCCCGGTGAGCTGAACCCCCGGGCATGGCTTTCACGGGGAGGCTCCGATCGTGTTCAGTCGTACTCTGCTGTCGATTCCGCGTGCCCGCTGGTTGGCACTCCTCTGTGTCATGGTCCTGACCGTCACGCTCGCGCCACCGACCAGGGTGGCCCGGGCGCAGGCGGTGCCGGTCCCGTCGGCCAGTCCCGGGCCGGGTCCGGTCGACCGGCCGCTGCCCGACTCGGTCCGTCCCGACAAGGAGTTCCCGCCGGACAAACGGCCGCCGGTGGTGCCGTTGGGCGTCCGTGCGCAGGGCGAACCGGCCAAGCTCTCGGTCGCCGAGTGGGCCCGGGTGCCCAAGCCCGGCGCAGCCCGTACGGTCGCCGCCGAGGACGAGGTCTTCACGAACCTGCTGCTCCGGTCCGGCTTCGCCCTGGGCGACACGTCGGTGATCGCCTACTTCGACGTGCGGGGCGACGAACAGCCCTGGACCTCCTGGAAGGCGACGCTCTACGACGCCGGGTCCGGCACCGAGCAGGCATCGACGCCACTGACCAAGGACGACCTCGAACGGGCGCGGTGCAGCGGCCAACGCCAGTACTGCCGGTCGTTCGGTGCCTCGGACGGCTGGGTGCTGGACCCGGCAAAGAATTACTTCCTCACCGTCGCGGCGGTCTTCGACGACGGGCGCGAGATCGTGTCCGCGCCGTCGGACCAGGCGAAGCCGCGTACGACGATCGAGCCGCCGGCCATCCCCGCCGGTCAGGCGGCCGGCTGCGGCTGTGGCAACGCGCTCGGCCTGACCGCCGCCGGTCAGGCGGTACGCGGCATCGGGGTGAACACCGCCACCGGCGCCTTCATCCGGGTCGAGCAGGACCTGGGCATGGCGTCGTTCGGCGTACCGTTCGCCACTTCCCGGACCTATTCGTCGGCGAGCCCGGCCGGCGGTCCGTTTGGGCCGGGCTGGGCCTGGTCCTACGGGATGACCGTCACCGAGTCCGCCGACGGGGTGGTGGTCCGGGCCGAGGACGGCGCCGAGGCGCTCTACCGGCTCGACGGCGAGAGTTACCGGCGCCCGCCGGGCGTCCGGTCGAGCCTGCGCCGGGTCGCCGACGGCTGGGAACTGGTCACGCCCTCGCAGGTCACCCACCGCTTCGACGCGCAGGGTCGGCTGCTCTCGGTCGCGAACGCGCGCGGCATGGGCACGCGGCTCGCGTACACCCCGACCGGGGTGACCGTCACGGACGCCTCCGGGCGCGAGGTGAGGGTCAAGGTGGACGCCGGCCTGATCCGGGAGATCAAGCTGCCGGACGGCCGCCACACCCACTACTACTACACCGGCACGGTGCTGACCTCGGTCAAGGACGCGCGCGGCCACCACTGGAAGTACACCTACGGGGCCAACGGGCTGCTGACCGAGGTGATGAACCCGCAGCGGATCGTCGAGCTGCGCAACGAGTACGGCGCCGACAACCGGATGGTGCGCCAGACCGACGCGCTCGGCAAGGCGACCACCTTCGAGTGGAAGGCGGCCGAGCAGGAGTCACTGACCATCGACCCGGACGGGGTGAAGGTCTACGACGGCTACCGGGGCAACGTGCTGATCTATACCCAGCGCGGCAACGGTGACACCGAGAACCACCGCTATGACGACTCGCTCAACCGCCCGCTGGTGGTCAACGGCAAGCACAGCCAGCACGAGGCGACCTACGACGACGCCGGCAACCGAATCACGCAGACCGCGCCGAGATCGCTCAACTTCGGCACAAAAACGAAGTACGACGCCCGGAACAACCCGACCGAGCACACCGACGCGAACGGCAACGTCTGGAAGGACACCTACAACGAGTTCGACGAGCTGGTCGAGAGCGTAGACGCCGAGAAGAACAAGATCACCTACGCGTACGACGAGCGGGGTCTGCTGGTCAGCCAGACCGACCAGCGCGGCAAGGTGACCCGGTACGAGCACCTGCCGGTCGGGGACCACAACTCCGGCCTGCTCAAGGCGGTCGTCTCGCCGGAGGGGCGGCGTTCCGAGGTCGGCTACGACCGGACCGGCCGGGCGACGTCCGCCGTCGACCCGCGCGGCACGGTCCGGCACGCCGACCGCGACGACTACACCACCCGGTATGAGTTCGACGCCCAGGACCGTCCCACCGCCGTGCACCAGCCGGGCAAGCGCGGGGTGGCGCGGACCAGCTACGACGAGGTCGGCCGGACCAGGAGCCAGACGACGCAGCTCGACGCCCGCACCGAGTACCGCTACTTCGACAACGGCCTGCTCCGCTCGGTCAGCGATCCCCGGCGGACGGTCTCGTACACCTACACCGATGCGGGTCGGCGCGCCTCCGCCCGGGTGGAGATGGAGCACGAGCCGGACCTGGTGACCACGTACGCGTACAACGCGAAGGGGCTGCTGAACAAGGTCACGTCGCCGCGCGGGAACGTACCGGGGGCGAACCCGGGGGACTTCACTACGACGTACCACTACGACGCCAACGACAACCCGATCCGGGTCGAGCGTCCGTACCCCGGTGGCCGGACGGTCAGCCGGGACATCGGCGTCGACGAGCTGGACCGGACCACGTCCAGGGTGGACGAGCACAACCGGACCTCGAACTACGGCCGGGACAACACCGGCAACGTCACCGCCGTCAGCGACAACCTGGGCCGCACCGCCCGGATGGAGTACGACCGCAACGGGCGGCAGACCTCGATCCAGGACGCGGGTACGAACACGTCGCGGTTCGCCTACGACGAGGCCGGCAACAAGATCAAGCACACCGCCGCCACCGGCGGCGTCACCACCTGGGAGTACGACGGCGACGGGCTGCTGGTCGCCAGCACCGAGCCGCGCGGCAACGTCGAGGGCGCGGACAAGGAGCGGTTCACCAGCCACATCGAGTACGACCTGGCCGGCAACCAGGTGAAGAGCATCGATCCGCTGGATCACGTCACGTCCTACCGCTACGACGCGAACAACCGGCTGCTCTCGGTCACCGACGCGAAGAACCGCACCACGCACTACACCTATCGCGAGGACGACCTGCCCCGTACCGTGCACACCCCGGACAGCCCGTACGACCCGCGGGAACCGGCGGACCGCTCGACCGTCTACGACTACTACGAGGATGGTCGGGTCTCCTCGGTACGGGACCCGAACGGCAACCGGACCTGGGTGAAGTACGACGAAGCCGGACGGGTGACCAGCAGCACCGATCCGCTCGGACGGGTCACCGAGGTCGCCTACGACGCCGAGGGAAATCCGGTCTCCACCATCACCCTGGACGAGCGCGAGCGCCTCTCGCCGCAGGAACGGGCCAAGCGCACCATCGTCGACACCTACGACATCGTCGGCCGCCGGGAGGCACGGGCGGTCGGCAGCGAGGGCCCCCGGTATACCTGGGGTTACGACGCCAAGGACCGGACCACCTCGTACGGCGACCCGACCGGCGTACGCACCGTCGTCTACGACGACGAGGACCAGATCGACAAGGTGACCCGTAACGAATCCGCCACCAACCTGGTGGAGGAGTTCGAGTACGACTACGACGTGCGGGGCAACATCACCCTGCGCGGTTACCCGGACGGCACCCGGATCACCGCCGACTACGACGGGGACAGCCGGATCACCTCGTTGACCGCCTCCGGTGGGTCGGCCGGTGCGGTCGCCTCCACCTGGCGGTTCGGCTACGACATCGCCGGCCGGCGGACCAGCACCACGCTGCCGACGCCGACCGGGCTGATCGAGCAACGCGGCTACGACGACGCCGGCCGCCTGACCAGCATCGGCACCAACCGCGCCCCGGCACCCGAGCAGTTCACGCTGCCGACCGCTGACTCGGCCGGCGCCGTCGCCGCCGGTGACGACCGGCCGAAGCCGCCGACCGACGTGGCGGCACAGCCGGGTGCCGGACTTGCGGTGGTCTCCTGGAAACCGTCGAAGGACCACGGACACGACGACGTGTCCGGTTACACCGTCACCGCCCAGCCCGGCGGCAAGTCGGTGACCGTCGGCCCGACCGCGACCAGCGCGATCGTCAACGGCCTCGACGCCGGTGTCGCGTACACCTTCACCGTCACCGCCCACGACCGGTACGGCGCCGGCTCTCCGTCGACACCGTCCGCGGCCGTGGTGCCGGTGGCGCTGCCCCAGGATCCGATCTCGGCCTACCAGCTCGACCTGGACGAGGTGGGCAACCCGACGAAGGTGGTGACCACCCGGGGCGGGATCTCGGAGACCGTCGCCTACGCCTACGACAAGGTGGACCGGCTCACCTCGGCCTGTTACGCGGTCGACTCCTGCGGTGGCAAGACCAAGCCGGTCGGGCGAATCGACTACGAGTACGACCTGGTCGGCAACCGGACCAGCCAGAAGCGCACCGGCAACGCCGGTGACGACACCACCACCTACCAGTACGACGACGCCGACCAGCTCACCAAGCAGGTGATCCGGGAGCCGAAGCACGTCACCACCACCGAGTACGACTACGACCTGAACGGCAACCAGATCCGTTCCGGCACCGACAAGTTCGAGTACAACCTGGACAACTCGCTGGCCAGGGCGACGGTCAGCGGCCGGGTGGCGACGTTCGCGTACGACGCGACCGGATTGCGGTTGACCACCACGACCGACCCCGGTGAGCAGGCACAGACGCAACGGTGGTCGTGGGACGTCAACGGAACACTGCCGCAGATCGCGGTCGACACGGTCACGAACTCTGCCGGGCAGACGGTGGAGAAGCGCGGCTTCGCGTACGGCCCGGACGACGAGCCGCTGGCGCTGCTCGACGAGGCGGCCGGGGCACACTCCTACACCCACGACTGGCTCGGCGGCGTGGCGAACATGCTCTCGCCGGCCGGCACCCCGTTGGTCGGCTACGACTACGATCCGTTCGGCAACCCGCGAGCGGGCCCGACCCTGGCCGGGCAGGGCGGGCAGGAACATTCCCCCAGCGGTTGGGGCGGGCAGGGACCGGGGACCCGGGCGAGCGCGCCGGACAACCCGATGCAGTTCGCCGGGGGCTACCAGGACTCCAGTTCCGGGAACGGCAACTACTACCTGCGGGCCAGGAACTACAACCCGGAGACCGGCAGGTTCGCCTCCCGGGATCCGATGCCCCGAGGTGGCGGGGCGACCTCGGCCTACACGTACGGGGACAACAACCCGACCTCGTACACCGACCCGACCGGGGCCACCCCGGAGCCGACTGCCACCGGGGCGGCGGAGACCGGGCCGAGCCCGGAGGACGTGGCCAAGGCCCAGCAGTTGCAGAGCAAGAGCGTGCTGGACATCGTCCTGGAGGCCGGTGGGCAGATCCTGATGGAGTTCCTCGGGATCAACGACATCCTCAACTGCCTCAAGGGTGACCTGGGCGCCTGTGTGTCGATGGTGATCGGGGCCCTGCCCTGGGGAAAGATCTTCAAGGCGAAGAAGATCGCCGAGGCGATCTTCCGGGCCGGCAAGGCGGTTGTCACCTTCTTCCAGGAACTGAAGTGGGCGCGCGCCATTCTTCAGGGCGCGGAGAAGGCCGCCCAGGCGGCTAAGGAGGCGGCTGCCGCCGCAGCCAAGGCCGCCGCAGCCAAGGCCGCCGCGGCGAAGGAGGCCGCCGAGAGGGCCGCCAAACAGGCGGCTGCGGAAGCTGCCGCGAAGGCGAAAGCGGCGGCAGCCAGAGCCAAGGCGGCCACCAAGAAGGAACCAAAGGCATGCAAGGTCAAGGGCGCCGGAAATGGTGGTGGTGACAGCTTCGTAGCCGGCACCGTCGTCCTGCTCGCCGACGGCAGCGGTGTTCCGATCGAGCAGGTGGAACCCGGCGACACGGTGCTCGCCACCGACCCGGAGACCGGTCGGACCGAGGCGCGACAGGTGACCCACACCATCCGGACCGACCACGACGAGGCGTATGTAGAGGTCACCGTCGAGGGAGCGGACGGAAAGGGGCACGTCCTCACCACGACCGACCACCACCCGTTCTGGTCGGTCACCCAGGGGCGCTGGGTGGATGCGGGGGACCTGAAACCAGCCGAACTCCTCCGTACCTCAGCCGGCACCTACGTGCAGGTCGGAGCGATTCGGCAGTACCAGGCGGAGCAGGTCACCTACAACCTGACCGTCGACGACATCCACACGTACTACGTGGTGGCCGGGGTCGATTCGATCCTCGTACACAACAACGGCTGCGGTGGTGCGGAGCCCGGCGAGATCGGCAAGCGCGGCGTGGACGAGCTCGAAAAGGAAATGATCGCCGCTGGGCATACGGTTGTCGGGCGTGAGGTTCATGCGCGAATTCCCGGAACCCGGCACGCGAAGGGCAACTACCGCAAGTATGATCTTGTGACGCAGCGGGACGGCTACATCTTCCTCCACGAATCAAAGAATGGCCCGGGTGCGAAGTACGAGCCGGACCAGCAGGCAATGGACAATCTGTTCGGGGAGACCGGCGTCCTCTTGTACGGTCGGTACGCGCGCAAGGCGGGTATAGCGGGCTACCACGACCCGACAAGATTCATCATCTCCATTCGTTATCTGGACGTATAATGGCCGACGCGCCCGGCCCTCGCGGGAATCCGCGGAGGTCGGGCGCGTCCTGGCATTCCGGTGAGCATCTTCGGTCGTGGAGGTCTTGTGTGAAGAAGTCGGAACTCTTTTCGGCGATAGCGGGCGAGATGAAGCTTCTCGGTTTCAAGAGACGGAAGTCGAACTACGAGTACCTTCTGGACCTCGGCCCCGGGATCGAAGGTTGGTGTTCATTCGCAGATTCGAACCAGGGTGACAAGTCTGTCCTGCGGATCGCCACTTTCGTGGGTGTGCGCTCGCAGGAGATCGAGGACCGGATCGCTGCATGGTGTGTCGATGTGGTTCCGGGTTGGGACGGTCGTTTCTACGTTCCCACTGTTTCGGCGAACGTCGGGTACTTCACCTCGCAAGCTCAGTGGTTGGAGCATTGCGTCGACCTCGCGGGAGGGTCGATTGAGGATGGTATCCGGTCAAGCGTCTCCGATGTCACGAAGATTGGCCTCGACTTCATGAGATCACACGCTTCGTACGAGGGACTGGTCGCGGCGTTGAAAATCGACAGGGGGCAGCTGTTGGATCGCCGGATCGAGCGCCTTCCACTCGCCTTCGCCCTTGCGGGGGACATCAAAGGAGCCTACCGGGAGCTGGAGCATATGAAGCGGAGGGTCGATGATCAATCATTGATGAGTGTGCGTTACATCCGCTTCATCGAAGGTTTCGAGAGTGAGTTCCCGCTGAGCTGAAGCCCGACCTCGGCGCAGACCCGCTCGATCTCGTCGGCCGGGTACGGCGCGGCCCGGCTCTCCCCGTGCAGGCTCCAGTAGAAGTCGTTCAGCACGACCGCGATCGGCGCGTACCGCATGATCACCGACGTGACGGCCGGCGGTACGTTCGCCGGCTTCTCGCCCTTGGCGCAGCGGCGGATGAACTTGTTACGTTCCCGCGCGCCGAACGGCGCCGGTGAAACTGGACCGACCAGGCTGCTCACCAGTCAGTTGACCAGCGTCGTCACGGCGTAGCACGGGTCGTTGCTCTGGTTCGCCCGCAGGAAGTCCCGCCCGGGGCGAGGCCGCCAGGCCCAGGTCGGCGCCGCCTCGACCGCGTCGGGACCGTCCGCGACCTGCTCGGCCAGCCACTGGTGCAGGGTCAGCGGAAGGTGTTCCAGGAGTACGACGGTGGCGGACGACCGGGCGACCGCCCTGATCCGCTCGCGTACGGCCGGTAACCCGTCCCAGTACGCGACCGCGCCCTCCACGTCCGCATGTTCCTCCGGTGTCGGCACCGCGCCCGGCAGCACCCGCCAGTGGTACATCAGCGGAAAGCTCTCGTGGTGACCGCCGAGCACCCAGTCGGTGGTCATGACGTTCGCGGCCAGTTCGCGCCAGACCCCGAAGCCGGGACCGCCGAGAGCGTCTCGGATGGCGGCCGCAGCGGCGGCTGGTGCGCGGTGCATTGCCGTAGGCGTACGCCCACTGCTACCCCTGGGCGATGTCCTCGTCGTCGGCGCGGCGCCACTCCTGCACGTGGACACGATCGGGCTGACCCGCATCTACGTGCTGTTCCTGATGGAGATCGAGAACCGGCGGGTTCACATTGTCGGCGCCACTGAGCATCCGACTGGGGAGTGGGCCATTCGGCAGGCCCGGAACCTGTTGATGGACTTCGGCGGCCGGGTCGCCCAGTTCCGGTTCTTGATCCGGGACCGTGAGAGCAAGTACATCGCGCCGTTCGATGCGGTCTTCGCCACCGAGGGCATCGAGATCCTGCGTACCCCGCCTCGGGCGCCTCGGGCGAACGCGTACGCCGAGAGATGGGTGCGTACGGTCCGCCGTGAGTGTCTCGATCGGATGCTGGTTTACAACAGGCGGCACCTACTGGCCACCCTCGGGGAGTACGTGGGCCACTACAACGACCACCGGCCGCACCAAGCCCGGCACCAACAACCGCCCAACGCCATCGACACACCACCACCGGTCGTCGACCTGACCGCCGCACGAGTGCGCCGCAAGATGATCCTCAACGGGCTGGTCAACGAATACTCCCAGGTGGCGTAGCTTCGACCGACTCTTCCGAGCGGTACAAGCCGAGAGTGGCGAAGAGGTTCATGCTGTTGCCGTCGGGGCCGTGGACGGCGTAGCGCTGGTCCCAGAAGGGGTCCTGGGCGGCAGATGCCCGGCGTGGCCGGCTCGCCGCCGCGACGTTCGTCACGGTGCTCGGCTCAGCCACCCCACACGTGTTCGCGGACGACGGTCCACAACCACCCCCCCGCGACGGGGGGCATGACACCAAGCCAACCATCGTCCTGGTGCAACGCGCCGGTTCCGGCTCGGTGCTTGAGCCGGCCGCGACCGACCCACGAACTCCTCAAGCTCGTGCTGTTCCCCGGTGTCCCAGAAGGTGCGGTCGACTCGTACGTCCTGCCGCAGGTGTTCATCACCGGCTTCGCCAACGATCTGCCTCGGCAGCGGGCGGCGGTGCTCGCCGTACTATCGATGTACTTGCGCATGTGCGTTCGTTTGTGCGTGCCCGCCGCATTCTTTGCCCGCCGGATGTGTCGAGGCGGGGAGTGGCATGAGACCAGACAGTTTCAAGCGGGCCGTGGTGTTCGGCACCGCATCGGTGATGGCGGCGAGCCTGTTGAGCGGCGTGCCGGCCGCGGCGGCGGCGCCGCCGGTGGCTGTGGTGCAGGGCGCGGCCCGACCGGACCAGCCGGTTCCGGGGAGCGACTTCCGACCTCGACAGGGCGGCGTCGACCCTGAGGCGGCGGTGGCGCTGAAAGCCGCGCCGCGGGTGGCGTGGCCAGTCGCGGCCGCCACGGAGATCGCCGTGCCGTCCGCGGCACAGACCCGGGTTGGCGACCTACCGGTGCGGGTCGGTGGTGCGCCGGGGGCCCGGGTGCGGGTCGAGATGTTCGACCGGGCCACGACCGACGCCGCCGGCGTCCGCGGTGTCCTGCTGCGGGTGGGGATGACCGCCGAGGCCGGAGCCAAAGCCGCGGCCGACATCGCAATCGAGATCGACTACAGTGGATGGCGGCACGCGTACGGCGGCGACTACGCGTCGCGGCTGGGCCTGGTGCGGCTGCCCGAGCCAGGCGCGAAGGCGCTACCGTCGGTCCGCGACGGCCGCACGGTTGCCGCCCGCAACGACGTGCGCACCGGGCGGGTCAGCGCCGACGTCGCGCCCGGCCTCTACGCCCTGACCGCAGGCCCGGCCGGCAGCTCCGGCAGTTTCACGCCGACGTCGCTTGCGCCGTCGTCGCAGTGGCAGGTCGGTTTGCAGACCGGTAGCTTCAACTGGAGCTATCCGGTCGCGCTGCCCGAGGTTCCGGGCCTGGAGCCGGAACTGGGGCTGGAGTATTCGTCCGGGGCGGTCGATGGCCGCACCGCGTCGACGAACAACCAGGCTTCCTGGGTCGGCGAGGGCTTCACGCTCGAACCGGGGTTCATCGAGCGGACCTATCGCGACTGCGCCCAGGATGGTCGTGCACGACCTGTGCTGGATCGGCGAGAATGCGACGCTGTCGCTGCCGGGCGCGTCCGGGCCGCTGGTGCGCGACGACGCGACCGGCACCTGGCGGGTCGGCAACGACCAGGGCTGGCTGGTCGACCAACTGTTCGACGCGACTCTGGCCAACGGCGACGACGACGGCGAACACTGGCGGGTGACGTCGCCGGACGGGACGCAGTACCTCTTCGGGTGGAACCGGCTCCCGGGCTGGACGACGGGGGCGACGGAGACGAAGTCGGCGTGGACGGTGCCGGTGCGTGGCAACCAGGCCGGCGAGAAATGCTCCGAGGGACCCGGCTGGTGCCAGCAGGCCTACCGGTGGAATCTCGACTTCGTCGTGGACCCGCGCGGCGACGCGTTGGCGTACTTCTACGAGCCTGAGCTCAACCACTACGCGCGCGCCGGCGTCACGGTGACCCCCTATGTTCGTGGCGGCACGGTGAAGCGCATCGAGTACGGGCTGCGCGCCGACACGCTGTTCACCACTCCGGCGAGTGGCCGGGTCGAGTTCACGACGGCCGACCGGTGCGTCCCGGGCAGCCAGTGCGTGGACTCGCAGCCGCAGAACTGGCCGGACGTACCGTTGGACCAGTCCTGCGGCGCGGCGGCCTGCTCGAACCCGGCGCCGTCGTTCTGGTCGAAGAAGCGGCTCGCGACGATCACCACGAAGGTGGGAGACACGGCGGTGGCGTCGTGGACGCTCACGCACTCCTACCCGGCTGTGGCGTCCGCGCCGGGTCAGGATCAGGGCAGCCCATCACTGTGGCTGGACTCGATCGTGCACACCGGCCTCGCCGGAACCCAGATCGCCAGCCCGCCGGTCACCTTCGACGGCACGTTCGGCGAGAACCGGGTCGACGCCGCGGACGGCCTGCTCGCGATGTACAAGCGGCGTGTCAACCGGGTCACGCTGGAGAGCGGCGGGGTCATCGACGTCGCCTACGCGCCGGTGGAATGCCTGCGCGCGCAGGTGCCCGCCGTCGACGACAACGCCAAGCGCTGCTATCCGGCGAAGTGGCTCAGCGGCACGACGCCGGTCACCGACTGGTGGCACAAGTACGTCGTCACCCAGGTCACCGAACGGGACCTCGCCGACGCCGACGGGCAGCGGCTCAGCCCCGACCAGATCACCACCTACGAGTATCTGCCCGGCGGGCACTCGTGGCACCACGACGACAGTCAACTGGTCCCGACGAACCTGAAGAGCTGGGGCGAGTTCCGGCCTTCACCGTCCCGGTGTTCGGCAACAACAGCGGTGAACCGTGCAACGGCGCGCCCGGCTGGTGCACCCAGGCCTACCGCTGGGCACTCGACTACGTGGTCGACCCGCACGGCGACGCGATCGCCTACTACTACGACACCGAGCTCAACCACTACGCCCGCGACACCATCCATTCCACCCCGTACGTGCGGGCCGGACACCTCAACCGCATCGAGTACGGGCTGCGGGCCAACAGCCTCTACACCACCCCCGCCGGCGCCGTCGTGCGGTTCACCACCAAAGACCGTTGCCTGCCCAACACCCCGTGTGTGTCCGCACAGCCCGGCGACTGGCCCGACGTGCCCTGGGACCAGTCGTGCGGTGCCGGTGCCTGCCTCGTGTCGTCGCCCACGTTCTGGTCGACCAAGCGACTCGCCGCAATCACCACCGAGGTCCGGTCGGGAGGCCAGTTGGAACCGGTGGACACCTGGACGTTGACCCACTCCTTCCCGGCGACACCGACCGACGGGCCCGCCGACGACATCAGCCCCGCCATGTGGCTCGACGCGCTCCAGCACACCGGCCTTCGCTCCGGGGGCTCGCTCTCCACTCCACCGATCACCTTCGACGGCTCGTTCGCGGAGAACCGGGTCGACGCCGCGGACACGCTGCCCGCCATGTACAAAGCGTCGAATGACCTCGGTGGTCAACGAGAGCGGCGGCAGCACCCGGGTCACGTACGCGCCGACGCAGTGCGTCCGGACAGCCCTGCCCGCTGTCGACAACAACGACAAGCGCTGCTTCCCCGCGCGATGGCTCAGCGGCACCGTTGCGCAGGACGACTGGTGGCACAAGTACGTCGTCATCGAGGTCACCGAGTCGGACCTGCGCGACACGGCCGGTCAGCCGCTCAGCCCGGACCGCACCACCAGCTACGAGTACGTCGCCGGCGGCCACTCCTGGCACCACGACGACAGCGAGATCGTGCCCCAGAACCTCAGGATCTCATTCGCCCGACGCAGCTCCGCGTTCTCCTCCAACAGCCGCCGGTTCTCGGCCACCATGTCACTGCTCGGCCGGTCATGACGCTCGTCCGCGTCCGCTTCGGCCTGCCGGATCCAGTTCCGTAACGCCTCGTGATGCACACCAAGCTGCTCGGCCAGGCGCCGGACCACCGGCTTCGGGTCCGACTCGCGGTACAAACGCACAGCACGCGCCCGTAGCTGATCGGGGTACTTCTTCGGTGCTGCCACAGAAACTTCCTCCCCACGGCCATCCGACCATGATCAAGAAGCGCCATGAAAACGGGGGTGGCTCACGCACTCCCGCGAACGGATCGCCCGGCTGATGCGCACCACCGCCACAACCGGCATCGACCGCACCGCGGCATCGCCAACTCCCGACCGCTGCGTCCACTACCCGAACCGATGACCGGCCCGCTGCGCTGACACAGCTGAACGTCCACCGACACGACCGACTCGGCAGACTTCCACATGAGCACGAACATGCCGCCGGACCAACACGGATGAGGTTTTCGGCACCCGCAACGTCGTCCTTGCGGCAGGCACCTGATGGCGGCATAATCGCTTCGACAATTCGAGGCGGCCACGAACGGTGATCGGTGACCACGATACCTGAAGACAACGAAGACCATTGGCCGACGTTCACGCTCGGGCCAACCGAATACGAGCGAGCCGTAGCGGATATTGCGACGTCCGCGGGCCAGGAAATAAGCGACTGGCGAGTGCGGCACCTTGATCCGGTCGAGGGACCGGACGGCACCTACATCATCGACGTCACCGTGCGATTCCAACTCGCCGGCATGGACTTTCTGGTCCTGTTCGAATGCAAGCGCCACGCGTCACCAGTCAAACGTGAACACGTCCAGGTGCTCCACGCGAAGATGCAGTCGACCGGGGCGCAGAAGGGCGTCGTCGTGGCCGCATCCGGCTTTCAGAGTGGGGCGCTGGAGTATGCGCGGGCGCATGGCATTTCCTGCGTACGGCTCGTCGACGACGCCTGGACCTATCTGACCCGGACGATTTCAGCCCAACGCATCACCCCAAGCCCGACCGGCACTTACCGGGGATACGTGATCACCGCAGACGAAGAAGACTACTCGTTCGCCAAATTGACCGGGAGCCCGGCCAACGTCTTCGAGATGCTGCTCGACCTCAGGACGGCCCACTGAGGCGGCAACTTCGCCGGCGTCGGCGGCGGACCGACCGATTGCGGATCGCCGCGGGGTGCATTCCGGTTCAGGGGCCCGCGTGGATGTAAGCGGCCCACAGAATGGGGTTGCGGGGATAACGGTCCCGGGCCAGGCGGACGGCTCGGTGCAGGCACGTCCCGGCCCGAGCGGCGTCGAACCCGCCGGCCGCCAGGTCCTCGTAGACTCGTTCGGCGACTGTTGTGGCGAACGAGTCGTCGATCTCCCATAACGTGCCGACGACGTGCGGGTACCCGGCCAGTTGACAGGCGGATACGACGTGAATCGACTCGTTGGCAAGCTTCGCGGCGGTGACCGCGGTGCTGCACGCCGACAGATAGGCGAACTCGGTCCCGGCCAGGTTCAGGCTGGACATGTCCAGCACGCGTAGCGGATGGCTGGCATGGTCGTGCACCAGCAGCTGGCTGTTGGAAGGATCGTCGGGATCAGTCGCGGCGTGGCACGCGAAGTGCACCCACGAACTGCTCGGCAGCCTGGACAGCACCGCGTCACGGGTGGCTGCCGGTCCGACCAGGCCTTCGATCGCCGGAAACAGCCGGCTCAGCTGTCTGAACTCCCGCCTAGCACCGGGCAGATCGGACGCCTGTGGGGTACTCGGCATGACGACGGCCAGCATACGCGGCGGGTCCGACCTGGCCGGCATGTTCCGTGCCCGGCTATGAGCCAGCGTCCGCACGGTCGCTGTGTACGAAGAGACGGCCCTGTCCAAGACGGTGCGGCGGCCCGGTCCGGACTCGTCGAGGTGGTGACCGGCCGCGTGCAAGGGTAGGGCCGCCAGCGGACCGCAGGGAATCCACCAGATGCGCGGCCAAGGTTCCGCACCGAGCATGTTGAGCCGTTCCAGGACCGGCCCGGCGACCGTATCCCAGAGCCAGGCCAGCGTTTCGAGCATGGTGAGTTCGGCGGCCGTCGGTCCGTGCCGCACGTTGAGCGCGTCGCGCATCGCCGTCTGCCGCCCGGCCACCGACCTGGGATCCAGATCTGGCAGTTCCCGCACCAGCACGCCGCCCGTGGTCACGATGATCGCGTCGCTGCGGTACCGACTGACGTTTACCAAGACGATCGGCCCGTCGTGCGCTTGCGCGGTCAGTGCCGCCGCGTCCGGTGGCAGCAGGAACAGTTCCTGACCGGGCAGCGAGCGGATCCGCGCGAGCAGCGCCTCCAACTCGACGGCCTGCTCACGGCGCCGGTCCGGGGTCTCGTCGGCGGCGGCCGCGAGGCAGCCGCACAGGAACTCGAACCGGTCGGCCAGTTCCGCGTCGACCTCCCGCAATGCGGTGAGGTCGGACCGGGCCTCGAGCGCCTGCGCCAGCAGTACCCCGCGACCGTGTTCCAGCAGTTCGATCGCCCGATCGGGCCGCCCGGCCGCGAGCGCGCACGCCGCCGCGTCGCTGGCCAGTTCGGAATACTCGACCAGCCAGCGCGACGCGTCTGCTCGGGACAGGCCGCGGGTCGCCAGCTGCGGCAACAACTCGACCGCAAGGGTGTACCCCTGCAACGCTCGCTCCACCTGCCCGCTTCGCATCCCGAGCCGGCCCCACCCCTGGGCGGCCTCGACCCGGATGGACGGCTGAGCGGTCGGCCGGAGGGCCGCGGCCGCCAGCAGCCCGATGGCCTCGTCGAGCGAGTTGTGCGCGGCCAGGACCCTGGCCAGGTTGATCTCGCAGACCGACCGGCGGGAATGGTCTTCAGCGGCAGCGCGGACGGCGGTCCGACCGATGGCTATCGCCTCCTCCAGCAGCGCCGAATCGCCGGTGTACTCGGCGTACTGGCCGAGTGTTGAGGTCAGGTTCGACAGCGTGAGCGCCTCGTACGCGCCCATCCCTACCGCGGTCCGCGCCGCCAGGCGATTGAGCTCGATCACCTGGCGCAGGTCGTCCAGGTCGCCGGTTTGCTGTGCCCTGGTCTTCAGGGCGACCGCGAGGTTGTTCAGGTACAGCAGCCGGTTGACGTGGTCGGCCGGGGTGGCAGCCACGCCCTGGTGGCCGTAGAAGATCGCCTCGTCCAGCGCGCCGCTGTCACCGGTCAGTTCGAACCTGACCCGCAACTGCCGGACCAGAAGCCCTCCGTGCAGGGGCGCGTCCGGATGCTCCGGCGGCGTGGCGTTGACCACGAACCGCGTGACCTCGATCGATTCGTCCAGCGCGCGTACATCACCGCTGCGTTCGAACTGGGCTTGAAGCAGATTCGCCAGATTGTACAGGCACGACAGCCGCATTGGGCTGCCGTCGGGTGCCGCGCCCACGGCCCGCCGGGTAACGGCCAGTGCCTCGTTGAGCATGGACTGGTCGCTGGTGCGTTCGATTCGATCCTGCAGAACCGCGCTGTAGTTGGCCAGGACCGCTGACGCCGCGATTCCCTCGGGCGCGGTGGCAACCGCCGCTCGGCAGGCCTCGACCGCCTCGTCCAGCAGCGCCAGCGACCCGACGCGCCGGTACAGCAACCGCAGCGCAGTTCCCAGCGAGGTCAGCGGCAGGTAGCGGCGATCATGGTCGTCGCCGAGTGCCCGAACCGCCTGGCGTCCGATGGCGACGGCTTCGCGCAGTACCGCTACGTCTCCGTCGCGCTCGAATAGGATTCGTAAGCTATCCGCTAGGTGAGTCAGATAGCCAGCCAGGTTCGGATCGTCGCCCGCCGCTTCGCTCACCGCCGAGCGCCCTGCGGCGATCGCCTCGTCCAGAGCGGCCACGTTGCCACTCTGCTCGAAGAGACGCTGCGCCGCGGCGTTGAGGAAGGACAACCGGGACACGCGCTGCGGGTGGCCGGGGCGGGCGCCCGCCACCGCATTTCGCGCGAGTCCGACCGCCAACTCCAGAAAATGGGGATCGGCGCCGGCCGCCATCCACGGTTCGAGCAGGACGAAGACCTGCTCCCAGAGCTCGCCCAGCGCGGTCAGGTCGGGCAGTTCCGGGAAAGCGCCGGCCGGCTCCTTCGGCAATGAAAACGGCGCCCCCGAGGCGCGGACCAGCATGAACAGTGGAATGGCCGTATGGATCTCGCTCCTAGCCCGGTTATCGGCGAGCGCGGCCGCGCGATACCAGTGCATCCATCCGACCGCGTGGCATGTTTCCGCGATGTCGCTGATCTGGGTGGTCGAGGCGACAAGCTCAACCGCCTCGACCAGCGCCGCATCCTCCAGCAGGGCATACGGGCCAGCATCATCGGCGAACCTGGATCGGACCCGGGACAACCACTGCTCGCGCATTCCGTGATACTAGGCCCTATGCCCGACCTTGCCAGCAGCGTAGTCAGTGCCATCATCGATGAGAGCGAGACGCACATCCAGGAAACTGGCCAATGCCCTCGGCCACAGGTGCACATCCTGGCGGAGGATATGTCCGAACCGAAGCAATATATCGGTTATGCCATATCTCGGCGATTCTACCAAGGCGCCGACGCGGCTGCCGCGATCACGAATCTCGGTCGCCTGCCAGCCGCCCTGGCCGCGACCAGGCTGTTCGTGGTCTGGGAGGAAACCGACCTACGAAAAGCCCTCGAAATGCCAAACCCGCGACCCGCCCAGGGCCTGTCGATCGTCGACGTCCGCGCCGACGGAAACACCATGCTGTGGCTGCCATTCGACGCCACCCAGCTCGGCTCCACAATCGTAGTGAACTGGGGAAATCCGGCGCGCTACGAGAACGTGAAGCTCCACTCACCGATCGAAGAGCTGATCAAGGTCTGGCGTGGGCCCCCCGATGACTTGGAACGCACCGTCCTCGACCTCCAGCAGGCCGGCTATCAAATCAAATGGTCGATCGCTTTCAAGCGTTGATCACAATGCCGCTCGCGTTGAGCCGGGTCCGACGGGCGGGTACCCGCTTGATCTTCCAACCGGTGAGGGGGTCCGCGTCGAGGGGGGGGCGGCGCCGGACCCGCCGCCGGCGTAGGTTGGGCGCCGGTTGTCACCTGAGGTGATCACGGCCGCGCACATGGACCGCACAGACAGCACATTCGACAGGCTGGGCCGCCCCTAGGAGGCGCGAGTACCGCAGGTACCACCGGACCGCTACGACGATCACCTCAGCCGGAACCCGGAACCCGCTGAACGCCGACTTCGGCCTCGCCCGAGCGATCTGATCCCGAGCCCCACCACCGGGGCAGTGCGCTCAACGCACCGCCAACGCAACGGTGCCACTCCGCCTCCCCCGCTCTGGCCACCGGTTCCGTCGGTGCCCTGGTCCTCGACGCGGCCGGTCACGTGCTCATGCCGACCTGGTCGGACGGCGCCCTTGCCTCGTCGCGAGTGGGCTCGACGGGACCGGCCGGTGTGACTGCCCGGGTGAGGGCGAGCAGGACAAGACTGGCGACGGCGAGCAGGGCGCCGAGCAGCAACCACCCCGCGACGCCCAACGCCAGCACGACACCGGTCATGAGTAGCGGCCCGTACAGTCGGCTGCTGCTGTTGCGGCCGAGTCCGAACGTGGCGAGGTACTCGGCGCGGCGTTCGGGCGGGGAGACCGCGTACGACAGCGTCCACGCGGCGTTCACCTGGAACAGTTCGCCGATGCTGAGGACCAGGATGGCGACGGTGAGCGTGGCCGCCTGGGGCAGCCCGGGGGCGAGGGCGAAGCCCGCGCAGGTCAACGCGAGCAGCGCGCTGCTGACCGAGTACGAGCGCAGTGCGGCGCGGGTGGTGGTGGCGAACCTGCTCATCGGAATCTGGAAGAGGGTGACGGTCACGGTGTTTACCGCGTAGAGGACGCCGACCAGGGCGGGTGGCGCGTCGGTGTGACCGACGATCCAGAGCGGAAGGGCGACGTTGTTGAGTATCGGCAGCCAGAGCGTGGCGACGCTGTCGTAGGCGGTCAACGCGAGCAGCCTGAGGTCGCGTAGCGCGGCGAAGCGGCGTACGGGGGCGGCGGACCGGGGGCGGGACGCGCTCGGCAGGAGCGCGATGAGCCCCGCCGCAACGACGAAGAGCAACGCGGTGCCGACGAACGACCAGCGGAAGGCGGCCGGGCTGCCGATGGCGAGCGGCACTACCGCGAGGAGACCTGTAGGGTGCCAATACCTGTCGCACGCGCTGTGAGCTGGTCCCTTGCAAGTTTGAGACACCTTCATGGTCATGGCGTTTCGGTTGATCTACCTGTTCGCGATCCGCGTGTTCGACGCCCTTCTCGCTGCGGCCCACAGTGACAGTGCCGTGCTCGCGGAGCTGCTGGCGCTGCGCCACGAGGTCGCGGTGCTCCGCCGCCAGGTCCACGGCCGACCACGGCTGTCCTGGCCAGACCGGGCAATCCTGTCCGCGCTCGCCCGGTTCCTACCCCGCCCGGTACGCGCCACCGGATCGTGACCCCGGCGACCCTACTGGCCTGGCACCGCCGGCTGGTGGTGGTGTGCCTCGCGGCCGCGTTGGACCGGCTGTGCGCCGTACTCTTCGACGAGGGCGTGGTCGCGGAGTGCCGCGACGCCGTACATGTCGGCGCCGAGGAGGCGTTCCAGGTCGAGTAGGGCCAAGCCCACGCCACCGGCGGCGCCGTGGACGAGTACCCGTTCGCCGGGATTGACTCGGGCCACGTGGTGCAGTAGCTCATGGGCGGTGACGTGGTTGAGCGGGAGGGCTGCGGCGGCGTACTCCTGAAGGGTGTCGGGGAGTTCGACCACACTGGAGGCTGGCGCGCAGACGTGGCTGGCGTGGTCACCGGTCAGCGTCAGCGCTACTACCCGGCGGCCGTGTCACCATGCCGGGACGTGTGGGCCGGTGGCATCGACGACGCCGGTAACGTCCTATCCGGGGGTGAACGGCGGTGCCGGCGTGCGCCCCGGATAGCGGCCGGCGCGCATCAGCAGGTCGGCGCGGGCGACGCCTGCGGCGGTGACGCGGATCCGTAGGTTGCCCGGAGTGGGCTCGGGAGCGTCGTCGGTGTGGATGCGTAGGACGTCTGGCCCGCCGGTGCGTGTGACGATGACCCGCCGGCGAAGGGTCATGCCAGGTTGCGGGGTCGAGCGCGGAGGAACACCGCGGCCATGATGAGCGAGCCGGTTGCGCCGATGAGGCTGCCGATGCCGATCCGGCCGTCGACGGCGTAGGACGCGACGGCGGTGACGAGCACTCCACCGGCGAAGCAGTAGGCGGCCAGGAGCGCCGGGGCGGCGATCCGGCTGGGCAGTGCGGCGGCGACGAGCAGCGCTACGGACAGGATCAGGTCGGGGACGAGGAAGAGGTTGTCGGCCCTCCAGGAGTTCGTGGGGAAGAGGAACACGAAGGTGCCGAGGCTGAGCAGGACGGCGGCGATCCGTCCGATCGTGAGCGTCGTCATGCCTACACCGTAGACAAACTCGCCCGGCTATGTCTACGGCGTAGATGCATTCTGACATGATGGACGCGTGCCTCGACCCGCCACCCTGACCACCGACCTCATCGCCGCAGCGGCGCTGAAGGTTGGAGACCGCGAGGGCGTCAAGGCGATGAGCATGCGTCGCATCGCCGCCGAACTCGACTGCGACCCGATGTCGCTCTACCGGCACTTCCCGGATCGCCAAGCGCTACTCGACGCCGTCGCGGACCTTGCCCTCGCCGATGCCCCCGACCCCGACCCCAACAAGCCGTGGGAGGCGCGCCTCGTCGCCGTCCTCACGTCGATTCGGTCGGCGGCGCTGCGCCATCCAGGCATCGCCGCGCACGTCGCCGGGCGCCCGCCTTTGCAGCGTCACGGTCGCCGACTCGCCGGGGCGATCATCGGGGCACTCACGGAGGCCGGGCTGCCGCCCACGGACGTGATCCGGGCAACGCAGGCGCTCATCGCGTACCTCGCGGCGGCGCTCGCGATGAGCGCACAGGCCGGGGAACCTGACGCGCGGTGGCATGAGCTACGGGCCGCGATCTCCGCGCTGCCGAACGCGCTGCCGGACGACGCCCTGCCAGTGACCGGATCCGACGACCAATTCGAATACGGGCTCGGGCTACTCATCACCGGCATCCGAGTCGACGCGGAACGCCGGCGGGAGAGTGAGTAGACCGTCGGTCCAGGCTTACCGATCCCCACGGGACGGATCACGGCAAACAAGCCCACGGACGTCCTGTCATCGGCACGACCGGACATCCTAAAATCCGGACGCGCGGTGGCTGACGGCTACCGACGGTGACGGGAACCCTAGTGCTGCACGCACGGTCGGCGCCAGATCGGACGTTGCCGTCACTGCCGTGTCTCGTGCTGACGCGCCCAGGTCTCGACTGTCGTGCGGCTGTCAGCGGGCGGAGAATTGGCCAGGCACCGAGGACACCGGGCGAAGAACTTTCCCGCCGTCGCAACCGACGACAATGGCGAGATGCACCCCGACGACGCGTGGTGGAACGTGATAGACCCGCAGTTGCAGGAACAGATCGACAAACTGCTGTGCACGGGTCGGCTGATCGCGGCCGTCGTGCTCCTGCGCCGTGAAGGTGGACTGCAGCCCCCGCCCGGCCTGTACCAGGCACAGGATCTGCTGATCGAGCGACGCGAGTAGCTGCGTCGGCGGGGTCTTGTCGAGCTGGAGTTACCGCCGCCGACGACCGCGGAACTGATCGGAAAGGCGGCGGTCGTCACTGCACCGATCGCCGCCTTGGAAGCGCTGTGGGACGGCGACACGCAGGGTTGGTACGTCTACCTGATCGCGATCGTGCGCAGACCGAGCCGGCACCACGATCGCTTCGACGAAGTACCACTGACGGTGTTGGGACGCGGCGGCGACATCCGCCTGATCAACGGACAGGTGCCGCCATGGCCCGAGGCACAGCAGGCGATCGAGCAGGGCCAGGCCATCGCCCAGCATTTTGGCGTGCCGTTCCACTTCACCAGCCCGCAGGCACCGGACAGCGATCCGCCGCGCTGGTGGAATACGAGGACCATCTGACCGGCTCGGGACCTGCCCACCCAGCGATGCGAACACCCGCATGACCGTGCGTCCTCTCGGCATGACCGGACGTCACCGCCAACCAAAGCGCCAACACGAGCCGCGCCCCGCACCGGTGGCGAGTTCCATGGCTGGTGCGCTGCAATCAGGTCCAAAACTTGAAGTGCAGTTGGTACGCCCATGGCGATCACCCACTGCTGGCCGAGGGGGGGCGGTCGCTGCCTGCGGCCGTCAAGGTCACGAGACAGCCCCCAATCAGGTGATCAGAGGGAATGCAGGGTTGCGAGTTTCGTTCGGACCTCGTCGGCGTCGGGGCTGTCAAGATCGGTGTACTGGCAGTTCAGGCAGTGGGAGAAACGTCAGGTCACCGAGCGGATCCTGGACCTGTTGCGGGAGGAGGTCCGCCTGGTTGAGGGACGGGCTCCGCAGCCGTCGGCGGGGTTCATCGACTCCCAGTCGGTGAAGGGCGCGGACACGGTGGGCCGGGACACCCGCGGCTACGACGTTGGGAAGAGGGTCAACGGTCGGAAGCGGTTCGTCGTGACCGACACTCTCGGTCTGCTGGTCTGTGTGTGGGTCCTGGCGGCGTCGTGGCAGGACCGCGACGGGGCGAAGGGTGCCCTGCTGGCCGCTTACGCTGGCACGCCGATCCGGTTCGTGTTCGCCGATTAGGGCTTCGCCGGACGCCTGGTCGACTGGTGCCGCGATGTTCTCCGCACTCATCTTGAGATCGTTCGGAAGCCGGTTGACCAGGAAGGGTTCGTGGTCCACCCGAGGCGGTGGGTGGTCGAGCGGACCCTGGCCTGGCTCACCTCGTACCGGCGGCTGGCCCGTGACTACGAACGCGACCCGGCGGTGTCCGAAGCCCTGATCCGGTGGGCCGCGATCAACCAGATGATCCGCCGACTCACCCGAGGCCCAGCCCGCCGACAACGACGTCGCACCTTCGACCAGCCCGACTGACACACCTTTCAAACACTCACTGAGACATGCCCCCGGTTTCTGGGACTGCCCGCAAATTGCCAGCGGCGTCATACGCCGCACTGCTGGCCCGGGTTCGCGAGCAGGCCATGGCCCGTGGGACCGCGGCATACGCACGCCACCTGCGGGAGCGGAGTCGCCGGAACGCCTCCGCGGCCGGACAACACCTCCGGTGGCGACCTTCACCGCATGCCCGCCCGAACGCGGTCATGCCTTCGCCGGACCAACGCGACGTCGAGCGGGCATTGTGGATGGGCGGCGGCCGGTGTTTACATACAGGCGTCCTTGGCCGTGCCGGGTTCGACCGTGCAGCGGGTGCTGTGCGGCGGCAAGCCGCTCCTGGCGCTCAGGTTGACCGTGGAGGTCCAGCGCAGCATGAACTGGCAAATCCGGTTGGCGGCGCTGTTCTCCGCCCCCACGTCCGTCCGCCTCGCCGCCGCGTTCACGCAAGCCTGAGCCCGCCTCGTCGACCGGCACCGACCACTTGGAGGAGCAGCCCGTGGCCACTACGCAGGACTCCGAGAGCTTGACCGTCGTAAGGGAGGTCTGGCGTGGCATCCTGGGCGTCGACGAGGTGAACGAGTCGGCGCATTTCTTTCGCAGCGGAGGCAACTCCGTCAAGAGCGCCCTGCTCGTCGCCCGCATCCGCAAGGCGACCAGCGTCCGCGTGTCCATCCAGGAGTTCCTGCGGAACCCGACGCCGGACGCCCTGGCCGCCCTGCTGGCCAACGCTGCCAGCAGAACGACGCTTCCGGACATCGTGGCCGATGCGTCGGATGTCGACCGAACCTACCTCCACGGTGTGGCTGGTGGCCCTCAACCCGGGGCACTTCCAAACGACAATGGTCGTGGAAAGTAGCCACACCCACCCCAGATGGCGGAGCACTCAAACGATCCATCCAGTACAGCTCATTCGTGCTTAGCGCAAAAGAAGGGAAGGTAGTGGTGTTGACAACCGCCGTAGCCGAGGACATGCACCGGATACAACAGATCAGAGAAAAACTACTGATATTTAGCGCTGACTATACTGCCGCTTGCGCTCGCTGGTGTGAGCAGGTGCGGCGTCAGGCTGTCGATGACAATGATGTGTCATCGATGATGGGCGTCACGCTCCGCGAACTCGAGCGGCTCAACGTGGAACGCGATGCTGGTCGGCTCGACGCTGCCGCCGTCGCCTGGGGCCGATACATCTTCCGATGTATGTTCGATAATCTACTGCAGCGGCGTGACAATCTGAGCGACGCTGCCCGGACTCGCGTTATGCACTTCATCATCGACAACCTCGCTGACGACTTCATCACGACGCCGGATGGACTGCGCTTCACCCAGGACTGGTTCCATTATCACGAAGCTCATTGGCGTCACCACTTCGGGCACCTTGCGCAACGGCCGCGGCTACAGTTCCTTGAAATCGGATGCTTCGAAGGCCGGGCAACGTCCTGGCTGCTCAAGGAGCTGCTCCAGGATGAGGGCAGCCGGATCGTGTGCATCGACACCTTCAAGTGGTATCCGGAACAGGAAAAGCTATTCGACAGCAATATCTCGGCCATCGGGGCAAGTCACAAGACCGTCAAATTGCGAGGCCGTTCACAGCTCATCCTTCAGCATCTCGAGCCTGATGCATACGACTTTGCCTACATCGACGGATCGCACGCCTTGACGGACGTCCTCCAGGATGCCGCGGCGGCATGGCGACTGTTGAAGAACGGTGGAATCGCGGTGTTCGACGACTACCACGGTGGCGGCCTGCCGGACTGGCCCGAAGACTACTGCAAGCCGGCCGTCGACGCGTTCCTGTCCATGGTGGCCGACTCGCACGAAGTTCTCTTCAAGGACTGGCAGGTAGCCGTACGGAAGACGAACACCCCACAGGGGTAATCCAGCCACGGGCACGGCAAAGTCGGCGTGTGGGTTGTTTAGGCTGGTAGGAGATGTAGGAGTTTGAGGATTCGGCGGTTCTTGCGGGCGTTGTGGCGTAGCGCGGCGGCGATGTTGGTGGTTCCGCTGATTCTGAGCAGGCTGATCGATACGTTTCGTAGGGTCGCCATGACGCGGGGTGCGTTGCCGGAGTGGATCCGGGAGGCGTCCTCTCGGTAAGGTGACGTCGCGAATCCAGTGCAGGGCTTCGATTCCCCAGTGCTGGCGGACGTAGGCGAGTAGATCGGCGGGGTTGGCCTGCTCGGCGGTGAGGCTGGTGATGTACAGCATCGCCTGGTAGGTGGTACGACCCTTGACGGTGACGGTGCGTTCGATCAGGAACACCTGGGCGATGTGCGGGAATCTCAGGCCGGCCGGGGCGGGTAGGGCCTGGACGGTGCGTAGTTCGTGTCGGCCTCGGTCGTTGTCCACGCTCCACGCGATGATCGGCGCTTCGGTCCAGGTCAGGGTGTCAAGCCCCGGGTTTGATGGAGAGTCGGTTAGCTGGTTTTGAGGGTGCGGTGGCCGGGTGGGTCATCGCGTGTAGCGCCTCGTGTTCGGCGGGTGGGACGTGGCCGAGTTCGCCGTGCAGCCTGCGGTTGTTGTACCAGTCGATGCACTCGACGGTGGCCATTTCCGGGTCGTCGAGCCCGCGCCACGGTCCCTTGTTCCGGACGAGTTCGGCCTTGTATAGGGAGTTGAACGCCTCGGCCATGGCGTTGTCGAAGGAGTCGCCCTTGGCGCCGACGGAGGCGACGGCGCCGGCCTCGGCGAGCCGCTGGGTGTAGCGGATTGCTCGATATTGGACTCCACGGTCCGAATGGTGGACAAGTTTACGCAGGTCAGCGCCCTGGTGTTCGCGGCGCCAGATCGCCATCTTCAGCGCGTCGAGAGCCAGATCGGTGTAGAGACTCGTCGACACCTGCCAGCCGACGATCATGCGGGAGTACACGTCCAGGACGAACGCGGCGTACACCCAGCCCACACTCATGCGCACGTAGGTCAGATCCGCGACCCACAGCTGGTTCGGGCCTGCCGCGGTGAAGTCCCGTTTGACCAGGTCACCGGGCCGGCTGGTCTCGGCCGCCGGCCGGGTCGTGCGTGGCGCGCGAACGCCCGCCGGTGACACTCCCAGAACGCGGCCAGGTCCTGGCTGGTGGTGAAGCAGCAGAACGGATCCCGCGAGTACGACAGCACCATGTGAAACGAGTTACACCTTCGGGATCCCGACGTGAGCCAGGATGCCGCCCTCGTCGCCCCAGTCCACCTGCGCCTGCGCACCCGGGACGACCTCGAACCGGCGGTGCAGCCCGGCCAGCTGATCCGGACTGATCCCCAACTCCGCCGCGATCCGGGGACGGGCCTGCTGCAGATACAACTTCACCCGCTGGTAGTTGCCGGTGAACCCGTACTGCTCGACAAGGCGTTCATGGATCACCGTGCCCTTGAGCAGCAACTCCGCCCGCAACCACGCATCGACCACATGCGCGAACACATCGATCAACTGCCCACGAGCCGGCCGCGCCGCAACCGCCGGCACCACCTCGCCGCCACCAGCAGCCAGGTACTTCTTCACCGTCTGCCAGTTCAGGCCCGTCTCACGAGCGATCTCCGAGACACTCGCACCAGCCTCGTGCAACGCCCGGAACCGGCGCACATCCAGCCACCGCTGCTCATCCATCGCCCCCACCGCCAGCCGCCCCACGTCTGCCCGATCACGACCCGAGCAGCCTCACCCTCAGTCACCCGCTGACGACGGACAAACAGTGCGCACCTCTGCAAGATCAGCTGTACGCAGCTCTGCACTCCAAGTCGTACCCCGACACGAGGGACCTCGGCTACGCGGGATCGTGGAACAACAGGACCAGGAACTCTTGACGGTGCGAATAGCCCACGGACTCCTGCAGGTTGAGATCGGCGCTGGCCCGGCCGACGTTTCGCCTGGAACGGCCGTTGTCGTGGTTGCCAAGCACCTCAAGCTGTATCCGACCGGCATGTGAGCACTGTCGCTGCCGAATGTCCAGATCTCGGCAGGGTCGCCTGGGGCGGTCATGCCTTTGCGATGATCTCCGAAACGGTGGCGACCAGTGCGGGGTCGGCGAGGAAGGAGTCCCGGTCGACGTCGAAGACCGAGGCGGCGGCGGGGAAGGGCGCCACGTTCGGGTGTTTCCGGGAGAGCAGCACATGCATGTCCCGGGCGCGGTCGGGGCTCCACAGGTCCGCCGTCACTGCCACGGCCGTCACGGCCTGGTAGTGCAGCACCCCGGCGAGGTGCGCGTACAGTTCCTCGGCCGCTTCGTCGCCGAGCTCGGCCTCCGTGCAGGCTTGGTAGGCGATGGTGCGGTATCGGGTGGACAGTGACTCGGAGCATTCCGCCACCGCCAGGCCGGTGATCTCCGTCGTTTTCCGGGTCTCCAGGGCGGCCTCCCGGACGGCGGTCTCCACCACCTCGTCGTCCAGGATCCCGGCCAGTCCCTGCGCCGCCTCCACGAACCGTCCGAGCAGGAACTCCGGCACGGCGACAAGCGGATCGAGCATGATCACCGGGGCGTTGATGCCGCGGACCGCCAGTTCGTCGGCGAGCACGCATGCCGGCGCGGCGCCAGCGCAGTAGCTCAGGATCGCCCGCGGAACGGTGCCCGGTTCGGCGAGCAGTTGGTCGGCCCATCCGCGGATCTCGGCCTGGACGATCTCCGGCTTGGCCGCGCCGAGTCGGCTCAACTCGGCCACGCCCGCGGCAGAGAACTGGGTCGCCACGACGGCGCCGGGCACCGCGAGGTTCGGCGCCAGCTCCGGAAATCCGGCCTCCCGGCGTCCCTCCCCGTAGTCGATGGCGAGGATTGTATGGGCGGGGTCACCGTTGCGCAGTGGGTTCCAGCGAACCGAAGTCATGTGGTCCTCCATCGGTCGGTACAGGGTGAGCGGTGCTCGGTCATGCCGGTCCGGTTCCGGCCTTGGTCAGCGCGGACAACTGTTTGGCGTCGGTGAGGATCTCGGCCATCGCGGCGAGGAAGCGCACCGCCTCCGCCCCGTTGACGATCCGGTGGTCGTGTGCTAGGGCGAGGTGCACGCTCCGCTGCCGTACCGGCTGGCTCGACCCGTCGTCCACCCAGTCGTCAACGGCGCCGCCGACGGCCAGCACGCACGCGAGTCCTGGCGGTATCACCGGCTGGACCGTGACGACGCCCGGTTCGTGGTTCCAGGACACGGCGATGGTGGCGCCGTCCAGTTCACCTGCGGCGAACCGGCCATGGAGCGCTTGCATCCGGTAGCCCATCAGGGCATCCGCGATGTCGTCGAGGTCGAGCTGTTCAACATCGCGCAATACCGGCATGAATAGGCCATTGCCGGCATCCATGGTCACACTGACGTGCACGGCCGTGGCTGGCACGAGCGAGTTTTGTCCCTTGTCGAGCCGGGCGAAGCAGTTCGGGAAGATGGGCCAAAGGTCTCCCATCGCCTTGATGACGACCTCCAGCAGGCCGAGGGCGGGCTGGCCGTCCCGCTGCAGGGCCGCGTTTAATTTGTGTAACACCTCGAGGGACGTCCGGTAGACCACGAAGGCGTCGGGGATCTCTCTCCGAGACCGTGACACCACAGCGGCGACCTGCTGCTGAACATGGGTCAGTGGGATCATGTCGGTCGGCGCGGCGGGTTCCGGCGCTGCCGTGGCGGGGCAGTTCAGACCGGAGACGATGCGAGCGATGCGGGCCCCGACCGTGCACGAGGAGCCGGCCGTGCACTCCTGAAAGAGGGTTCCGGCAGCCGTGGCTTCGATCTCCTCGACGGCCTTAGACGTCTCGATTTCGGCTATTGGATCGCCCGGCCGCACCTCGGTGCGGTCCGGCACCAGCCAGGCCAACAGCACGTAGCTGTCGTCGTTGTTGTTGAGTTTCGGAACCGTCACGACGTGCCCAGGCTCCGGTGAGCCGGTCAGCGTGTGGCGGGCGGGCAGCTGCAGGGCCTGCCGTGCCGCATGCACGACATCGGCCGAGCTGACCAGCACGGTGCGTTCGAGATGCGGGGCGGCCGGGATGACGCTGTCCCGCGAATGCAGATTGATCACCGGCTGGCGTATCTCGCCCCGGAGGCGACGATGGACCATGGCCGCCACCTCGGCGCCCCATGTTCCGCCCTCGGTGCTCTCCTCGACCGTGATGATGACTTCCGCGCGGCGCAGCGTGGACAGGACGGGCTCGATCCGTAGTGGGTAGATCTGTGCCGGGATCAGTACGTGTACCGCGGCGGCGTCGGTTTCGACGAGGATCTCCGCGGCCTCGATCGCGAGACTCGCGGATCCACCGGCGGCGATGAGGACCAGTTCGGGGTCCCGGGCGGCGCGGGGGGAGAGGTGCGCCCAGTCGCCGTTGCTGCTCAGGGTGAGTTTCAGGTGATCGGTGTCAGCTGCACTGCCGCGCGTGCCGTACAGAAGCTTGGGTTCGAAGACGACGGCCGGTTCGCCACGGCCCAACGCCCGGCTGAACACCAGATGCGGGTCGTGGAAGGCGGACAGCTCGAACAGCGTCAGATGCGGGATGCCGATGAAATGCTTCTGGAGGCTCTGGCTGTGGGTCGGGCCGTATCCCCGGTGACCACCGACCGGGCAGCGGACCACGATTGGCATGGGCAGCTGGCGCCCATACATGCCCACTGACTTCGACGAGAAGTTGAGCAGTTGGTCGAACGCGAGGGCCGCGAAGTCGCCGAACATCACCTCGGCGATCACCCGGTTCCCGGCCAGGGCCAGGCCGTTCGCGAGGCCGATCAGCCCGGCTTCGCTGATCGGTGTGCAGAGCACCCGGTCCGGGAAGGCGGTGGACAGCCCTTTGGTGATTTTGAAGGCGCCGCCGTAGGGATCCCCGACATCCTCACCGAGCATGTAGAGGTCATCGTCACAGGACATCAGCTCGTGTAACGCGGCGTTGAGCCGGGGCCCGTACCGGTCGTCAGTGGCCATCGGCTGGGCTCCATTCCGACAGTGGGCGGTTGCGCACCTCGGCCACCACCCGCTCCATGTGTGCTCGCTGCCGCCGCTCGGCCTCGGCGACCCGATGTGGTTGCTCCCGACGGAGCCGGCTCAGCCAGTCCGCCTCTCGGGCGTCCGCGATGTCGGATGCCAGGCGTGAGTCGTCGCCCTTGCTGTGTGGTCCGAGGCGGACCGTCCGGAATTCCGCGACCAGCGGACCGTTGTCGGATCTCACCAGTTCGAACGGTGCGGCCAGTTGGCGGCGGATGGCTTCCACGTCGCTGTCCTCGACCCGTTCGTACGCGATGTCGAAGGCGGCGGCGCGAGCCGCGATGGAACCGGACAGATGCTTCACGATAGGCGTGGACTGGGCGATGCCGTTGTTCTCCACCACGACGATCAAAGGCAGACGCCACAGCGACGCCATGTTGAGCGCCTCGTAGACCACGCCTTCGCCCCAGGTGCCGTCGCCGATGTAAGCGACGGCCACCGCACCGGACTTGCGCCGGCGCAGACTCACCGCCACGCCGGTCGCCGCCGCCACCCCGTGCCCTTGGACGCCGGTCGACACGAAACCGTCCTGAAGAACGTGCTGGCTGCCGCCTACTCCAGAGCAGGGCGCACCGGCCCGCCCAAGGATCTCGGCCAGTAGCGGCGCCGGATCACCGAACCTGGCCAGGTAGTGGCCGTGGCCACGGTGGTTGCTGAACATGAAGGAGTCGTGCAGCAGTGGCGCCAGCGCCACCGGAACGTACTCCTGTCCGAGACAGGTGTGGGTAGTGCCGCTGACCTCGCCGGCGGCGAACAGATCGAGCAGGGCCTCCTCGAACGCCCGGATCATCAGGAGCATGTCCAGGTCGGCGTCGCTGATGGTCATCATGACTCGAGACCAGCCTTTTCCATCACGAGAATACGCAGTGCCGCGACGGTCTGCGTCCAGCGGATCTCGCGCGGGGTGAAGCGGATCTCGTACGCCTGCTCAAGGGCTGCGATGATCCGCAGGTGCCGGAGACTGTCCCATCGGTCCAGCACCCGCGCGCCCATCTCGTCGCTCAGCTCCTCAGGCGGCATGTCCAACACATCGGCCACGACCCGTGCGAAATCTCTCGTCATCCTGCGGTGCCCTTCATGCTTCTAGGAGAGTGCAGGCCCAATGCATCCCCCGCCCACGGGACAACAGCGCGACGACGTCACCCGGGTCCAGCGTCCGGCGGGTGTGCAGGTCGGCGAGGGCGAGAAGAGCATCGGCCGCACCGAGATGGCCGTGATCCATGACGATCTCCGTATTGGTACAGGCAGGATCGACCCCGAGGGATCCGGCGAGCGAGCGCATCGCCGGTAGGTTGTCGCCGGGGATACAGACCCGAGCCAGGGCCGGACGCTGCACGCCGGCGCGGCGGCAGGCGCGGTCGAGTACGGCACTGGCGTTCGCGTCCAATTGCTGCACGAAAACGCCGAACCGTGCCTCGTCGAAGTCGAAGAACTCCATCACGTCCCAGGCATTGCCAGCCTGGAGGTCATAGGGATCGGTGGTCGTCGGGCCGAACGGCAGCGCCGCCCCGCCGGCCGACATCCGGTAGAAGTCGGCGTAGCGTCCGTCGGTGCGGACCTCCGTCGCCAGCCATCGCAGTCGTGGATGACCACGTTGCGCGACGGCCGCCACCGCCCCGTCCGAGAACACCATCGCTTGCGTGGTGAGACGGTTCCAGTACTGCTCGACCGTCCGGTTGGCTGCGATGATGAGCGCTGAGGAATAGTCCTCGTGCGTGGCCAGCCGGCCGGCGACGACGTCGAACGCCAGCACTCCGGTGGTGCACCCCTGGGTCAGCAGACATGCCTCGGCGCGGGTGGCGCCGATCCGTGCGGCCACACTCGCCGCGGCGTCCCAGAACAGGTATTCCGTGATGTCGGTCGTGGCGAGCACGACCAGATCCAGGTCCGCGGCGGTCGTGCCGGCGGCGCTCAGCGCCGCCTGCCCGGCGGCCACCGCCAGATCGGTCAGGCCGGAGCCGTCCTTGGCCCGCAGAACGTTGCGGTGCCCGTACGCCAGGATCCTTTCCCGTTCCTCCCGATCCGGGATGGTCACCTTTGTCATCTCGGTAGGCTCGCCAAGGCGAATGCCGAAACCGGTAACGCCGTAATGCATCATTATTTCCTTGCCGTGCGTGTGCTGGCCGGACAGGGGTTCTTCGATCAGCCAAACTCGATGGTTCCGTCCCTTCGGCCGCGGTCGACGAAGCGGCGCAGCGAGATCACGCCAATCAGCAGCCAGCCGGCGCCGATGAGCACCTCGAGCACGACCTCGGTGGCGACGCCGGACCCACCGGCCAGCACCGCGCGGACGGCGAGGAGCCCGTGCGTGACCGGCAGAATCTGCGGCAGCCATGAGATCCAATCGGGCCAGAAGCTGACCGGAACGTTGACCCCGCCGAGGGTCATCACGACGAGATAGCCGACGTTCAGGATCAGCCAGTCGAGTTGTGGGTGCCGCAACACCAGGCCGCACAGGGCGCAGCCGTAGCAGTAGCTGGTCAGGCTGATCAGCCACATCAGCGGCAGCGCGGCGAGCAGCGGACCCGGCCGGAGCGGGACACCGAGGATCAGCGGCACCGTGAGCAACGCGATGGTGGACGAGACCATGCCGGTGACCGCCCACTGCAGGCCGCGGGTCAGCAGCACCGGAACGTGCCCGGCGGGGCTGGCCGCGAGCAGCGCGAAGGTGCCATGCGCGCGCTCGTCGTTGATCGAGAGCACGACGATGGTCGACTCCAGGCAGGCCAGCACCACGGCGTTGCCGACGAGCAGGTACTGCGTCAGCTCCGGTGACCCGAGCGCGTGGCCGACCAAGGCGAAGAAGGTGACCTGGGCGGCGAGTCGCGACATCCAGCCGAGCAGCCAGGTCTTGACGGTGTAGGCGTTGCGCAGCTCGGCTAGCCCGTTGACCAAGGTGCGCTGGGCGACGTAGGGATAGCTCACGACAGGCTTGCCGATCCGGTTCGGGCCACCCGTACCGCAATGCGGTTGATCAGCGCCGCGGCGCAGACGAGCGCTGCCACGGTGAGACCGGCGATTGCCGCGAGCTGGGCCCCCCAGCCGGGTACCGGTCCTGGCACGGTGAAGCACGACCGCAGTAACTCGCCGGACCAGTACAGGAAGACGAGGCGGCTGAACGGTTGCAGCCAGTCCGGGAGGAAGGTCACCGGTACGAGGATGCCGCCCAGGATGTAGAAGGGGTAGGTCAGCGCGTTCTGGAACAGCAGCGCCCCCCGGCTGAGCACGAACAGGGCGCTGAACAGGCTGGCCGTGCCGATCATCGCGAGCAGCGTCATCAACGTGGCGGCCAGCAGCAGTACAGGATGGTGCAGCGTGAGGGCCACCCCGAAGCCGATCCGGGCCACCAGCACGGATTCGAGAACCGATAGGACGGCCAGGACGAGCGTGGCGGTGATCCGGCCGATCACCGAGTACAGCAGCGGTGTAGGCGCGACGAGGGCGACCTCCAGGGTGCCCGACCATCGGTCACCGTTGACCAGCCCGCCGCATAGACCGACCGCCAGCAGCCACAGCGACATCAGGCCGGGAGCGAGGACCGCCGCGGTGATCACCGTGGGCGAACCTGAGTGCACGCCAATCGACAGGAACATCATGGTGAACAGCGGGCTGGTGATCAGGATCAGCATCTGGCCTGGCGAGCGGCGCAGCTGCCGGAATTGCAGGCGGGCGCCACCGAGGACAGCGTAGGCGCCGGCCGCTGGGAGTCGTCGGACCGCAGAATCCATTCAGACCTCCAGCCCGCGGGTCCCCATGATGCTCAGGTAGACCTCCTCGAGGCGTGGAGGCGCGGCGCGCAGCGTCGTCACGCCGTGGTCCAGCAGCGCCCGCATCAGGTCGGCGGTCCCGGCGCCGGGCGCCGGGACCAGCCGCCAGTGACCGGCCGGGTCGGTGGGTGTCACCGAGGCCACGTCCGGACGCTGCCGCAGCTCTTCGATCAACATGTCGTCGTCGGCGGCGAAGTCCACCCGGTCGCCGGTCGCGAGCAGGTCACCGACCCGCTCTGTGCGTTCGGTCAGCAGCAGGCGGCCGCCGTCGATGAGCGAGATCCGATCGCACACCGCCTCGGCCTCCGCCATGTCGTGAGTGGTCAGGAAGATCGTGCAGCCGGCCCGGCGCAGGTCCCGGACCAGCCGCCGGAACTCCAGCGCGGCCACCGGGTCCATGCCGACGGTCGGTTCGTCGAGGAAGAGCACCGGCGGGTCTGCGATCAGGCTCCGGGCGAGGTGTAAACGCTGCTTCATGCCGCGGGAGTACTGCTCCACGAGCTGGTCGGCGCGGTCGGCCAGGCCTAGCCGCTCCAGCAGTTCGGCCGTGCGCTGTCGGGCGGCCTTCGGGCGCAGGCCGTACATACTGGCCCAGAACAGCAGGTTTTCCCGGCCGCTCACCCTGGTATAGAGCCCACGGTCGCCGCCGAAGACGATGCCGATCAGCCGGCGTACGGCCTCGGCCTCGCGGACGACGTCATGCCCGAGCACGGCGGCGGTCCCGCCGGTCGGCAGGAGGACTGTGGATAGGACACGCACCAGTGTGGTCTTGCCGGCACCGTTCGGTCCGAGTAGCCCGTGCGTTTCGCCCTCGGCGACGGTGAGATCGATATTGGCCAGCGCCACTCGTGGAGTGGCGCCCCGGCCGAGCCGTTTCGTGAATACACGAGTGAGTCCCGCGACATTGACCGCAGTGGTCATTGAGCTCCCTTGCTCGGCGGAGAGTGGCGCCGGCCGTTTGGGGGTGGCGCCACTGGCGTCCGTGGGATGAGATTAGAACTCCGGCAGGCGCTGTTGCCTGCCCCCTAAACGCCTGACTTTCGGCCGGGTGGCTCTCATCGCCCGGAATTCGTCAGGAGCAGGTCGAGCACCTCCGTCATCAGCACCTGATTGCCGGCCGCGTCGCCGCGCAGCAGGATCGCGATAACGGTGTCGTGGGTGGGGTCGTACAGTCCGAGCGCGGTCGGTCTGGTGACGATGCCCAGATGGCCGAGGCTGCGGTCGGAGAAGTGCTCACAGGCGAGGACGTCGCTCAGGTTCACTTGCAACCCCAGCCCGATGTCGAGCCACTGTCCGGTGTTGTGGTCGAGTGAGCGGCTGCGGGACCGGGCGAGCATGTCGCGGGCCGTGCGCTCGCGCAGGACGCGTCCCACGCCGAGCAGGGCGCGTCGCATCTCCAGGTACAGGGCGGCGAGATCGTGCGCCGGGCCGACCAGCGCCCGGCCGGTGTCCAGCGTGCCGGCCGTGTGCGGATTGATCTGCTCCTCGGCGACCGGGACCCAGACGCCGTCTCGGAGGATGGGCTGCCGTACTCGGGGGGAGTGCTCGTCTGTCCCTCCGATCGGCTCCAGATCGGTCCCGTCCATCCCCAGCGGCTGTAGTACCCGCCGCCGCACATACGCCCGGACGTCCTCGCGGCTGATCCGCTCGATCAGGACCCGGAGAATCTGCCAACCGGTGTGGTACGAGTAGTACGGCACCGTTCCGGGCTCGCCGGTGAGTGTCAGACCGGCCAGTGCCTCTGCCGTCGCGGGCAGCGCCTCGACCTCCTGGATGCCGCTCGAGCTGTTCAGCACCTGAGCGACTGTCACCCGGCCGGCCGGTGCCGTGCCCAGCTCGGGGAGGTACCGCGCCAGGGGGGCCGGCCAGTCCAGTACGCCGTCGTCGACCAGAGTCGCGCAGGCGACGGCTATCACGGGCTTGCCGGCGCAGTACCACCGGAACCGAGAAGCTGTGGTCAGCGGGGTGTGGTCGTCCGCACGACCGAACGCCACGTCGGTGAGCGTGTGTGAGCCCCGCGCGGCGACCAGCTGGGCGCCGAGGATCTGTCCCTGATCGACCGCCTCCCGCAGCGTCCGGATGGCCGCGGCGACCGGGTCGTTCACCGGCGGCTCCGCATGGGCGCCCGGCTTGACGGTTGGTCCGCCGGCCAACAGAGTGGCCACTGCCCGGGGCGTCGGGTCCTGAAGGAAGGCCTGCATGGGCACCCGGACACCCGTCGCCTTCCGCAGCCGCGCGATCAGCATGGCGGCCTTGATCGATGTGCCGCCTCGGCGGAAGAAGTGCGTGGACTCGTCGACGTCGTCGATACCCAGGACAGATCGCCACATGGCGAACGTGGTTCCCAACGGGTCCGTCGCGAGGGTTGTGTTGTTGTCAGGCTCGGACACGGGTGCTCGCTCTCTCCACTTGAGCCAGGATGGGAGGCTGTGCCGCCTTCAGCCAGTCACGTGAACATGCGGCACGGTTCGCCCCGGTGGAGCGTCACCGGATTACGCGACGTGTCGTCCCGGTACGGCTGGCCGACGCTGCTGATGTCGTCGATCACAGTCGGCCACCGTCGGGCGGGGTCGCCGTACCTCGCGGAAGCCGTACTCCCAGGAAAGGGATCGGGCGCATGCTCAATGTCGGAATCATCGGCACTGGAACGATCGGTCAGGACCACCTGCGGCGGATGACCAGGGTGCTCTCCGGCGTCCAGGTCAGTGCTGTGATGGACATCGACGTGGCGGTCGCAAAGAGGGTGGCCGAAGACCTGCCCAGCGCCGCGCTGCACGACAGCGGCGAGGAGTTGATCGCCGATCCCCGGGTCGACGCGGTGGTCGTCTGCTCATGGGGCGACACCCACGAACGGTACGTGCTGGCCGCCCTCGCTGCGGGTAAGCACGTCTTTTGCGAGAAGCCGCTGGCTACTACCGAACCGGCGTGCCGGCGCATCGTCGAGGCGGAGGTGGCACACGGACGCCGCCTGATCCAGGTCGGCTACATGCGCCGGTACGACGAGGCGTACCGCGCGTTGAAGGACGTGGTGGACAGCGGCGACATCGGCGCGCCGCTGATGATGCACTGTGCCCACCGCAACGCGGGGGTGGCACCTTTCTACGAGAAGGAGAGCGCCATCACCGACACCGCCGTGCACGACATCGACCTGGCGCGCTGGATGCTCGACGACGAGGTCAGTGCCACGCGGGTGCTCGTGCCCCGCCGCAACCGACTCGGCGGCGACCTGCAGGACCCGCTCCTGCTCATCCTGGAAATGGCGGGCGGCGCCATCGTTGACGTGGAGACCTCGGTGAATATCCGCTACGGCTACGACATCCGCGGTGAGGTCGTCGGCGAGAACGGCACTGTCGCGTTAGGAGACCACGGTCCAGTGGTGGTGCGGGCAGCGGGACACCGGGCCACCCCGGTGCCGGCGGACTGGCGTTCGCGTTTTGCCCAAGCGTACGACGCCGAGCTCCAGGAATGGATCGACGCGGCCTCGTGCGACGCTGTGCCGGCCGGCCCAAGCGCCTGGGACGGTTACGCGGCCGCCGTTGTGTCGGATGCGAGCGTCGCCGCGCTCCGTGGCGGCGGCCGGGTCGAAGTAGACATGATGGATCGTCCGCTCCTCTACCGGTGAGCGCCGACGCGGGCTAGAGCCGCGCGGCCACGTCGATGATCTGGCTCATCGCGGGCAGTGTGGGCGGCCGCCGGAGCACCTGCCGGAGCGCCGCTTCACTGAACGGCAGGTGTTCGGCATGCGCCGGCTCCAAGGTGATGCGGGCCTGGGCCTCGACGAAGTTCAGCCAGGTGGCCGCAGCCATGGCGAAGGACGCGGGCGTCCGTACCGTGCCGTATCCGCCGTGCGCTCGGTAGCCCTTCAACGTGTCGATGATCGCGGCCTCGTCGACCACGTCGCCGGCGGCGTGCCACCGTATCAGAGTCGAGGCGAGCTCGCGGTCGGGATGCGCGGCGCCCACGTCGTCCCAGTCGAGCAGGACCAGGCCACCGGGCCCGCGGAGAACGTTCGAAGGGGCCAGATCCAGGTGTGACTCGATTAGCTCGCTGGCCGGGGCGGGGAACACCAGCGGCACCAAGTCCGCGATGAGCGGCAGCACGCGGGTCAGCGAGGGCGCCCACGGCAGGCCCGCGGCGATGCCGCGCTCGGCCAGCGAGTTGAACCTCTCCACGGCCGGCGCCACCTCGTACCACGGGTGTGGTGGCGCGGCGGCGGCCCGACGTAGCCCGTGGATTCGCCCCAGCAGGGCGCCGATACCCTCGGCCACCGGTTCGGCTCGCCGGCTCATCGGGGCTCCAACGGCCCAGTCGTAGAGCCGAGCGCACCGGGGCGCCCCGTCCCCGTCCAGCATAAGGAGATAGTCACCTCCAGCGCCGGGCAGAGGGCGGGGAGCCAGTACGCCGGCAACGACGGCCATCCGATACAGGTCAACCTCGCGACGCACCGCCGCGGGGTCGACCTCCCAGAGCAGTTCCTTGACCGCGTAGCTCGCCCCTGCGGTGTCCAGCCGCCAGACACGGCCCATGGCGCCCCGCCCGACCATTGTCAGCCGGGCGGAGGCCGGGTCGCCGAGACCGAAGAAGCCGCAGAGCGCCTCGAGGCGAGCGATCATGGGCTCGTACGCCGGCCCGGCCGGAGGGTCAGAGGACACCGATCTCCTCGAGCGCGGTGAGGGTCGACGGGTGATGCTGGTGCAGCCAGGACCGGTCGAAATACGGGTACGCCGCCACGTCGTACGTGTGGCCCTCGCTGTGGAAGGCGCCGATGTGGTCCCGCAGTTTCGTGAGATCCGCGTTCTTTCCAGGATGCCCCGCATAGGAGACCGACCATTGCCAGCGGTCCCGGCCGTGCAGGCTCGCGTGCCACAGATGGATGTCGAACACGATCACGTCGCCGGGCTGGGTGGTGACGGTGAGACCGGGCCACAGACGCAGTTCACGGTCCTCGTCGAACGGCTCGGATGCCGGCCACTGCGTCCGGTAGGAGCGCAGCTCGTCGGCCCACGGCGCGTGATGTGACCCGGGGAGCACTTGTAGCGCGCCGGTGCCAGCGGTGAGCGGATCGAGATAGGCCACGACCTTCACCGCCTGCAGGTCCGGGTCAGCGGAGTCCTGGTGCCATGGCGAGGCGTCGCGATAGAGAATGCCTTTGGCCGGCTTGGGCACCGGCGGCCGGCCGAGCAGGCTCCCGGCGAGTAAGGTGAGCCGTTTATCCACTGCGAGCGCCCGGCTCACCGGTGTCCGGTCGCCCATCATCGGCAGGTAGTAGCCGACCCGGCCGGTCGCCTCCGTCACCGCATCGGTGGGCAGGTCGTAGCTGTCGCCGAGCGCCGTGCGGACCTCGGCACGTAGCGCACCGACCGTCGGGGCGTCGAAGAACCCGCGCAGCACGACGAACCCGTAGGTGCGGAAGTGCTCCATCGTCATCGAATCGGGCAAGACGTCCTCCTCAGGAAGCGGTGCGGACGGCCGCATGCCGAGGTTCCGGGGCCTCCCAGACAAGGAAGCCGCGCCGGCAGCCCGGGCCGTAGGCCGGGTCGAAACGGTCGCCCATGATCTCCTCCAGCGGTACGGCACGCGACTCGGCGGACGACCGGTACGCCGCTTCGATCACCGCCATGACGTACAGGTTGTCGGCGGCGGTGCACCAGGGCGTGGCCCGCTGCGAGAGCGCCGTCTGGAAGCTGTGCATGGCCAGCCCGAAGGCGTGCGGGAACCAGGTGCCCGGCACCGGTGCGGGCCACTCGGTATGGTCGATAGCCCGCTCCGCCGGGCGGCGGGTGGACACCACAGTGGGACCGTCGGGCGCCCAGTCGATCAGTCCGTCCGGTCCCTGGAACCAGGCATGCTCCGCACCGTGGTGCACCTGGTGGGTTCCGTAGTAGGTGCCGGACGAGATCAGCAGGGCCTGCGCGCCGGAGCCGTAACGCAACGACAGGTGTCCGTATCCGTCGCTCGGCACGCCGGGCTGGCGGCTGTCGCGGCCGATCAGCGCGTAGACCGACTCGGGCGGACCGAGGAGATGGTGCAGCAGGCCCAGGTGGTGCACGCTGAGGGCCGCCGTCCACCATCGCTCGCTCTTGCCGTACCAGGGATGCCGGTCGGCATCGAACTTCGCCTCCGTGCGGATCTGGGTGTAGGACGGCGGCCCGATGACCCGGTCATAGCAGAGGATCCGCTGCAGGGCCAGCGCGGCCGGGGTGAAGCACATGGACTGGTTCACCATGACCGGTACGCCCGTCGTGGCGGCTAGGACCGCGATCTCCTCGGCTTCCGGGTAGGTCATGGCGAGCGGCTTCTGTACCAGCACCGGTTTGCCCGCCTCCAGGATGGCTCGGAGCAGGGGCGCGCGGGTCCCGGCCGTGTGCGGCGTGGCCAGATCCACCACACCGACCCGGGGGTCGGTGAGAAGCCCGTCCAGGGTGGCGTGGATCGCGGCTGTGGGCTCGGCGTTCGCGAAGGCATCCCGCGCGGCCGCGACGCGGTCGTGGCCGGCGACCACGTCGAGTCCATAGGGCCGGTATCCGTCCCGGTGTGTACCGGAGATGCTGCCCAGGCCCACCTGGCCGATGCCGAGCGGGGTGGCTGCGGCGCCGGTCACTGCGGACTGCCCTGGCTCGCCGGCCGGCGCTCGCCAGCGGCCGTGTCGGTCAGCAGGGGGACCACCTCCGCGGCGATCAGCTCGATGTGATCGAGGTCGGTCAGCTCAGGCAACTGGAGATACATACGGGTGCATCCCCCGGCCGCGTAGGCGGCTATCTGTTCGGCTATCTCCACGGGGGGGCCGGCCAGGTGTTTGGCCCGGAATCGGGCCGGTGAGATCCCCGCTGCGGCGGCCCTCCGGTCTACCTCGTTCGAGGTGCGGCCGCAGGCCACCGCCTGCGCCGCCGACCAGGTCAACTCTGCGGGAGCGCGACCGGCGTCGGCACAGGCGCGTTCCACACCGACGCGGAGACGCTTGGCTTCGGCGGCCGGTACGAAGGGCGCGTTGAACTCGTTTGCGTACCGGGCGGCGAGGTGGGGTGTCTGCCGCCGTCCCGTGCCGCCGATGATGATGGGTAGCGGCTTCTGCGCCGGCTTTGGCAGGCCAGGGCAATCGGTGAGCTGGTAGTGCTCGCCGGCGAAGGAGAACGTGTCAGTCTCCGGTGTCGCCCACGTGCCAGTGATGATGGCGCATTGCTCGGCCAGCATCGCGAATCGGGTCCGCGCGTCCGGGAAGGGCAGTCCGATGGCGGTGTGCTCGGCGGCGAACCAGCCGGCGCCCAGGCCGAGTTCCAGCCGGCCGCCGCTCATGGCGTCCACCTGTGCGGCCTGAATGGCCAGCAGCCCAGGGGGCCGGAAGGTCACCGGGCTGACCAGTGTCCCAATCCGGATGGTGGTGGTGTCACACGCCAGCCCGGCGAGGGTGGTCATCGCGTCGGTGGGGCCCGGCCTGCCGTCCGCGCCGGCCATCGCGAGCAAATGATCCGACCGGAAGAAGCCGTCGAAGCCGGCCGCCTCACTGATCCGGGCGGATCGGAGAATGTCCGCGTAGGTCGCCCCTTGCTGCGGCTCGACGAGGATCCTGAGGTCCATAGGTGCCTGCTTTCACGAGAATCGCGTGTTTTTGGGGCTCGCCGGCCGGGCATGCACGAGCACTGCCTCGTCAGCCGCCGCCCAGTGGCCGTCGACAGTGCCGCCGGTGATCTGGTAGCTGAAGTCGTGTTGTCTGAGCAGATTGAGGGTGCGGGCGGCTGCATCCGGGTCGGCTCCCGGCGTGTGCAGCTCGAAGATGAGCTGCCGCACCCGAGTCAAAGCGCCGGTCATGGCGAGCTCACGGAGCACCTGGTGCTCGCCTCCCTCGATGTCAATCTTGAGGAGGTCCACCCGCTCACCGACTATCGAGGAGAGCCGCAGGGCTGGTACCA
Organism: Micromonospora sp. NPDC049529; assembly: GCF_055586685.1. NCBI lineage: Bacteria > Bacillati > Actinomycetota > Actinomycetes > Micromonosporales > Micromonosporaceae > Micromonospora > Micromonospora sp. NPDC049529. Next base: position 157,523 of record NZ_JBVJHT010000008.1, read on the forward strand.
CGAGTCCCTCCGCCCCGCCGCGGTCGGGCTCCAGGCTGGTGGTGAGCCGTCCCGGCTTTCCGGGACACCGGTAGAGCAGCAGCTCGCCGGTCTTCTCCGCCGCTGCCCCGTGGACGGCGGTCACCGTATGTGCCATCGCCGAGCGAATGTTGTCGCACAACAGCCGGAAGGCGTCAGGGTCCGCCTCCACCGCCGTGATCGACGCGGTGGGATAGCGCAGATGGAAGTAGAACGACGCGATGCCGATGTTGGCGCCCACGTCGAGGATGACCGGCCGTTCCGGCAGTTCACCGGCCTCGTAGCAGCCTGCCAGGAAGATCTCCCGAACCAGATAGGCCAGGGTGTCGAGGTTGTACGTCCGTATGGAGGCGCCGCACAGGGTCGCGTGTCGGGGCTGATAGGAGTACGGGGCGCCGGTGCGGACCAGCCGCCGGAGTTTGAGGAGCGCTAGATCGGCCAGGGCGCGACCGTACAGCAGGGAACGGGACGCAGCTCTCATCGCGCTCGGGAATCGTTCCGGGTGCCGTGGATCAGAATGTTGTCGATGCCGGGCGGGAACACGTCGTCCTTGACCGCGCTGATGTCGAAGCCGGCCGCCACCAGTGAGGAGGTCATCTCCTCGATGGTCCGGGGGTGCAGCTTGAGCATCCGGTACCAAGTCTTCTCCACGACGGCCTCGACGTCGAGCAACTCGTAGCAGAAGGCGGCGGTGAGGACGCCGCTGCGCCGGTCGTAGGTGGTCTGCTCGCTGACGCGCAACGTGCGCCCACCCGGGTAGTCGAAGAAGCCGTGCACTCGGGTGAGCTGTCCGTTGGCTCCCGACTTGCCGGCGAGGTCGGTGACGTTGAAGCGGCTGATGTCGAGCAGGATTTCTCCACCGGGTTCGAGGGCCCGGTGGGTCGCTTGGAGGGTGGCCGTCAGGTCGTCCGTGGTCAACAGATGCGAGATCAGGTCGTTGGGTAGCAGGACGATGTCGACCGGAGCGTCGAGGTCCAGCGCCGGCAGATCGGCGCGATGAAGACGGACCCGATCCGCGGCCGGCGACCCGGCGAGACGGCGGGAAAAGTGCTCGAGCATCGCCGGTGAGCGGTCCACACCCACCACCGGATGGCCGCGCTCGGCGAAAGGCAGGATGATGTCGCCGATCCCGCAGCCCAACTCCATCACCGTACGTGAGGTGTCGACGTGCTTGGTCATGGTGAGGTAAGTGTCGGTCAACCGTGGCGCGTAACCGACGTTCAACTCGTACAGGACAGGATCGTAAAAGGCGTTCAGACCTGACATGCGCTGACTCCATCAGTTACTCGGCGGCATACTTGAGGGCGCCGTTCCGTCCTGGCGCAAGAGCCGGAGGACATAAAATGACTCTATCAGGTGGCATTACGGTGAAGGAAGTCCAATTTTTTGGGCTCGTGAGAGTCTCAGTCATGTGTCTGCCGAAGGTCGATGGTCGTATATCGTCGGGAAGGTATTCGGCCGGACTGGTCATCCTTATCACGGGGAGTGCAGATGGAAAGAATGGGCGGGACAGTCGCGGCTTCGGTGATCATCCCGACGCGCGATCGCACCGAGCCTCTCCGGCTGACTCTGGCCTCGCTGGAGCGCCAGTCGTGGCCCGCTTCCGGGTTCGAGGTCATCGTGGTCGACGACGGCTCCGCCGCCCCGGTCGCGGAGGAGATCGGCGCCGCAGCATCCTGTGTCGTCCTGCGCCATGATCACCCGCTCGGCGCCCACCGCGCACGTAACGCGGGCGCCGCCGTGGCCTGCGGCGAAATCCTGATCTTTCTGGATGCCGAGTGTGTCGCCCATCCCGACCTCGTGGCGGAGCATGTGCGGGCGCAGGCCCGGCAGCGAGCGGCCTACTGCGGATATGCGGCCGCGCGGGAGCAGACTCCGCAGACCTGGGATCTGCTGGTGGGCCGGCCGTGGTCGGCCGGTGACGGTCCACGCCGACTGACGGACATGCTGGCGGTCGGCGCCGTCGCCGATCCGCTGGGAACGGTGCTGGCAAGGCCGCGGAACAGCGACTGGGCTTACTTCTGGACCGCAAACGCCAGCGTGCCGGCCGACGCCTTCGCGCAGGTCGGCGGGTTCAGTGACGTCTTCGAGGTGAAAGGCGTCGAGGATATGGAACTTGGTCTACGGATGGCCCGCCACGGCGTGCCCACGGTCTTCCTCGGCGAGGCGAAAGCTCTGCATCTGCCGCACCCGCGAGACCGCAACATGGAGGTCGTCCGGGATCGCCGCAACGAGCAGCGCATGCTTGAGCAACATCCGGAGATCGAGGTCGAGGCAGTCGCCGGCTTCGACATCGGGCGCGCCCGAGCGCTCCTGCCGGCCATCGAGGAGTTCGTGGCGAAGCTTTCCGCCTCCTCGGCCGACTGCCGGGAACTGGCCCGCCTTGACGCCGTCCGGGCGCGGATCGCCGGCGCGGACCGGGTGTGTCTGCTCGGACATCCGGACGGGTGGCCGGACGGCCTGCCGGGGCCGGACCGGACGATCTTCCCCGCCTCGCTTCCGGGAATCGAGGGCCACGTCCCGTTGGTGGGCATTCGATCACCGTTCAAGAACGACACCTTCGAACTCGGCATCGTCACCGACTACTGGCGCCATTTCCCGATCCGGACCGCATGCCGAATGCTCGGGGAAATGATTCGTGTGTCACGTAGCACCATTGTTCTCGTGGATGTCGGAACCGAACCGCCGGGAACTCCGGAGCCTGGCCTTGCTGTGGCACTGGAGCGCGACGACCGGCCCTATTGGGAGACCACCGTCAGATTGCGCCGGGAGCTTCACGAATTCAATTTCGAGTCCCTCGGGCGGGCCGGTCGCGCGCGGGCTTTCATGGTCACGCCACGTGACTGGCCTACCGTGGAGTTGGACGGCGCTCTGGCCCTCTGAGGTGGTTCGCCCGACCCGGCTCCGCTCGGTCTCCGGGCGCGAGCCGGTCGGCCAACCAGCCATTCAGCACGGCGTGGAACCGCTCGTCGCGGAACAGGCCGTAGTCGAAGTGCTCGCCATCCAGGTACGCCATACGCACCTCATCGGCCATGGATTCCCATGCCTGGGCGACTTCGAGGTCCCCGGCTGCCAGCAGGTAGTGCAGGCGGCCTGGGAGATGACGGGCGCGGTAGGCGTAGCGCGCCTCGTGCATCGCGCCCCACACGTCCAACTGGTCGAGGATGGCCCGTTCTGCCTCGCGATGCGGCACGGCTGCCCCGGCCACCAGCGCCGATACCATGCGCTCGGACAGACCGGCCAACCGGGTCTCCGAGGCGGCCGGCACCGAGTACGCCTCCGCCATCAGCTCCTCGTCGGCGCCCACCCTGCGCAGCAACTCGTTGAGCCGGTCCTGCTGGGTGCGGATGAGGTCGGGCGGCTTTGTGTTCAGATAGTCGTCCGGTCGCGGGCTGTCGAACAGGATCACCCCGGCCGCCCGCATCCCGGCATCTCGGATCTGGTGGATGAGCTCGAACGCGAGCAGTCCTCCCGCGGAGAACCCACTGGTCCAGATCGGGCGTTGCGGGAAGGCCTCGGCGATCTGCTCCCGGTAGATTCTCGCGAAGTCTTCGATCCGGCGGGGCACCGGCCGTTCTCCCTCCAAGCCTGCGGCACGCACCGAGCACACGGTGATGCCGGTGGCGTTCGCCAGTAGATAGCCCGCGTACGCGGTACCGGCCGGATGATGCAGGTACACCAGCACCGGGTCGTCGTCCGAGCCGCCCTCGTTGTGGACGCTCAGGCAGGAGTCCCGGTCGAACGTCGGCACTGAGCTCAGGCGCTCCGCGATGGATCCGACCGTGGAACTGCGCGACAGCACGTCGGCGAGCCGCAACCGTACGCCGGTGGCCTTCTGTAGGAAGGCGACGAGCCGGGCGGCCGAGATGCTGTCGCCGTTGTGGTCGAACCAGCTGTCGCTCCAGCTGTCCGGGTACCGTCCGAGGATTCTGGCGAAGCCCTCTCCGACGGTCGCCTCCGCCCGGGTACGCCAGCGGTTGCGGTAGTAGTCGGTCATCAGCTCGAACCTCACAACTCGCGTTTCATCCGATCACGACGGTCCCCGCCGGCGGATCGAAGCGAGCGTAGGTCATCGGGGCGGTCGAAGTATTGCCCCTTAAACGCAGTACTCCCCACCCTGTTGCGGCCGGGCGCCGACCAGGTTTGACTCGTTGTCAATCGCCGCGGAGGTGCTACTGACTGCGGCAGGGCCGGCGCCGGAGCGTTACATCGGGCTGCATCGAGCACCGTTCCGGTTGTGATGACCACTATCTATGCGCAGGGGCACATGAATGGATGACCACCTAATGCTACCGGTGGTGACGGCGACACGACACCACGGGCGGCGCGATGCGATGACGTGCCGGTACCGGTGCGGGGACGCCTGCGCCCAGGAGGCGCCCAACCAGTCCGGCAACACCTACTTCGGTGATCTCATGGCGTCCGCCCAGTCGCGGCGCTCGGTGCTGGCCCTGGGCGCCAGCGTCTCCGTCCTGCTCACCGTCGGGGGCGGCGATCACACCGAACCGGCCGCACCGGCGCCCACCTCCAGCCACCGGACCGGACTGACCTTCACGGCGGTCGAGCCTACCTTCGACGACGAGGTAATCGTCGCCGGCGGCTACGAGCATGCCGTGCTCGTCAGGTGGGGCGACGAGGTGGTGCCGGGCGCTCCGGCCTTCGACCCGCGGCGGCAGACCGCCGAGGCGCAGGCTCGGCAGTTTGGCTACAACAACGACTTCCTGGCCATGCTGCCGGTGGGCACTGGTGGCCGGCGGGCGCTGCTCGTGGGCAATCACGAATACACTAATCCGGAGCTGATGTTCTCTGGTTTCACCGTGCCCACCGTCGAGCAGATGCGGATCCAACTCGCGGCGATCGGGATGTTCGTGGCCGAGATCGAGCGCGTCGGCACGACCGGCGAGTGGCGGCTGGTTCGGTCCGGGCAACGCCCCTACAACCGTCGAGTGACCACCGCGACCACCCGATTCGCGCTGACCGGGCCGGCCGCCGGGTCACCGCTGCTCCGCACTGCTGCCGATCCCCGTGGCCGCACCGTGACAGGCACTCAGGCAAACTGCTCCGGCGGCGTGACACCGTGGGGGACGGTGCTCTCGGGCGAGGAGAACATCACCTACATGTTCGTCGGCGCGGACGAGGCGCCGGACGAGGAAAAGCCGGCCCTGCGGCGTTACGGCTTCGACACCTCGACCCGCGGCGGCCCGAGCGCCGAGCTGGCGGATGAGCGTTTCGATCTGGCCAAGCATCCGCATGAGGCGAACCGTTTTGGATGGGTCGTCGAACTCGATCCCTACGATCCGCGCTCAACGCCGCGGAAGCACACCGCCCTGGGCAGGTTCAAGCACGAGGCCGCGCATGTAGTGATCGGCCGTAGTGGCCGGGCCGTGGTGTACATGGGCGACGACGATCGTTTCGAGTACGTCTACAAGTTCGTCTCGGACGGCAGGTTCGACGCGCGTCCCGGTCAGGCCGCCCGCCGCCACAACATGACCCTGCTGGCATCCGGCTCCCTGTTCGTGGCTTCGTTCGAGGGCACCTCGGCGGGGGAAATCGACGGCTCCGGCAAGCTGCCGTTGGACGGCGCGTTCGACGGGCGGGGCCGGTGGCTCGCGCTGACCCGGTCGGGACGCTCCGCGGTGGCTGGGATGAGCATCGACGAGGTGCTGGTGAACACCCGTCTGGCGGCCGATGCGGCCGGGGCGACGAAGATGGACCGGCCGGAGGACGTGCAGGCCAGCCCGCGTACCGGCAAAGTGTACTGCGCGCTGACGAACAACTCCTACCGGGGCGGCGCCGGCGCCCCCTACGCGGCGGACGAGGCCAACCCCCGCAACGTCAACAAGCACGGGCACATCCTGGAGTTCACCGAGAAGGACGGCGATCACGAGGCGGAGTCCTTCGGCTGGTCGCTACCCATCGTCTGTGGCGACCCTGCGGATCCCAACACCTACTTTGCAGGGTACGACAAGACCAGGGTTTCGCCCATTTCCTGTCCGGACAACCTGGCCTTCGACTCCCGGGGCAATCTCTGGATCGCCACGGACAGCGCCCAGTCGCTGTCGGCCAACGATGGGCTGTACGCCACCGCCCTGGACGGCCCGGACGCCGGCTACGTCAAGCAGTTCCTGAGCGCGCCGTTCGGCGCCGAGGTGTGCGGGCCGGTGTTTTCCGAGGACGGCCGCACCGTGCTGGTCGCCGTCCAGCATCCGGGGGAAACCACCGGATCGACCAGGGACAACCCGTCCTCGCGCTGGCCGGACGGTTCACTGCCACGCCCCTCGGTGGTGGTCGTGTGGCACTCGGGTGGTGCCGCCATCGGCACCTGATCGGCGAACCACGGCCCGTCCCGACGGCCCCGCCGCACCGCTGGCAGGCCGCCTTGCTCACCGCGCATTCCAACGGCTCGGCGCCTGTGCCGATGAAGGGAGTCTCGGCGATGTCTTCCCAGGGTGTTGGTCTGCCCCAGACACGTGAGGACAACCGACAGCTCAACATCTCCGAGTTCGAGCAGGGCGCGGTCACCCTGCGAAGCAGGCCGCGAGTGCTGTTCGTCGAACTGACCGAGAACTGCAACCTTTCCTGCTCGATGTGCCGCTCCGGTGGCGCCTTCGACCGGTCGAAGAACATGGCCCCGGAGATGTTCGCCGCGATTGCGCGGGAGCTGTTTCCGACGGCTGAACTCGTCGACCTGCGCGGTTGGGGGGAGAGCACCATCCTGCGGCGGTTCCCGGAATACGTCGAGAAGACGCTCGACTACGGCTGCCGTCTGCGGCTGGTCACCAACCTGACCGTTCCCAACGAGGCGCTGTGGCGGCGTCTCGTGAGCACCGGATCGCTGATCTCGGTGTCTCTCGACACCACCGACGAGGAACTGCTGCACGAACTGCGGCACGGTGCAAAGCTGCCGGTGATCCTCCGTAACCTGGAGATTCTCGCCGACGAGGCTCGGGCCTCCGGCACCGATCCGGCCAACATCCATCTCAACGTCGTGGTGCAGGCCGCCGCGCTGTCCGGCGTGCACGAGATCGTCCACCTCGCCGCCCGGCTGGGCTTTGGCGTGCACCTCAGCCCGGTCACCCTCGACGGCGCGGATCCGGACAACCTGCGCTACCACTACCCGGCCGTCGCCGAGGCGCTGGCCCGGACCGCCGCCGAGGCCGAAAAACTCGACGTCGAGGTACGGATCGACTCGTCGATCGCCGAGATGTGGGCCGAGCCGCAACACGCCGCCAAGATGTGCACCCATCCGTGGATGTATTGCTACTTCAACCACCGCGGCCAGGTCGGGTTCTGTGACCACCTGATCGGCGAGCACGACCGCGACTATCTGCTCGGCGATCTCACCGTGGGACCGTTCGAGAGTATCTGGAACGGTCCGGCGTACCGGGCGCTGCGCGGTGAGCACCGGGGCTGGACGGATGGCATCAGTGACCGGTTTGCGGCGTGCAACTGGTGCTATCGCAACCGGTACGTCGACTTCGAGGAGGAGACGTATCCGCCGTACGCGCAGCACATTGTGAACCTGAAACCGGGGATGTGCGGGGCCGTGCCCCCTGCCGAGGCGGCGCCGGCACCACGTCGGCTGCTGCCGCTCCTGGGCAGCAGCCCGGATGCGGGGACGGACCAGCGGTGTGCGTCGGCCTCCAGCATCTCCGCTGGGAACAGAGGGTTCCCGGCGTCACAAGGGGAGCGACGATCGTGATTGACAGTCCAGTCGTATGGCCGGCCTGGCCGGAGGTCGACCATTGGACGAGCCAGGCCGTGTCCGTCGCGATGCTCAGCCGACGGCTTGCGGTCAGCGGCAATCGCAGCCCGTGGATCTCGCGTGCGGTGGCGGCTGCCGAGGCGGTCGCCGCACGGGCGGGCCGCCGACACGCCGTGCTGACCACCAACGGCTCCAGCGCGATCGTCGTGGCTCTGCACGCTCTTGGCATCGGCCCGGGTGACACGGTCGCGATGCCGGCCACCACGTGGGTCAGCTGTGCGACCTCGGTCCTGCGGGTGGGCGCCACGCCGGTCTTCTTCGACGCAACGGAGGCATCACCATGCGGGAACGCGGCGGGGCTCTCCGGGCCGCCATCGGCGATCCTGGCGATCCATCTCTACGCCCAGCACTGCCCGATCAACGAACTGCGCCGCCTCTACCCCGGCGTGCCCATCATCGAGGACGCGTCCCACGCCCAGTTTTCCCGATCCGGCGGCCGCGCCGTCGGATCGCTGGGTGATCTGTCGATCATGAGCCTTCAGGCCGGAAAGATCATCACTGCGGGCGAGGGCGGCGCGGTCCTCACCGATGACCCGGACATGGCGGTACGCCTGGAGAGTCTCGTCATGGACTCCCGCAGGAGATCGCGTCAACCGCACGCGTCAGCGGTCAACGAGCTGGAGGCGGCCCTGCTGCTGCACGGCGCGAACCACTCGCCGCCGGAGATCTCGGTTGCCATGCTGCTGGACCAGCTGGACCGGTTCGACGACCAATGCGCGCGACGGTCCCGAAGGGTCAACGACTTCCTCGGCATGCTAGACGAGCGGGGGGTGCGTTACGTGGCCGATCCCGACTCCCTGCGGTCCGGCGCCTTCTACGGCCTTGCGGTTGAGGTTCCCGAGGCGGTGCCGACCGCGGACCAGATGATCGACCAAGTCTGGCAGGAGTGCGGCATGGCGCTCGACCGGGTCTATCCGCCGGTGCCGCAGGGCCCGCTCTACCGTCCAGAGACGATCAAGCAATTCGCGGCCATCGCCGGTACGCCATCGGCCAGCCCCGTGTCGGAGCGCTGGTACCAGCGCTACACGCTCATTCCGCATCATGCCTTCCTCGCCGCCGCGCCCGCGCTGGAGAGCCTGGCCAACGCTCTCCCAGGCCCCCGCTCGCGCGGTCCCCGCCGTCTCCGCCGGCTGGCGGAGCCGCCGTCCCGCCCGGTCATCGACGTCATCACCCTCACGGTGGGCGGCCGTGCCTCGCTCGACGAGGCCATCGTGTCGGTCGCGGCTCAGGACGTCGACGCCGAGGTGCGGCTGACCATCTGGGTCGAGGGCCCCGGAGCGGTCGACCTGCCGCCCGGCAGCGAGTGGGTACAGGTGATCCGGCTGGACCGGGGCGACGCCGGAGGGCTTGACCAGGCCGGCCGCATCGCGACGGCACGGGATTTGGCGGTCCGCAACAGCACCGGGGACTACATCGCCTTCCTCGATGACGACAACGCCTGGGCGCCCGATCACCTGTCCGCGCTGCTGGCGTCGCTCGGTCCCAGCATCTTCGCCGCGCACTCCTGGCGCACCCTCACCAGTGTCGACGGCTCGCCGGTGATCGTGGACCGCTTCCCATGGCTACCACCCGGCGAGGAGAGCCGGCAGCGGTTCGAGGACCTAGCCCGCGCTGGTGTCATGAGCCCAGACGAGGCGGTGGTACGCGACAGCGCCGACGTGACGCTGCCGGACGGCGCGAAGGGCATGGTGGACATGGGGGAGTGGCTCTTCGACCGGCGGCTGCTGGCCCAGCTGTACTTCCACCGACCCCGTACGGTGCAGGAAATCGCCGGCCGTCTCGGTGAGGACGACATCCTGCTGGAGCAGATCGTCCGGCTTGGCATCCCCACCGCCTGCTCGCGGCGCCCGACCCTGCGCTACCGGCTGGGCGGCATGTCGAACCCCGAGTACAGCGTTGCTCCGTAAAGCGGCGGAGCGGCCGGATCAGGTGGACGTGAGGAGCGGCGGGTTCTCGGGTCGCCGGGTCGCCGACGACTATCTGCGGGACGTGCAGGAGGTGCTGTCCCGGATCGACCGCGACGCGCTCGGCGGGTTCCTCGACGTTCTCTGTGAGCGGGTTCTCGGTACCGGATCGATCTTCCTGGCTGGTAACGGTGGCAGCGCTGCGACGGCGTCACACATGGCGCTGGATCTCTCCTCGGCGGCGCTGGCCGTCCGGCGGCCGGCTTCGGTCCGGTCGCTGGGCGACAGCCCGGCCGCCCTGACCGCCATCGCGAACGACATCAGCTATCAGGAGATCTACGGCCGCCAGTTGAGGTGGTACGGACGGCGCGGCGACACCCTGGTGCTGCTCAGCGTCAGTGGTCAGTCGGGCAACCTCATCGCGGCCGCCGAGACGGCTCATGAGCTGGGTATCCACACCATGGCGCTGGTCGGGCAGGCCGGCAAGCTCAGCGACCTGGCCGAGCGCGTGCTGGTGATGAGAAGCTCCGACTACGGGGTCTGCGAGGACATCCACCTCAGCGTGGCGCATATGGCCGTACGTGTCATCCGTGGCGTCCGCAGGCTCGCTGTCGCCGAGCCGGTGGACGCCACGGACGTCACCTCCCTGTCACCGCAGCGGTGACTCGGCCGTGTCGCTCGCGTCGTGGCGCACCACGGTGACACCCTCGTCGGTGAACGAGAACGGCAGGATCGGGTGGCCATGCAGTGCCCGGCTCAGCCGCTCCTCGGCCTCCGGTGGGCACACCAGCAGGAAGTAGCCGCCGCCGCCAGCGCCCAGCAACTTCCCGCCGTACGAGCCCGCGGCCCGGGCGGCCTCGTAGAGGCGGGAGACGGTGCCCTCGGTCTGCGACAGTGCCCGTTTGTGCTGCCAGGAGAGGTCGAGCAGGCGACCGAGCTCGCGGGTGTCGCCAGCGGTGATGACCTGCCGCCCAGGTCCGGTCATCTGCTTGAGAGCGTGGTACCGCGATTCGTTGCTGACCTGCTCCGGCTGCCACCGGCGCAGCACCTCGGCGGCCTTGCGGGTCTGTCCGGTGAAGACGAGCTTGAGATGTGCCGTCAGCTTCTCCCGGGCCTCGGGCGGCACCGGCACCGGTGCGGTACGCACGGAGCCGTCCCGGTCGAACCATATCTCCCGGAATCCGCCCAGGGCCGTGCTGTACTGGTCCTGCTTGCCGATCGGCTGACCGAGCACGTCGATCTCGACTCGGCAAGCCAGTTCGGCCAGCTCGACAGCGTCCGTGGACTGGCCCGACATGGTTTTCAGCGCCTGTAGCAGCCCGACCGTGAACGCACTGGAGGTGCCGAGACCGCAACCGACGAACGGCGTATCGGAGGTGCTGGTGATCTCGATGCCGCCCGGTGGCCGGACCAGTCGGAGGCATTCCCGGGCGAGGTCGTGGGTCATGTCGTCGAGGTCGGTGACGATCTCGGTGGTGGAGTGCCGCACCACGTAACGGCCGTCGTTGCGAGGCCGTACGGCGACGTGGATGTACTTGTCGATCGTAGACGTGAGCACCGCGCCGCCATGCCGCCGGGAGTAGGCGGGCAGATCGGTACCGCCCCCGAAGAAACTGGCCCGCAGGGGTGTCCGCGTGGTGATCATGAGGCGGGCGCCGGCTGCATGCGGTGGTCGCCGGGCGGTGCCGTGCTGCCGACCTCGGCCCGGGTGGCGTCCTCGGCGAGGATCCACCGCACCGCCGCGAGCAGATCTCTGGCAAAGTGATCGGGTGTCACGGTGTGCTTGCCGTCGCGCCCGGCCATCCCGGTGCCGAGCAGGACAGTGCGCAGGCCGCTGGTACGGCCGGTCTGCACGTCCACCGTGGTGTCGCCGACGAAGAAGGACGACCGTCCGTCGACGGAGTACTTGCGCACCGCGGCGTCGACGAGCCCGGTCCCCGGTTTACGGCAGGCGCACGCCCGTTTGAGCTCCGGCCGTTCCCCGGAGAAGCCGGCATCCGGATGATGCGGGCAGAAGTAGAGGTCGTCGAGGTAGACGCCGTGCTCGCCGAGCACGGCCTCGAGGCGGCCGTGGATGTTCTCCAACTCGTTCAAGTCGCACAGGCCACGCGCGACCACAGGCTGGTTGGTCACCACGATCGCGAGGAAGTCGGATTCGTTGAGCAGCCGCAGCGCAGTGATCACCTCGACCGGGATGCTGATCTGTTCCGGCCGGGTGAGCAGTCCGACGTGGTCGTTGATCGTGCCGTCGCGATCCAAGAAGACGGCCTTCTGGCTGTGCGAGAGGTTGCGCCGGCGCACGGTTCCGGAGGCGACGGCGCGCCGTACGGCCGCGAGGCGGTGGGGCGTACCCATGTCCTTCACGTATTCCGACGAGCGGTAGCCGCGCACCTGCCGGGCGCGGATTGCGTCACTGAGCAGATCCCGTTCCAGGTCCTGCGGGGCATCGCCGCGCAGGCGACGCAGCACGACGCGTTCGAGAACCATGACGCCGGCGTTGGTGAGATTGCGGTGCCATCGGTCTCGCGGGGTGTTCTTCGGCAGCAGGCCGGTGACGACCTGGTCGTGGTCGAGGACGACGACGTCGCTGTCGGCGGGGTGGTCGTTCGGGTGCACGAGGACCGTGGCCTCGGCGTCCGCCTGCGCATGAAATTCGAGCATCCGCGCGAAATCGACGTCGGTCAGCACATCGCCGTAGAGCAGCAGGAACCGTTCCGGCAACCGGTCGTGCAGCCGGGGCAGGGCACCCGCGGTGCCGAGCGGCTCCGTCTCCTCGAAGTAGCCGATCCGGACGCCGAAGCGGGCGCCATCGCCGAAATGGAGTTTGACAGCCTCCGAGCGGTGCCCCACCACCAGCAGCACATCGGTCACTCCGTAGCGGCGGAGATTGTCGATCTGGTGCTCGATCACCGGTTTGCCGGCCACGTCGATCATCGGCTTGGGTATCTCGGCGGTCAGCGGCAGCAGTCGCTCCCCGCGCCCACCGGCGAGGATCAGCGCCGTCACCAACGGGTCTCCCAGCGCACGCCCTGGTCGTTGAGGTAGCGGTACCATCGCTGGATCGCCGCCGCGTCGGACACCGTGCGGTGCAGTCCAGGTCCCAGACCGCCGGCCAGGACGTCCGCGATTCCGCAGGCGAGGCCGGTGGAGACCAGGAAGGTGGTCGCGGTCTCCCGTTCGGTGCCCGTCACGTCCAGCGAGCACTCGCCGGCCCAGGTGGTGCCGTCCTCGGCCCGGGCCCGCAGCGTCACAGACATCACCACTCGGTCGCGGTCCTCGGCGGTGGTCGGGTAGCGGGCGGCGAGTTCGGCGGCGAGTTCGGTGATCCGGCGATCGTCGGCGTCGGGCAGCTCGGCGAAGATCGGTTTCCACGCCTCGTGCCAGCCGTCCAGGCGCATGGTGCCGCGGATGAACAGCGACGGCGTCCAGTGGGCGGGAAACTCGTACATGTCGACGAACGGCAGACTGTCCCGGTTGGGGTAGACCTCGAAGCGTTCGCCGCCGACGTAGTGCTCGCGTAGCGCCTCCCACGGGCGCGGGCTGTGCGAAACCGTGCCGTCGGAGATGTAGCGGGCCGAGGTTAGCAGTGCCGTGAGCACACCGCGCGGCGCCCAGGCGAAGCGGTAGCGGAAGTCGTTCGGCTCGGCCGGATTGCTCCCGCAGTAGGACAGAAAGTCCACCGAGACGGATCCATGGCCGTCGGTGGCGGCGCGGGCGCGGGCCACCAGGTCGTGGGCGAAGAGGTGGTCGATGCCGGGGTCGAGCCCGGCGTCGGTGAGCACGATCAGGCCCGCGGCGGCGGCTCGCGGCGCCCGCTTCGCGATCGCGTCGGAGAGATAGCTCGAGCAGGCGAAGTGCGCGTCGCGCCGCAGGCACAGCTCTAGCAGGCCGGGATGCTCGGTGGCCGGCAGCATCGACACCACGAGGTCGCCGGGCTTCAGATCGTCCTGCAGCCCCTCGGGGCTGAACGCGCGGGCGGTGGCCCGGCCAGTTAGGCCCACCCGGTCCAGGCAGCTCTCGGCCTTCTCCCGGGTGCGGCCCCAGACGATGGTCTCCGTGGCCGTTTGAGCGACGAGGCGCAGGCCGCTTCCCGTGGAGAGTCCGGTTCCGGCCCAGTGAACGCGGCCGGTCGGCGCGATGAGTTCAGACATGGGTCCCCTCGACGGTGTGTTCGCGCTGGTCGCGCACGGACTCGAACATCTGCCGGCAGCGTTGCCACACCGGTGCGTCGTCGCCGAGGAGCGTCAGGTGGGGAAGCAGGTCGGCGGAAAAGGCGGTGCTGGCCTCCTGCGGTAGCAGCGAGGGCAGGTTGTCGATGGCGATCAGGTCCAGCAGCGGTTGTCCGTGCAGCCGTCGGGTTGGCCCCTCCCAGGTGGTGGGCCGGTCGTAGATCGGCAGCCGGTTGCAGTCGGAGGTGAAATCGCAGGTGACGTCCGACACCACCGAGAGCCTGCGGTGCGGGTGGACCAGGTCGGCGGTGGTAAGGAACGGGATGCCGGGCGCCGTGCTCAACACTGTGTTGATCATCAGATCGTGGGCGGTCAGCAGGGCGGTCCGGTCGAGCACGCGGGTTTCGTCGATGTCCCACGCAGTAACGGTGGCTCCAGCGACCGCGAGCGCGTCGCGGGCACCGGTTCCGCTGCTCCCCAGCGCCCCGATCACCACTGCGGCTGGACCCGGATCGGGCGCCTGGCGCAGAGCCGCATCCAGCTCCGCACGGGTCATCGCGTGCAGCGGGGCGGTGAGCTGTCCGCGGTGATGCAGCACAGCCAGGGCCGCGCCGACGTATCCGGCCCAGTAACCGAAGGCGGCGACTCGCCGGCCGGTCTCGTCGACGAGGTATTCCAGGTCGAGTAGGGTGCCGCCGCCGGCTGCGAGCCGGTCGAGGAGCTCGCGGCCGCCGGTCTGGCCCTTGTAGGCATGGCCGAAGAACACGTGCCGCCGGCTCAGCGCGGCCGGTTCGGCGGCCGGTCCCTTGACGCCGATGATCACGGCGTCGGCCGGGGCCTCGGGCCAGGTGCCGGCGCCGGTGATCTGGCAGCCTGCCGCGGCATACTCTTCGATCGGAAAGGCACGTTGTGTGGACTGTTCGACGGTCACGGTGTGACCGTCGCGGAGCAGGGCCGCCGCACCGTCTGGGGTGATTGGCACGCGTTGCTCGGTCGGGCTGCTCTCGTGGCGTATCCACCAGTGCACTGCCGGGCTCATGGCTTGCCTCCTCGGCCGGTCAGCCGTGTACGTGTGCCTGGATGACCGCGCGGACCCGGACGCCCGACTGCGGTCGCTGGTAGCTGAAGTGGTCGACGGTGATGTCGGTGAAACCGATCGCCGCGGCCTCGTCGTGCAGGTAGTCGGCGGACAGCCAATGAAATCCGCTGACGCCGGGGGCCGGCTGGGCAGCGGACCCGTCGTTCGGCGTGTCGTTCGAGATCACTAGGATCGCCATGCGTGACGGGCTGCTGGTGTCCAGCCAGGACCGGATCCGGTTCAGGGTCGGCTGCAGTCCGTGCGCCGCGGTGTAGAGGTGGCCGGCCAGGCCATCCATGTAGATGACCGGCCATCGGCCGGCCGGCGACCACTCGCCGATGTCCGCGCACTCGGCCTCCACCGACTTAGCGCGGGCGAGCGCGACGGCTTCTGGCAGGGCGTCGACCGCGAGGACCCGGAATCCCTTGCGCGCGATGTCCGCCTCGACCATCGCGTTGCCGCAGCCCAGGCTGAGCATGCCGTCGCCCTCGGTGCGGTGCAGAGCGGCGATCAGCCGGTCGTTGATCCAGACGCGGTACTCCGGCGAGTACGTGCTCGGTGTGACCGAGTCCCCGCGGGCCTCCCCGGCCTCCCACACCTCGAAGAGGGTGCGCTTTCCGTCGTCCTGGGACAGGTAGAACCCTGTGAGGTCGTCCAACTGCTTCCTCGCATTCATATTCCCGCTCCAGTAGCTGTCGGGGCGACATCGCGGAGAAGCCGCGCAGGCCCGGGCACCTCATTTCGGGCATGGCTACGCCACGAGTGCGGAGGCGGTGGATTGTTCGGCGTCGTGCCCGAATTTCTGGCAGGCCGAGAAGGTGTGCTGCACAAGGGTTCGTGTTGGCAGTCAGTAAAACACGCACCTCAGAACCCGGCAACGCCCTCCGCCGCGAGGCGATCGAAGTATCCGCAGCTCAGAGCCGATGCCCGCGGATTCGTCACGCAAACTTGGGACATGTGAGTGGCGCCATTCGCCGCCAAGAATCGGCCGGACGACAAAAATGTGGACCGAGTTCGAATGCCAAGGGCGGTGAATAACGCGGATGCGCCTTGATACACGTGCGCCTGCAGCGAAGCGGCTGCGCCGTGTCGGCCAGGAGCGGGGGCGAGGTCCGGGACTCGTCTGTTTTCCGTACGTGGGCGGGGCGGCGAGCGTCTTCCGCAGACTATCCGGGCTGATCCGCGGCGAGCTCGACCCGGTGGTCGTGCAGTATCCCGGCCGGCAGGACCGGCTGCGCGAGTCGCCCCGCACCGACGTGCACGTCCTAGCCGACGAGATCACCGAGGTGCTGCTGAGGGGGCCCGCGGTCGAGCGGACGTTCCTGTTCGGACACAGCATGGGCGCCAGCCTCGCCTTCGAAGTGGCGCGGCGCCTGGAGGCCGCCGGCATAGGCCCGCGTGCGATGGTCGTCTCCGGTAGCCGGGCCCCTAGCCGTTTTGCGGGACTCCCGAGTCCACGAAAACTCGGACGAGGACCTGATCGCGTATATCCAACGTCTCGGTGGTGGCGATCCGCGGATGTGGGCGGAGGCCGACGTGGTGCGGACCATGCTGCCCACGGTCCGCGCCGACCTGACCGCGGCCGAGTGCTACCGCCCCGTGCCGGAGGCTCTGGTGTCGTGCCCGGTCACCGTCTTCGCCGGATCAGCTGACACCGAGGGCACCGCCCAGGAGGCCCGGGCCTGGGTTGAGCACACAACCGCCCGATGCGAGGTTCGGCTCTTCCCAGGCGGCCATTTCTATCTCAACGACCAGCTTCCGGCCGTGGCGAGAGCGCTTGTCACGGCCCTGTCGGCGTGCACCTCGTGACCAGGGGACCTGGGTGAGTGTGGACCAGTAGCCGTAGCCGTGATCGGAGGCAGCGCCCGCCTTCCCACTGCCGCCGATGCCCGACGAGTAATGGCGGAATCTGCGTCGCGGCCGGGAGTGCGTGACGTCCCTCGCCAAGGGAGGGACTGCTGGCCGATGGTGCCACACCGGCGCGGATCGTGTCGGAGCTGGTGGCCCTGTGGCAGTCCGTCGCTCAGATGGAGACCACGAGCACGCCGCTGGCCGCGGTGCTCGACGTGAGCGGCGCTTGCTCGGGCATCGCCGCCGTCGACGAGGACGGAAACGGGGCTTTTGGTCGCCGGCGCCTCCTCGTACCCGTTGCTGCGGATGCAACTGGAGCTGCGGGAGACGTGGGACGCCGGGCTGGATCTGGCCGAGTTGTTCGAGTTCCAGACGCCGCGAGGTCTGGCGTCCCGACTGGCCGGCGGCCGGGCACCCGAGCCGGTGGCGGCGGTGCCGGCCAGTCGCCAGCGGCCCGGGGACGTGCGGAACGGCGCCGGCCGGCCCGGCACGCGGCGGTGCAGGGTTGCCCGGCCGGTCAACCGAGCCAGTCGGCGAGGTGCGCGAGCACCTCCGCCTGACCGGGTACGAGGAAGAAATGGTCGCCGGCGAAGAGGTACGTCGCGAATCCGCCCGTGGTCCACTTCGACCAGCTCTGGATGCCGGATTCCGTGCAGGTCGCGTCGTCCACGCCGGACAGCGCGTGGATCGGCGTCCGGACCGGGGTGATCTGCTGAGGTCGGTAGCCGTCGATGATCCGGTAATCGGCGCGCAGGGCCGGCAGCATGAGTTCCCGCACCGCCGGGTCGTTGAGTAGCCGGTGGTCGTCGGCGTCGACCGCGGCCACCTCGGCGATCAGCTCCCGGTCGGTGCGCTGTGGCCGTGGATCGCCCGGCGGCACGTCGGGGGCGCTACAGCCGGACAGGAACAGTCGCGTCACCTCGCCGCCGGCTGCCTCCAGCCGCCGTGCCACCTCCACGGCGACACAGGCCCCCATGCTGTGGCCGAACAGGGCCAGCGGCCGGTCGCGCAGGACTTGCAGGGGCGCGGCGATCTCGTCGGCCATCTTCGCCATGTCGGTGGGGCAGGGATCGGTCAGGCGGTTCTGGCGTCCCGGGTACTGGACGCTGATCAGCTCCACCCCATGCGGAAGGCCGGTGTGCCAGGGCCGGAAGAACGACGCCGACCCACCGGCGTGCGGCATGCAGACCAGGCTCAGCCGGGGCGCCTCGACGCGGGTGAAGGTACGCAACCAAGGGGAGCGGTCGGGCGTCATCGCGGCCCGGTTCCGGTGAGTGCGGTGGTGGCGTGCGGACACACAAGTGATCGACTTCTTTCCTCAGTGGTCGGTTGCCTGAGATCCGTCGAAACGGGTTAGCGGTTGTCTGGTATGCGCGCCACTCAGGTGGGTAACCAAAGGACGCTGCTTCGAGGCGCACACTTCCGTAGGCTGTGGTGCGTGGGATGTGTAGATGGACATAGACCGCCCGTGTTGCGACGTCGCCGGCGACGATGAGCCAGTCACTGTCCGTCTCCGGTCGCAGGCGATCGACGGTGCGCCGGTTCTCTCCGATAGGTCGGGTGGAAATCGCTGACGGCCCGGAGGGTGCCGGTCACCCGGGCTCGCCGTCACGCCGTGTTGGCGGAGGCGACGGCCTCCGCGAGCTTTGCCGGGGTGGGGGCCGCGTAGACGGTCATCAGGCTCAGCGGGGTGCTGGTGAGCCGCCGGGCGGCGATTACAAGCCGCACTGCGAGCAGTGAGTTGCCGCCGGAGAGGAAGAAGTTGGTGTCGGCCTCGGCGGCGCCCAGCAGCTTCCGCCATAGGGCGATGAACTGGTCGGTGAGCCCGCCGTGGCGGGCGTGTTCGCTGTCGCGGCTTGCGGCCTGCGGTCCGCCCGGGTCCGGCCAGGAGGCCACCACCGCGTGGTCCACCTTGCTGTTCGGTGTGGTCGGCAGGGCAGCGACGAAGCCGATCTGGGTGGGGATGCAGTGCCGGGGCAGGCGTTCGGTCAGATGCTCCCACAACTGTTCGACGGTGGGCGGTTCGCCGTCGGCGACGACGAAGGCAACGAGGTACGGGTCCCCGTGATCCGGCAGGCGCAGGGCGGCCGCACCTGACTGGACCGACGGGTGTTCCAGCAGCGCGTCCTCCACCTCGCCGAGCTCGACCCGGTGCCCGAGGATCTTGATCTGGCGGTCGGCGCGGCCGGACAGTTCAATGCAGCCGTCGCCACGCCACGTCGCCGTGTCGCCGGTGCGGTAGAACCGGCCGAGCTCGGGGTGCGTGCCGAAGCGGGACGCGGTCAGGTCGGGTCGCTGCCAGTAACCGATGGCCACGCCAGCGCCGCCGATGCAGAGTTCGCCGGAGACGTACGGCGGCAGCGGCACGTCCTGTTCGTCGAGGACCTGCACGACGGTGTTGGCCACCGGCCGGCCGATCGTGACCGGCCCGTCCACGGGGCCGCTGATCTCGGCGCTGGTCGACCAGATGGTGGTCTCGGTCGGGCCGTAGACGTTCAGGAGCCGCGCGCAGCTGGCCACCAGCTCGGCGCGCAACGCCGACGGCATCGGCTCGCCGCCGCACAGTACCTGCCGGCCGGTGAGCCGGCCGCGGGCGTGCGGAGCGATGAGGCGCCACGTCGTCGGCGTCGCCTGAACCACGGTGATGTCGCACGCGTCGATGGCCTGCAGCATCTGCTCCGGGTCAACCCGCGCCTCGTCGGGCAGGCACACCACCCGTCCGCCGGCGTTGAGCGGCAGGAACAGCTCCAGGGCGGAAATGTCGAAGGCGAAGGTCGTGAGCCAGGCCATCGTCGTCGTGGGGCCGGCGCCGAGTTCGCGGTGGAAGTGGCCAATGATGTTGGCCAGGTTGCCGTGGGTGATCTGCACACCCTTGGGTCGCCCAGTCGATCCCGAGGTGTAGATCAGGTAGGCAAGGGAGTCCGGCTCCGGCGGCGACCAGGTGAGGTCGGCGGCCGGCAGCCGTTCCGGGTGCGGCGGGACGACCGTGGTGATGCCGTCGGCGAGGCCTGCGGGCAGGGTGGCGTCGTCGACCAGAGCCTCGACGCCGAGCTCGTCGAGCTGCATGCGGAGCCGGTGGGCCGGGAAGGTGGGGTCGAGCGGCAGGTAGGCGGCGCCGGCGGCCCAGATGC
This sequence comes from Micromonospora sp. NPDC049529, assembly GCF_055586685.1. Taxonomy (NCBI): domain Bacteria; kingdom Bacillati; phylum Actinomycetota; class Actinomycetes; order Micromonosporales; family Micromonosporaceae; genus Micromonospora; species Micromonospora sp. NPDC049529. Next base: position 177,439 of record NZ_JBVJHT010000008.1, read on the forward strand.
CCAGGGCCGCGGCTGCGGTACGGGCGTCGCGGCGCCCGGCGAGCGGGACGACTGATCCGGGGCCGGCGCCGGTCGCGACGAGGGCGGCCCGGACCGCCTCGGCGGCGGTCAGCAGCTGGCAATACGTGACGGTGGTGCCGTCGTCGCCGGTCATCGCGACCGTGTCCGGATGCCGTGTCGCGTGGCGCACCACGCTCTCCAGCACGGTCGGGCTCGGACCGTTTCCGACGGCGGTGGCGTTGGCCGCGGTGATCACCGCCCGGTCGGCGGCGGTGCGGATGTCGAACCGGCTGACCGTCTGATGGGGGTCGGCGGCGGCGGTGACCAGGACGAGTTCGAGGCGGTCGAGAAAGGCGGCAGCGAACGTCGGGTCGTGGGCCTCGGTGCTGAACTCGAGTTTCGCCAGCAGATCGGTGCCGTGGCGTTCGATGATCAACTCCAGGTCGAACTGGCTGTAGCCGGTGTGGATCTCCTCGATCGTGCTGTCACCGGCGTCGAACGCGACGCTCTCGGTCAGCCGGAAGTTGAACAGGTGCCGGAACAGGCGGCTGCGCCAGGCGGTCGGGTCGCTTTCCGCGACAATGTCCTGCTCCTGCAGGAGCCGTTCGAATGGCACGGTCACGTGTGACAGCGCTTCGAGGGTCAGCTGCCGGGTCGCGGCGACGAGTTCGGCGTAGGTGGTGGCCGAGTCGGTGCGGACACGGGCCGGGACGGTGGTGACCCGGTTGCAGACGGCTCGCCGGTCCTCGGTGGCCCGGTTGCTCAGGATCACGCCGACGGTCAGGTCGGTGGCGGCGCCGTGCCGCATCAGTGTGGCGTAGTAGGCGCTGAGCAGCACGATGTGGTCGGTGGCGCGCAGCCGGCGGCGTAGTTCCCGGACCGCGTCGCGGGCCTCTTGGGACAGCCAGCGTTGCAGGCGGCCGGACGTCAGGGCAGCGTGGGCGGCCAGATGGCGGGTGGCGTGCATGGCCGCCCGTGACGGGGTGTATCCGGCGAGGTGCTCGCGCCAGTACTGCACCGATTCCGGCTGGATCTCGGCGCGGGGAGCCGGGTGCGGGGCGGGTGGCAGGTCCGGGCCGTCGCCGGTGGCCGCGAAGCTCGCGCAGGCATACAGCAGCTCCTCGGCCAGCACGCGCAGGGCGCTGCCGTCGGCGATCAGGTGGTGCACCACCAGGCAGATCATGGTGGTGTTGCCGGTGGGGAACACGCCGACCCGGAGCAGGGGCCCGGCGCCGAGCTGGAACGGGGCGGCGGCGAAGGTGCGCAGCCGTTGCTCGGAGGGTTTCCCGGCGGAGGCCGGCGCGACGAGCACCGGTGGGCTGAGTGTGCCGGCCGGCGCCTGCTTTCGTGTCGCGGCCTCGCCGTGCATCGAAAAGGTGACGCGTAGTTCGGTGTGCCGGTCGACGAGCCATCGGGCCGCCCGGTGCGCCGCGTCCGCCGGGATCGGGTAGCCGACATCTAGCGACAGGGCGAGGTTGGACAGGCCCTTGTCCGGGGCCATCTCGTGCATCAGCCACAGCGCCTGCTCCGCCGGGTGCAGCGCCGTCCGATCGCCGGTGGGCGGGATGTTCACGCTGCCTTCTCCAGCCAGGTGATCTTCTCCGCGCGGCGGACGGCCTCCATCGCGTACGCGGGGTCGCTCTCAGTCCGCGGCGCCGCCAGGATGGGCGTTTTCACGTTCGCCCGCAAATACCGGGCGGGTCTTTCGGCTACTTCGTCATGTCTGCCGGCGAGATAGGGGCAGTATTCCCGGGATACCCGGAGCGGATAGATCCAGTAGACGCCGGCCCAATGGGGTTCCCTGCCGGAACGGGCGAAGATGTCGTGATGCGATGGGGCGACGGAATCTGGCGCCTGGGCCCTGTGGAACTGCTCGACTATCCCGTTGAACTCATTACGCGGAAAGCGTTCGTGCGCGGCCCGCCAGGCGGCGGCGGAGTCGTCGCGGGCGACGATGCCGATGCGGATCCCGTGGCTCCCGAGGTGTGCTGGGCCGGTGTTTTGCTCGTCGGAATGCTGGAAATAGAGCAGGTGGGTGGCGTCGAGCGTGCGTGCCGTCGCCGCGGCGGCCACGGGGGTGCCGGCGGCGAGTTGGTACTGCGGGCCCTGGTGGGTCAGCGGCGTGCCGTCCCGCAGCAGGCGCAGCAGCAACTGGGCGTATTCTGTCAACCGCTGGTAGCGGTCGTCGTCCGGCAGCTCGCCGGCGAGGGCGCGCAGGTGCGGGCGGTGGTCGCCGGTGACCGGGTTGAGGTCGACGCGCCGGTGGTACAGCGAGGCGAGGGCGCTCACCATCCGGGCTGCCGTGTAGCGGTGCATGTAGAGCGGCTGGACGGCGACCAGGGGAGTCATTCCGGGGGACCGCTCCAGCAAGAACTGGGCGCCGGCCCACGGGTCGATGGCGTTGTTGTCGGTGAATACCAGCAGGCCGGTGAGACCGGCCGACTCGGACCACCCGGCTGCCTTGACGATGGACTTCGCTAAGGTGTCATCGATATCGGTGTGACCCATCGGAGAGGTGTCGTACACGTCCAACATGTGCTGTGTCTCTCCATCCATGGTTTGGCAGCCGGTCGGATTTGGGGTGCCGAATCGGCGACGTAGCCATCGTGCCAATCGGCCGGAACGATGGGCAAGACGCGCCTGCGTCACCGGTTAACGGTACAAATCGAGAGCCGTTTTCCGGGTGGCCTGCGCCGCCGGGGGAGAGCGGCGGGTCAGTGGATCGGCCGTTGCCTGCGGGCGCCGGAGAGCGCGTCCTGCCATGCGGCGACCGGGGGCGGAAACTCCCGATGCTCCGGCACCCGCACGTGGATGACCGAGGGACCGGCCCGACTGGCCGCTTCCTTGATCAGGACGTCGAGTTGTCCGGGATCCGGGGCCTTGGCCGCCGGCAGCCCCATCCCGTTGGCGAGCAGCACGGGATCGATGTATCCGGGGTCGACCCCGAAGTAGCGGCCGCCGAGATAGAGGTGCTGGATCATCTTGATCCAGCCCATCGCGACGTTGTCCAGGACCACGTAGGTGATGGGCAGGCACAGCCGCCCGGCGGTCTCCCAGTCGCCGAGCCCCATCGCCACGCTGCCCTCCGTGGTGAGGCAGAGAACCCGTTCGCCGGGATGGGCCACCGCGACGCCGATCGCCGCCGAGATGGCGAAGCCCATCGGGCCGTGACCGCGCGGGATGACCACCCGCCAGGCGTCGCCGGAGGCCTCCCAGAACGAAGCGAGGTACGGCGTGGGTGTTCCGGCGTCGGCGACCACCCAGGTCGAACCGCCGAATTCCCGGTGCAGTGCGCGGACCACGTCGCGTGGCTGTAACCGGTCTCCGCCAGGGTCGGGCAGAGGTGCCGCGTTGGCCCGGGCCCACTGCTGCCGTGCGGCACGGAGGGCGTCGGTCCGTTCCCGGCGCTTCGTCCTGTCGGCTGGGGGCAGGGCCCGGTGCAGCTGATCGAGTGCTGTGTCGGCGTCGGCGATCAGCGGGGTGCTGCCGGGATAGTTACGCCCGGCTCGTTGCGGGTCCAGGTCGATCTGCGCGATCCGTGTCCCGGAACGCGGGGGAGCGGTGAATCCGGCGGTGTCGGTGGCGTTCGCCCGGGTTCCCACGAACAGCACGAAGTCGGCCTTGCGCAGGTAGTCGTTGGCGTAGTCGCGGGCGCCGTTGGCACCGACCACGCCGAGTGCCAGCGGGTGGTCCTCGGCGATGGCGCCCTTGCCGTGGATCGAGGTGCCGACCGGGACGGCCGCGTGTTCGGCCAGTGCGGTCAGGGAGCGCCAGGCGCCGGACAGGTGCACGCCGCCGCCGGCGACGACGGCAGGCCGCTTCGCCTCGTCGAGGTGTGCCGCCACGGCGGTCACCGCCTCTGCGGGGGCGGGCTGGCGCTGGGCCGGGACCACAGGGACGCCGTCGGTGACCGGAACGTCGGCGGTCTCCTCCAGGATATTTTCCGGCAGGATCAGCGCGACCGGGCCGGGGCGGCCGGTGGTGGCCGCTGCGACGGCGTTGGCCACCGCAGCCGGGATGTCCGCCGCCCGGTCCACGATGCGCCGCCACTTGGTCACGGCGCTGAACAGCAGCATCTGATCGATCTCGCTGATCGCGCTGGTGCCGCGGCTGCGGTGCGGGTTGTCGGTGGTGATCGCCAGCACCGGGATGCCCGACGCGAACGCCTCACCCAGACCGCTGGCCAGGTAGACCGCCCCCGCGCCGCTCGCCGCTTCGCAGACGCCCAGCCGCCGTCGGGTGCGGGCGTACCCGTCGGCCATGTACGCGGCGTGGCGCTCGTCGCGGGCGAGCACATGCCGCAGATGCTCCGGGCTCTGGGCGATGACGTCGTAGAAGGTGACGCTGGTGTCTCCGGGAAAGCCGAAGACGGTGTCCACTCCGTGTCGAACGAGTGCGTCCACCAGCAGTTGCGCGCCGTGGCGCGGTGTCTCGTCTGCGCTCATCGATGGTTCCCCGGTGTCGCGAGCGTGCTGGCTGCGGGCAGGGTGAAGCGGTCGACGACAGCGGCCGACGACTGTTCTCGGTGTTTTCCTACCGTGGTTCCGAGGCTGCGATGAGGTGCAGTTCCCGTTCGTCCCGCAGGAAGGCGGTACGGATCTCGATCGAGGCGAGTCGGCCCAGACTGGGAACGTGGGTGCCGCCGCAGGGCATGGTGGCCACCGGGGTGATCCCACAGGCCCAGATCCGCTCGGCGGTGAACGCGTCCGACGGGCCGGTAATGGTGACCGGGGCATCCGAGGCGATCCAGGACTTGAGGGTGTCGTTGGCCTGCTCCACATAGCTGTCCAGGTCCGCCCGGAGCCGGGCGTGATCGAAGCCCTTGCGACGTAACGATTTGCCCAGCCGGTAGCGGTCCACGCTGCCGCCGACGTGATGCCGGCTGTCGATCAGGGCGGCGGCGTCGAAGTCCCGACTGCCCCGCGAGTTGCGTGGGGCGTCCTTGGTCCACAGTTCGTCGGTAGCCTCGTTGAACGCATAGGCCACTAGGTGGCAGCCGGTGTGCGCAGCGCTCAGCCACAGGCGGCGCCGGGCGTCCACCTCCAGCAGCGCGGTCTGCCCGGCCCGGGCCTGCGGCGGCGCGTCCTCGGTGATGTGCGCGACCGCGAAGACATGGTCCGGGTCGCCCCTGCGCGCGGTTACCTCCGCGCCGATGCGGATCTCGCCGGTCTGCCGGTGCAGGGAGAGGATTCGGCTGTCGGCGACCGGGGTCACGTCGGCGCCGATCGTGATCGTTCCGTGGTCGGCCGGTTGGTCCGGCCAGGCGGCCTCGCACGGGTGGAACGGCGTCGCGTCGGTCACCACCGCCCAGCGGCTGTCCGAGGTCGGCAGGATGCGCTGGATTACGCTCTCCCCGCGCACGGCTCCGCGGTGGTAGGTGATCCGGGTTTCGGTGATCTCGTGCAACGCCATCCCCGTTCAACGTCAACCGCACAAAACTACCAGACCGGACCCGAGCAAAGTCGCTGTCGTCACACTGGTAGGAGAGCATCGCGGTCAGGAGGTTTCGGCGGTGACGAGGCGTTCGGCGTACCGGATCGCAGCCATCGCGTGGAAAAGGTCGTCCTCCTCGCGGGGCTGGTTGAGAATGATCGTCCCGACCCCCAGCCGCAGGTAACGGGCGAGCAGTTCGCCGACCTCCTGGTGATCGCCGACCAGGAACGGGCAGAACTCGTTGGTGATCCGGAACGGGTACAGCCAGTAGGCTCCGTCCGGCCGGGATCGGCGTTCGGAGTCGGTCCAGATGTCGTCGTGCCAGCGGGCGTCGAACTCGTCCACCCCGAGTGCCCGGTACTCCTCCAGGTCCGGCTCTCCCGGGTAGCGGCGGTGGGCGATCTCCCAGGCCTCGGCGCTGCGGTCCCGCGCGATGATGCCGACGCGGATGCCGTGGGTGTCGAGAGCAGACGTGTCGTCGCCGAGCTCGCGGGGATGGCGCGGGTACATCAGGCGGGTCGCGCCCAGTGCCTTCGCCACCGAGGCGGCCGCGGGTGACACTCCGGCGACGAAGACGCGCGGTTCGATGCCGAGCGGCAGCTGGGGGGTCAGGTTAGCGTCGTCCAGCACGTAGTGCTCGCCGTGGCGGGTCACCGAGAGGCTGTCGCCGAGCAGGGCGGCGAGGTGCTCGCCGTACTCCAGGAGCCGCTCGTACCGCCCGTCATGGCCGGAGGTGCAGCCCAGCGCCCGCAAATGTGGCAAGTAGCCGCCGGCCACCAGGTTCAGGTCGATGCGCCGGCCGTACAGGGCGCCCAGGGTGGTGACCATCCGGGCCGCCGTGTACGGGTGCATGTAGAGCGGCTGGACGGCGACCAGCGGAACTAGCTCGGTGGTCCGCTCCAGCAGATACTGTGCGGCCAGCCAGGGATCCGGGGTGTCGTTGTCGGTGAAGATGAGCAGGCCGCGTAGGCCGGCCGACTCAGCCCGCCGGGCGACGGTGGTGATCGGCCGACAGAAGTCCTCGGGTGTCTGTCCCTGCACCAGCGGGAAGGTGCTGTAGATCTCCAGCAAGCGACTGCGCTCCTCACGGCCGGCCGTGGTCTGCAAGCCAGGATGGTGCCGGGCGCGACCCAGCTCCAGTCACCTGAACACACGACAGGCGCGACAGGGCCAGGGTCGGTCTTCGTGGTGTGACTGCGGAGTCGCAACGACGGCTGCTGGACGGCCTCGCGCATGACCAGCCGGGGATCCACTGGGACCTTCTGCTGTTCAGGGCGAGGGAGTCGATCTACAAGGCGTGGTATCCGCTGACCCACCGCTGGCTGGATTTCGAGGACGCCGTGCTGACCGTCGACCCGCGGGCGCGGACCTTCACCGGGCGCCTGCTGGTCGATGCCCGACCGGCGCCGGCCAGCGTGCACGGCCGGTATGGTGGCCGGCGGCTTGATCCTGACCTTCGTCGGCGTGCCGCCCGGGCGCGGTCTGCTGACCGATCACTCCGGGCTGGTCAGTACCACCAGCTCGTCGCCCCAGGCCTGGATGATCGGAACGAGCACCGGGTCCGGGCGCGTGCAGTCGAAGGCGTGGCAGAGCGGTCCGATCCGCGCGAAAGTGGCGCGGATCGCGGTCGGGTCACCGTCCAGTGTGCGGGTCAGCAGGTTCAGCAGCTCCTCGGCGTCCCAGTCGGCGAGGGGATGCCGGCGCAGTTCCCACGGAAGGTACTTGTGGTAGGGCCGCACCCGTCCGGCCAGCGTGAAGATCACGTCGAGGAGCCACGGCATGGATTCAGCGGCGTCGAGCCGGCGTTCCAACGAACGTCCGTCACGGTCGTTCTTGAGGGCGCGGTAGGCGTAGTTGAGCCAGCCGTCGAGCCGGCCGTGCTCGACGAGGATCGACACCGCCTCATCGGCGGTGACCGTGGACTGCCGGTCCAGTGCGGCCTGAAGTCGTCCGTTGGTGTGGTCGAGCAACACCGACGCCCACGCGAACGACCAGCGGAACCACCATCCGCCGGTGCCGAACGGCGGCACCCGCTCCAGCTCGGAGATCGTCGTCACGGACTGGTCGACCGTCGCGGAATGGCTGATCACCGACTGGTGCGCGGTGGCGTCGGCGAGGATGACGTGGATATCGAGGTCGGACCGGACGGTCGCGAGGCCCCGCCCGGCCGAGCCGGAGAGGACCAGCCCCAGCAGGTTCTCGCCGAACTCGGCGTGGTTACGCAGTGCCACCTCAGTGAGCAGCGCACGGTGCTCCGGGAGGAGATCGCTTGGCAGTCGAAGGGCGAGGGCTTGGTTTGTCACACTAAGACTCCAAGATCGGTCTGAACGGCGACGCCTACGGACAGCTGATCGGCTCCGTGGGCAGGGCCGCTGCGGAAGCCACGGCAACCGTGGTGCCCGGCGCCAGATAGGTTAGCGGACCAAGATCCCTGGCCCGTGGTTCGCAGGGCGTTGGGGCACGGCGTGGCGGTGATCGATAGCTGGAGATCTCCGGTAGGTGGTTTAGCGACTAAGCAACACCGAAGGCCGACCGGAAACCTCGTGCCCAGCGTAGCGGCAGCGAGGCGTCGTTACCTGACCGACGCGCAGGGGCCATGTTGGAGCCGCTGCTGCCTGCCGAAACCGCCGAGCGCGCGATCATGCGCATGGGCCAGCAGAGACATCAAGGACGGAATCTGACGCGAGCGCGGTTCGGTTCGCCCTGGCGAGTCGTGCCTGCGGCGTATCCGCCCCGGCAAACCCTCTACCGCTGGTTCCGGCGCGGCAGCGCGACGGTGCCCGGGCCGAGGTCCTGGCCGCTGGACCGTACGGTATGCCCGACCGGTCAACCTGTCACCCGGTGGCGACCAACTCGTCCCGGGAGACCGCCGCAGTGGTCCTCCGGTGCCTGCAAACGGTGACGAGCAACGCGGCGCCTGTCAGGGCCACACCGAACCAGCCACTGTCGAGGCGATGTACGTCGTGCAGTGACGCAGTGACACCCGTCGTGAGCAACTGTTCAAGGTTGAACCGTTCGATGAGCGGCCATGGCACGCTACCGCCTCCGGCCCGTCTACGCCGGAATGTACGTCGGTCTGGTCGGCAACGCCGCCGTGGCGGGCGTGGAGGCAGTGCAGGAACCCTGCGGCGAAGAGGCGGACCAGGAGTTTCTGATCGACGTGCTTCCGTCTCCGTGAATGGGGCGCAGCCTGGGCACAATGTCGCGTCCGGACAGGTACGTCAGACCCACGGGCCGGGTCACACCCCGGCGATGACGGTGACATCGAAAGCCGCACGGCGTGGGTGCCGACGCCGGTGCCACGGTTGCTGTTAGACGTCACGGAGAAACGCCGTGCCCGGAGCGATCTGGTAGTCGAGACCGACGCCCGTACCGTTGCCCCGGATGATGTTGCCCATCACCGTGGCGTTTCCCTTGCCGTAGCTGACATGCATCGCAAGGAAGGTGCCGCCAGTCGCGGCCGTTGGACCGGAAGATCTCGTATCGACGATCTGCCTGCGGTAATCCGGGCAGTACGTGTTCGGCGTGACGGAGTCGCCCCGGGCCCCGCCGGCCTCCCGGAGGTCGAACAGATTCCGGTCGCCGGTGCGGGCCGGGTAGAACCCGGCGATGGTGTCCAGTGATTCTTCATTCCACGTCGTCGCGTTCCGTGTCAGTGAAATGTCACGGAACTTGTTGCGCACCGCCGGTCGCTGATCCGACCGCAGAGGCCGTGGCGTCCGGCCCGTCGCGGTGACGCGGTACCCCGTCGATAGTCATGGAGTGTGGGCTAGGGACTTCCGCTGTCGCAGCTGACAGCTGACACCGAAAGAATCCATTTCCGGTGATCGGAATTCCATGGCGGACTCGCGGTGATCGGATGCCAGTAAAGCACAGGCGCAGCGCACGGGGCAACGCCTGAACCTGCATTCGCGGAAATCGGGGGAGTTGGAGGATTGGTGCTCGGTGGGACACCCTGGGCTGCTGGTATGTCCTCACCGACAACGACGTTCATCCTTCGGAGTCGGCATCCGAGGTGGTTGGGAATCCGAGGGGCGCTGTCCGTAACGCAAACGTGGGACGTGTTTTGCCAAGTCGGAGATTCGACCATGGTCGGCATGCGAATGGACCCGGGCCCGCGGAGTAGTGCATGTGGCTCACGGGTGTGAGTTGGTCGGTCGCCGTCGGTGCGTGGACACATCCCCGGACGGTCGGCGGGTGGCGGCGATGCGGGGGAGTACACAGGCTCGGACGGGCAAGGGACGGCCACGCCGACGGTTGCGGCCCGGCCGGCGAACCGCCGGTCGTGGGATACCGAGTGACGAGGAGGTCCGGATGAGCGGGGATGCGGAAGCAGTCGCAGTGATCGGGATCGGAGTTCGGCTTCCTGGCGCGGCGGACGCTGGCCAGTACTGGGCGAACCTGCGTGCCGGCCGCGAGTCGATCCTCGACGTGTCCGAGTCGGAGCTGCTCGCGGCCGGTGTCACGCCGGAGGAACTGGCAGATCCTCACTATGTCCGCCGCGTCGGGCTCGTGCCGGACGCGCAGATGTTCGACGCCGAGGTCTTCGGCATGACCGCCCGCGAAGCGCGCTTCAGCGACCCACAGCTCAGGCTCCTGCTGGAGGTCGCCCACGCCGCGTTGGAGGACGCCGGAGTGGACCCGACATCCACGGGACACGACATCGGCATGTTCGGCGCCTGCGGCCCGACCCGGTACGCCGACCTCTATATCCACGGCCGTCTGCAGCGGCACGAGTCGTCCAACGTCGTGCTCAACAACGCCGACTACGCTGCCACCTTCACCGCCTACAAGCTCAATCTCCGGGGCCCGTCGATGACCGTCCTGACGGCTTGCTCCAGCTCGCTTGTCGCGGTGCACCTAGCCTGTCAGTCGCTCATCCTGGGCGAGTGCGACGCGGCGCTCGCCGGCGGCGCGAACGTCGAGCTGCCGTACGGGCAGGGCTACCGTTGGAATCCCGGCGGTGTACGCTCCCGCGACGGCCGGTGCCGACCGTTCGACATCGCGGCCGACGGTACCCTGTTCAGCGACGGTGCCGGGGCGGTGGTGCTCAAGCGGCTGAGGGACGCCATCGCCGACGGCGACCACATCCGTGCGGTCGTGCGCGGATCCGCCCTGCACAACGACGGCTCCGCCAAGATGAGCTTCAGCGCGCCGAGTGTCGACGGCCAGCGAACCGCGATCGTGCAGGCTATGAAGGTCGCCGGGGTGAGCCCCAGCGAGATCGGCTACGTTGAGGCGCACGGCACCGCCACCGTGGTCGGCGACCCTGTCGAGTTGTCCGCCCTGAACAAGGCGTACCGGTCACTCGCCCGAGCGGACCTGCCGCCAGCCTCCATTCCGGTCGGATCGGTCAAAGGCAACATCGGGCATACCGTACCGGCGGCGGGCGTCGCGGGCCTGATCAAGCTGGCGTTGGCGCTGGAGGCCGAGGAACTTCCGGCCAGCATCAACTTCACCGCCCCGAACCCCCGGCTGGAGTTGGGCAGCACGCCGTTCTACATCAACAGCGAGCTGACACCGTGGCGGCGCGATCCCAGCCGCGTGCGGTTCGCGGGCATCAGCTCGTTCGGCGTCGGCGGGACCAACGCGCACGCCGTGATCAGCGAGGGACCTCCTCCGGTCCGCATTCCAGGGCGGGAGCGTCCGAGGATTGTCGTGTGGTCGGCCCGGACACCGGAGGCGGCGGAGGCGAGCCGGCAGCGTCTTGCCGATTACTTCGCCGGCAGTGCCGACGAGGTGTTCGCCGACGCTGTCTCCACCCTGCAACAGGGCCGTACCGCGCACGAGCAGCGCGATGCCGTCGTGGCGCGCGACCGCGCCGAGGCGGTCCGGCTGCTCCGCCGGCCCGCTCCCGCCGCCTCCGACACCGCGTCCGTGCGGCGGTCGGTTGTCTTCCTCTTTCCCGGCCAGGGGTCGCAGCACGCCCGGATGGGAGCCGGTCTCTACGGTACGAACGGCACCTTCACCGCCGCCGTGGACCGCTGCCTGGGAGCTGTGCCCGAGGGAGCGGAGTTGAAGCAGCGCTGGCTCTCCGGCGACGACGACGCAGTCCGACCCACCGCGTACGCCCAACCGCTGCTGTACGCCGTCGAGTATGCGCTGGCGGCCACACTGGCCGGCTGGGGTGTACGCCCGGACGCGCTCGTCGGGCACAGCGTCGGCGAGCTGGTCGCCGCGACGGTGGCCGGGGTCATCGCAGTCGAGGACGGAATGCGGCTGGCGACCGCGCGCGGGCGGCTGATGCAGGAGCAGCCTGCCGGGACCATGCTGGCGGTTAGGGCTGACGGTGACACGGTGGCGCGCCTGTTGCCCGACGGCTACTCGATCGCGGTGGTGAACGCCCCGGACCTCGTCGTCGTGGCCGCGCCAACCGACGCCGACGAGGGGCGGCGGCGCCTCGTCGGCGCAGGGCTGACGGTCACTGCGCTGTCGACCTCGCATGCCTTCCACAGTCAGGCGATGGCCGGCGCGGTCGAGCCGTTCGCCGCGGCCTTCGCGGGGGTGCCGCTGAGTGCGCCGGCGACGCCGGTGTATTCCGCGGCCACCGGACGCCTGCTCGGTACGCGGGAGGCTGTGGACCCCGGGTTCTGGGCCGGTCAGCTTGTCGAACCCGTGCGTTTCAACCGCGCCCTCGACGCCGCGTTGTCCGACGGCAGCCGGCTGCTGCTCGAGGTGGGTCCGCACCAGGCGCTCACCGCGGTCGCGGCCACACATTCGGCAGTCCGTGGCGGCACCTCCCTGGTCGTCCCGGTCCTGCCACGCGGGGATCGCAGGCAGCGCGATGACGAGCACACCGCCATGGCTGCTGTGGCGCGCGTCTGGCAGTGCGGTGGCCAACCCGACTGGTCCGCCCTACGCGACGGCGAACCGATGCGACGGGTGCCGCTACCGGGGTACCCGTACCAGCGGCGACGGCTGTGGATCGACCCCACTACCGGCCCTGCGGCCCCGTACCCGGCATCGTCGAGTACGACGAACGAGGCCGTGGCGGTGCCGGCGGGCGGCGGTGCCGTCACCGCGGCGACTGGCGCCGCCGCTACAACGGACGGGCAGGCGGACGCGGGCGGCCCGGCGACGACCTCCGCGTTCGCTACGGTCACCTGGACCGAGCGGCCGTTGGTCGGTGGGCGCCTACCGTCGGCCGACGGTGCGGTGGCGTTGGCCTTGCTGCCGGCCGAGCGGGACCGGGCGATGCCGGTGCTGCTGGCGTTGCAACGGCGGGGGTACCACGTGGTCCGGGTACGGCCCGGCGACCGATATGTGGCCGGCGTGCACGAGTACCAGGTGCGCCCGGAGGTGGCCGAGGACCTCGCGCAGGTGCTGGCCCGGCTCACCTCGGCAGGGACGCAGCCGAGGCTGTTCGTGCACGGCTGGGCCCTCGGCGATTGGCCGCCGGTGTCGCTTCACACCGTCGACGGGCAGCTCGGGCTCGGCTTCCACGCGCTGCACGCGCTTATGAAGGCGGCCGCCGGTACGGCGACACCGGATGCGCTCTCGGGCCTACTCGTCGTGGCCGCCGAAGCCGTCGACATCTCCGGCGGGGAGTCGGTCGTGCATCCGATGAAGGCGATGCTTCCCGCCCAGCTCCGCACCATCGCCGCCGAGACGCCCGGCCTGGCCTGCCGGATGATCGATGTCGCCAGGATCGGCGAGGACGACCTGATCGCCGAGCTGGAGGCCAGCATGCCTGAACCGCTCGTGGCACTGCGCGCCGGTCGGCGTTGGGTGCCGGGCGAACTGAGCCTCGCGCCGCAGCCCGGTGAACCGCCCCTGCGGCGGGACGGGGTGTACCTGATCACGGGCGGGCTGGGCGGGCTCGGCATGGCGGTCGCCAAGGGACTGGCCGGCACCGGACTCTGCCCCCGCCTCGTCCTTGTCGGCCGCCGCGCTCGCGCTGACGAGGACACCATCTCGGCGATCGCCGAGATGGAGGCCCTAGGCGTCCAGGTGCGAACGCACGCCTGTGACGTGACCGACCCGCGCGCACTCGCCCGGGTGTTCGACGTCACGGCAGCCCAGTTCGGCCCCGTGAACGGGGTGCTGCACCTGGCTGGCCTGCCCGGCAGCGGTATGTTGCTGCGTCGGGACCGAGCCGCTGTGGACGAGGTGTACCGGCCGAAGGTCCACGGAATGCTCACCCTGGCGGAAACACTTGCGGGCCGGCCTCCGCTGGACTTCCTGGTCGCCTTCTCCAGCAGGTCGGCACTGGCCGGCATGGTGGGCAACGGCGACTACGCGGCGGCAAACGCCTTCCTGGACGCCTTCCTCTGCGGCGGGCGGGCGGGCGGCGGGCTGGCCGGTCGCACCCTGAGCATCGGGTGGCCGGCCTGGCGCGGCGTCGGGATGCTGGCTACGCTGCCCGCTGTCACCTCGGCGGTTGCCGCCGTGCCGGCCGCCGCCACGTCGGACACCTCGGCGGCACGGGAGCGGATCACGATGATGACCGCCGCCGAGCAGTGGGAGCTGGACGAGCACCGGGTCGACGGCCTGGCGGTCCTTCCAGCCACCGGCCACCTTGACTGGGCCATGCGGACGTTCACCTCCCTCTACCAGACCCCGCCTGGGAATGCCGTCGTCCTTGAGCGGGTGGTGTTCGCGCGGCCGCTGACGGTGCCGCAGCCGATCGAGGTGCGGTTCCGGTTCGTCGAAAACGCCTCCCGGTACCGGTTTACCATCGCCTCCCGGCCGGCCGGCTCGGCGGAGCCGTGGCGCGAGCACACCGGTGGTTATGTGCACGCCATCCCACTGCCGGAGGCCGCCGGGCGGTGCGTCGACGTCGCCGCCGAGGTGGACGCGCTCGAAGAGCGGGCCATCCCGGAGATCACGCTGATGACCAACCGGATGTTCCTCCTGGGCCCCCGCTGGAGCGGCATCACCGGTGTCTGGGCGGCTGCGGATACGCAGATCGTGCGGCAGTCGCTGCCGGAGGCGTTCCTGGCCGATCTCGAGACCCATCCGCTGCATCCCGCTTTGCTCGACATCGCTACCTCGATCATGCGCGACCCGGAACGCGACGGGCTGCGCCTGCCGTTCATGTACCGGCGGTTCGCCGTGTACGCGCCGCTGCCGAAGGAGCTCTACAGCCGCATCCGCCGGCGGGAGGAGGACGAGACCAGTATCGCCGGGGACATCGATCTCTTCGCCGCCGACGGCCGGCTGGTCGGCGAGATCGAGGGCTTCACCATGCGTCGCGCGGAGCGCAGACTGTTCGGCCGGAGCGCGCCGGTCCCAGGCCGCCAGACCGGCGCGTCTGGAGGCTCCGGCGCCGCTATCACGCCGACCATCCCGGCCGTCGCGTCCGGCGCCGGACCGCTGGCGAATGCGGGAAACGGGCGCCGGCCCCCACTACCCGTCACGGAGGCAGTGCCGGCCGCCGCGTCAGCCGGCGCCGTGGTTGCCGACGGCATCAGCCCCGGGCAGGGCGCCCGGCTGCTGCTCCAGCTCCTGAGCTCACGCAGTCAGGGGCACGTGCTGGTGCGCCCTCATGCCAACGGCCGGCCGGTGCCCCTGGCGGAGCCCACTAACGGCGTGGCCGCGGTAGACTCGCCGGCCGCCGTCCGCAATGTCGCCGTCGCACGGACGGCCGCCCTGTCGTCCCCTGTGGCATCGGCGACCCCGGCCGCCAGTGGATTGCCGGCCGGCACGGCCGCCGCGGGTCCGGTTATCCCCATCGAGGATCGGCTGCGAAACCTGTGGATCGAGGTGCTCGGCACCGACGACTTCACCGTCGACTCGGACTTCTTCGAACTCGGCGGGGACTCGATGAGCGCGGTCCAGATGCTGGGCCGGATCCGCGACGTGTTCCGACAGGAGATCGGCATTTCTTCGATCTTCGACAATCCATCCGTCGGAGAGCTGGCGACCATGCTGCGCGACCAGGGCGCGCGGTGAGATGACCAACCACCTGGTGCCGATCGACGACCGGTGGTCGCTGTGGCGGACGTTCGCCGTGCGCGGTCCGGGCCTGCCGGTCGAGTTCGTCGCGGCGTTCGCGGTACCCGAGCTGCTCGACGCGTGGTCCCCGTCAGCGCTGGAGGAGAAGGCCCGGGCGCGTACCGGAGAGGCGGTCTGGTCGGCTCTCGCGGACGACCGATTCCTCGCGGCACTGACGTGGCAGAACCTGTCGGTCGTCGACACCTGGGCGGCGCGGTTGGCACGGGCCGCCCGCGGGGGAGGGCCACCCGGGATGACCCGGCGCAACGAGCGGGAACGGGTCATTGCCCGGTACGCCCAACGGTACGCGACCAAGAACGAGTCGATCGGCTTCTTCGGGCCGGTGGCCTGGGGGCGGTTCGGCGACGGAGACGAGCCGCTGTGCTGGCAGGGCCGCCTCGGGCTGCGCGCTCGCACCGTGTCCTTCGAGACGTGGGCGATTCGTGAGCTGGCGGACGGCTGGGCGGCGCTGCCCACGGTGCGCCCCCACGTGCCGGTACGACTGCACCCGGCCTGCGCGGTACGGGAGGACTACCTTCTCAGTCCACGCCGTGCGCCGCTGCCCCTCGATGACGCCGCCGCCGCGTTGCTCGCGTTCTCCGGCGACGACCGTTCCCACGGGGAGCTGATCGCTGAGGTGGCCCGAGAGGCTCGGCTCGACGAGGACGCCGTGACCGCCGCCGCCGAGCGGCTGTGCTCCGCCGGGATCCTCCAGATCGGGTTCCAGATTCCGTTCGACGCGCATCCCGAGCGCCAGCTACGGGCCCAGGTGGAACGCATTCCCGACCGGATCGTACGGGCCACGTTGATCGGACACCTGGATCGGTTGGACAGGGCCCGTTCGCGACTGGCAGCCGTCGCCACCGAGCCGGTCGGTCTGCGACATGCCATGCGGCGGCTGGCCGACGCCATCGAAGAGGCCGGCGGTTCCGCGAAGCGGGCGTTGCCCCGGCGGGGCATGGGCCGTACCGCGGTGTACCTCGACTGTCGGCGCGACCTTGACGTGCGGGTCGGGGCATCCCTCACCGATGCCTTGCGGGCGCCGCTGTCCCTGCTGCTGAGGAGTGCGGACTGGCTCGCCGCCGAGGTGGCCGAGGTGGTCCAGCAACACGTGCGCGCGCAGTTCGACCGGCTGCGCGTCCGGCAGGACACCGTGACCCTGGCCGACCTGCAGACGGCGGCGACCGAAGTCCTGGTGCCGGGCAACGCCATCGTGGCGGCGGTCGCGGAGGACTTCCAACTGCGCTGGGCGGAGATCATCCCGACCCACGGTGACGCGCCTGTGCAGCGTGGTTGCGCGGCCGTTCGGCCGCTGGTCGAGGCCCTGTTCCCGCTGCGGGACCCGCCCTGGGCGGCAGCGCGGCACCACACTCCCGACCTGCTCCTCTGCCGCGACGATGGCGGCAGACACCAGTGGGTGCTCGGAGAGTTGCACGTCGCGCTCAACACACTGGAGAGCCGGCTGTTCGTCACTCAGTCGGACGACCGCGACGAGCTGGTCGCCGCCACAGCGGCCGACTTCGTCGGTGGCCGGATCGTACCGCTGTACCCGCCGGCCGGCGCGGCCAGTAATTCCCGTACGTACCCGCCACCGGCCCTCGATCCGCCCGGCGCCTTCCGGTACTGGTCGTACGCCGCGGACGCGGGGCACGAGCACGGGACGCCGTCGGTGCCGGCGACTGCGGTACGGATCGTCGCGACCGAGGACGGGCTGATCGGCGAGGCGGACGGCTGGCAGGCGCCGGTCACCGAGTTCCTTGGCGAGTTCCTGACCGCGCTTTGCGTCGACATGTTCCGGTTGCGTCCGTCGACCCCGGGCGCACCACGGGTGCTCCTCGATGACCTGGTGGTCTGCCGTCGGACCTGGCATTTCCCGGCCACGGAGGTGCCGCTTCCCCGGTCCCGCCCGGCGGACTACACGTACCAGAGGTTCAGGGAGTGGGCCCGGGGGCAGGGCATGCCACGGCACGTCTTCGTCCACGCGCCGGGTGAACCGAAGCCCGTCTACGTCGACTTCGCCGCCCCGGCCCTGCTGGACGACGCGGCCCGGCTCGTCCGCGTCGCCGCGCGGGAGTTTTACACGGTGACGGTCACGGAGATGCTGCCCGGCCCGGATCAGCTCTGGCTGACCGACCCGGAGGGACGTGGGTACACCACGGAGCTGCGCGTGGTGGCGGTACGCCGCGCGCCCGGCCGGGCGGTGTGGAGGACCTCGGATGACGGTGGGGCGGTCGGCCCGGCCGGCGGCACCAGACACCAACGTCGAGATCAGGAAAGTGGGGGCCGCGAGAGTGCCTGACGAACCACGGATCGCCGGCCCCGTGGGCGCGGGCCCACCAGCGACGACCGAGGACGCGGTCCGTCCGATAACTCGCCGGGAGTATGCGTTCTGGATCCTCGATCAACTGGCGCCCGGGTCGGCGACCTCGCACCTCCAGGTCGCTTTTCGTACCAGGGAGGTGCTGCGGTGGTGGCCGTTGCAGGCAGCCGGCAACCACCTGCTGACCCGGCACCCGGCGCTGCGGTCGCGGTTTCCGGAGCACAACGGTGTACCGGTGCGGGAAGTGGTCGCGGCGGCGGACGCCCAGCTCGTGGTCGAGGCGGTCTCGGCCACCCCGGACGGACTCGCGGAGCAGGTCCGCCAGGTCGCGCGGCGCCCGTTCGACCTCACCACCGAACTGCCGTACCGGCTGACGATGTTTCCGCTGACCGACGGTGGTACCGGCGTCGCGGTAACCGTGCACCACATTGTCGCGGACGCGGCATCCTTCGCCGTGCTGACCACCGAACTCGCCGCCGCGTACGACGCGTTCGCCGCCGGTCGCCAGCCGGAGCTGCCCGAGACCGGCGGCCAGGTGCTTGAGCCCACACCGTCCAGCACGGACCTGCGCTTCTGGGCCGATCACCTGCACGGCTTCGACCCGCTGGGGATGCGGCTGCCATGGGCGGGCCCGCCGCCGGTGCGACCGACGTTCGCCGGGCACACCCTGATGATTCCGACACCGGAGCGGACCGTCGAAGCGGTGGCCGAACTGCGCCGCCGGCTGCGGACCACCGAGAACCTCGTGCTGCTCAGCGCGTTCTACCTGGCGTTGCTGCGGCACGGCGCCGCCGAGGACATGGTCATCGGGGTGCCGATGACCACCCGTACCCGCGAGCAGCGGTCCTCGGTGGGGCTGGGCGTGAGCACGGTGCCGCTGCGGCTGCGGGTGGAGCCGGCCGACGGGTTCGGCGAGCTGACGCGGCAGGTACGCGACGTGTTCCTCGCCGGCATGGAGCACTCGCGCGCCTCGGTGGAGGTGATCCTCACCGAACTCGGGCACCAGTCCACCGATTGGCGTACCCCGATCTTTCGGCACATGTACAACTACCGGCCGTGGGACGAGACCGCCGTAGAGATCAACGGCGAGCGGCCGGAGTTCCTCGATCTGCGCCGCGACGCCAGCCGCGTGGACCTGGACCTCACGGTGGTGGCTGGCGTCCGGCCGCCGCTGCTTGCAGTCAACTACAGCAGCGAGGTGCACCGTGAGGAGGACGTCCGCGCCCTGGTGGCACGGATGTGCGTGCTGCTGGAGGCTGCGGCGGCGGATCCGGACCGGGCCGTGTCGACGCTTGAGATGACCACCGGGGCGGAACGTGCCGTGATCGCCGCCTCCGGGTGGTCCGACGGGCCGGTCCAGGTGGAGCGGACGGCCTACGAACTCTTCCGGGCGGTAGCGCGGCAGACCCCACAGGCTCCTGCGGTGACCGCTGCGGACGGCGCGTACCGCTACGGCGAGATCATTGCTGCGGCCGACCGCATCGCCGTGGCGTTGCGCGTCGCCGACATCGCCCCCGGCTCCATCGTGGCGCTGGGACTCGGGCACGGCGTCCGTACCGTGGCGGCGATGCTCGGGGTGTGGGCGGCCGGAGCCGCCTTTCTGCCGCTCGACCCGACCGGCCCGCCGCAGCGCCTGGAGTTCCAGCTCGCCGACGCCGACGCGCGGGTCGTCCTACTGGCTGACGACGAGCCTGCGCCGTGGGCGGCCGGGTGCCCGATCCTGCGCTGGGCGGACCTCGCGGTACCGGCGCCCGCCGACGGGCCGACCGGCTCGTCGGCAGTGCCTTCGGTGCCGGATATGGCCGCCGGTTCCGCACCGGACGATCCCGCCTATCTCATGTACACCTCCGGCTCCTCCGGCCGACCGAAGGCGGTGCAGGTGAGCCACCGGAACCTGGCGAACCTGCTGATGTCGTTCGCCGACCTGGTCGGTCCGGCAAGGGAGTCGACGTTGTGGTCCACGGCCAGCACCTTCGACATCGCGCTGCTGGAGATCTTCCTGCCGCTTTGCGTCGGCGGGAGGGTGGTGGCGGCGGGACCACCGACTGCTGGAGAGATCGACGACCTGCTCGACCTGGTCGTCCGCGAGGACGTGCGGCTACTTCAGGGTACGCCGACCTACTGGCGACTGGCGGCCGCCCAGGTCGGACAGCGTCTGCGGGGCCGTACCGTCATCTGCGGTGGCGAGCCGCTGCCGGTCGACCTCGCCCGTGATCTGCTCCGACTCGGATGCCGGCTGTTCAACGCGTACGGGCCCACGGAGACGACGATCTGGTCGACCGTGGCGGAACTCACCGAGGTGGACGAGGAGTCGGTGCCGATCGGCCAGCCAATCGCCAACACGACGGTCTTCGTGACCGGCAAGTACGGCGAGGAACTCGGCTGCGGCCTGGTCGGGGAACTGTGCATCGCCGGGACCGGTGTGACCGTCGGCTACCCGAGGCTTCCGGAGCTGACCACGGGCCGTTTCGGTAGGCACCCGATCCACGGCCGCTACTACCGCACCGGGGACCTCGCGCGCTGGCGTCCCGACGGCACACTGGACTGTCTCGGACGCCTGGACCGCCAGGTCAAGCTGCGCGGCCAGCGGATCGAACTCGGCGAGGTGGAGGCGGTCCTGCGGGAGCACGCGGGCGTGGCCGACGCCGCTGCGGTCATCGTCGGAGATCCGCAGCGGGACGGCCTGCTTCGGGCGTTCGTACGGCCGGTCCCCGGCGTGGTGCCGGAGGCCGAGCTTCCGGAGCGGCTGTGGCAGCACCTTCGGCTGTCCCTGCCGACCGGTGCGTTGCCGTCGGCGATCACCGTCATGGTGGAGTTGCCGGTCACCCCGAACGGCAAGCGCGACTACGCCGCGCTGAGTCAGGCGATGCCGGTGGCGCCGAAACCGGTTAGGCCGGACGCTGCCGCACCCGCCGCCGATCCGGCTCTCACCGGTCGATTGGTCGAGCTGTGGCGCCAGTTCATCGGCGCCCCGGACCTGGGCCCGGACGACAACTTTTTCCTCCATGGTGGACACTCGCTGCTGGCCGCCCGGCTCGCCACCGAGGTCGCCGCGCTGACCGGCCAGGAGGTGGCGGTACGGGCGGTGTTCGACCATCCCACGGCTTCGGCGCTCGCCTGCCACCTCGTTACCCATGGAGCCGGTCATGACGGGCGATGACGCCGTGCAGTGGTTCGTGTGCCTCACCGAGCGGCCCGATGCCCACTCCAGGCTGTTCGTGTTCCCACACGCGGGTGCCGGGCCCGCGGCCGGCACCGGACTCGGCGAGGCGGTCTCCCCAGAGGTGGAGGTCTGGAGCCTGAACCTGCCCGGCCGCCAGGTGAGGCACGCCGAACCGCCGTGTACCGACCTGGCGTCGCTCGTTGACGACCTGGCGACCTGGCTGCACGCCCACGACGACAAGCCGTACGGGCTGTTCGGCTACTGCGGCGGGGCGCTCCTGGCTTACCTCGTCGCGTGTCGGACCGCCCCGTGCCAACTCTTCGTCGGTGCTCAGGCCGCCCCCGACGTGGCGCTGATCCCCCGCCGGCTGCACCGCTTCCCCGACGACCAGCTCTGGCAGGCCATCCGCGACTTCGGTGGGCTCTCCCCGGACCTGCTGGCGCACGATGAGCTGCGCGCAGTCCTCCTCCCCGCCCTGCGCGCCGACTTCGCGCTCTACGCCCAGTACGTCGACGAAACCGGTGTGCTCCCCGTGCAGCTGCACGTGCTGCACGGCAGCGAGGACGACTCGGTCAGTCGCGGTGCACTGCTCGGCTGGCGGCGCCGGTCCACGCTGCCGCTGCGGACGGTGGCGCTGCCGGGCGGCCACTGGCTGCTCAGCGAGGCCGAGACGGAGCTGGCCGCGTACCTGTCGACGGCAATGACAACGGAGAACGGCACCGACGTGCCAGCTCCCGCTGTGGGATCGGCAGGGACCGCGATTGCTGCGCCGGAGCGCCCGGTGGCCCGGTGAGCGCGCAGGAGGAGAGCGACGTCGTCGTGGCGCGCCTCGCCGAGGTCATCACCGAGATGCTGGGACGTCAGATCGGACCGCACGAGAACTTTTTCGAGGCCGGCCTGAACTCGGACAGCCTGGTGCAGGTGCACGCCCGGCTGAGCGAGTTGGTGGCGCGTCCATTCCCGATCACCATGCTGTTTGCCCGACCCAATCTGCGCGCCCTGCGACTGCACCTGGCCAGCGACGCGGACATTCCGACGACCGACGGCCCATGGGGCCGGCCAGAGGTGGTCCGGTCCCGGCTGCGCGTCGCGACGCGACGGCAGCTACGGAACCGGGATGGAGAGGTGGAGACGTGACCGAGCTGTTTGAACCGATCGCCGTGGTCGGCATGGCGGCCCGGTTTCCGGGCGCCGCGAACGTGTCGGAATTCTGGCGGAACCTGCGCGCCGGCCGCGACTGCATCACCGAGCTGACCGAGGCGGAGTTGCGGGCAGCCGGGGAGTCTCCGCACCGGATCGCCGACCCGGCGTACGTGCGGGCGGCCGGGCTGATTCCGGACGTCGACCGCTTTGACGCCGAGTACTTCGGGATGAGTCCACGCGAGGCACGGGTCTGTGACCCCCAGTTGAAGCTGCTGCTTGAAACGGCCCACGAGGCCATAGAGGATGCTGGGTACTCTACGGTCGGCATCGGCCAGGACGTGGCGGTGTTCGCCGCGTCGGGACCGAGCCGGTACGAGTCGGTGCATCTGCGATCTGATCCGCAGTACGTCGGCGGGTTGGATTTCGGCACACTGGTTTTCAATGCCGTCGACTCCCTCGCGACGCTCCTGTCCTACAAGTTCGACTTCCGTGGCCCGAGCATGTCCGTGCTCACCGCATGCTCGAGTTCGTTGGCCGCCATACACCTCGCGTGCCAGTCGCTGCAACTGGGCGAGTGTGACGCCGCCGTCGCCGGCGCGGCTAACGTGGACCTGCCGTACGGCACGGGCTATCGATGGAGTCCGGGCGACGTACGCTCACCGGACGGTCACTGCCGCCCGTTCGATGCGCTGGGCGCGGGGACCGTCTTCACCAACGGCGTGGGAGCGGTCCTACTCAAGCGGCTCAGCGACGCGGTGGTCGACGGCGACACCGTTCGGGGGGTCATCCGGGGTGTCGGCATCAACAACGACGGGTCCGACAAGGTCAGCTTCAGCGCACCGAGTGTCTCCGGCCAGACGCGCGCGGTGGTCGACGCCCTGCGCCTCGCGGGGCTGCGTCCGCAGGACATGTCGTTCGTCGAGATGCACGCCACTGGCACTGCGCTCGGCGACCCGATCGAGGTGCTCGCGCTGGCCACCGCCTACCGCGAACTCGCCGGCGGTGAGCTGCCCGCCGGCGCCATCCCGGTCGGCTCGGTCAAGTCCAACATCGGGCACACCGTGGCCGCGTCGGGCATGGCGGGGTTGATCAAGGTGCTCCAGGCCTTGGCACACGAGGAGTTGCCGCCCACGACCAACCTCGGGGCACTCAATCCGCGGCTGATGCTGGGGCAGACCCCGTTCCGGGTGAACACTACCGTTCTGCCATGGCCCCGCCGGCCCGGCGCTGTTCGCCGGGCCGGCGTCAGCTCGCTGGGCGTGGGCGGCACCAACACTCACCTGGTCATCGAGGAGGGGCCGGCCGTGCCGCCGACACCGTCTCGGGGTCGGGCCCGGATCGTGGTGTGGTCCGGGCGGGACGCCCAAGCCCAGGCGGACTACCGGGCCTCGCTCGCTGATCACTTCGAGGCCGCCCCCGCCGACACGTTCGCCGACGCGGTGACGACGTTGCAGCGAGGGCGGAGGGAGCATCCCGCGCGCGGCGCCCTCGTCTGCCGGAGCGCCGCAGAGGCAGCGAGCCTGCTCGCCCGGGGCCGCCACCTCGCGGGGACGGCGACCGGAGAGGCACCACGGCTGGCGTTCGCCTTCCCAGCCGCTGTCGGCGCGGGGGCCGGGCTGGCCGCCGGACTCTACGGCCGACAGCGGATCTTCACCGAGACGATGGACGTTTGTCTGGACGCATTGGCCCGCTGTGGGCTCGACCTCTACCACGAGTGGTTGGGCGACCGGCCGGCGGCGCCGTCCCCAGCTCTGCTGTTCGCTGTCCAGTACGCGCTGGCCGAGCAACTCCTCGACTGGGCCGTGCAGCCCGTCAGCCTGGTCGCCGATGGTGTGGGCGAGGTGACCGCAGCCCTCGTGGCCGGCGCGGTTTCGCTGGACGAGGCCAGCCGGCTGGTGGCAGCGGGCGAGCGGGTCGATCCCGGTCGTCTTCTTGATGTCCGGATGCCGATACTGCAGACGGTCGGCGAGGCCATGGTCGACGCGGTTGTCACGATGGGACCGCCGGATACGGCCGTCGACCGCGGGATCAGCCTGCTGGCGCCCGTCGGGTCAACGGCCGACGAGGACGAGCAGGCACTGCTCACCGCAGTCGCCTCGCTCTGGACGGCAGGGCAACCGGTGCGGTGGAACCGGCTGTACCGTGACGAGTCGATCCAGCGGGTACCGGTTCCCCGCTATCCCTGGCAGCGGAAACGGTACTGGGTCGACCTGGTGGAACCCGACGCCGGGCGGCTCCCTGGTGTGCCGGCTAGGAGGGTACCCGCGCCGGACGTCGGCGGTGCCGGGGCGGAGCAGCCCTCGACGCCGGAGCCGCTGCACACTTCGGCGTGGAAGCAGACGGACAGGGCCGAGCCGGCCGGCACCGATGTACCCGAGGGTGCCTGGTGCCTCGCCCTGGTGCCGGCCGACGACGTGGTCGCGGAGCGCACCCTGGCGGCTCTGCACAGCATTGGCCTGCGTGTGGTGGCGGCGCGCCCAAGCACGGTGTACACCCCGGTCGCCGACGACCGCTGCATGCTGCGCCCCGTTGATCTCGGTACCGACCTGGCGGCGGTCCTGGCCACCCTGCGCGCCAGCGGGCGGTCACCTGCGGTCGTCGTCCACGCCTGGGCCGCCGGTCCGGTGGTCGAGCCGGAGCCGGAGGTCGGGATCCAGCTCGACCTGGGCGTGTACGCGCTGCTCGAACTGGTCCAACGAGCCGCCCGGGACACCGTCGGCGGGCGGCTGCCGGCGGTGCTGGTGCTCACCGACGGCGCCGTCGACGTGTCCGGCAGCGAGCCGGTGTCCCCGGCCCGGGCGGCGCTCGTGGCGATGTTGCGCTCCTTCGCGCTCGAGTCGCCGCGTCAACGATGCCGCCTTGTGGACCTGCGTGCGGGAGCCGGCGACGAAATGCTCGTCGACGAGCTGCGCCAGGGTTGGGCGGAGCCGATCGTCGCGTTACGTGGGCCGCGACGCTGGACACGAACCGAGCGCCCGTTCCGTCCACAGGCGACGACCTCGGCACCAGTGAAGGAGCAGGGCGTCTACGTCCTCACCGGAGGCCTGGGGGGTATCGGGTCCAAGCTGGCCCTCGCCCTGGCGAACACCGGTTGCCGGCCCCGGCTGGCACTGCTCTCCCGGGACGTCTGGTCAGACGCCGACCGGGTGGCCGCGCTGGCTGACAAGCTGGCGGCGGCGGGCGCCCGGGTCCAGGTGCTCGCATGTGACGTGGCCGACGAGATACAGCTCAATGGGGCGCTGGACCAGATTATTGAACATTTCGGCCCGATCGACGGTGTCTTCCATCTGGCCGGCGTGCCTGGCCGGGCGATGGTCCAGACGCTCGACCGTGCGGACATGGCATGTGTGCTGCGGCCGAAGGTGGCTGGCACGCTTGCACTGCGCCGGGGTCTGCGCGGGCGGCCACCGGTTGACTTCGTCGTGTGTTTTTCCAGCCAGGCCGCGTTGTCCGGGATGGTGGGCGGTGCCGACTACGCGGCGGCGAACGCGTACCTCGACGCCGTCGCGGCCGGAACCCCGGGCTGGCTCACCGTCAACTGGCCCGCCTGGGCCGAGGTCGGCATGGCGGCCGGAAACGAGGTGCACGAAGTCGCCGCCCGGATGGGGGCGGT
Source organism: Micromonospora sp. NPDC049529 (assembly GCF_055586685.1). Taxonomy (NCBI): domain Bacteria; kingdom Bacillati; phylum Actinomycetota; class Actinomycetes; order Micromonosporales; family Micromonosporaceae; genus Micromonospora; species Micromonospora sp. NPDC049529. Next base: position 203,047 of record NZ_JBVJHT010000008.1, read on the forward strand.
CGGTGCCGGCGAGCATGCCGACCGCGACGTCGTCGTCGACGAAACGACGCTGGCGGCGGCGACATGCTGGGCGATGGACGAGCACCGCATCGGCGGCGTACCGGTGTTGCCCGGCACCGGTCTGGTCGACATGGTGATCAAGGCTTACCTGGCCAGGATCCCCGGTGCCTCGGCGCCGGTGGAGCTACGGAACGTGGTCTTCTATCGTCCGATCGCCGGTACCGAGCCATTGCGCGTCCGCGTCCAGCTACACCGCCGGGGCGACGGAGCGTGGGACACCCGGGTGCTGTCGCGGCAGCCGTCCGCAGCCGAACCGTGGCAGCAACACATGACCTGCCTCGTCGGCACCGGCCCGTCCGGAGGGACTCAAACGTCCCTGCAAGGGCTGCACGACCGACTGGTCGAGGCGTCGGCACCACGGCCGCAGGGGCACTCGACGATGGCGTTCGGACCACGCTGGCGCAGCGTGAACCGCTACTGGCGGTCGCCGGAAGAGGCGTTTCTCGAACTGCAGCTCGGGCCGGCTCTGGGGGCCGAGACGTCCGCGCACGCCGTGCATCCGGGACTGCTCGACACCGCCACCGGCTTCCTCGGCGGCCCTGCCGGGGACGGGTTCTTCGCCCCGTTCACCTACGAGCGGCTCACCTGGCACCGCAGTCTGCCGGCGCACCTCTACAGCCACCTCCGGGTCCGCGACCGATCCGAGTCGGCATTGACCGTCGACGTCACGCTGGCCGACCCGGCAGGCGGGGTGCTCGCCGAGCTTCACGGACTGCGGATGCGACGTACCGCGATCGGCGACTTCCTGAGCGGTCGCCGGGCGGAACACGACCCTGTGCGTGGGCTGACATCGGAGCAGGGGATCAACCTGCTCTTCGTACTGCTGCGCAGTCGGGTGCAGTCGCAGGTGGCCGTCGCCCCCCACGTCGGAGGCCGCCCGGTTGCCGCCGCGGCAAAGCTGGTACGGCCCACGCCGTCCGTGGGCGGCTCGGCAGCCAGCGTCACCCCGGCAAAACGTGGCGTGGAGTTACTCGAGGCGCTGCTCGGGATCTGGAGCGCGGTGCTGGGCCGTTCAGACGTCGGACCGGACAGCGACTTCTTCGACTGGGGAGGCGACTCGCTGGGCGCCGTGGCACTCACCGGACGGCTGCGCGATGTCATGGGTGTCGAACTCGGCGTCGGCGCGATCTTCGACCACCCCACTCCAGCGGAGCTGGCGGAGTGGATCGACTCGGAGGGCTCGGCGCCGGACTGAGGCATGGACCCCGCGCAGCCGGGCGCAGAGGGTCGCCGTCACGAGAGCCTGTTTCGGCGGTACGGTCACCGCCGAAACGGGGCCGACCGAGGCCCATGGCACTCGGTCAACCGATGCACACGTCCTCGCCGAGCCCCGCAGCGACCGCACGGGCATAGACGATCCCGCAGGCCACGACGTCCTCGATGGGCAGGCCGAGGGACTTGAAGACGGTCGTCTCCTCGACGCTCGTCCGACCGGGATGCTGCCCACCGAGCACACTGCCGATCTCCGTGACGGTGTCGGCGTCGACGAGACCCTCCGACATCGGTATCAGCACGTCGCCGGCTTCGGCCAGTACCGCCGCACGGCTGTCGGCGAAGAGCGTGGCTCGGGCGACAAGCGCTGAGGGCAGTTCCCGGCAGGACGCGCCGAATGCTCCCACGGCGGTGATGTGTGTGCCTGCGGCGATGTCCTCGGCCGCGACGACCGGAGTAGAGCCGGAAGTAGCCGTGCAGATGACATCCGCGCCGGTCACCGCCTCGGTGGCCGAGGCGACGACGGTCACGTCCAAGCCCTCGGCTCGGGCTACGGCGGCGAGTCCTTCCGCCCGGGCGGCGGTCCGGCTGTAGATCCGGATCCGGCGCCACGGCCGGACCTTCGCGAGCGCACGCAGATGGACAGCGGCCTGTACCCCGGCACCGATGATTGCCAACGCGGTGGCGTCCGGTCGGGCCAGCACGTCCGTGCACACCGCCGACACGGCGGCCGTACGCAGTTCCGTGATCACAGTGCCGTCGAGTACGGCCAGCGGCTGCCCGGTGTTGGAATCCAGCAGGATTACCAATCCCTGCACGCTGGGCAGGCCCTGCGCCGCGCCACCGGGGTACATGGTCAGAAGCTTGAGACCGGTCAGCTCGGCGGTGCCGGCAGGCATCAGCAGGAGGTAGTCGCCCTGGTTCGGTTCCACGGTTACCCGAGGATGTTGGAAGACGGCACCGGCAGTGAGCCGGCTCAGGGTTACGCGCATGGGCTCGAGGAGGTCGTCGAGGGTCACTAACTCGCGGACGAGGCGGCCACTGATCACCTTCAGAGTCTGCACCGATGCTCCACTTCGAGGGGTAACGGGACGGATCGGGCGGCGGCCCCGGCCGGAGCTCGCCGATGTCATGCCGGGACGGCGTCGAGGGCGAATCGGGGCAGCGCAAGATCGCTGTGTCCGTCCAGTGCCAGCTCCACGCAGGCGGTGCCGAAGACGGGGACGAACTTGAACCCCCAGCCGCCCGCGCAGACGACTAGGCGTTCACCGTGCGGGACGGCGCCCACAGCGCTGCCCAGATAGAACTGACGCCGTGGATCGGTCGGCAGCACGGCCCGGCAGGTGCCGGTACCGACCACCTCGGGCACCAGGTCCGGCAGGTGCCTGCTTACCCAATCCACGACCGGCAGCGTCTCGTCGGTGGTCACTGTCGGGTGGAGGGCTGCTCCCTCGGTGTACCGGGACACCTGCACGACGTCGTCGTCGCTCCACGGTGCTCGGCCGAAGCCGTAATAGAGGCTGTCGTCGTCAACAGTCGGCGGCCGGAAGGCGAACCAGGTGGGGTAGTCACGATGCTCCCGCATGCGGAAGTACGTGCTGGTCAGCGTGAACGAGGTGAGGTCGACGGAGAGACCGAGCGGTCGCAGCAGATCGGCGGTCCCGGCGCCAGCGGCGACAACCAGGTGACCGGCCCGCATCTCGCGTACGTCGGTGCGCACGCGCGCGCCCGTGCCGTCGAGTTCCAGCTCGCGCACCTGCTCACCGGGGCGTAGCACGCAGCCGGCCCCCGCCGCGAGCGTGTGCAGGCCCCGCCGGGTGCCGACGACGTCGATGAGACCGCCGTTCGGCTGGTAGATGCCGTGGTAGTAGTCGGGCAATCCGGCGATTCCGAATCGGCTGGCCAGGGCGGCGGCGTCCACCGGGTCGTACGGCAGGTCCAACTCGTCCAGCACCTCGGCTGCCGCCGCAATCTGGCCCTCGGAATTGCTCAGGTGCGGGTCGCCGAACCACAGGCTGCCGGTCTCGTGGACGAGTGTGCGGCCGACCCGCTGCTCAAGCCGGCGCCAGGCACGGCGGGCCACCAGGGTCAGCGCCGCGATGTCGGGTTCCACGTACTGGTGGCGCCACTGGCGTTCAGTGCCGCTTGAACTACCGTGGTCGCCAAGGAAGTCGTGGCCCTCGAAGACCACCGTTGACAGACCGCGCTCTGCGGCGGCGACGGCTGCGGCGAGGCCGACGGGTCCACCGCCGATCACCATGAGATCGCAGCGCAATCGATCCACCATGACGGTCCTCCTCGCTGCGCGGGCTCTCGCCGGATCCGCCGCGTTCGTCGGCGGCTCCCTGAGCTGGGCCGGCCGCGCCCGGCGGCGTGGAACGACCCGGTAGTAGCGATCTGGTACCGCCGATCACACCACATGGCCACCGACCGCTGAGAAGTCCCGTAAACGGGGCTGTCGCCGAGCCTCGGCCGCCCGATCTACCTTGGACGCGGCCGGGCTCGCAGCTATCGGTGTCGTAGGGAACGGGGGTAGGCATGCAATGTCGAAAAGCACGGTGGTGGATCGGTGCCGGCGCGGCGGACACCCGTCGGCGACCGCACAACGCCCTGCGGCTCCCGCAGGAGCGAGCCGCATGACACGGCAGGCCACCCGATCATTTCCCCGAGCGGCGCTCGGGACGCTGATGGGCGAGCCGGAGATCGCGGCGGTCGCCGAGGTGCTGAACTCCGGGACGGGCTTGTCGCACGGCCGCTGGCGCGAGCGGTTCGAAGCCACCCTCGCGGAGTGGCTCGGTGTGCCGTACGCGATGACTACCACCAGCGGCACCGTCGCGCTCGCCATCGCGACGGCCCTGCTCGACCTCCAGCCGGGCGACGAGGTGATCACCACCCCGCAGACGTACCAGGCCACCGTGCAGGCCTTGCTCGGCACCGAGGCCCGAGTACGGTTCTGCGACATCGACTCCAATTCGCTAAACCTGGAGGTCGCACACCTGCGCCGGCTGCTGACCCCACGCACCAGAGCGATCATCGTCGTCCACTACGGCGGCTTTCCCGCGCCGATGGATGAGATTATGCAGCTTGCCCGCGCGCATGGGCTACTCGTGATCGAGGACTGCGCGCACGCGTTGGGGACGGAGTTGGGCAATCGGCGGCCGGGCGCGTTGGCGGACATCGGCTGCTTTAGTTTTCAGTCCTCGAAGATCATCTCCACCTTGGGTGAGGGCGGGCTGATCACGTTTTCGCGCGCCGACTGGGCCGAACGGGTCGGGCGCATCCGGGACAACGGCTGCGACGGTACGTTCGTGCCGGCCGTGAGCGGCATCCCGGAGGTACCCCAGGCGCTCTATCCAGGCCTGGCGCACACCCACGACTGCGTACGGATCTCGCACTGCGGCACCAACGCGACGATGAGCGAGCCGGCCGCCGCCGTCGGTCTGGCGCAGCTCGCCCGCCTCCCGCAGCTTCTCGCGCGGCGACGCGAGATCACCGCGCGATACGACGCGCACCTCGCCACCATCTCGGGCATCCGGACCCAGACCGTGCCGGACGACGTCGTCCTCTCGTCCCATTTCTACACCTGCTTCGTGGAGCCCGACCTCGGCGTCGACCGGGACGCCCTCGTGAACGCCGTGCAGGATTCCGGCGTGGAGATGTGGCTGCGGTATTTCCCGCTCCACCTTCTGCCCGAGTGGCGGGCCCGCGGTAGCCGCCTTGGCGACTGCCCGGTGGCGGAGCGGTTGTGGTTCGGGTCGCAGGTCAACCTCCCCTGCTATCCCGCCATGACCGATGCGGACGTTGCACTTGTCTGCGACGCCATCGACCGCACACTAGCGGCACCGGCCGCCTAGACCGCAGAAAGCACACCCCGATCGCGCGGCTCGGCTCGGCGCGCAAGATGGAGATGGCGCAATGGCAAAAGGCCGGTCCACCACTCACGTGCCAGACCCCGACAGTGGCGGCGCCCGGACATCGGGCGGCGACATCGGACCTCCGGACGCCGCTCCAACCCACGACCGGGTAGCGGCGTCGTTCAGCCAGGAGCGGTTCTGGTTCCTCGATGGGCTGCGCGAGGGGGTCGCAGCCGACCTACTCCAGCGCACGTACCACCTGCGCGGGGCGCTGGACCGGTCGGCGATGACCCGCGCGGTCGCCAACCTGGTATACCGGCACGAGGTGCTGCGCAGCGAGTTCGTCGCCGACGGCGACAACGCGCAACTCCGGGCCCTGCCCCCGGGAACGCCGGTGCTGCGCCACCTCGACCTGTCCGGCGAGCCGTTCCCGCGCGACCGGGCGCGGGACCTCGTCCGGTTGGACGCGTTCCAGCCGTTCACCCTGACCAACGGACCGCTGTTCCGCAGCCTGCTGCTGGAGATGTCCGCCGAGGAACACCTGCTCGCGCTGACCGCACACCGGAGTGTTTTCGACGAACAGTCTTTCGCCCTCGTGGAGGACGAGCTGGCCCGGCAGTACACGGCCGCCCGCGCACATCGGTCGCTCCCGACGCCGTCCGTCGTGTCGTATGCCGACCACGCGCGTCGGGAGCGCGAGCGCGCGGACGAGGACGAACTGGTCGCGTGGCGGAAGCGGCTGACCGGCGCGCCCGCCGGCCTCACCCTGCCAATGGATCATTCACGGCCGCCGGTGCCGACGTACCGCGCGGCGGAACATGCCTTCCCCCTGTCGCCGGCGACAGCACGGCGACTCGGCGCGCCAGCCACGCCGGCCCGGGCGGTGGCCCTGGCCGCGTTCGCGGTGACCCTTGGCGCGTACGCCCGGGCGCGGGACATCGTGGTCGGCGTGGCGGTCGACGGGCGATCCCAGCCCGACGCCGACGGCCTGGTCGGACCACTGTCGAACCACCTGCCGATCCGGGTCGCCGTGACCGCCGGATCCGTGGCGGACCTGGTCGCCTCAGTGGAGGCCGCCCTACAAGACGGCGCGGCGCGCGGGGGCACCCCGTTCGAGCGGATCGCTGGGGAACTGATCCGCGAACACGATCTCAGCCGGCACCCCTTGTTCCAACACCGGTTCTCCTACGGGCCCGCCCGTCCCCGTCCGAGCTGGCCCGGCCTGACAGTGACCATCGAGCCGGCCACGGCGCACTGGACCCGGGTGGACCTAGAACTACACCTGGTAGAGGAGCCGGACGGCACCGTCGACATTCAACTGCTCTACGCCGTTGACCTGTTCGGGCCGGACACCGTCGACCGGATGGCCCGTACCTACGAGGTAGTGCTGGCGAGAATGCTCGCCGACCCGGGCCAGCCGGCGGCGCTCGTCGACCTACTCACCCCGCGGGACCGCAGGCTGCTGTTCGAGGAGTGGAACTCGGTCGACCCGACGATGCTCACCGAGTCGACCGTGCCCGAGCTGTTCGTACGGCAGGCGCTGCGCACCCCGGACGCCGTAGCCGTGGTGATGGGCGAGTCGCGCCTGACGTACAGCGAACTCGACCGCCGGTCGAACCAGCTCGCCCACTACCTCGGCACTCTCGGAGTGGGACCGGAGACCGTGGTAGGCCTGTGCGTGCGTCGTGGCCTCGACCTGATGATCGCGGTACTGGGCATCATGAAGGCCGGCGGCGCCTACCTCCCGTTGGACCCCGGCAGCCCGTCGGCGCGCAACGAGTTCCTGCTGGCCGACACGGCCGCCCGGTTGGTACTCGTTGAGTCAGCCCTGCGCGACCAGCTGCCGAACCGGGCAGAGGTCCGGTACCTCGCGCTGGACGAGCACGCGGCCGAGATCCGCCGACAGCCGACGGACCATCCGCCGCAGCGGGCGACCGCCGACACCGCGATCTACGTAATCCACACCTCCGGGTCCAGCGGCGTCCCGAAGGGCGTGGTGATGACCCACCGGCCGCTGACCAACATGCTGAGGTGGCAGTTGGGCCGGAGCGCCGTGACCGGCCCCACGCTCCAGTTCACCTCTATCGGCTTCGACGTCTCGTTCCAGGAAATGTTCGCGACCTGGCTCGCCGGCGGCGAACTGGTGCTCAGCACGGACGACGACCGGCGTGACCCGGAGCGACTGTGGGAGGTCATGCGCGCCGGCCGGGTACGCCGGTTGTATTGCCCCCCATTGGTGTTGGAACAGCTCGCCCAGGTGGCAGGTGCCGACCTGCCTCCGCTGAAAGAGATCATCACTGCGGGGGAGTCCCTGCGGTTGACACCGGACATCCGCCGGCTGCTGACGCGCCTCGACGGTGTCGTGCTGGACAACCACTTCGGCCCCACCGAGGCGCACGCAATCAGCGGGCACCGGCTGACCGGTCCGGTCGCCGACTGGCCCGATCTTCCCCCAGTCGGCCGTGCGGTGCCGAACGTCCGGCTGTACCTGTTGGACGAGCACCAGCGTCCAGTACCCGTCGGCGTCCCCGGTGAGGTGTACGTCGGAGGCGTCTGCGTGTCCCGAGGATACCTCGGCCGCCCCCAGCTCACCGGCGAGCGCTTCCCGTCGGACCCGTTCGTGGCGGCTCCCGCCGCCCGAATGTACCGCACCGGTGACCTCGCGAGCTGGCGCGGGGACGGGGTCCTCGTGTTCCACGGCCGCGCCGACGAGCAGGTGAAGATCCGTGGGTACCGGGTGGAACCTGGCGAGGTCGCGGCTGTGCTGGTCGCCCAGGACTCCGTTGCGAAGGCCGCCGTGCTGCCCGTCGAGCGCGACGGCGACCGGCGACTCGCCGCGTACTTCGTACCCGCTCCCGGCACTGCCAGGCCCGATGTCAACGAGCTGCGCGCGGCGCTGCGGCGGCGGCTGCCGGAGTACATGGTCCCCACCTATCTCGTACCGGTGGACTACCTGCCCCTGACCACGGTCGGCAAGATCGATCGGACCGCGCTGCCGGATCCGACCAGCGGCGCGCCCGAGCCGACCGTGGGTTCCGATGCCGTCGGGGACGGCTTGGAGCAGCGGCTGCTCACGATCTGGCGCGACGTCGTCGGGGTCGCCGACATCGGCGTACACGACGACTTCTTCGAGGTTGGCGGACATTCGTTGCTAGCGGCCAAGGTGGTGGGCCGGGTGAGGGAGGCGCTCTCCGTCGATCTGCCCATCCGGGCGATCTTCACGCATAGCACCGTGGTGCGTCTGGCAGCCGCCATCAACGGCGGCCTCGCCGACAGTCACGATGGCCAGCCGGGATTCGCCGAGATCGCGATCCCACGCCGGGCCCGACGCGATGTCGCACCGCTGTCCTCGTTCCAGCACGGCGTGTGGCTACTACACCAAATCCATCCGAACTGCGTCGCCTACCACATGCCGATACTGTTCGCCGTGGACGGCGACCTCGATAGCGACGCGATCGATGAGGCGTTGACGACGATTGCCGCGCGGCACGAGGCGTTCCGCACCTCGTTCGACCAGGACGGCGGACAGCCGACCCAGCGCGTCCACCCGCCCGGCGAGGCGCGGTTCACCGTCGTCGACCTGACCCACCTGCCCGCCGGCGACCGTGAGACGGCCGCCCATGCACACGCCGCCGAGGTTGTGCGGACGCCGTTCGCGCTGACCGAGGCGCCACTGTGGCGGGCCGTGCGATACGTACTCGGGCCGGAGCAGCAACTCCTGCTGTTCGTGATGCACCACCTGCTCACTGACGGCTGGTCGATGGAACTCGTCAAAGCCGAAATGGGGGAGGCGTACCGGGCGGCGCGGCGGCGCGGGCCACACCCGTGGTCCACCGAACCGGTACAGGTCGGCGACCTCGCCGTGGCGGAGAGCGGTCCGGAGAGCGCCGCCCGGTTGGCCCGCGAACTGCGCTTCTGGCGGGACCGGGTAGACACCGGGGCGCCGTCGTTGCGACTGCCGACTGCCCGGCGGCGCACCGGACGGTCCTTCGCCGGGGAGGCGGTGTCCGGCACCCTCGGACCGGCCGCCACCGCGGCCGTCCGGGCCGTCTCGGCGGCGGTCGGCGCGTCTCCGTTCAGCGTGATGCTGTCGGCCTTCGCTATCGTGCTGGGGCGCTACTCCGGCCAGCGGCGGGTCAACATCGGCACCCCGCTGATCGTCCGCGACCAGCCCGCGCTGGAGGAGACGGTCGGCTTCCTGACCAACACGATCGTGCTGGGCTGCGACACCGGCGACGGGAGCTTCGCCGACCTGGTTGGCCGGACCCAGAGCCGGGTGGTCGACGCGCTGGCCAATCCCCATCTGCCGTTCGAACTGCTCGTCGCCGACCTGGGTCCGGAGCGCGACCCACACCGCCATCCCCTGTTCGACGTGTGGTTCAACATGCTGACGTTTCCCAGACGGGAGCTGAGCCTCGAAGGCACGAGGGTCACTGAGCTGCGGCCACCGCTGGCGGGCGCGCTGTTCGACCTCGCTGCCTACGTCCACGACCACGGCGGAGACATCGACTTCGACTTGGTCTTCCGGCCGGATCTCTTCACCCGGGACCGCATCGAGGTACTGCGTGAGCACCTGGTGGATGTCCTTGTCCGGGCCTGCGCCGAACCATCCGCCCCTGTTGCCGCCCTGCACCCGGCCCCCGCCCCGAGACCCCCGGCCGAGTTCGCCGGTCCGGCCGGCGTTGGCCTGGTACGGCAGGTTGCCAGGCACGCAGCCATCGCGCCAGAGCTGACAGCAGTGGCGTACGCGGGCACCACAACGTACCGGCAGCTCTGGGCAGACGTCCGCGGACTGGCCGCTCGGCTGACCGCCCGAGGTGTTGCCCCCGGTCAAATCGTGGCGATCGCGGCGACGCGCACGCCGGCACTGCTTAGCGCGATGTTGGCGGTCCGCGCCGCCGGAGGTGCGTTCTGCCTGCTTAACCTGGAGTTCCCGGCCGCCCACCTCGTGGCCCAATTGGAGCAACTGGACGCGGCGGCGCTGGTCGCCACCGCGGCGGACGGGCTACCGGCCGCCCTGCGCGCGGCGGCGACAGAGCGGGGGATGGCGATCATTGACAGGTCCGCCAGCGCCGGCGACACCCACCCGGACAGCCCCGAGCCACCGTTGGGCTCCGATGGCTTGCCGCAGACCGCCGCCGACGACCTGGCCTACCTAGCCTTCACCTCCGGTACGACCGGCACCCCACAGGGCGTCCGCGCTACCGAGACCCCGACTACCACATTCTTTGAGTGGTACGCGGCTCGGCTGGGGCTTACCGCCGTCGACCGCTTCTCGGTGCTGGCTGGGCTGTCGCATGATCCGCTGCTGAGGGAGACGCTGCTGCCGCTGTGGCTGGGTGCGACGGCCTGTGTGCCTGCGCCGAAGGCGCTGGAGTCCCCGGCTGCCACCCTCGGCTGGCTCGCCGACCAGGCATGCACGGTGGTGCACCTGACCCCGCCGCGCGGCCGGGTACTCGCCGCAGCGGCCGAATCCGCCGACTTGACCCTGCCCGACGTCCGGCTGGTCGGCCTCGGCGGCGCCGCCGTCACCGAGGTCGACCATGCCGCGCTGCGCCGGCTGTTCCCGAACGCCCGGCTGGTGAGCCTCTATGGGACTACGGAGACACCACAGGCGATGAGCATCGTAGACCTGGCCGACGAGTTCGGTGACGACGATCGGCACCGGCATCCGCCGCTCGGCTCGGGCAGCCCGGGCGGCCAACTGTTGGTGCTGACCACCGACGGTCGGCCGGTCGCCGTCAACCAGGTCGGCGAGGTGGTGGTGCGCAGCCGGTACCTCGCCAGCGGCTATTCGGGGGCGTCGGCACCGGTGGATCGGTTCGGCCCGGACCCGGCCGGCGAAGCCGACGTCCGCGTCTACCGTACCGGCGACTTGGGGCGATACCGCCCGGACGGTGGCGTGGAGTTTCTCGGCCGTACCGACGACCAGCTCTCGATCGACGGCACCCGGTTCGAGACGGCCGAGCTCGAGGCGGTCGCCCGCCAGCATATGAGCGTTGCCGAGTGCGTGGCGCTGTGCCACGACGACCGGCTCGTGCTCGCGGTGTCGCCCGCCGAGGGTTGGCACCCGGACGGGTTGCGACGCTACCTCGCCGACCGGCTGCCGCCGACGGTGGTGCCAGACACGATCGTCGCCGTGCGGGAGCCGTTGACCACTCCCAACGGTAAGGTCGATCGGGCACGGATCCTCGGCGAACTGGCGCGTGGCCGTTCTGCGGCGCCGTCCCCGAGCACCGGCTCGGTCCTCGATGAACTGGTCGAGATCATGCGCGAGGTCCTCGACGTACCCGACGTCGACGTCGACGTCACATTTTTTGCCGGGGGTGCGACGTCACTCGGCCTGCTGCGCATGCACCTGCGTCTGCGAGAGCGGCTGGACGCCACCCTGGACCTGGCGGAGCTGTTTGAGTTCCAGACAGCGCGGCGGTTGGCCGACCGCCTGGCATACGGCGCCACTGCAGCGACGCACACCCAGGTGGTGACGCGCCGCCAGGATCTCGACTCGCTGCGCCGACACCGCGAACAGGCACGGCACACCGCTGGCTCGCCGCCCGGATGACGGACGACGGACCACGGGCGCTGGGCCGCCCGGTTCCGCCCGATGTGGCGGGCGGCCGGTTCAGCGGAGCCGTGCGGCAACGTAGGCCGCGGCGTCGGCCGGAAGCCGACTGTAGGTAGGAACGGCCACCGGTGAGGGTGTGTGCATGGTGCACCCACCAGCAGCGCTGGTAGCAGCAGTTCCCGTACTGCTGGGTCGTCGGCTAGGTTGCGGTAGACGGTGTCCACGGCCGCCACCTCGTAGATCTGCTCATTGTCCGATCGTGCGGTACCGGCCGGCCGGGCCGCCGATCGCCATCGGCTACGACCGATGTCGTACCTGCGGCTCGGTCCGTTGGCGACCGGGACGCGGGCGAAGCTGGCTGAGCGTGGGGTGTTGCTCTGCTGCGGTGCGAACTTTCTCTCGAAGGCGCACCAATGCGCACGTCGGCTATGCGATCCAGGCGTTCGCCGACATGGTGAGGGCCGGTGTCCGCCCGGCGGTGACGCGGGGCACCGATTTCACGCGCGGCGTTCGCCGGCGTGCTGGACGCGAGGGCAGCTACTGGTGATGCCGGCCCGAGCTCGCCCCGTAACCCCTCCCGAGGGTAATCCGTTAGGGGAGGGCCCATCACTCCCGTCGGTCGGCCGCACTGTCCCCTGAACTAGCGGCAGCGATCGGCGGCAGCGGAGATCTACGTTGGTGACCATGCTCGGATGAACTACCAGAGAGGCGAACACAGGAAGCACGTGCGATAGGGGGGGCACCGTGATCCGGGTTCATATTGTGGAACGCAGTCCTATCTTTCTGGTGGGCCTGGTGGACATTTTCAGCCGCGCCGGATTCGCAGTGTCCGGCGCGGAGCAGGTCGCCGCCGCCCCGCCATCCTGGCATACTGATGTGGTGGTGGCCGACCCGCAGGCATTGTGGGAGACCACGGTGGAGGAATTCACTCTTCGGTCCGCCCGAGTGGTGCCGGTGTTGTTGATGCTGCCAGCTGGATCGGTGGAAGACGTCGAACGTTATGCGGCGGCGGGTGTCACGGGATTCGTCGAGCGTACGGCCGATCCCGAAACCGTCCGCGAGGCGACGCGAGTGGCCGTCAAGGGCGGTCCTCATTTCGGGATTGCGGGTGCTTTGACGCCGATTCCGGACCCATCCGACGCCGACAGGCCGGCATTGTCGCCGCGAGAACGCCAAGTACTGCGACACATTGCTCGAGGCCTCACACACGGCCAGATCGCCCGGCTGCTGGAGATCAGCCGGCATACCGTGGAAACCTACGTCAAGCGGATCCGGGCGAAGCTCGAACTGGGGAACAAGGCCGACCTCACCCGCGCGGCCCTGCTTGGCGACCTCTGCCAGCCGGCATCGAGGATGGAGGGCCGGTGGAGTGGTTTCGGATCACCTCACGGGGAGATGAGCGGCTGACGCGACGCCCTCGTTACAGTTCGAGGCCGAGCGTCGGCCGGACAGTTCGAGGCCGAGCGCCGGCCGGATCCGTGAGATCGCTCCGGCTCAGCCCGCCCGTCGCCGTGGCCGTGGCCGTCAACCGGTCGCGCCGGCAGCCGCCCTGGGCAGGCGGCCTGGTCCGGCCAGCACCATTCCCGGGAGTTGCAGTCCGCCGGGGGCAGCCGGGCGGTCGCCCGACTACATGGCACGACCCGGCTGGGTTGGCGGAGGTGCGGGCGGTGAGTCCACCTGGCGGAGGTCGCGCATGACGGCGGCGCGAGTCAGTTCGGCCTTGTTGCCGACCCCGAGCTTCGACCTGATTCGTTTGATGTACGTGTCGAAGGTGTGCTGGCTGATGCCGAGGGCGCGGGCGCCTTGCCGATGGGTGAGGCCGCGCGCGATCTGGCTGAGAACCTGGAGTTCCCGTGGTGACAGATCCTTCGCCTCGTCTGGGCGGGGGCGCGGTTCGGATCCGCGACGGATGTCGGTGGGGACCGAGGTGCCGACGAAAGATCTGCCGCAGGCGACCGTCCGCAGCCCCTCCGCCACGACTTCGACCGGGGCGCACCGGTCGAGTACGCCGGCGACGCCCGCCCGGACGAACCCCTCGATGGTGTCGTAGTTTGTGTCGTTCACGACGACTGCGACGGGCGCGGCTGGCACGACGTTGGCCAGCAGGTCGTTGAAGGCCTTGTGCCCAATGGTGCTCGGGTCGATCAGGAAGACGTCGGTGAACCGGCGGTGACTCGGCGGTAACCGGGTCACATCTTCCACCGCGAAACCCTCCTCGTGCAGCGCGGTGGTCAGCCCGTGGACGTAGATCGGGCACGCGGCAAACACGCTCACTTTAATCATCTGAATCCTCTCGGCGTCCTTTTCGGATCGTCACCGAAATTGCGGAGTCGTGCAGCGGCTTCGGTTGATGTCGGTCGAGGCCGTCCCGCGGCCAATTCGGTGTCGTGTACGATTTGTGGCGGGCCTGGACACGCGAATATAGATACGCTGGAACTCGGCTGTCATCCGTGATGTGTAGATTGCGGTCGTCAGATGTGCTCGAATGCGCCGGGTGAGGTAAGTAGATCATCACGACACCTGTCTGGCAACGACCCACCCTGCTCGGGACGGACTCGAACAAACTCGAACAAACTCGAACGCGTCATGTAGGCAGTCGACCCGCGGCGACTGAATGTGGTCCCGGTCGGACTCGACGCGTCGAGTCGTCTATCCCCGGTGTATGGGAGTCACACGTTCGCTGGACTACCCGGCATTCAGCGGCCGTACCGGTCCTGCGATTATGGATGCCGCGACAAGCCATCCAGTCAGCAGCAGGGCTGTTGTCATTTGTTTTCTCTTTCTGACTCGAACTTCCGGACCACAAACCCGCCGTGAAGGTGGGTCAGGTGAACATGCGCCCCTCCGTCCCCTCCTCCGTCACTACTTGGGTTAGGCTCACCACGACCAGCGGTGCGTGCTTCGGCGCGGTTTGGGTCACATCCGCCTGCGATGGCGTGGCGACTGCGCCCGTCACCACCGTCGACCCAGGACGGCCGCTGCGATGCCTGCAGGTCGCCCCCGCGTCCGCAGCCGTTTCCTAGTTGCGGCAAACGCTCCTCTCTTGCTGTTGATCGACGACAGCCACTCCATCGCCCCGCCGACAGTGAAGTTAGCGCCATGATCTGCAATGCGTCTGCAGTCAACCTTGAATCCGCAGGTCAGGGCCTCATTCGGAGGCGATGGTGCATGGGCCACTTGGCACAATCGAAAGCTCCTGCATGCGCCGGGAGTATTTCGGCGAGCGCTGGGGACACCTCGTCGACCATGTACCGTTCGGAAACTCGGCCACGGCGTTGACGTGCGAGTTGTCCGCCGTGGGATCGATGAATGGCGTCATGCTGCCGGTCATGATCCTGGCAGCCAGCAGGACCGCAGATCACGGCGATCGCCGCCGGCGAACTCTCGCCCGACGCCGAATGATGACCCGGCACGAGCAGCGCATCGAGGGCGGCGAGCTGACGCTCGCGGGCTACGAAGCCGGCGACACCGCCGGGCAGCTGCCTGGGCACCGGGGCCGCCTCCCCCGACCGACGCCGGCAGGGGGCTCACCGGCTGCCAGGCGGCGCCAGACGTGCTCCCATACAGCGACGTCGTCTTGCCGCAGGCCGCACGCCGAGACGACGCCGCGCAGGAGGTCGAGCGGGGGAAGGGTCTTGCGGCGCGGACTCAGGCCGTCGTGCAGTGTCGAACGGGGCAACCCGGTGGCCTTTCGCAGCGTCGTCAGCGACGGGCGACCGGCCCAGACCACCAGCAGTCGCAACGACTCCATGAATGTCGCCACGTCAGACGCGGTCGACGGGTCAACGCCAGCCTGCGCCACGCATCATAGGACGACCTCTATCGCAATCTTCAACCTGTGGTCGAGCGTCGTCGACCCCGGCTGATCACGACAGCCCTTGACCGTTTTCTCTTGATCAAGGAAGAGATCCAGAATCTTGTTGCCGACATGTACTCGGCGTACGCCGCGTTACGTGAGGCCGGGCCGGTGCATCGGGTGCCGTTGCCGACGGCACCACCACCGGGCTTCCCTAGCTGGAATGGGTAAGGGCGTGGGCGGCGGACGGTACAGGAACGTCGGGACTACCCCCACAGGCGTGGGGAGGACTACAGCGCCTCGATCGCCGCCGACCGCGCCGCCGGACCACCCTTGCGCGTGCGGGAGTTCCGACGCGATGGTTGCCTGACGGCGACCGGGCATGGCCCTGCTCGTCAGCGGTGTGCCTGGTTCCTGGATCGGCCCGGGGCCGCGCTATGCGGTGCTGTCGATGCCCTGGGTGGTGAGTTGCTGTCCCGGTCGACGGACCGGGCGAGGAGCGCAACGCGTGCGAGGTCAACCGGGCGGCGGGCCGCGATCTGAGGTGCGCCCGGCCGACGGGCCGGGCGAGGAGGAGGACGAAGGTCGGATAGCTTCACCGCTCGAGCGTGCCTCGATCACATCTCCAACGAACGCAACACCGCCGTTGAACCGGCTGACCGTGAGGGCCTCCGAGCGATGCGAGGTGTTCCGCATCCCACTCGGAGGCCCTCACCTATGGCGGGCGTCGCAGTCCTCTTGCGAATCGGGGGCAACTTCGAAGGTCGGGGAGGCTATCGTAACGGCAGATTTTCGAGGAGTATTATACGTGGGGAATGGTTTGTGTTGCCCCACGGACACAAAACTGTGGTGAGTTCACCACCACTTTCCAGCAGGTCAGACCACTTCTCGTGGGTCGGCGGATCGTCAACTTCTTCGATCCGCGCGGCGTGTTCCCGGCGGTGTGTGCCGTGCCATAACTCGTCGCACGGTTTGTGAGCTGGGGTTTCGCCGGTCGGACGCATGCTCGGGTGATGGTGTTCCGGCTGCTGTATCTGATCATGGTTCAGGTGTTCGGCTGGCTTGCGTGGTTGTCGCGCAGCGACGCCGCCAAGACCGCGGAGCTGCTGGTCCTGCGGCATGAAGTCGCGGTCCTGCGCCGTCAGGTCGGTCGGCCGCGACCGTCCTGGCCGGACCGGGCGGTGCTGTCCGCGCTGACGCGGCTGCTACCCGGCTGGCTGAGGCAGCATCGCCTCGTCACCCCGGCCACGCTGCTGGCGTGGCACCGCCGGCTGGTCCAACGCCGGTGGACGTACCCCATCCGCCCAGGCCGGCCGCCGATCACGACCGAGATCCGCGGCCTGGTCCTCCGGCTGGCGCGGGAGAACCCGACCTGGGGACACCGCCGTATCCAAGGCGAGTTGGTCGGCCTTGGGTATCGGGTCAGTGCCGGCACGATCCGCCGGGTCCTGGCCCGCATCCGGACAGAGCCTGACACGGTTGTTCGGGCACGTATCCGCATCCCGTCGGCAACAGCGCTACCTCCCGCGGCGGCATCACGCCGAGCCGAGACGGGCACGTCAATGATCTTCCTGTACTGGTCGATCGCCCGGCAGACTTGACGCCGAACATCGTTGACCTTCACGTATGTCTCGTCGACGAACCACCGGTCACCCGGCGAGTGCCGGGCGAACCGGGCGGTATCAGCCGGCAGCGGCGTGAACCGTTGCGTCCAACGGTAAACAGTGACGTGGGCCACCTCAAGACCGCGCTCGATCAGGAGTTCCTCGCGGGAATGCAGAAAAGCGTTTTCGTCCATTGACGCAGGCGAACGTCGTTATCGATCCAGTAGCAGGCCGGGACGGGTTGCGCAGCCCTTACGTCTCCTGGATAATTACCAGCCAGTGATCGACATCATGCCGTGACTGAGGGGAGTCAACGAGCCATGAAACTTCAGAGGTCTCTGCTGGCCGGAGCAATGGCTGTCGTTGCTGCGGGAGCGGGCTTGGTTGTCACTGCCGGCCCCGCCCAGGCAGTGACCCAACACGCCTACTGCGGCAGCGGCGACGCATGCCTGTACTACCGAATCAACTACGGCGGATCGATGGTCGGCATCCCCGACCAACTGGTGCCGGATTACCTGGCTTCTCCGGCGGTGCTGTTTCGCACCACGGGCGACGGCAAGGGTGCGGTCGTCGGAAATCAGACGGGCTCGTACTACAACAGCAACGACGCTTGCGCACTGCGCGTCTACGAACACAGGAACTATGCGGGTCGTTACAACACCTGGGGTCAGCTGAGCGGCAGTGGCAACAACCAGTTCGTGACACGGAACAACAACCGCAGTCACGTCTTCTGTCCCTGATCAGGACCTGCCGCTCCAGGTATCACCGCGCTCGTGGCTGATGGCGCAGCACCATCAGCCACGGCGCGTCCATACCGGCCTCGGGGAGTATTACATGAGTCGATGGTGCGTCCGCCTCTTCGCCTCCACCGGCATGGCATCGCTGCTGCTTTCGTTCGGCTGTTCCTCGGGAGAGGAGGCGACCGAAGTAGGACGGGGTGTCGTGGCGGTCACTCCCGCGCCCGTGGGCGCTGTTCCCGACATCAATTCCACCAGCGACCTCACTCTGCCGATCGAGGCGTACATGCTGTCCGACAAGCAGAGCGCTCTGCTCGACCGCGCGCGGCAGACGCTGATCCAACGTTGCATGCAACGCTTCGGCTTCGCGTACTCCATCCCGGTCGTGCCACCACCCCGTGACTCAGCTCTCGTCGAGCGACGGTACGGGATCGCCGATTTCACAGTGGCCGCCGAATGGGGCTATCACAGCCCCGACTCCGCGCAGAGGCACATGCGCCAGAGGCCGGTCACCGCCAATTCTCGAACACCCGCGGAACTGACAGTGCTCACCGGTTGGCCGGGCGGGAAGATCCTACCGGGTCGAACCCCGCCGCCGGCTGGCCAAGTGGCGGGTGAACAGATCCCGGTCGGTGGCTGCCAGGGCGAGGCGATTCGCCAGATCACTGGGGACGACGACACCAACTACGGCGATGACGCACTCGTACAGGCCATCAACCAGAGCACCGAGTCGGACTCCGACAAGAGGACCCGTGATGCGATCGGCAAATGGTCGGAATGCATGAAGCGCGCAGGCTACGACTACCCAGGGCCGCTGGAGGCGGTCGACAGTTTTGGTGGACCGACGCCGACCGAGATCGAGCGAAAGACCGCGGTGACGGACGTGAAATGCAAGTCCGAGACCAATCTCATCGGGGTCTGGTTCACGGTCGAGACCGCCTACCAGACCGCAGCGATCCAGCAGAACCTCGAGCGACTGACGTCCGCGAAACGCCGCCTGGAAACCATGATCCGAAACGCCGCATCCATCTCCGGTGACGCCGCTGCGTCGGCGAACGCGCCGCAGCCGCAGCCGCGTTAGCTGAACTGGCGTACGGGCTCGCCGTCGTGGAGGTATCCCCTGCACGCCCTTGACGTCAGCAAGGCTGAAGCGCTGCGCCCGGTCCTCGGACCGGGCGAGGATCGAAACGGCGTGACGTTGGTGTGAATGGCCCAGCTCAGCGCCCCGAGCTGCGCCCGATCGACGGACCGGGCGAGGATCGCAACTTGCGCCACGCATACATCTGGTTCTGCTCGGCGTCGCGCTGCGCCGGTCCCTGGGTCGGGCGAGGAGGACGAAGGTCGGTTAGCTTCACTGGTCGAGTGTGCCTTGATCGCGCCTACAACGACCGCAACGCCACCCTCCAATCGGCTAACCATGAGGGCCTCCGAGTGATGCGAGGCATTCGGCATCCCACTCGGAGGGGGAGTCAAGTCCGGGTCTATCTCGCCGACGGTGTTCCGGCAATCTTGGTTAGTTCGGGTGACTGCGAGAGGGTCCCGGTGGGGCCGGGGCGGTACGTTCGTGCCGGACGGCGCGAGGTGTGGACCGGCGGAATCCTGACAGCGACATTCGACGATCGCTGGTCTTTTCGGCCATGAGTACACCCACGTGGTGTGCTCACCACAGAAAGGTGTTCGCGTCCCCCTCGGACACGTACAGTTACCCCACAGTAATCAGCGTCAGGCTTATCCTCGACGCTGATTTTGTTTTGACCGGGGTCGTAGGTGAGAGCGATCCGTAGCTCGCGATAGACGTTGCTCTTGTCCTCGCTGTGGGCGTCGCGCAGGGTGTCGCGGATGTCATCGAAGCTGCCGACGAGGCGTCGGATGCCGTCCTCGGTGAGGTGACGCGGAGCGGGTTCTTGTGCTGCTTTGTCACGTTGAGCGATGGCGGCGGCGCGTTGGGCGTTGACCTTGGCCATCCAGGCGGCGACGGT
This sequence comes from Micromonospora sp. NPDC049529, assembly GCF_055586685.1. Classification (NCBI taxonomy): domain Bacteria; kingdom Bacillati; phylum Actinomycetota; class Actinomycetes; order Micromonosporales; family Micromonosporaceae; genus Micromonospora; species Micromonospora sp. NPDC049529. The sequence goes on from NZ_JBVJHT010000008.1 coordinate 222,854, forward strand.
GGCGGGGTCGCCTCCGGCGTCTGCGATGGCGCGGTACTGGACCTGGTTAGCGAGTGCGTACTCGTTGGGGTAGCGGCACCGGTAGGTAGGCGGACTCGTGTGCCTGGTGGCTTTGCATTTTGCGTCCGCACAGCCCACAGAGCATGAGTCCGCGAAGCACGTAGTGGCGACGCGCCTTCCGTGGTCGGGTGCCGGTGCGGCCTCGGCCGCTGGCCGCCATGATCGTTTTTGTCAGCTCGAAGTCGTTGACGGTGACGAGCGGTGGATGAGCGATCGTGTCGGACCACACCCAGGAGTCCTTGTCGTTCCAGCGCATCCGGTTTCGTGGCCGAGGGCGACGCCATTGACGTCAAGGAGTACTTCGTCCTTGCGTTGTTGTTCCACACCTGCCGGCCCGTGTAGCGGGGGGTGGACAGGATGTTCTTGACGGCGCTCTTAGTGCTGCGGCCGGGTTGGCGGGCAGCGGAGGCGTGTCGCGTCGACCGGCCGAAGCTCGTCGGTCAACGCGGGCTTCGCTGACGACGTGGACCTTCGACCCCGCGCTACCGCTGGGCGGCAACCTCGAAGCTGTACTCGGCACGCGCCTGGGTGGACCGGGAGCGGACAGCGGGGATGCGTACCGCCGCCCACGTCCCGGTCCACGTCGAACCGCTCATCGCCGACGTGCGCCCGCGAACCTCAGGCCGGCGGTCCGGGCAGCGTACGGCCGGTGTACTGCGGCCGGTCGGCGGCACGAGCCAGTACCGGCCCGCTCGGCGGGTACCAGACATGGTGGATGTTGTCGGTGTCACGGGCCACGAAGATGTAGCTCGGCCCACCGGAATTGGTGTAGGCCAGAACGGTCGGATCGGTCGCGGCGGTGAAGCCACCCTCCCCCGGGGCCTGCACCCAGGCGCCCCACTGTCCGGAGCCCTGCGCGGTCTCCCGGACGGCGTGCATCGTGCCGTCCGCGCGGCGGGCGATCACCTCGGTCCGACCGTTGTTGGGGTGCAGCAACGCCGCCGGGGAACCGGCCGCGACCAGGTCGCCGACCGGGGTCCAGGCCGCCGCGAAGGTGCCGCTGCCGTCCTGCGCCTTGGTGACGATGGTGCCCTCGGCGGAGCGGACCAACACCCGCAGCCGGTAGCCGGGGTAGACCACGACGGCGGGGCTGCCGGTGAGGCCGGCACCGCCCAGGTCGGTCCAGGCGGACAGGGCGCCCCCCGGGTAGTACGTCGCGGTCCGCACCGCCCCGGCACCGCTCAGACCGAAGAGCTGGAGCGCGCCGTCCACGGCCGCCACCGAAGGCGTACCGGTCAGGCCCGTCGCGCCGAGGCTGCGCCAGAAGGTGTACGCCCCGTTCGCGGCCGCCTGCGGCAGGTGCCAGAGCCGACCGTCGGCGTCGACGGTGAACTGGACCAGCGTGCCGTCCGGCATCCGGTGCGCCGCCGGCGGCGCCGCCATCGACCCGCCGAGCCGGGTCCAGCCGGCCCAGCCGGGGGTGCCGGCGGTGGCCTGGGTACGGGCCCAGACGTTGCTGTCGACGTGCTGGGCGGCGAGCTGGACCCGGCCGTCGGGCTGCTGGACCAGGTTCGGCGGGCCGCTGAACGCCTCGCCGTCGGAGATCGCGGTCCACTGCACGAGGCCGATGCTGTCCGGGTCGGGCACCCGGCCGTGCAACAGCCGCCCAATGTTGTCCACGTAGCCGAACTCCAACGGCCCGAGCAGGGCACCATTCGCCGGCGCGGCCTGCATCGCGGCGGTACGCGAGTACGGCGTCACCGGCACACCCGGCAGCGGGTCGGCGAACCAGCCCTGGAGGTCCACGATCAGCCGCAGGGTGCCGGGCGAGGAGTTCCGGATGGTGATCTTGCCCTCCAGCCCGGGGCGGACGATCACGGCGCTGGCCCTGTCCTCACCGGCGTTGAAGTTGTTCAGGCTGGTCGTGGGCGGGGCCGGCCCGGTGGGCCAGGCGGTGAGGTAACCGCCGGTGGTGGCGCCCGTCACGGTCAGGTTGAGTACGGCGCCGGCGATGCCCCGGGTGGGCAGTCCGTTGGTGCCTCCGACGGCCACGTCGACGGTGCCGTTGGCCGGTACCAGCGTGCTGCCGGTGTCGAGCAGCCGGGCCAGCGCGGGGCGGTATCCGGCGCCCTGGGTCGGCTGGGCGGAGAAGTAGCCGTGCGCGTCGACGACCAGGTGGATGGCGGCGCCGCCGCTGTTGCGGATGACGGTCCTGCCGTCCGGCCCGATCCGGACCGCCCCGGTCTGGGCGGTGGTGCCGACGGGGTAGTCGAAGATGCTGGCCGTGGCCGACCCGCCGGGCGGATAGGCGGCCAGGAAGCTCTCCCGGGTGGCGGCGACGACCGTGAGGTTGACGAGCGCCGCCCCGGCGTTGGCCGGGATCGGGGCTCCGTTGCCGACGGTCACGGTGAGGGTGCCGCCGGCCGGAATGGTGGCCTGGGGCGCGCCGGTGCCGTTGCGGGTGTCCACCAGCCGGGTCTGGGTGACCGGGACGAAGCCGCCGCGCCCGGTCGCCGTGGTCGGGTTGGCGAGGAAGTAGCCGTGCACGTCCGAGACGATGTGGGTGCTGCCGCTGTGGTTGTAGAAGTTGATCTTGCCGTTGCTGCCGACCGGCACGACCGCGGTGTTGGACTGCACCACCCCGGCCTTGACGTTCAGCATCGAACTGATGGGGCGGCTGGTCAGGTCGGGCCAGAGGGTGAGATAGGTCGGCGTCGTCGGGACGACCGCCGCGACGTCGACCAGCACCGCGCTCACCCCGGTCGCCGGCACCCCCGCCCGGCCGAGCACGTCGACCGTGGTGGTGCTGCCGGCGCCGCGTACCCCGGCCGTGGCGCCGATGCCGCTGCGGGTGTCGAGCAGGGTGGTCGGCGCGGCCAGCGCGACGTAGTCACCGCCCCGGCCGGCCGCGTCCGCGGACCCGGGTGTCGCCCCGACGAACGCCGGCCCGACGGCGCCGACGACCAGTGCGGCGACGACACCGAGGATCGGCAGTTTGCGGCGTCGCCGGTCCGGTCCGCCGGGCTGCGGCGGTCGGATTCTTCTCATCGTTTCCTCCCCGTGGATGAGCCGTATTCATGGTTCAGGGAAACAGCCGCTCCGAATAGGACGGCAGCTTCCCGAAGGACTCGCGAAGTGCGGCGGCGAAGCTCGACAAGCGTTTGATCATCTCCGCCGTACCCGGAGCGGGACGCTCGGCCCGCAGCCGCGCCCCGGCACGCCGGTCCATCTCGTCGCCGGCCCGGAGCGCCTCGACCAGGTGCATCCGCACCCGCCGCCCCTCGTGCACGTAGTAGCCGGGGGGCCGGCGTCCGTCGACGGTGCGGCACACCAGCAGTGCCACATAACTCTCCCGCCAGTCCAGCTGGATCTCGTACGTGAGCGGGCCGACGACGTAGGCGACGATGGTGTCGGTCGAGAGGTCCTGGACGTCGGGCGCACGCCCCGCCGCCCGTTCGACGAAACCGAATTCCGCTCGCGCGTGGGCGATGACGTCGCCACGCGTGGGCTGGCGGTCAGAAGTCAAGGCCGGGCACCCCACCAGAGTTCCTGCCGGTCCGTTCGAAGACCCGGCGGTAGTTCGTGTAGCCCTGGGTGACGCGCCGTTCCATCCCGTAGAAGTCGCTCGGAGCCTTTCCCCCCGCACGCGCCGCGAAGTCCGGGCCGATGTCGATGATCTCACGCCCGGCCCGCATGGTGTCCCGGATCATCCGTTCGTTACGCGCCAGGCCGAGCGGCTTCTGCCGGCTGAGGTCGAGATTCCAGGGCCGGTACGGGCGGGCGCCGTTCGCCTGCGCGTACGCCCTGACCCGATCCATGTTCTCCCCGATCACCAGCGGCTTGCAGTTGTGCACCAGAACCGAGGTGCCGGCGGTCACCACGTGGTACGTGTGCAGGCCGTCGACGGTCAGGTTGTAGGCGCGCTGGTCCGGCGCGGTCCGTTTGGTGATCGCGGTGATCTGGACGGACGTGCCGGCCGCGGTACGCAGCAGCGCGCCTGCGGTCAACTCGGCCGCGGTGACCCAGCGGTCGAGGTCCGCGACCCAGAACGGGTGCCCGTCGGTCGCCACCAGCGTGCCGGTACGCTCGCCGAGCGCACCGTCGACGTCGACGGTCACCTCGACCATCCGCTTCTCGCCCTCGCCGGAGATCCGGTCGGTGACCCGGCGCGGCTCGGTACGTCCGGTGGTCGGGTCGGCGGCGAGCACCGCGTCGCCGATCCGGACCTGCTCGATCGGCCGGGCGGAGCCGTCCGCCATCAGCACGGCGGTGCCCGGCGCGAAGCTGTTGCCGCAACCGACCCGGCTGGCCAGCCCGCCGACCCGACCGCTGGCGATGTTGGCGACCTCGCTGCGGGCCGCCGAGCTGGCGGACTGGGCCGCCGATCGGACGCCGCCGGAGAGCGCCCGGACCCCGGAGCCGAGCGCCGCGCCGGCGACCGAGCCGAGCCCGCCGGTCAGGCCGCCGACCACCCCGCCGAAGAGCGCGTTCCCGGCCATCTCCTGCCAGCTGTGCCCGCCCTCGACCAGGTCCTGGGTGACCGAGCTGACCGCGCCGGCCAGCGCGCCGCAGGCGACGGCGCCCACCCCGGTCCAGCCGATGGCCACCCCGCAGCCGATCCCGACCACCGCGCCGGCGGCGATCCCGGCGATGGTCGCCGCGTGCGTCGCGACGAACTCGGAAACCGCCGAGGCGGCGGTGGAGACGGCCTGCACCACCACACCAACCGCGTCGACCGCCTTCTGGTAGACCACCTGCACGGCCTTGGCGACGTCGTGCACCACGTTGCGGACGGTGGCGATGACCTTGGCGGGCAGGCTGGCCACCGTGGAGACGACCGACTTCAGGCCGGAGTAGATCGGCTTGAGGGCCGCCGCGATCGCCGGCAGCGGGTTGTGCTTCACCACGAACTGGACGGCCGCCTTGGCGGCGTTGGTGACCCGGTGCGCTGCGGCGACCGCCGCGCGTTTCACCTCGGCCGCACGCTCCCGGGCCCAGGACACCGCCGCGGACGCCTTGCCCGCCACCCAGCGGGCGGCCGAGACGACCTTGTCGGCCACCCACTGCGCCGCGCTCTTCGCCTTGTCGTAGAGCCACCTGACGGCGGAGCTGACCTTGCTGGCGACGTACTTCACCGCCGAGACGGTGTAGTTCCACGCGCTGCGGGCCGCCGAGACGGTGTGGTTCCAGACATTGCGAGCGGCCGAGACGGTGGCGCGAGCGGCGCCGGACACCGCACCGGCCACCGCCTTGACTGCCCGCTTGCACCAGCCGCACGATGGCCAGTGGCCGTCCGGGTCGGTGTGAACCATCGGGTCGCCGGCCCCGTAGACGTACCGGTTGGCCAGGATCGACGCCCCGGCGGCGTAGGTCACCGAATCGCGGGAGTCGAACGTGCCGGTCGCCGGGTCGTACCAGCGGGCCCCCATGTTGACCTGGTCGGTCGCCGGGTCGGTCCAGTCGCCCTGGAAGCCGAGGTTGGTCTCCTCGCCGCTGGTCGCGATCCGCTGCCCGAACGGGTCGTAGGCGGTGGAGTCGCCGAGCCTGGGCAACGCCTGGTCGGCCGGGTCGAAGCTGGCGACCACGTCCCCGTGCTCGTCGGCGAGGGCGATCCGTTCGCGGTCCCCCTCGCCGACCGCGAGCAGTTCGTCGCCGGGACCGCGCCCGTAGCTCTCGGTGCCGTCGCCGACCACCTCGTCGCTGAGCCCGGCATAGCGGAATCCGGTGCCGTTACGCTCGGTGACCCGGTCCAGGCTGTCGTACGCGTACCGCTGCCCGTCGCCCTCCACCAGCCGGTCGAACGCGTCGAACGAGTACGTCTCGGTGTGCCCCGAACTCGTCTTGCCGGCGAGCGTGCCGCGCGCCGTGTAGGTGTAGCTGTGGTCTCCGTCGGTCAGCAGGCGGTTCCGGGCGTCGAAGCTGGCCGTCTTGGCGCCGGCCCGGATCCGGTTGCCGGAGTCGTCCCAGCCGTACCCGGTGCTCCGGTCCCCGGCGGTCCACGCGGTGAGCCGGCCCGCCCAGTCGTAGTCGTACCGGTTGTCGGCGGCGCCGGCGGTCCCGGTGGTGGTCTTGCGGACCATCCGGTCGTCGAGGTCGTATTCGTAGCCGATCGAGGAGACCACGGCGCCGGCGTTGTTGCGCAGCGTGTCCGAGGCGACCCGGCCGAAGTCGTCGTAGCCGTAGCCGCGTACCCGGCCGGCGCCGTAGTCCACCGTCTTGACCTGGCCGGCGGCGTCGTACCCGATGGTCTGGGTGGTCCGGGTGACGGCGTCGGTCACCGTCGCCAACCGGGCGTCCCGGTAGGTGTAGTCCGCCGTGCCGGCCGGGTCCGTCCGGGTGGTGAGCTGGCCGTCCCGGTCGTAGCCGAAGCTGGCGGAGCCGGCCGGGCCGGCGGCGGTGAGCAGGTCACCCCGGTCGTTGTAGGCGTAGCTGTCGGTGCCGCCGGGTGCGCCGACCGCGACCACCCGGCCGGCCAGGTCGTAGCCGAGGCGCCGGTCGGGCTGCCCGGCCCCGGAGCCGGTCTCCCGGCTCAGCCGCCCGGCCGCGTCGTAGCCGCGCAGCCGGGTGACACCGCCGGGCGCCCGCAACTGCTCCGGGTTTCCGGTCAGGTCGTAGGACATGCTCCAGGTCCGGTCGGTGGCGGCCGGGTGCGCCGCGGTCGCCGGTTCGACCACCGTCGCCGGCAGGCCGAGGCTGTTCACCGTGTAGACCGTCGCGTTGCCCCGCCCGTCGGTGTAGCGGGTGCGGTTGCCGGCGGCGTCGTACCCGAAGGTGGTGGTGATCTCCCTGCCGGCCGCCACCGGCTCGACCTGCCGGACCAGCAGGTTGCGCGCGTCGTAGGCGTAGCTGGTCACCCGCTGCTGGGCGTCCGTGGAGGAGACCAGGTTACCGGCCGGGTCGTAGCGGTAGGTCTGCGTCCGCAGGCTGGCCCCCTGTGCCGACAGGTCCGCATCGGTGGCCACCCGGCCCAGCACGTCGAAGTCGATCCGGGAGGTGCGGCCGAGGCCGTCGGTCATCCGGACCTGCCGGCCGTGCAGGTCGTAGCCGTACTGGGTGGCCACGCCCGCCGGGGTGGTGCTGCGGAGCAGCTCACCCGCCCGGTTGTAGACCATGCTGGTCCGCGCCCCGCCGGGCGAGACGGACTCGGTCAGGTTGCCGGTGTCGTCGTAGCTGTGCCGGGTGGTGAAGTTGTCGGCGACCGGGCGCCGCTCGACCTGGGTCACCGTCACCGGCCGGTCCAGGGCGTCGTAGGTGGTCTCCACCCGGGCGCCGGTCGGGTCGGTCACCGACAGCACCTCACCGGTACGGGTGTACGTGTACCGCCACAGCGCCCGCTCGTCGTTGGTGGCGGCCGGCTCGTCCCGGACGGTGAGGCGGTTCAACTGGTCGTACGCGTACCGGGTCACGTTCTGCCGGGGGTCGACGACCTCGGTCACGTTGCCCAGCGCGTCGTACCGGGTCCGGGTGGTCGGCGTCGCGGGCACGCCGCCGATCGGGGTGTAGGACGGCTCGCTCTCGGTCACCACCCGGCCGACCCGGTCGTAGCCCTGCTGGCCGACGTTGCCGAGCGCGTCCCGCGCGGATACCTGCTCGCCGAACGCGTTGAAGCCGATGGTCTCGGTCGGGTTGACGGTGACCGGCGCGGCGCCGTCACTCTCGGCCGCCACCGCCGGGCCGACGGTGGCCACCTGCCGTTCCAACTCGTCGTAGCGGAACGAGGTGGTGTACGCGGCCGGGTCGGCGCCGGCGGCGTTGCCGCGCGGATCGGTCGTCGAGGTGACCAGGCCGCGCCTGTCGAAGGTGTAGCTGGTGACCAGGTTGGTGTCGCCGCCGAGCACCGTCTCCCGGTCCCGGTTGCCGGCCGCGTCGTAGCGGTACTCGACCGTCTGCCCGGTGGCGGACATCGGCCACGGCACGTTGGCCGCCTGGCCGGACCAGCTCGTCCGGGTGACGTTGCCGGCCAGGTCGTAGGCGTAGCTGGTGCGCCGGGCGAGCCCGGTGGGATCGAGCGTGGTGCTCTCCACCCGACCCGCCCGGTTGACCACGTGCTGGGTGACCAGCTCACCGTCGCCGGTCTCCTGCCGGAGCACGTTGCCCGCGCCGTCGTACGTGTTCGCCTCGACGACGTAGTCCCGGGTGCTGCCGTCGGGATTGCGGAACCCCCTGAGGATGATCTTCTCGGGCAGGTCGTCGCGGTAGTAGGTGTACTCCAGCCGGTTGCCCATCGCGTCGGTGTGCCGGACCATCCGCCCGGCGTGGTCGTACGCGTAGGAGTTGAGCACCAGGTAGTCCCCGGGCGCCGGGTCGGGCGCACCGGCCGGATCGCCGCGCCAGTTCCGCAGCCGCACCTCGGCGATCACGTTGCGCGCGGTGAACGCGTACTCGTACCGGTTGCCGTTGGCGTCCACCATGGACGTCCGGTTGCCGTACCGGTCGTAGCCGTAGGAGGTCTCGCCGCCCTCCGCGTCGACCGTCCGGGCCAGCCGGTTGTGGTCGTCGTACTCGAAGGTGGTCACCCGGGCCGGGTCGTCGGTCAGCGCGTCGCGCACCTCGGTCCGCACCACGTTGCCGTCGACGTCGTACCCGTTGACGGTGACGCTCTGGTGCGCGGCTCCGCTGACCGCGTCGGTGGTGACCGGCCTGGTGACGGTGGTCAGCCGGGACAGCGCGTCGTAGGTGTAGCTGGTGGTGACCCCGTTCGGGAAGGTGTCGGAGATCTCCGTCTCGGACACCCGCCGGCCCAGCGCGTCGTAGCTGAACGTGGTGACCAGGCCCGACGGCTCGGTGACCTGGGCCAGGTCGCCGTTGGACCGGTAGTCGTACCGGGTGACCGCCCCGCGCGGGTCGGTGGTGGTCCGTACCAGCCCCGGCGGCATGGCGCCGCCGCCGACCGCCGCGTCCGTGCCCCCGGTGTACGTGTGCCGCACCGTCGCGCCGTCCGGGTTGGTCTGGGTCAGCAACTCGCCGGTGGGGTGGTAGGTGAACGTCGTCCGGTAGGTGAGGTCGGTGGCGTTCGCCGAGCGGCCGTCCCGGGTCTCGGTGGGCAGGTCGTTGCGCGGGTCGAGGGGGTTGCCCCCGGCCGGGAAGGTGGAGTACGCGGTGTGGCACTGGCTCGATGTGCGGCAGGTCCGGCGGGAGGTGACGTTGCCCCGGTCGTCGTAGCCGAGGGTGACCGAGTCGCCGTTCTCGTTCGTGATCACGTTTTGGAAGCCGCGCTCGTCGTAGGAGAACGAGCGGATCGCCATCCCCTCCAGCGTGCGGCCGTCGAAGACCGGTCCGCCCGAACCGCCCGGGATGACCGTGCAGAATCTCGGGTCGCCCGGGTCCGGACTGTTGCACAGCTCGGTCGGGCTCGTTGACGGGGTCGGCGAGGGTGACCGGTAGCCGGGCCGGTCCTCCTCCCGCACGCCGATGCCGAGCGGCGAGCCGGACCGCAGCATCCGTCCGGCGAGCGCGTCGTATTCGTACAGGTAGGGCCGTCCGCCCGGGTCGAGCACCTGGATCGAGCGGCGCAGGTCGGTGTCGCCGCCGTGCACCGCCGGTGCGCCGATTCGCCAGTGGCCGCCGTTGCGGTCGACGTACCCGGCGATCCGGTCCAGTGTGACGTCGTACGTCGCCTCGGCCGCCACCTTGCCGCTGGGCAGGGCCACCCTGCTGAGCTGGTCGGCTCGTTGGGTGCCGAGCTGGTGGTGGCTGGTGACCGCCGCCGGCCCCAACGGGTGCGCGTAGACGGCGACCTCGTCGATGGCGCCGGAGAACGACCGCTGGGGGGTGCCGCCCCAGCCGGGCCACGAGGCGGGTGCGGTGGCGTACGCCGCGCCGACCTGGTTGAACGTCTGGTTGGTGTGGTCGATCGCGGCGTTGAGCGTGCCGACGGCCCGGCCGTCCAGGTAGAGCGTCTGGGTGTCGCCCATCGCGGAGAGCACCACGTGGTGCCAGCGGTTGTCGTTGACCGCGCCCGGCGAGGTGATCGGGGCGATCGCGCCGGTGCGGAACTGGCCGCGCAGCCGGCCGTCGGTCCCGACGTAGAGCAGCGGGACACCGGTGCTGGACGCGCTGCCGAGCGCGGCGTCCTGGTAGCCGACGAGCGGACCGCCGGTCTGCACCGCGGAGACCTTGAACCAGACCTCGACGGCGGCGTCCCGGTTCTTCTTCAGCGCGCCCTTCGGCAGTTCCAGCACCGAGGTCGTGCCGTTGAAGGTGACCGCGGTGTTGTCGGTGCCGGGCAGCGCGCCCGCCGCACCGAGGGTCAGGTTCCGGCCGGTGGCCGCGTCCTTGCCCAGGTTGACCGCGATCTCGCTGGCCGCCGCCGTGCCCTGCGCCTCGCCGAGCCGCCAGTACGACTCGGGGCGGCTGTCCAGCACCGCGCTGCGGTAGTGCGAGCCGGCCGTGTACTGGTAGGCGGTGCAGACGTCGCCCGGCGCGCAGACCCGGGTCAGCAGGTCACCGTCGTAGGTGTAGTTCCAGGTCAGCGCCGCCCCGTTGACCGGATCGGTGCGCACACTGGAGACATGCGCGCCGGTCCAGGTGAACCAGAGCGCCCGGCCCGCGGTGTTGGTCTGGCTGTTGGAGACCTGCGCCCTGGCCAGCCGCCCGGTGCCCGGGTCGTGGCTGAGCACGATGGACCGGGCGCTGGCGTCGGAGATCCGAATCAGCCGGCCGGTGCCGGAGAACTCGTAGCTCGTGCCGGCCCGGTCGGCGAGGGTGTAAGTGGTGCCGGAGAGCACCAGCGAGGCGGCCCGCCCCTGCGGCGCCGCGAAGCTGCCGTCCGGGTTGCGGCCGAACCGGACCTGCTGCCCGTCCGGGTAGGTGATCACCACGTTGCCGGAGCCGTCGTCGTCGGGCACCAGCCGCATGTCGTACACGGTCACCCAGCCGGCGCCGAAGCTCAGGTTCCGGCGCGGGTCGAGGCTGTTGTACGTCCGCACCACCCGCAACTCCGGGCCCACACCAGTGACGGAGGCGTCCAGCGCGGCGGTGCTGAAGTTGCCGACCTGCGGGTCGAACTCGCGCTCTTGGCTGCCGTACGGGGAACCGGCCAGGCGCGAGGTGATCTCCGGCTGCGGTACGGCGGTGACCAGGGTCGACCAGTCCGACCCCACCTCGTTGCCCGCGTCGGCGACGAACGCCCGCCAGACGTAGGTCCTGCTCCAGTGCAGTCGGCCGGCCGGCACCGTCCAGGCCTGGCTGGTCAGGTAGCCGGAGTTGGCGCAGTTGACGTTGGTGCCGGCATCGGTCCGCTCGCAGTACTCGAACTTGAAGCGCAGCGTCGAGCCGGGCGGCGCGTCGATGTCCACGGCCCGGGCCCAGAGTTGCGGGGTCAGGGTCGGCGTCTGATAGCCGTTGGGCGGGTGGACCTCCTGGACGACCGGGGCGATGTCGAAGACCTGTAGGACGATCCGACCGGGCGGCACCTGTTCGTCGGTGAAGACCACCCCGCCGGTCTTCACCATCGTGAAGTCGAGGAAGTACTGACCAGGTGGCAACGCCTTGATCGTCGCCGCCAGGGTCACCCGGGCGCCCCGGGCAACCGTGCCGGGCAGGTTCGCCGCGCGTTGCTGGGTGACCGCCGTACCGGTCTCCGCGTTGTATGCCCGGTAGGCCAGGTAGTAGCCGGCCGACGTCCACGCCTCCGCACTGCGGTTGGTGACCGTGACCGTGACCTTGCCGTCCTGGTTCTGTAACACCGGCGGTTCGGGCACCGGGTTGGGAATCGTGTACGAGGCGTTGTACGGGCTGTGCGTGACGTACAGCCGGGGTGGGTTTGCGGTGGCGGTGCCGGCGAACCGCTTCCACGACGTGCTGTCGCCGACCGGGGCGCGCAGCGACAGGCCGTTGTTGGCCCGGGTGCCGTCGACCCAGCCCTGCACCAGCTGTTGGCCGGAACCGCCGAGGTCGAACAGGGCCGCCGCGGCTGGGCAGTTCGACTGGGACTGGCCGACGGCGATGTATCCGTAGCCGAACGACTCACTGGCCAGCGCGCCGCCGACCGACGGGCCCGGGTACGAGTGGCCGGTGCCGGCGGTCCACGCCTGGGTGACCTCGTGCACGCTCACCGGACGCGGCCGGCAGGAGGCTGCGTCGTAGTTGACCACCTGGAGCTGCGCCCCGTAGACGGTGTGGTTGCGCAACCGGTCGACCAGCCCGTCGAACTTCAGGTAGGAGGCGGCGGAGCCGTCCAGGTTGCCGACGAGCAGTTCGGAGCCGCCGGACCGGGACGAGTTGCCGTGCACCACCATCGCGGAGTCCGCACCGGCGGGTTCCACCGACGGGTCCAGCCGCACCGGGTACCGGCGGGCCGGGTCGCGCAGCCAGGCGTCGTCGGCGCGTACCTCAAGGGCAGGCCCACCCGCCGTGGTCACCAGGCGGTAGCCGACCGCGGTCGAGACGGCCGGCGTGGCGGCGGCGTCGCTCATGAAGCCCGCCGGGATGACCGCGCGGGTCCGTCCGGCGCCGTCGGCCAGCACCACCTGTCCGTCGACCAGCCGCGGCGTCAGGCCGGTCAGCCGGAGCGGGAAGACGAAGGTACGCGGTGCCGCCGCCGAACGCAGCACCAGGGTCTCCTTGATCCCGCCCGCCTGGCTGACCAGTTCCAGATCGGTGTCGGCCAGCACGCCGGGGTAGGTCGCCGTGCCGCCCGTCACCGTGGCGGCCGACGGACGGGCGCCAGCCAGCCCATACCCGAGGACGTGGCGCTCGTCGAAGGCCAGCCGGACCAGTTCGGCGGCGTCGGCCCGCCCGGCCAGCCGCAGCGCCACCGAGTCGGCGGCGTTGCGCCACTCGGGACCGGTGCGGACCAGCCGGCTGTCGATCGGCGCCCAGCCGCCCCCGGCCGTGCGGTAGTGCAGCGGATCGGCGGAGAACTCGGTGGTGCTGGTGCCATCGGCGTTGAGGTACCCGCGCTGGTTGGCGGTCCGTTCGGCCGGAAGCTCGCGGCTGGTCGCCGGGTCGAAGCCGCGGGCCTGTGACGGTGGTGCGTCGGCCACCCGTGCCGCGTTAGGTCGCGGCTGGGGGGCGGGCGGCTCGGCGCGCAGCGGATAGCGGGCGCGCAGCGACTGCGGCACGGTCCGGTTCCGTGGCCCGTCGACGAGGTGCTCCTGCCCGGCCGCCGCGCCCCAGCGCTGCTCCGGCTTTGCCTGCGCCCGGTGGTTGCCGCCGCCGCTACCGCCCGGCGGGGCCGGGTAGGAGAGGACGGCGGTGGTGCCGGGCTGGGCGTCCTGCACGCCGAGCAGCACGCAGAGCGCGAGCACGACGGAGCGCCACACCATTGACATTCGACTCTGCGTGGTCCTCCGGCGACGGCCGAACCGTCGACGGGCGCGCGCATCCCAATACCCGGACATGGTGCACCCCCGTGCTCCCCCTTGCGGGGAGACGAGGGCCTCCCCGCTGTCCGCCGGCCTCCCTCCACCCGGTGCGTCCGCACCGTCCGGTGTGGGCGTACCGCGCATCGAGGTGAACTCGACGGTCTGGTGTCCGCGTGATCAGCGCCGTCGTGTCGCCGGCGCCGAACACCTGGAACACTGCCCGGGACGTTAGCCAAGACATTGATAGTCGGCCATAGCTCGATCCGATGGTTGTCGATGTCCGGACAGCCAGCGAACACTGACGGCACGCCCGAGGGCGACCACGTCAGCGGGGGCTTTTCGGAGCATCGACAATGGATCCCGAAATGGTGCGTTCGGCCCCATGTCCAGATTGCGCGGAACATGCGATCTCCCACGCTCCGATTTCGCGGGCGGCGACACGGTTCGGGGCAGCGGCGTCTCGCCGGGGTTTGCCGCCGACGAACGGCGACGCCGACCGAGAGCGACGGTGCTGGCGCAGTGACGGTGTCGACCGGGAGCGACGGACGGCCCAGGCGGTCGACGGGCTCGCAGCGATCCTCGAAGCCCTCGCCGCACACCCACGGGAGCGCCGGGCCATCACCGGAACGGTGAGTGTCATGACCGAGACGGCCCAACGCGACCTCGTCGCCGAGTACTTCACCGGATTCCGGACGGGCCGGTGGCTCGACGCTTCCGTGACGCGCCGCAGAAGCGTCGAGCGGAGGCCGAAGCGGTGCTGGGTCAGGTGTGGGCGGTGGGGGACAGGTGGCCCTCGCCCGGTGCGTGACCCGGAGCGGAGCAGGCCGACCGGATGGCGTCGATCGTCGCCGCGACCGCCGACGACTCCGCGAGCGGTACGAGCCAGGCGCTCTCTCCCCGTACGGCCGCGCCGAACGCCTCGACCATCAGGCGGTACGGATCGGTGGCCGGGTAGTCGAGCACTCTCGCCGCGGTCCCGTCCAGCGTCATCCACAGGGTCGTGGGTGCGGCACCGGCGGTGAACGCCGGATGGGGTAGCCGCAGGACGCCGGCCTCGCCGCGTACCTCCAGGATCTGCTCGTCGCGGCCGTCCAGGGCCGCGACGATGTCCACCGTGGTGGTCGCACCGAAAGCGAGCCGGGCCCGGGTCGTGCTGTCGGCGTCGCCGCCGTCCCAGAGGGTCATCGTGGCGGTGACGTCGGTCGGTGGCCGCCAGGACAGCGCGGACAGGGCTCCGGCGACCGCGTAACAGCCGACGTCCCACAGGGCGCCGCCACCCATGGCGGCATCGCGTCGGTAGTTGCCGGCGGACGGGGACGCGCCGTGGAACCGGGCGGTCACCCGTTCGACCCGGCCGACGGCACCGGCGGTGAGAAGGGCCTCCACCGCCCGCGTACGGGGGTGCCACCGGTTCCAGGCCGCCTCGACGAGCAGGCGTCCTGCGGTTTCCGCCTCGACGGTCATCGCGGCCACCTCTTCGGCGGTCAACCCGAGCGGCTTCTCGCACAGAACGTGTTTGCCGTGCCGGAGCGCCGCGCGGACCCAGTCCAGGTGTGCCCGGTTGTGCAGGCAGACGTAGACGGCGTCGATGTCGGGGTCCGCCAGGAGCTGTTCGTAGCGGTGGTGGATCCGGGTCGGTCGCAGGGCGGCGGCTCGTCGCTCGTCCCTGGCGGCGACGGCGTGCAGGGTGTTGCCGGCCGCCGCCCGGACCGCTGGTCCGACGCTGGACCGGGCTATCGATCCGGCGCCGAGGAATCCCCAACGGACAGTCACTGTCGGTTTCCTTTCGTGTCGGCGGCGAGGTCGATGACGAGGCTGCTCCAGCCGAACTCCCGGGCCGCGTGTCCGGCCCCGTCGAACGGGCCGTAGCACTCCCGCATCCCCGACCGGGCGGTCATCTCCAGGGTGCGGTGGGCGAGTACGTCGGCGACTTCGGCGTAGCCGTGGGTGCGCAGTCCCGCGTGCAGGTACCAGTTGAGGTTGACCCAGCTCGAACCCCGGAAGATGGCTCCGGTATGAAAGTCCGGGTCGAACGTCGGCTCGTTCGCCGCCACGCTCGGTACGGGGAACGCGGTCCAGAACTCCCTTTCGTTGAGCAGGTGTTCCTCGACCAGGCGTCGGGTCGTCGGGGCGGGAAGGTCCTCAAGGAGCAGGGGGAACAGACTGCTGGCGGTGAGGCACCGGGCGGGCGTGCCGCGAACCAGGTCGAGATCCCAGAACACACCCCGTTCCTCGTCCCAGCAGTGGCGGAGCAGGGCGGCGGTGACACCCTGCGCGCGGTTCTCGAACACGTCGGCGACCCGCTGCCCGCTCGCGGACAGTCGGCACAGCCGGGCAACCGCCCGGAGCCCGTCGGCGTAGATGCTGTTGAACAGCACGTCGTGCCAGACGAACCGGCGGGCGGCCAGGAGTTCGGCGGCACCGGTCGCCGTCGCGTACGATTCGAGCAGCTTGCGCATCGCCTCGTGCCAGTGCGGGGACACGTTCCCCGTGGTGACGTCCAGGCCGATCGCCTCGTCGTACTTCGGGCTTGAGTCGAGACCGGACTCGTCCGGCTGGTACGTGGTCAGCAGGCCGGTCCGCGGGTTGGTCCGGTGGGTGCGCAGCCATTCGTAGAACGCCACCGTGCGGGGCAGGACGCCGCCCAGCCAGTCCCGGTCGTCGGTGGCCAGGAACACCCGCTCCACGCTGCGGGCGAGCACCGGCGGTGCGATGGTGGCCGAGGTCCAGCCCGTCACCCGGATGCGGAAGTCCTCGACGGCGCGTGGGCGCAGGTGGTCCTGCCACAGCAGCATGTGCGGCAGGAACCCCTCCGGTGTCACGGCGGTGAGCAGCGACCCGATCTCGGCCTGCGCCCGGCCCGGGTCGACGTGGGACAGCGCGATCGCGTGGAAGGCGCTGTCCCACGCCCACTGGAACGGGTACGTGTCCGGGGACGGGCAGGTGAACCGGAATTCGTGGCCGGCCCCGGTGGAGTAGCCGGTACGGAGGTTGCCGCGCAGGACGTCGGTGGCGGCGGTGATCGCGGCGTCGGTGGTGGTGACCCGGGTCGTGTCGCCGGTCATCGGCTGGCCAACTGCTGCTCGGTGCCCTGCGCAGCGCCGGTACCGGCGGGCTGCCGGTTGCGGACGAGCAGCAGTACGGTCGCCGCGGCCAGCAGGACCAGGTTGACGCCGAACGCCGGGGCGACCCCCAGCCGGTCGGCGAGTGTACCGAGCAGCAGGGGGGCGAGCATGATGCCCACGCCGACGACGAGTTGCGTACGCGCGGTCGCGTCATCGCTGCGGTCCGGTGCGGTCGCCACGGCCAGCGACAGCGCCAGGGGAAACAGGTTGGCCATGCCGAGGCCGAGGAACAGCAGCGCCACGACCATCGGGACGAGGCTCTGCGACACCCAGAGCGCGACGAACGCGACGGCGCTCATCCCGAGTGTCGCCAGCAGTAGCCGCCGGGTCCGGCCGGGGCGGGAGGTGAGCCGGCTGCCGGCGAGCCGGCCGACGAGTTCCCCCACCGCGAACACCGTCATGATCGCCGCGGCGGTGCCGGTGCCGATGCCGGTGACCTGGCGGAATAGGGAGGCGCCGAAGAAGACGACGCAGAACTCGGCCCCGACCACCAGACCACACACGGCGCACATCAGCCAGAAGGTGCCGGGCAGCGGTGGTTTCGCCCCGGCCGTACGGCGCGGCGTGCCGGCGTCCGTGCCGACGACCAGGGGCTCCCCGCGATAGCCGATCCGCAGCAGCAGCAGTGCCACGACCGGCAGGGCGAGACTGACCTGCCAGATCGCCACGGTCGCGTCGAGCGCGCCGACGAGCAGTGGGGCGAGCACGGCCGCCGCGCTGGCACCGGCGTTGGCTTCCACGATCGACCGGTCCCGCCGCTGGCCGTGCCGGTCCGCGAGCAGGGCCAACGCCATGATCTGGAGGAAGACGCCGCCGACCCCCAGCACCGCCGTGGCCGGCAGGGTGACGGCGGGCGTACGGCCCACCGCCAGGACGATCGAGCCGACGGCGACGGCGGTCGCGGCCGCCCAGAGCAGTCGCCGCCGACCGAACGCGGCGACCAACCTGGAAAAGAACAGACCGGGTACGAGCACGCCCGCGGCGAACACCGTCGAGTGCACGCCGATCATCGCGTACGGGAGGTCCAGGTCCCGCCGCAGCAGGGTCAGCATCGGCCCGAGTGCGTACAGGACGTAGGCGTAGACGGCGAGGACGGCGAACGCCAGCCAGGTGACCCGGTCGCGGGTGTACGGTGCGTCGAGCGTCATCGCAGGCCTCCGAGGAGTACGTCGGCGCCGGCCGTGGCGTGGGCGACCGGCGCCAGCCGTAGGCACGCCTTCATGGAGTCGCCCTGTCCGTAGCTCTCGAATGCCCCGAGCACGGCCGTCGGGTCGTAGAAGGAGATCCGGTGGCTCACCACCGGGTTGGCGTCGACCAGTCCGGATTCGAGCAGCCGTACGGCGATGTTCGCGACGTGCGCCGACCGGGCCATCGGGAACAGGCGTACGTCGAACGGAGTGGCCCGGACGTTGAGCCCCTTGGCGAGAATGAGCCAGGTGTTGATCTGCTGGCGTACGCCGGTCGCGCCGTAGACGACGTAGGTACCGCCGGGACGCAGCAGCCCCATCGCCAGTTCGCGTACGTCCTTGCCGTGGCCGTCGACGGCCACGTGCGGCAGGGCGTCGAACACGTAGTCCGCGTACTGGTCGTGGTTCTCGCGGACGAACGTCTCCAGCGCCCCGGCCTCGGTCGAGGTGTTGAATCCGAGCGACGCGCCATGGTTCAGCGCGATCTTCAACCGGTACTCGTTGCGGTCCACCACGGTCACCGACCGGGCGCCCAGGTAGCGGGTCAGGATCTGCGTCGCGAGCACCGCGCTCGGACCGCAGCCGAGGACGACGCACACGTCGCCGGGCCGGGGCGGGTTGACCAGGATCGAGCGCAACACCGAGGTCAGCGGCTCGATGATGGTGGCCGCGTCCCAGGACAGCGAGTCCGGCACGATGACCGCGGCCGCCTGGTCGGCGTCGTAGAAGTTCCGCTCGGTGTACCACGCGGTCTCGGCGGCGACCTGGTGACCGAAGATCGGTCGGATCACCCGGTACTCGGCCATGCCGCCGAAGTCCGTCTGTCCCCAGTAGCAGACCCGCTGCCCGAGATCGACCACGCCGTTGAGTCGGGCGCCGATGCCGACGACCTCGCCGACGTACTCGTGCCCGGGTATGACCGGCCAGGTCTCCGGGAACAGGTGTCCCCGGAAGTACGAGACGTCGGTCGAGCAGATCGACACCGATTCCGTACGGAGCAGGATCTCGTCCGCGCCGTGAACGGGATCGGGTTGCTCGGTCGACTCCAGAACGCCCGGCCCATACATGACGTACGCCTGCATTGAACCTCCCCAGAAAGGATCCCCGTTTTCAATGAGCCGGTATCCGTGCTCATTAACCTGAACGAAGAGTAGGGCTGAATTTCCGTGCACAGCTAGCCGGATTTATTGTGCGCTGAGTCACACTCGGAATCACTTCTCTGGGCATGCGAAAGCGCCGGCACGGGGCCGGTTTCGACAATGTGACCGTGTGCCGAATTGTTTCCGGGACTTATCAATCAGGTTGGTGGTGCATTACCTTCTGTGCTCTTCGGGTTGCCCGTCCAGTCGCGTGCGCAGATCGTCGAGAATGCTGGCGGTGGCCGTGGCGCCGAACCTGGTCACGCCGATCTCAGCCATTTCGAGAAGCAGGTCCAGGGTGCGGACCCCGCCGGCCGCCTTCACCCCCATCCGGGGCGGTACGGTCGCGCGCATCAGGCGCAGGTCGTCCAGGGTCGCCCCGCCCGGGGCGAACCCGGTGGAGGTCTTGACGTAGTTCGCCCCCGCCTGTTCGGCGATCCGGCAGCCCCGAATCTTCTCGTCCGTGTCCAGGTAGGCGTTCTCCAGGATGACCTTGACCAGGGCCACGCCGTCGGCCTCCCGGACGACCGCCCCGATGTCGGCGAGGACGTCGTCGTCCCGGCCCTGCCGGAGCCAGCCGATATTGATCACCATATCGATCTCGCGCGCCCCGTCGTTGAGCGCGGCGGCGGTTTCGGCCGCCTTGATCCGGCTGGTGCTGCTGCCGTGCGGGAATCCGACGACCGTACCGACAGCGACGTCCGTACCGGCCAGTACGCCGGCCGCGAATGGCACGTCGGCCGGTTTGACGCACACCGACGCGACATCGCGTCGCAGGGCCAGTTCGCAGCCGTCACCGACTTCCCCGATGGTGAGTTCCGGTCGCAGCAGCGAATGGTCGATCATTTTCGCGACCCGCTCGACGGAAACGTTCACGGGCGTCAGTGCTGAACTCACGGTGGTCACCTTTCGCTGCGGCTTACGGGTTGGCGATCGACTATGCCTTCGGCTCCGGGGATGCGTGCGAGTTGTCGTGGTCCACCGAGAACGCGACCTGGAGGGAATACCGCGCTCCGACGTAACGGGACTGGGTCAGTTCCAGTGGATTGTCGTCCTGGTCGAGCACCAGGCGCTTCTCCACCAGCAGGGCGGTTCCGGGGGCCACGTCGAGCAGTCGGCAGTCGTCCTCACCGGCGGCGTGCGCCTCCACCGTGGCGTAGCCCAGCATCGGCACTCGACCGAGCCGGATCAACGTCTCGTGCAACGACCGCCGGGCCAGGTCGACGTCGAGCAGTTCGCGTACGTCGGACGGGAAGGCCGCCTCCTCCAGGGCGACCGGCACCGCGTCGGCCAGCCGTACCCGCTGGATGGCCACCACCTCGGCTCCGGTCGACAGTCGCAACCGACCGACCTCCTCGGGCACCGCCGGCCGCATTCGGGCCGAGATGACCCGCGACGAGGGGACCCGGCCCTGCCGACGCATCTCGCTGCTGAACCGCACCAGGGTGTCGGCCCGGCGCTGGGTCACCGGCGGTGACACGAACGTGCCCCGACCCGCCTGGCGGTAGACCAGGCCGTCGGCGACCAGCCGCTGGACGGCGGCCCGGGCGGTCATCCGACTCACCCCGAACTGCTCCGAGAGAGTGGCCTCGGATGGTAACGACTCGTGTGGCTGCATTGTCCGGATCCGCGACTTGAGCTCCTGCTCGATCTGGTAGTACCTGGGCGCGAACTGGGTATCGCGCAGCGATCTCTCCGACACGCTCCGTACTGTACGCCGTCTAGCTGTCTAGTCAACTGGCCTTGGCCTGGGCGATGCCTCGAAATCGGTACGGGCGCGAGCGGGCGGCGTGTTTACATGCGCCTCATGGTGTCCAGTGATCGACTACTCGGGTTCGCGGTCATGTCGTTTCTGCTGACGGTGGTCCCCGGACCCAGCGTGCTGTCCGTGGTCGGGCGACGTTGTCGCGGTGGCACGTCGACCTCCGTCCTGCGCGTCGAGCAGGACCAGCAGGTCGTGAGGCGGGCCACCGGAGGTACGCAACCGTTCCAGGGACGACCGGTCCGCCACCGTAGCCGACAGCAGCCCTGACCTGGCCCAACAACCGGCTCCCTGTCGCCGGTTGGGTTTCAGGCAATCGGCCAACTCCACCAAGCGCATCCCGTGGTGGAAACGCCCAACAGCGATCTGTCAGCATCGCACCGCGTCTGTCACGACCGGGCGCAGCCTGCGCGGTTGGGAGCATCGGGCCACCTGGTGCGGGACGTCGTTTCGCCCGAGTGGCGGGGTCCTGGGGTGAAGTGCAGGTGGAACCGGGGGTTGCGGAGCAGTCACCGCGTCATCGCCGGGGTCTTGTGTGTGGCGTAGTTGTCCAGCACCAGATGGACGTCCAGATCACCGGGCACCGCCCCGTCGATCTTCCGCAGGAACTTCAGGGACTCCTGCCGCCGGTGCCGGCGGTGCACCGACCCGATCACCGTCCCGGTGGCCAGGTCCAACGCCGCGAACAAGCTCGTCACACCCGCCCGTAGGTAGTCGTGACTACGGCGTTCCGGCACACCGGGCTGCATCGGTAACACCGGCAAGACCGACAACGGCATCGTGACCGTGACCACGGTCTGGGCCGACGAGCGGGTCTCCTACCCGCTGCACGCCACCCCCGACCCGCAGACACTTCCCGACAAGGCCACCTGGTACTTGGCCACCAACCTGGCCCGCCCCGGCGGACCGCGCGACACCCCCGACGCGTCGCACGAGCCGGCCGACCTGACAGAAGTCGTGCGGCTCTACGGCATCCGGCACTGGATCGAGCAAAGCTACAAACAGGTCAAAGACGAACTCGGCCGGGCCGACTTCCAAGTCCGCTCCGCCACCGCGATCCGACGCCACCAAACCCTGGTCCACCGAGCGTTCTCGTTCTTCTGGAACACCTGGGTCGACCCACCGACCACAAACGACAGAAAGTCCGCCCTTTCTCCGGAACCGTCAAGCGACGACTCCGGAGAGAGGGGCTCGCCAGCCGACCCGCCGGCTGAACACCCCAGCTGGCCCAAGGCGCTACGCGCCGTTCGCGACTGGCTCACCCCATGGCTCCTCCTGCAACGCTGGTGGCAAGCCTGGACCGACACACCCCCGCCCGCTGAACTCCAGCAATTCCTCAACGCCCTCGAACAAGGCCACGCCATCAACCTCTATCTACCACCATAAGGGCGACAAACTACCGCTAGGCGCCCTCGTGGAGCGCCCCGGCCCGGCCCGGCCATGATTCACTGGTTGCGAGCAGGCAGCAGCAACGGCACCGGTGGCGGAGCGGCAGGGCTCCACCACCGGATACGCCGCTGTCAGTGGCCGGGCGGCAACGTTACGCGTTGCCCCAGGTGGCGGAAACCATCGAGGCGGTGGTCACGGCAACCCGGGCTCGTCGCCATCCGCTCGTCGAGCCGTAGGTCTCGTACAACTCGGTGCCCTCAATGGTGTAGAGGTACCGCTGTGCCGACGGACTCCAGGTCGCGGAGAGCGAGGACGCGGAATGGTTCCCGACCTCGACCTTCTGCCAGCCCGTAGGGCTGCCGTAGTATTCGTAGAGAATCCCGCTCTCCATCGTGTAGATGTATCGCTTCCCGGCCGGGCTCCAGGTCGCCGAGAGCAGGCTCGCGGCGCTGCTCGCGAAACTTACCCGCTGCCAACCGTTGGGGCTCCCGTAGTACTCGCAGAGTCCGTTGTTCTCAACGGTGTAGAGGTACCTGGCGCCTGCTGGGCTCCAGGTGGCCGAGAGTAGGGTGGCGGTGCTGTTCGCGACCTGCGCCTTCTGCCAGCCGGTCGGACTGCCGTAGTACTCGTACAGGACACCGCCCTCGACGGTGTAGATGTACCGCTTTCCTGCTGGGCTCCAGGTGGCCGAGAGTAGGGTGGCGGTGCTGTTCGCGACCTGCGCCTTCTGCCAGCCGGTCGGACTGCCGTAGTACTCGTACAGG
>NZ_JBVJHT010000008.1:245624-395643 GCF_055586685.1 Micromonospora sp. NPDC049529
GGACACCGCCCTCGACGGTGTAGATGTACCGCTCGCTCGATGGGCTCCACGTGGCGGACATCAGGGTCGGGGAGCTGGCGGCGACCTTGTTCTTTTGCCAACCGACGGAGCTGCCGTAGGTTTCGTAGATCGCACCCGCTTCGAGCGTGTACAGGTAGCGCGACAGGGTCGCGGAACCGCTTCCCCATTGCCCGAAGTCCGCGTCGATCGCCTCATCGAGGTCACAGTCCGCGCCGCCGACCGTGATGCCGTTCTGGACCTGCCTCAGCTGCGCCCGTGAGTCCCACTGACCGCTGGACCACGCGTACGTTTGCCACCCCCAAGTGATCTTGGCGGCGTCAAAAAGGCGTTTGATGACGTAGTAGCCGCCGTAGGCTCCGGTACGGCTCCGGCCAATGACAGATGCGATTCCGTCGAAGTACGAATTGAGCGCGGCCTGTTGAGCTGCACTAGCGTCGAAGTCGACGCTGAAGTAGATGGGCCGATCCGCCGGCATGCCACAAACCGCCGCCTGCCGTTGCGCTTCCTGGGCGTCGCTCACGCCTCTGGCATAGCCCTCGAGCGCCGCGCTCGCGGTGGCCTCCCAGTTGGCGACGATATCGATGCCGGCCCCAATCAGGGACTGGGCCTCGGCCGGGGTGAGATTCTTGTCCGGGGTGTAGCTGAGGTATCGGCAGACGAAGGTGTAACCGGCCGCCGTGATGGCTGACACTCCTGGGCGGTCCCAGGAGTAGTCGATTCCCTTTCGGTTGCCAGCGGCCAGAGCCGCGCGGGGCATTGCGAAAACTGCAGCCGAGGCAATGGCTACTCCGGCCGCACCCAGCAGCAGGTTGCGCCTGGAGGGATTACCTAGGCCAGAGAAAGGGCTTTCAGGCATTTCAACTCGATTCTGTCTGGTGGAGAGATGAGGACCGGGAGGAGTGCGGGTGGTTGAGACAGCGCTGGCCCCATCGGACGTCCGATGGGGCCAGCTGAACGTGCCCGGGCTGCGGGGTCGATCGTGAGGCGCCGGTTACGGGTGAACTCTGGCTACTGAGTCCTGCTCCAAGTCGCGGAGAATGACGTCGAGGTGCCGTAACCGACCCGGTTTTTCTGCCACCCGGTCGGGCTGCCGTACAGTTCGTAGACGCCGCCGTTTTCGAGGACGTATACGTAACGCGCGGCCTGCGGACCCCAGGTCGCCGAGACGCCGGTGGCGACCGTCGAGGTGACGGCGACCTTCTGCCACCCGCTGCTGCCGTAATACTCGTACAGCACACCGTTTTCCAGGGTGTAGATGTAGCGCTTACCGGTTGGGCTCCAGGTTGCCGATATGGCGCTGGCCGACGGGGCCGCAAGGACCCGAGTTTTCACCCAGCCGGTCGGGCTGCCGTAAATCTCGTACATCACGCCGTCTTCGATGACGTAGAGGTACCGCTCGCCCTGCGGACTCCAGGTTGCGGAAAGGGAGGTCGCGATGCTGGACATTACGGCGTTTTTCTCCCAGCCGGTGGGACTGCCGTACGTCTCGTAGATGACACCGTTCTCGATCGTGTAGATGTAACGGCGACCGCTTGGACTCCAGGTGGCGGAGAGGACGCTCGACGGACTGGATATGACAGCGTTTTTCCGCCAGCCGGTCGGACTGCCGTACGTCTCGTAGAGTGTGTTGTTCTCGATGGTGTATAGGTAGCGCTCGCCGGACGGGCTCCAGGTGGCGGAGACGGTGTTGGTGGCAGCGGAGGCTACCGTGTTCTTTTGCCACCCCGTGGGGCCGCCGTATGTCTCGTAGAGGGTGCCCCCCTCTGCGGTGTAGATGTAGCGCCGGCTTGGTGAGGTTGCCAGGTCGTCCTTGATATGTGCATACCTGATTGCCTTTGTGTAATTCACGGTGAGATCATAATAGGAATTGAATCCCAGTGCGCCTACGTTGTTCACTCGATAGGGATTCTGCACCGTCTGGCCGTAATCATTGAAAGAGTAGACGTAGGCGCCTGCCCCATGGTTGTCCGGATCTTTCCAGAATGCGAAGAGTTCCATGTGTCCGTGGGTAACCACTGCGTCACCAGGAAGGAGCTGATCGAACGGAATTTCAGACCAGCGTGAATCGGCGCCCATGAAGTCGCCCGTGATGGGACTGTCCTGAATGTGCCAGGCCATGGAAACGAGCCCGGAGCAGTCGCGCCGGTAGTTCTTGCCCGCAGGGTCGCCAGCACTTGCTTCCTGGGTGTAGGTGATCTTTCTGTCCACCCAGTATTGCGCCCGATCGAGCACCTCGGATCGGGTGATGTCCCCGCCTACTGTCGATGCCGCCTGGGCGGCCTGTGGGGCGTTTGCCATCTCCAGGCCTGCTCCGGCGCTCAGGCCGAGCCCGCCCGCGATTGTCACCCCAAGCAGGCCGGCCAGAACCCGCCTACGTCCAGTCAATCCATGCATGCAGTCGTCTCCATCGTTACTCGTCTCGACCTGTCTGCGTCAATGAGGTTCTCCTGAGCGGTGACCCAAAGACGTTGTATCCACCGCCGATGTGTCGTGGTCCCGACAACTCCTTGCGCTAATCATGGTGGCAATACTTCGGATGAATCACATCCAGCGAGGCGACGGTAGATCACAAGTCTTACGGACTGGAACAGCCCACGTCACCATCTACGTCTGGCAGGTTCCTGCCACCGTTTTCTGTCACTCAGAGTAATTCTCTTGAGGATCTTGCCAACGCTACCTGGCAGCGGGATACTACTGAGCGCTCCATCATGGCTACGGGGGAGAACAGCAAGTGATCGCAGATGTCACGCTTCCGAATAAAGTAGAGGCGTCGGACTATGCTCCGCTGGCACAGGTAGTGCTGAAATTAGGCGCTAGATGGCGACCTGAACGGGACCTGAGCGCTCGGACTCGATTGGATGAACTGTCGGTAAGAGCGGAGCGGGAATGTGATGTTTTCGTGCCGCTGGACTCCGGCCAAGCGGAGGCAACCAAGGCACTTGTCGGTGCGGTCGTGAAGGACGGTGTGACGGTCCGCATGCTCGTTCAGGAGACGGACGACAACTTTCACCGCTTCGTTGCCCCTGCAGACTGGTCGATTGGCTCCGGCGGCGGACTACGCCTGGTGTCGACCATCCCGTTGGCCGCTGTCGTCGTGGATCGCAAAGTAGTGCTTCTGCCAACCGGCCTTCTCGGCTCCGGGACCGCTGTGATGGAGGTGCGAGCCCTCGGTCTGGTGTCGACCATCTGCGCGATGTTCGAGCAGCTCTGGTCGGCGCGCTCGCTTCAGGAAAATGCGCAGGCCGATCCTTGGGCCTTGACGTCACAGCAACGCCAAATGCTGCAGATGTTGGCGGAAGGGGCAACCGATGAGGTTGTGGCCCGCCGTCTGAACGTCTCGGTGCGAACGCTTCGTCGCAACGTCGCCGAACTGGCCCGGCGGCTCAACGCGTCCAGTCGCTTCCAGGTGGGCGTGCTGGCGGTACGCGCCGGCTGGCTCTAGTCGGCCTGCTCACCCAGACCGGGTGGCCGGACGGGATGACGGTGGTCGTGCGGGCGGACCGCCTTCACCCCGGCGCGCAGCTGACCCTGTTCGAGCACCGCGACGGGTGGCGCTACCCCGCGTTCGTCACCAACACCCGGTCAGGGCGTTGCAGTGGTTGGAAGCCCGTCACCGCGCCCACGCCCGCGTCGAGGAGCGGATCCGCTGCGCCGAGGACACAGCGGCCTACGCCGACTACCCTCCCGCGAGTTCGTCATCAGCCAGCCCGGTGCGCCTTCGCCGCGATCGCCACCGATCTGACCGCCTGGCCTCAGATCCCCGCCCTGACCGGCGACCTGGACCGCTGCGAGCCCAAGACGCTGCGCTGCCGGGTGCTGCACACCGCCGCCCGACGGTCCATGGGCCACGCCGCCGACGGCTACGCATCCCGTCGACCTGGCCCTGGGCCACCCACATCGCCGCCGCCGTCACCCGAATCGCGGCGATTCCCGCACCAGGCTGACCTCACGGATCGGCCCTGACCCCACAACCCGGAGGGACCAAGGAGACCCCGCCGCCGGAGCGACAGCCGGCCACCCGACCACGCCCCATCCGCGGCCACCGATAGATGGCGATGGCGTCGAGCGGGCCGAGTCGACGGGTCAGCCACGCGAATAATCGAGGTTAGGTACCCGTCGGGCACAGTTCCGTGTGCCGATCGAAAATTCCGATCGTGCCTGTTGCAATCTCGATCGAGTGTTCCCTTGTCTATCGAATATATGAGGGACACTCCCGTGCGGCGAGGGTAGTTGAGATAGTCCTGGCCCCACCGAACGCTCGGTGGGGCCAGCGAAGGTAGCCTGAGCTACGTGGTCCTTTGGGTCCGCACGGAAAGTCGTATGGACGTCTAGCTAACTCCAGGTCGCGGATAGCTCGGTTGTCGTGCTGTAATCGGCGTTGATTCGGTTTTTCTGCCAACCCTCAGTGCTGCCATACGTTTCGAAGAGTCCGCCGTTCTCAACGGTGTAAATGTACCGAAAGCCGGTGGGGCTCCACGTTGCAGACAACTCAGTCGCGGCGCCGTAGTTGTAGGTAATTTGATTCTTTTGCCATCCGGTAGGGCTACCATAGGTTTCGTAGAGCGCGCCATTCTCAAGAGTGTAGAGGTAACGGCGACCACTGGGGCTCCATGTTGCGGACAACTCGGTCGCGGCGGTCGTATTAGTGTTTACCTGGTTCTTCTGCCATCCGGTGGGGCTACCGTAGGTTTCGTACAGCACACCGTTCTCAATGGTGTATATATACCGTTCGCCACCGGAATTCCACGTCGCGGATACCTCGGTCGCGGCAGTGTAGTTGAGGTTGATCGAGTTCTTTTGCCATCCGGTGGGGCTGCCGTACGTCTCGTACAGAACACCGTTTTCGAGGGTGTAGATGTATCGGAAGCCACTTGGGCTCCAGGTCGCGGACAGCGCTGATATCGCTCCGTAGTTGAGGTTGATCGAGTTCTTCTGCCATCCGGTGGGGCTGCCGTACGTCTCGTACAGAACACCGTTTTCGAGGGTGTAGATGTACCGGAAGCCACTTGGGCTCCAGGTCGCGGACAGTTGCGTCGCTGCCGTAGTCCCAGCATTAATGGGATTGATCTGCCATCCGGTAGGGCCGCCGTAGGTCTCGTATAGGTGTCCGGCTTCCGCCGTGTAGATGTAGCGGTGGCTACGCACGGCACCAGTCCACCAGGTGGTCTGTTGACGCGCACCAGACCAACTGAAGCTGAAGTGGATGTGGTTCGTGTGGCAATCGTTGGGGTCACTGGTGTCGCAATCGTAGTTCCGCCATCCTTCGCTAGCCCGGCTAGCACTCCAGATCTTGCGGTTCCAGATGATGTACATGATGCCTAGTCGACGCGCGATGGCATGTCGGTTGCCGTACTGGTCGGTTGCATGCAACCAGTTGAGAATGTCCTGAGCGTCGGCAGCCTGCCCGGCGTTGTTGATGTCCAAAGAGTAGTCGAGCGCGCGCCCCTCTTTGTGCTCACTGGTTCCGCCATTGCTGCAAGGCCTGGAGATATTCCAGGCATGACTGCCGTACGTGCTATTCAGCAAATTTTTGAAATCTACGACACCAGGTTTGTCGCTGAAACTGCACGTGTCCTGTGCGTCATGGGCGGCGTAACCGTCAATTTGTGAACCGAAAGACGGTGTGGGTGGCGCCGCATTGACACCTCCGGAACTAGTCAGTAATGCTGCAGAAGCTACGGCCGCTGCAAGAAAGTAGGTAACGGAGCGACGCAAGACCCCAGAGCGCGTGACAATTTTCAACTATGCTCCCTTGTGAATCCGCATTTGACCGCAGCAGTACCCGACTCCGACTCTAGGTCAATTCGACCGGACTTCTACCGCGGCGCAGCGAGTTCGATCTGAATGGGCTCGACGTTAAGAACCCCGTGACATCAACGATCATCATCATCGGCTATTCCCGGCAATCGCCACAATATGATCGACATCACAACCCGTTGCTATGGCGTTACCATCGGTTAGTCGATATGGGTGTGGGCCGGTGGGGCCGGGGAATCTTACCGGGATCTGAACCGGGTGTGTCAGGTGAATGGCCCTGTCTCACATTCGGTGGTGACCGAAGGTGGTCGATGTCGTTGAGATCATGTGTGCAAGATCGATGATCTTACGAAGATGGTGTTCGCGGGAATGTCCCCTCTGGTGGTCGACGACGTCACGGACGAGGGCGATCGTGTGGGGCTCGTAAAGCCGGTTTCGCGATGCTGCCTGCGAATATTCGTTGATCAACCCGCCGAGGATCGGGCGCCGTCGGATCCTCGGCGGCGGTCAAGTCAGTAACTCCCCACGGCGGGTTGTGCGGCTGCTGGCCGGGCGATCGATGTGGTCGGTGGTTGTTGTAGTGGGCCGTGTACTCGGCGAGGGTGGCCGCGAGGTGGCGCTCGCCGACGATGAGCATCCGGTCAGTGCACTCCCGGCGTACGGTGCCCACCCATCGTTCGGCGAACGCGTTCGCCCGGGGTGCCTGCGGCGGGGTCTTGATCACGTCGATGCCGTCCGCGGTGAACACCGCGTCGAAGACCGCCGTAAACTTCGTATCGCGGTCGCGGAGCAAGAACCGCGGCCCAGCCGCGCGTTGGTCGAGGTCCATCAGTAGATTCCGTGCCTGCTGGGCTACCCGGGCACCGGTTGGATGGGCGGTCACCCCAACCACGTGGACTTGGCGGCTGGCGATCTCGACGAAGACGGGAAAGTTGAGCTCGTGCCCGGCAACCCGCTGCACCCGGTCGTGTCAGGAGACCTCGCGACGAGGTGGTCTGCCTACTTTGCCGTCCCTGAACAGCCGTAGCCGCCCTCCGGGTCCGCCGTGAACCCGCCGAACAGGGGAGCCCCCGCTGCTGCAACCCCTGGACAACGGCCACCCGGTGGATATCCGGGGACCAGGTACGCCGTAGGAACATCAGGACGAGGCAAACCTGGCCTCGCAGGATTGCCATCACCGCACCGGACGGCTTCGACCCGTCACCAAACTCATCTGAGCTGGTTCTTCACCGGGCCCTGCTGGAGATCAACATGATGATGGCATCCACGGTGCGTGGGATCTGGGACATCGATGATTCGATCGGATGCTTGCCGGTGTGTCGGGTGTGACGGCGGTGGTCGTATCGGGGGTAGCGGCTTTGCGCGCCCGTGACCACTTCAGCCCGGAACATTAGGGATCCGCCGTGTCCGGCGCCAGCCACAGGGTGACCTATGCCGTCATATGTCAATTTATGAGGGTAGCCGCTGCTACATCACGCCCCTAATATCTACGTTCAGCAAGGCATCACTCACCAGGCGCTACGCGTCAGCGACTGATCACGAAGGGCCAACGATGGACATCTCGCCGTTCCTCGACCGCAAGCTCGCCCGCCGGTTCGCCACCTACGACACCAATGGCGACGGCTACATCGGGGGCGAGGACTTCGCCCGGTCCGCGGTGCGGATGGCCGAGGAGTTCGGTCACCTCGTCGGCTCCCCCACACGGCACCGCCTGGAGGAGCTGGCCGACCAGATCTGGCGGCATCTCGCCGAGGTGGCCGACACGGACACGGACGGCCAGGTCAGTGAGACCGAGTACAAGGCAGCGTTCGCCGCAGGGTTGCTGGAGACTCCCGACTCGTTCGACGCCGGCTACCTGCCGTTCCTCGACGCCATCATGGCGATCGCCGACACCGACGGCGACGGGCTGCTCACTAGCGACGAGTACGTCCGCTGGACCGGCTCGCTGATGAACCTTCCCGAGTTCGACGCCAGAGAGATCTTCCAGCGGCTGGACGCGGACGGTGACCACTATGTCAGTACCCGCGACCTGTTGGAGGCGATACGCGAGTTCTACTTCAGCGAGGACCCGGACTCGGCGGGGAGCTGGCTGCTCGGGCCGCTACCGGCGTCGTACCCGGTCAGGTGACGCCACGGCGGTCGGCCAGCCGCCTCGGGTGCCCGTTCCGAGGCACGACACCGCCACGAGGAACTACCTGCCCCGACGCTGTGACGTCAGGTCGACGTCCTGACCGGACAGGGGCCGGAGCCGGCATCGGTACGGCAGGTGATCGGTGCCGACACGCTCGACCAGCAGTAACGCACCTCGTCGATCTTGTCTAGCGGCTGGAAGTAGGCGGCGTACCCGGTGACCTGGTGATTGGTGGGCGACAGCCGGGCGACCCCGCCCGGCCGGGTCACGCTCGCCCGGCCGTCGGCGTCGGTAGTCGCGGAGAACAGCGCCTCGCTGTGCGCGTTGTTCGGACCCACCACCGTGACCGCCAGCTTCACGGTGACCCCGGGGAACGGTTCACCGTCCCTGGTCAGCCGCGCGCTGACGGTGAGCGGGGCGGTTACGTCGTCGACCTCGACCGCCGACACCTGGAGCACGGTGTCGGTGCAGCCGCCAGCGCAGCCGCCGAGCGGACCGACAAGGCCGCCGACGAGCACCAGGGCGAGCAGCCCGGTGCGTCGCCGGCGGCCCTTCGCCGGAATGCCGGTCAACATGCCCCGCCGTCGCCGGTGTTCTCCTGCCTGGGTGCGTGCTCGCCGTCGAACGGCCAGGCCGCGTACGCCAGCAGGTCGAAGATGTAGTCGTCCACGTCGTCTCCCGGATCGAGCATGGTCACCACGCTCGGCCGGCCGCCGGGCACGGTCACCCCGTTGCGGGACTTCTCCGCCAGACCGGGCCAGACCGCCAGGACGATCTCGGCCAACGGAATGCCCCAGGTGCTGACCTCCAACGTCACACGGCTGGGTTGCCGCAGATCGTAACGGTGGTAGTAGACGCTGTCGTACAACCGGGTCAGCTGCAGGTCCTGTTTGAAGAAGTCCGGTCCGATGATCTTGTCGATCCGCAACAGCAGGTCGATGTCGAGATCGAGGTGGACGCCGGCCATCGACATGGTCGCCTGACCGAAGGTGCCGTCGAACGCCAGGAACAGGTAGCCCAGCTCCCTGGGCAACTCGAACGGCAGATCGGTACGTACGTTACCCGGCCGCAGCGTCGCCTGGCGGATGTCGGTGAGGTGGAACGTGATGTCACTGATCCAGCTCTCTCTCACCTCCGCGTGTCCGGCGAACAACCCGCGTACCAACCCGAAGCAGTTGAAGAATTCCAGGTCCACGTCCTGCCTCGGCACCCGGAGGTGCAGGTTGCCGACCATCCGCAGATCGTCGGTGTCCGGGACCGAGGTGATCGTGACGACCTGGGTCTCCGGCGCGAGTTCGACGGTGGTCCGGTGGCCGAGGTTGGTGATGTGCAGTTCCAGGTCGTCGGGACCGACCACCGCGAGATCGGTCTTCTGCACCAGATTCGCCTCGACCTCCACGTCGATGTCGAGAGTGTCCCGTCCGTCGTTCGCCGTGTAGTCCACGGTGGGCAGGTTGTCGCCCTGGGCACTGCCGAAACCTCTCGCGCCGAACGTCATGTCGGTGGGAACGTCGCTCAACTGGACCTGGCCGGTGGCCGGGTCACCGTTGAACGTGCCGGTGGCCTTGATGGAGAGGTTGTCGACAACCGTCGAGTTCTTGACCCGCACCGAGGTGGGCGAGCCGACCTTGCCACTCACCTCCAGGTCGCCCGGAATCGGGTCGAGACGGGCCATCGCCCGAGTCGAGCCGAAGATCGGCACCTGGTCGGCCTGGGCGTGCAGGTCCAGGGTGCCGGCCGAGGCCACGTCCGAGTCGTACCTGATGGTGAGCGTGTCGGTGAGGTCGATCGGGCCCAGGGTGAAGTTGATCCCGGACGGCAGGTCGGTCAGCGTCGCCTCGGCCTTGATCCGGTCCGGCGGCGACGGTACGAAGACCGAGTCGTCGACGTACAGGGTCAGCGTGTTCGTCCGGGGCTGGTAGCCGGCGAACGAGTAGCTGCGTGTTGTCGGGTCGACGGTGACCCGGGTGGGCAGTCCCGAGACGTTGATGATCCCGGTCAACCCGAAGCATTTCCCGTCCACACAGAACGGCCCCTGGTCGGCGCAGCCCGGCCCGGTGCCGCAGCCCCGGTCCACCACCGAGGCACCGTTGGCGTAGCGCGGTGCCCCCAACCCGCTCAGTGCGGCTACCTTGCCCAGCCAGAACTGCGTCTCCACGTCGAGTGTCGTGTCGGCGGTGTAGTCGACCACCCCGTTGGCGGAGCTGAAGGTGACTGTTCCCGGGATCGGCCCGAGCCGCCCGAGTGCCCCCAGCCGGACGTCCTGCGCACCGCCGGCAGCCAGCCGGACGTCGCCGTCCAGCGCGATGGTCTGCCGATCCGCGTGGTAGCTGGCCGTGATCGACGAATCGGAATGACCGAACTCGGCGTCCCGCAGCCCGGTGATCGACGCGCTGCCGTCGATGTCGCCGCTGACCTCGTCGTAGTGGGCGGCCAGGTGTGACCCGTTCGGCGCCAGGGCGCCAGCGTGGTTGGTCACCGCGAACGCGGCGCTGCCCAGCGAACTGCCCTCGGCGGCCCGGAAGGCGTACGTGCCGTTTCCCCAGTCCGCGTCGAACCGGGCCGGCACGCCGCGTACGTCCGCGAACGCGGACCAGGTCCGGCCGGCGTACGGCACGTGGGCCAGGAACGAGATCGCCGAGATGGGTGCCGACATGGTGGTCGCGGCGTGCCGGGCCGGCAGGTCGACCAGCGCGTCCACGGTGGCCGGCACCCCGGTCACCGAGGCGGTCAGGTAACCCGTGCTGGCGCTGGTCACGGTCAGACCGACCGAGTCCACCGCGGCGGAGTTGCGGACGGCCACGGTGGTCCGGTCACCGACCGTACCGTTGACATGCATCGTGGCCGGCAGCCGGCCGATCGTGGCCCGGCCGCGTACCACCGGGAAGGTCTGGTTGGTGGTGGTCAGGTCGGCGTCGAAGCGCAGGCTGCCCAGCGGCGCCGAAGCGGTGTACCGGAAGTCGATCGAGCCGCCGCTGACCTCGACCGGGCCGATCGTCATGTCCAGCTCGGTCGGCAGACCGGAGAGGCTGGCCAGGGCACGTACGTCGGGCAGGGTGTCGACCAGCCCGGCCAGGCGCAGGTACGCCTGCAACGGCGCGGCCGGCGGCCGGTAGCCGGTGAACACCACCGTACGAGCCCGGGTGTCCACAGCCAGGTTGCTCGGCAGCCCGGGTAGCCGGACCGTGCCGACGAGTCCGAGGCAGCGGGTGAAGACGGTGCAGAACACGCCCTCGTCCTCGGCGCAGCCGTTGCCGGTGTCGCAGCCGTTTCCGACCAGGGCCACTCCGTTGGCGAACAGCGGTGCGCCCAGCCCCGCGAGCGCGGCCACCTTGCCCACCCGTACGCCGATGGTCAGGCCGACGTTGCCGCTCGCGGTGTAACTGAGCCGGCCGTCGGCGAAGGTGGAACGGATGGTGCTCGGCAACCCGTCCACCCGGGCCACCGCGGACAGTTGGGTGTCGTCGACGCCGTTCGCGGCGAGCAGCACGTCCGCGTCCACGAACACGGGATCACCTCCGGTGTCGGTGTCCAGCCGGAAGGTCTGTCCGCCGCCGTCGCGCGCGTATTCCACCCAGGACAGGTTGCGCACCGACACGCTGCCGTCGAGGTCACCGGTGACCTGCCGGTAGCGCACGGCCAGGTGCAGCCCGGTCGGTGCGACCTGGCCGGCGTGATTGGTGACCGCGAGCCGGGCTCCGCCGAGCGGTCCGGACAGGCCCCTGAACCGGTAGGTGCCCTCGGCGAAGTCCGCGTCGAACCGGGCCGGCACGCCGGTCAGGTCGGCCATCGCGGTCCAGTCCCGACCAGCGGACGGCAACCGGACCACCGCCGCCAAACTGGTCAGCGGATCGGACTGGGTGCCGTCGAGGTGTCGGGCCGGCAGGTCCAGCAGGAAGTCCATCGTGCTGGCCAGCCCGGCTGCGGCCGCTGACAGGTAGTGGTCCTGCTGCGGGCGCAACGTCTCCACGTGTGCGGGGCTGGCGAACACCTCCACCTTCTGCACCCGGCTGGTCGCCTCGTACCGTAGCCGAGGCCGGTCACCGAGGTCGTAGGAGAGGTTGATCCGTTCGGGCAGCTCGTTCACGGTGGCGAACAATGTCGGCCCGGCGGCCGTGTTGGTGTACGCGGCGAACACTCGGTGGATCACCGAGCTGGTCTGGTACGCCACCGTACGCGCGGCGGTGTCCACGTCCAGCGACGCGGTGGCCGGCAGGTTCGACATCTCCAACCGGGCCTTGTGCAGCCCGTCCAGGTCACCCGCGGCGACGAAGGGCTGCCCGCCCGGGTCGAACGTGGTGGTGAGCCGGGGATGCCCGTCATAGTAGGCGTCCACCTGCCGCATACCGGTGACCCGGGCGGACACGCCCAGCGCGGTGCCCGCGGTGACCAGCGTCGCGTGGTCGCCGTCGTACGGCGCGAACGCGCCGAGGTTGCGCGAGATGGCCACGGTGGCGGAGCCGAGCGGCTGGGCGCCGTTGAACGCCACGTGGCTGGTGCCAGTGTCGGCGGTGAGCTTCACCTCGGTGGGCAGCCCGCGCAGCGAGCCTCGGCCGACCAGGCCGCCCGCCCTGTCGTACACCGCCACGTCCAGTGCGGCGAGCTGGCTGGCTGCGGTGTAGTCGAGATCGACCCCGGTCTCGGTGTTCGCCAACGCGGCGTTGAACGAGGTGGGGATCGCCTCGGCGGTGGCCTGGACCGCGTTGACCAGGCCCGTGGGCTGGTAGCCGAAGTCGGCGAAGAGCACCCGGTCGATGCCGGCGGACGCCTGGTACTCAAGGGTGGCCTTGCCGCCGGGAGGCCGGGTCAGCTCGACGAACACGCTGGTGGGCAACTCGTCGACGGCGAGCTGGGTGAACTCGTCGACGCCGTCGCGGTTGCTGAGCACCTGGACGTCCAGGTGGGTGGCGGTGTCGCTGGTCGAGTCCACCACCACGTTCTGGTCGGTGGTCTCGCTGCCCGGATCGATCCGGGCCCGGGTGGAGAAGATCGACGGTACGGGCGAGAACCGGGCACTTGCCACGGTCGGCTGGTACGGGTCACCCGCGTCGTCGTCGGTGACCGAGGCCAGCCCGGCGGTGACCGCGAGCGCGTCGCCGGCACCACCCTGGAACAGCCGGGCCTGGATGTCGTACACGCCCCGGAGCAGGGTCACCGGGTTGAACGTGAACAGTCCCAGGGTGCCGGTCGGCAGCGTGCTACCGCGCCGCAGTCCGTCGAAACCGACCGAGATCCGCTGGTGGCCGGGGAGGTCGTAGACGGCCCAGACGTGCGCCGGCAGTGGCTGACCGGCCAGTTCGCTGGTAGGCAGTCGGAGCGCCAGCAGGGCGACGCCGACGTTGATCAGGTCCAGCAGGGCCTCCAACTTCTCCGTCAGCAGCGCCTGGAGATCTTCGATGAGGTCCTGCAACCACAGCCGTTCGATCAGCAGCTCGGGGTGAAGGATGATCTGGAGCGGGTCCCTGAGCAGTTCCAGGACGACGGCGAGGCGATCCTGGGCCGCGGTGAGGGTGGACTGCACATCGAGGAGCTGGCGCGACGCGGCGACCACGTCGCCGGGAAGCGCCACCGGCAGCAGATCGGCCAGTACGTCCGGGGTGCCGTCACCGGTCACGTCAACGATCGCGGGTACGGCCAACGGCAGGGTGAGCGAGCAGGACACCGTCTTGGTGGCCGACTCCGAGCAGATCCGGTACGTGATCCGCGGAATGCCGTCAGGCAACTGCTCCAGCAGCGCCAGTGGGTCGACCGGCAGCGGTGGCGGGATGTTGCCGCTGGCGAGTGCCGCGATCAGCGCTTCCAGCGTGACCGGGTTCGCCGGATCGACGAACTGGGCCGAGGAGACCTGGGGTTGGAGTTTGCGGGCGTCCAGGTCCGGGGTGCGGTCCGGGTGGAGCCGGCCGGCCTGGTCGAGTGTGGTGCTGGCGTCCGCCGAGGTGGCGTCGATCAGTTCCTGGGCGGGATGCATCGGTACGGTGAGCGGCACGGGCCTGACCGGCGGGTTCGGCACCACCGGGGCCCGTTCGACGTCGACCGTGCCGGCGGCGGGGTCGACCGCGGGTAGCGGGGCGACCGGCGTCAGCGCGGCGGATTGCCCCCGGTCGACCTGCACCGAGCCGGGTGCCGGATCGAGGGGTGGCACCTGGGCGAGTCGCGGCATCATCGCCGTACGCGACGGCTGCGTGGTCGCGTCCGGCGTCGTACCGTCCGGTGTTGTCGAACCGGGTTTCGAGCTTGCCGCGCCGGGCTTCGGAGCTGCCGGAACAGGCTCGGCGCGGGCCGGATCCGGTACCGCGAGTTGGCCGGCTACCAGAATCGCGACAGCGGCGGTGGTCAGGAACGTGCGGCCATGGCTTGCACGACTGTGCATGACGACGCCTCCCCCGGGTGGCGATGGACGCGGTAAGCCTCTCCCATACATTGACAGGCGTCTACTAATGGTTGGGTATCCGACATTTGCTCCGGGTCCCTGACGAGCATCCGGAATTGACGACCCACGGCGTCCCGGGGCGCCCCGGTGGCGCCTTCAGCTCGTCGGGGCGGCCTGGACCGCGGCCCGGTCCAGTGCGAGCGGCAGCAGACCGGCCAGTTGGGTGGCGGCGATGTTCCGCCCCGGCGCGAGCATGACCACCACGTCGCCCCGGCGCCCGACCACCCGGTCCTTGGCGAGGTACGCCTCGTCCCCGTGCGGGGTCGGCAGCGGTTGGCCGCTTCCCTTGCCGATGACCATGAGGACTCGCCCGGCCCGGCCGCGTATCACGCTGACCGAGGCCGCGAACGTACCGGTCAGGTCGTTGAAGTTGGTGTTCGTGTAACGCGGGTCGCCGCAGTCGGCCGAGGTCCGGTCCGGTCGCACCTGGCGGCCCACCACGCCACCGAGTTCGTCGGCGGTCAGCAGCGGCTCGGCGACGTTACCGGCCACGGCACCCGCCCGGCCGAGCTGGTGACGTGCGGCGCGGGAGTTGCCGCCCGCAACACGGTGACCTGCTTGACGCGGCGGGTCCACCGGCGCGCCTGGGCGGTCACCACGTCGCCCAGCTCGCACTGGCCGGAGATCTCCTTCGGCAGGATCCAGGACCGGGTCCGGTCGGACCGACCGTCGTCGATCACCAGGTAGTAGTTGATCGGTGTCCGGTCGGTGCTCTCCTCCGAGCAGTGGTACTGCCACATCTGGTCCCAGATCACCTCACCGGAGACCGTGCCCGCCGCGTCCCCGAAGACCCGGATCATCGTGTACGCCGCGTAGCCGAGCAGGGCGAGTCCGACGAGGAGGATGCCGAGGGTGATCGAGTCCAGTTCGGCGAGGTCGAGCCACGGCTGGAACCACCGGGCGAAAAGGAGGTGGAACGGATCCTCGGCCGGGTAGACCGGCCGGCTCTCCTGTCGGTCCGCGGCCGGCCCGACTATGCCGACGAGCGACCAGCCGAACCCGGCTGCGCCGAGCGCCCGGACGGAGGGCCAACGAGCGGCTGGCCGTACCGGGGCAGGCTGTCCGGGTAGCTGACCTCGACCTGGCGCCAGATGCCGCCGTACGCCGACCGAATGCGGCTTCGGTCGGCCAGGCCGAGGTGGGTGATCTGCGACGCCACCCGGCTCACGCCGAGCGCTGCCCCGTACGACAGGTAGCGGTGCCAGACCGTCACGGCCGCCGGGGCAGGTCCGCGAATGCCTCGTGTCCGGCCAGCCAGGCGCGGAGGCCAAGCCAGCGAGCGGCGAAGTCGACCGGCAACTGCCGCCAGGAGCAACCGGTCCGCAGCATGTACAGGATCGCGTCCACGATCGCCCGGCGGGAGTTCTTCTCCGGCCGGCCGAGCCACCTGGGCAGCGGCAACATCGGCTCGATGATGGTCCACTGCGCGTCGGTCAGATCTGATGGGTAACGAGGGGCGCGGTCCACACCCTGATCACCGACTCAGCCCCGCCGCCCCGACGGGCACACCGTCCGACATCGATGTCATACACCCTCTCAACGCCTCGCCGCAGCCGAAGCGGCGCTGGTCGCTCTTGGTCGGCGGGTGCCGCTGCTACGCGCAGCCGAGGCACAGCAAGTGATCGGCCGCAGCGCGGCGATTCCCCTGGTGTCGGGCACGTTGCTGTCGGAGGCGCCCCTCGGCCCGGTCGCCTGGCCACCATCGGGTCAGGCCGTCGTGGCGGTGGCGCTCAAACCCGGCCAGGTCCCGGGGGGGGCATCGCGCCGGGAAGCCATGCGCTGGTCGTGACCGTGGCCAAGGAAGGCACCTCGGACACCGCAGCGTTGGCTTTGGCTCCGGTGTGGGTCGCGGCGAGCGTGGTCGAGGTTGAACCGGACACGGACGTTGAAGTCCGGGCGATGCACCACCTTCGCCGCCACTCTGGCGGCGGTCTGGCCGAACGGGCCCGCGCTGTTGGTCGTAAGCCGACCCGGCAGGCGGTGACCTCGGCGACAGGCACGGCCAACCGGACGCGACGGGCCGGCGTCGCTGGCCAACGCCTGCCGCAGTGGTCAGCCGGTCGACCTGGCCACGCATACCGGACGTAGAGGAAGGCTGTCCCGACCCCGCACAGCCACTTGTGCGCGCCGCCGAGTAGGAAGTCCACGCCGAGCGCGGTGACGTCGATCGGCATGATGCCGACGCTCTGGAAGGCGTCCACGCCGGCAGCACGGGTGAGTAACCTTTCTTTACAGAACTGTCCCTTTCGATGCCGATGAGCCCGACCCTCGGTCGTCTCCACGGATCGTCGCGCGGCCATTATCCAGTGACAACAGGCAATTGATCTTCGGGGGCCCCGCCGGTCGACGTCGGGACGGGGGGGAGATCCCGATCTGCGCTTCTTGCCAGGAAAGCGCCCCTTGTCGGTGCGTTTGATGGGCGAAGTCGGTCACCCGGCCGGTGAAGTCGCCGGTGGCCGGTCGCGTCGTCGTGACGTCCGGTTCAGGCGGTGGCGGGTCGGGTCCGTCCGTCCGGTGAGGACGGTGTCGGCCGTCGATCGGCCCGGGTGGGGCCCGTCGGCCGGGCGGGCGGGATAGTCCGATCAGGTCAGTAGGAGTTTCGTTCGGCGGGGCGCGTCGATTGCCGCCACGTGAAAGGTACGTTACGCCTGCGTGATGGCCCTTTCCGGACGGCTGTCCGAAGTGGACAAGGTCACCTTGAGTAGTGTGCCCTGGTCGGCGCCGGCAGGCCCCCGTGTGCTGGCTGGTGTGGCACGCGCCGCCGTGGCACCCGCCGCAGTGGTGAAACCCCTGCTCGGGGCGGGCCGGCGGGGGATATTGGTCGGTCCTGATGGTTGTGGTCGTCGACTAATCCGCAATGGAGCTTGCTCCGAAAGAACTGCTATCGATCCACAACAGAGCACCCAAAACCGACACCGTGAGGTCACTGAGCACTTTTCGCGTTCCGCTGCTAGCATTCCCCTCGTGGCCCGCTGGAGGTTTGCGGGGGCGTCATCGGGTCAATGCTGGGACGGAATGCCGAGCAGGTGTTCTGGCCTTCGGGCTGCCGATACTCCTGCCCTTTTCCGGCCTGGCGCACACGGGCCGACGGTCGCTCTGCGTATTGAGGTGAGCTGTGGGGGAAACGTCAGGGCGGACGATGTCCGGCCGTTCTCGGTCGGTCACATTCGCCGCGCCGACGACGCGTTCCGTCGCGGCGCCGAGAACGTGCCGTCCTGGCCCAGTCCGCCACCGCCGTCGCCCTGAGCTGGTGAGACTCTCCCTGCCGCCCGGGGCGGCCCGCACTTCCTGACCCGTAGAACCGCGCCAGTCACCCACCGTGTCGGCAGCCTTCCCCGGTCGGTCCACCTCTCGCCGCGTACCTCTCGCCGGCGAACGAGCCCGGCCAGGTGGAGGATTCTCCCGTTTAGGACAAGTGCATGCGTCACGACGATCCGGAAGTCCCGAGTCAGGATTCCCTCACCGCTGTCCAGGTGGAGACCTGGCTGCGGGAACGGCTGGCTGCGCAACTCGACCTCGACGCCGCCAGCCTGGACGCGTACGAACGGTTCCACCGGTACGGCCTCAATTCGCTGCGCGCCGCCGGCCTCATCGCCGCGCTCGCCGAATTCGTCGGACGGCCCCTTCCGGCAACGCTTGTCTGGGATCACCCCACCATCGACTCGTTGGTCCGTTTCCTTACCCATGGAGACGAAGAAAAGGACACGCCGAGTAGGCGTCCGATCACCCGGGAATCGGAGCCGATCGCGATTGTCGGAATGGCGTGCCGCTTTCCCGGCGCCCCGAACGTCGGGGCGTACTGGAAACTGCTGACGCAGGGTGTCGACGCGATCACCGAAGTGCCGGCCGGGCGGTGGGACATCGAACAGTTCTTCAGTTCCGCGCCGGACGCCCCCGGCAAAATGAACACCCGCTGGGGCGGCTTCCTCGAACACGTCGACCGCTTCGACGCCGGCTTCTTCGGACTCGCCCCCCGCGAGGTCCTCCAGATGGACCCGCAGCAGCGCCTCGTCCTCGAGCTGGCCTGGGAGGCACTCGAAGACGCCGGGATCGCCCCGGGATCCCTGCGGGACAGCGCCACCGGCGTGTTCTGCGGGGCGATGTGGCACGACTACGGCCACCTGTTCGGTCACCACGCCGAGGACGTCACCGCGCACACCGCGACCGGGCAGGACCTCAGCATCGTCGCGGCCCGGGTGTCGTACCTGCTCGGGCTCCAAGGGCCGAGCCTGGCCGTCGACACCGCCTGCTCGTCCGCGCTGGTCGCCGTCCACCTCGCCTGCCAGAGCCTGCGTACCGGTGAGGCGACGATGGCGTTGGCCGGCGGGGTGAACCTGACCCTTGCCCCGGAGAGCACGGTGGCGATGTCGAAGTTCGGGGCGATGGCCCCGGACGGCCGCTCCAAGGCGTTCGACGCCCGTGCCAACGGCTACGTCCGCGGTGAGGGCGCCGGCCTCGTCGTACTCAAGCCGCTGTCCCGGGCGCTGGCCGACGGCGACCCGGTGTACTGCGTGATCGCCGGCTCCACGGTCAACAACGACGGTTTCAGCAACGGCCTGACCGCGCCGAACCCGCAGGCGCAGGTGGCGATGCTGCGGGCCGCGTACGACCGGGCGGGCGTCGCCCCGGACCGGGTGCACTACGTGGAGACCCACGGCACCGGCACCCTGCTCGGCGACCCGATCGAGGCGAACGCGATCGGTGCCGTCCTGGGCGCGGGCCGGCCGGCGGAGCGTCCGCTCGCGCTGGGCTCGGTGAAGACCAACATCGGTCACCTGGAGGCCGCCGCCGGCATCGCCGGCCTGATCAAGGCCGCTCTGGCCGTCCGGCACGGGACCATCCCGGGGAACCTCCACTTCGAGACGCCCAACCCGCACATCGACTTCGACGGGCTGCGGCTGCGGGTTCCGCGCACCACCGAGCCGTGGCCGTACCCCGAGGAGACCCCTCTGGCCGGGGTCAGCGCGTTCGGGTTCGGGGGCACCAACTGCCACGTCGTGCTGGCCGGAGCGACCGCGCAGCCGGTCCAGCTCCTGCCGCTTGCCGCAGCCACCGAGGCCGGACTGCGCGAGCTGGCCGGTATCGTCCGGGACGCCGTGGCCGGTCCGGTCGACTCGGCCGGCGCCGTCCGGGACGCCGCCACCGGACCGCTCGACCTGGCCGGGCTCGGCTGGACCCTGGCCGGCCGGAGCGTCGGGCAGCCGTACCGCACGGCGGTGACCGCGCGGACCGGCGACGAGCTGGCCGCCGGGCTCGACCGGTGGCTCGCCGACCCCGCCGGTACGACGGCGGAGGTGACCACGTCCGCTCCCCGGGTGGTGTTCGTGTTTCCGGGTCAGGGTGGTCAGTGGGTGGGGATGGGTCGGGAGTTGTGGCGTCGGGAGCCGGTGTTTCGGGAGGTGGTGTTGGCGTGTGAGGGGGCGTTTGCGGGGTTGGTGGATTGGTCGTTGGTGGAGGTGTTGGAGGGTGGGTCGGTCCTGGAGGGGATCGATGTGGTGCAGCCGGTGTTGTTTGCGGTGCAGGTGGGGTTGGCGGCGGTGTGGCGGTCGTGGGGTGTGGAGCCGGCGGCGGTGGTGGGGCATTCGATGGGTGAGGTGGCGGCGGCGTGTGTGGCGGGGGCGTTGTCGTTGGGTGATGCGGCTCGGGTGATCTGTGTGCGGAGTGGGTTGATGCGGCGGGTGTCGGGGGTGGGTGCGATGGCGGTGGTGGGGTTGGGTGCGGTTGAGGTGGGGGAGGTGGTGGCTGGGTTTGGTGGTGAGGTGGTGGTGGCGGCGTGGAATGGTCCGGTGACGACGGTGGTGGCGGGGTCGTCGGGTGCGGTGGATGCGGTGGTGGGGGAGTTGTCGGGTCGGGGGGTGTTCGCGCGGCGGGTGCAGGTGGATGTGGCGTCGCATTCTCCGCAGGTGGATGGGTTGCGTGATGATCTTTTGGCGGGGTTGGTGGGGGTGTCGCCGCGGGTGGCGTCGGTGCCGTTGTACTCGACGGTGCGCGGTGAGGTGTTGTCTGGTGTGGAGTTGGGGGCGGGGTACTGGTGGGAGAATCTGCGGGAGCCGGTGCGGTTCGCGCCGATGGTGGAGCGGTTGCTGGTTGATGGGTTGACGTGTTTTCTGGAGGTCAGTCCGCATCCGGTGTTGGGTGGGGCGATCGAGGAGTCGTGTCGGCGTTCTGGTGGTGGGGTGGTCCTCACCTCCACCCGGCGAGACGAGGACGAGCGCGGTGCGCTGCTCGACACCGCCGCCACCCTCTACCGGCTCGGTCACCCGTTGCACTGGCCCGCCCTCTACCCGCAGGACGTCACCCCGGTCGACCTGCCGCTGCCGGACGCGCCGACCCGACCCGCCGTGCCGACCACGCCCGTCCCACCGGCGGTCGACGACGCCGGGCCCACCGCCGACGAGGTGACCGCCGCCGTCGACGCGCGGACGGCGCAGGACCCGGTCCTCGTCCCGCTCTCGGCCCACACCCCGGAGGCGCTGACCGACCTCACCCGACGCACCGTCGACCTGCTCGGCCGGCACCCGAACGTACGACTGCGCGACCTCGGCCACACCGCCGCCCTCCGGCGGGACCACCACGCCGTTCGGCTCGCCGTCGCCGCCACCTCCCACGCCGACCTGGTGGAGAAGCTGACCGTCCGGCTCGCCGACGACCGTCCGGCCACCCCCGTGCCCGCCGGAACCGCCCGCAAGGTGGTGTTCGTGTTTCCGGGTCAGGGTGGTCAGTGGGTGGGGATGGGTCGGGAGTTGTGGCGTCGGGAGCCGGTGTTTCGGGAGGTGGTGTTGGCGTGTGAGGGGGCGTTTGCGGGGTTGGTGGATTGGTCGTTGGTGGAGGTGTTGGAGGGTGGGTCGGTCCTGGAGGGGATCGATGTGGTGCAGCCGGTGTTGTTTGCGGTGCAGGTGGGGTTGGCGGCGGTGTGGCGGTCGTGGGGTGTGGAGCCGGCGGCGGTGGTGGGGCATTCGATGGGTGAGGTGGCGGCGGCGTGTGTGGCGGGGGCGTTGTCGTTGGGTGATGCGGCTCGGGTGATCTGTGTGCGGAGTGGGTTGATGCGGCGGGTGTCGGGGGTGGGTGCGATGGCGGTGGTGGGGTTGGGTGCGGTTGAGGTGGGGGAGGTGGTGGCTGGGTTTGGTGGTGAGGTGGTGGTGGCGGCGTGGAATGGTCCGGTGACGACGGTGGTGGCGGGGTCGTCGGGTGCGGTGGATGCGGTGGTGGGGGAGTTGTCGGGTCGGGGGGTGTTCGCGCGGCGGGTGCAGGTGGATGTGGCGTCGCATTCTCCGCAGGTGGATGGGTTGCGTGATGATCTTTTGGCGGGGTTGGTGGGGGTGTCGCCGCGGGTGGCGTCGGTGCCGTTGTACTCGACGGTGCGCGGTGAGGTGTTGTCTGGTGTGGAGTTGGGGGCGGGGTACTGGTGGGAGAATCTGCGGGAGCCGGTGCGGTTCGCGCCGATGGTGGAGCGGTTGCTGGTTGATGGGTTGACGTGTTTTCTGGAGGTCAGTCCGCATCCGGTGTTGGGTGGGGCGATCGAGGAGTCGTGTCGGCGTTCTGGTGGTGGGGTGGTCCTCACCTCCACCCGACGGGACACCGGGGAACGACTCACCATGCTGGACACCGCCGGTGAGCTCTACCGGCTGGGCGTCCGGCTCGACTGGACGGCCCTGCACC
The DNA here is from genome assembly GCF_055586685.1 of Micromonospora sp. NPDC049529. NCBI lineage: Bacteria > Bacillati > Actinomycetota > Actinomycetes > Micromonosporales > Micromonosporaceae > Micromonospora > Micromonospora sp. NPDC049529. The sequence continues at coordinate 267,623 of NZ_JBVJHT010000008.1, forward strand.
CCGGCGCCGGCGAGGTCGTCCGCCTCCCCGAGTACCCCTGGCAGCGGGAACGCCACTGGCCGGAGCGCACCGTCCGGGCCGGCCAGCCGGTCGGCCACCCGCTGCTCGGCGCACGCGTCGAGTCCTCCCTCGACCAGGGCACCCACCTCTGGACCACCGACCTGCACGTCGACCGGCTGCCCTACCTCGCCGACCACCGGGTCCGGGGCCAGGTGCTGCTCCCCGCCACCGGGTACCTGGAGATGGCGCTGGCCGCCGCGACCGACCGGCTCGGCCCGGCCGTCTCCGTCGCCGACCTGGAGATCACCGAACCGCTCGCGCTGAGCGATCGGCCGGTCACCGTCCAGGCGACCCTCACCGGCCACCCGACCGGCGGGTTCGCATTCCAGTGCGCCAGCCGCCAACCCGACGAGGACGGCCGCCCCGGCGACTGGCTCGTCCACGCCCGGGGCACCGTCCGCCGCACCGGCGACACCGCCCCGGCCGCCGACGCCACCCGACCCGAACTGCCCGAACCGGGCGAAACCCACTACGCGGCGATGCGTGCCCGGGGACTCGACTACGGCCCCCACTTCCAGGGCGTACGACAGCTCCGCCGAACCGACGGCGAGGCGTGGGCGCAGGTCCACGGCGAGGCCGGCGGCGGCTACACCATGCACCCCGCACTGCTGGACGCCTGCCTCCAGGTCGCCCTCGCCGCGCTCCCGACGCAGCCCGCCGACACCTACGTGCCGGTCGGCGTCGAACGCCTCGACCTGCGGGACCGCCCCGGCACCGAGGTCACCTGCCACGCCCGGCTCCGCGACACCACCGACACCGACACCGACGAGCACACCGCCGACCTGACGGTCCACGCCCCGGACGGCCGGGTCCTGGTCGTCGTCACCGGCCTACGGCTGCGCCGCCTGGCCCGAAGCGTGGCCGGCGGCGCCGACCTGCTCTACCAGATCCGCTGGCAGCCCGCCCCGGCCCTGACCGCCGACGCCGGTACGGCCGACCTCACCGGACGGTGGCTGCTCCTCGCCGACCGGGACACCACCCTGGACGCCGCGCTGACCGCCCGGGGCGGCACCTGCGTCGTGGCCCGCCCCGGCGACCGCTACCAACGTCTCGGGCCGGACGCCTACCAGGTCGACCCGACCTGCCCCGAGCACCTGCGCGACCTGCTCGCCGAGGTCCTCGCCCCGGGGCAGCCCACCCTGCGCGGGGTGGTGCACCGCTGGGCGCTGGACACGGTGGTACCCGGGACGGACACTGCCGACGGCTGGGAACCCAACCACCGGCTGGTCGCCGACAGCCTCCGGCATCTGGTCGCGGCACTGCACGACGTACCCGGCACCACGCGCCCCCGGCTCTGGCTGGTCACCCGGGACAGCCAGGCCGTCCGCCCCACGGACCGGGTTACGGCGGTCGCCCAGGCCCCGCTCTGGGGGCTCGGCCGGACCATCGCGCACGAACACCCGGACCTGGACTGCACCCGCGTCGACCTCGGGACGGACCTGCCCGACGAGGACGCCGCGCTGCTCAGCGCCTTGACCGCCCCGGTCGAGGAACCCGAACTCGCCCTGCGCGGCACCGACGTGCTGGTCTCCCGCCTGGTCCCGGCCACCGCCGAGGAACCGACCGTCGACCCGGAGCCGGCCGGGGACCGCCCGTTCCGGCTCGCCGTCGACCGGGTCGGCACCCTCGACCAACTCCACCTGCGCGCCGTCGCCCCGCTCGCCCCGGGGCCGGGGCAGGTGCTGGTCGAGGTTCGGGCCAGCGGGCTGAACTTCCGCGACGTCCTGAAGACCCTCGGCCTCTACCCCGGACTCGACGACACCGCCGAGGTGACGCTCGGCGACGAGTGCGCCGGGGTTATCGCGGCGGTCGGACCGGACGTCACCGACCTGCGGATCGGCGACCCGGTGGTGGCGGTCGCCCCGCACGGCATCGGCAGCCACGTCCTCGCCGACGCGCGGCTCGTCGCGCCCAAACCCGAGCGCCTCGACTTCGCCGAGGCCGCCACCATCCCGATCGCCTTCCTCACCGCGGCGTACGCCCTGGAGCACCTCGCCCGGATCGAGCCCGGCGAGCGGGTCCTGGTGCATGCCGCCGCGGGCGGGGTCGGGCTGGCCGCCGTGCAGCTCGCCCACGCCGCCGGGGCGGAGGTGTTCGCCACCGCCGGCAGCAACGAGAAGCGCGCCCACCTCACGTCGCTGGGCGTGCGGCACGTGATGGACTCCCGGTCGGCGGCGTTCGCCGACCAGGTCCGCGCCGAGACCGACGGGCGGGGCGTGGACGTCGTCCTCAACTCGCTCTCCGGGGACCTCATCGCGCACGGCGTCGGCGCGCTCGCCCCGTACGGGCGGTTCGTGGAGATCGGCAAGCGGGACATCTACCAGGATCGGTCGCTCGGGCTCGGCCCGTTCCGCCGGAACCTGTCGTTCTTCGCCGTCGACCTGGACCTGATGTTCACCGAGCGCACCGCGCTGGTCGGCGGGCTGCTGCGGCGCATCGTCGCCCGGGTCGACGCCGGGGAACTCCAGCCGCTGCCGGTGCGCCGGTTCCCGGTGGGCCAGGCGCAGGACGCCTTCCACCTGATGGAGCAGGCGGGCCACATCGGCAAGATCGTGCTGACGGTGACCGATCCGGCCACGGTCGAGGTCCGTCCCACCGCCGGTGTCGGCCGGCTGCCCGCCGACGCCAGTTACCTGATCACCGGCGGGTTCGGCGGGCTCGGCCTGCGGGTCGCCCGCTGGCTCGCCGAGCGGGGGGCAACCCAGCTCGTCCTGGTCGGCCGCAGTGGCGCATCGGCCGCCGCGCAGCCCACCCTGAACGAGTTGGCCGACGCCGGCGTCCGGGTGGCGACCTTCGCCGCCGACGTCACCGATCCGGCCGAGGTGGCCCGGGTGCTCGACCACGTCCGCGCCCATCTGCCCCCGTTGCGCGGTGTGGTGCACGCCGCCGGGGTTCTCGACGACGGCATCCTGCTCCAGCAGACCGCGCAGCGGTACCGGCGGGTGACCCGTCCCAAGGTCGACGCCGCCTGGCACCTGCACACCCAGACAGGCGTCGACCAACTGGACTTCTTCGTCCTGTTCTCCTCGGTGACCTCGGTGCTCGGCTCACCCGGGCAGAGCAGCTACGCCGCCGGGAACGCCTTCCTGGACGCGTTGGCCCACGCCCGTCGGGCGGCCGGCCTGCCCGCGCTCAGCGTCAACTGGTGTCCCTGGTCGGCGGTGGGTATGGCGGCCCGTCTGGAACAGGGCGGCCAGGAGGCGCTGCGCGGACTGCGGGCGATCACCCCCGACCAGGGCGTCGCGGTGCTCGGCGCGCTGCTCGGGCAGCAGAGCGCCCAGGTCGCGGTGATGCCGTTCGACGCCGCCGAGTGGGTGGCCGCGTACCCGGCCGCCGGGCGGACCAACCAGCTCGCGCTGCTCGGCACCGCAGCCGCCGAGCGGCCCGCGTCGGACGGCGTTCGGGAACGCTTCCTCGCCGCCCCGCCGGGTCGCCGTCGACGGGCCGCCGTCGAGGCGTACGTCCGTGAGGAGGCGGCCCGGGTGCTGCGGCTGGCCCCGTCCCGGGTCGGGGTGGGCACGCCGCTGCGCAGCCTCGGCTTCGACTCGCTGATGTCCCTCGAACTGCGCAACCGGCTCGAGGCCGGCCTGCACCTGGCGCTGTCCGCGACGCTGATCTGGAACTACCCGACGATCGAGGTGCTCGTGCCCTACCTCGCCGACCGGCTGGGCGTCCCGCTCGACGCCCCGGAGGAACCCCCGAAACAGGACCAGCCGACCGAATCCGCCAACCATGCCGACCCCACCTCCGGCGACCAGACGGGCGACGACGACCTGGGCGGGCTCTCGGTCGACGACCTCGAAGCGCTCCTCGCCCAAGAGCTCAACGACCTCGAGACCTGACGGCGGACAAGGAACCGACATGTCCTCAGCACACCCCTCGGCGGCGACGCTGCAACGCGCGTTGACCGCGGTGCGCGACCTGCGCGCCAAACTCGAGGCCACCGAGCGTGCCCGCACCGAACCGATCGCGATCGTCGGTCTGAGCTGCCGGTTCCCCGGCGGCGCGAACAGCCCGGAGGCGTTCTGGGCGCTGCTGCGCGACGGGGTGGACGCGATCACCGAGGTCCCGGCCGACCGGTGGGACGCCGACACCCTCTACGACCCGGACCCGACCGTGCCCGGCCGGGTCAGCAGCCGCTGGGGCGGCTTCCTCGACCAGGTGGACCGCTTCGACGCCGCCTTCTTCGGCATCTCCCCCCGGGAGGCCGACCAGATGGACCCGCAGCAGCGGATCATGCTGGAGGTCGCCTGGGAGGCCCTGGAGCACGCCGGCCAGACCACCGACCGGCTCGCCGGCAGCCAGACCGGCGTGTTCGTCGGCGTCCACAGCCACAGCAACGACTACACCTGGCTCCAGTACGCCGACCCCGACCAGATCGACACGTACACCGGCACCGGCACCTCACACAGCGTCGTGGCCGGGCGCATCTCGTACCTGCTCGACCTGCGTGGGCCCAGCGTCGCGCTGGACACCGCCTGCTCGTCGTCCCTGGTCGCGGTGCACCTGGCCTGCCAGAGCCTGCGCGCCGGCGAGTGCCACACCGCGTTGGCCGGCGGGGTGAACCTGGCGCTGGCCCCGCACTTCACCATGGCCACCACCAAGATGCGGATGATGGCCACCGACGGCCGGTGCAAGACCTTCGACGCCGCCGCCGACGGTTTCGTCCGGGGCGAGGGCTGCGGGGCGATCGTCCTCAAGCGACTTTCCGACGCGCGGCGCGACGGCGACCCGGTCCTCGCGGTGATCCGGGGCTCGGCGGTCAACCAGGACGGTCGGACCAACGGCCTGACCGCGCCGAGCGGCCTCTCCCAGCAGCTCATCGTGGCGCAGGCGTTGCGCAACGCGGGCGTCGACCCGGCCGACGTGGACGCCGTCGAGGCCCACGGCACCGGCACCGCGCTCGGCGACCCGATCGAGGTCGAGGCGCTCGCCGAGGTGTTCGGCCCGGCCACCGACACCAGCCGGCCGATCGCACTCGGCTCGGTGAAGACCAACATCGGCCACCTGGAGGCCGCCGCCGGCATCGCCGGCCTGATCAAGGTCGTGCTCGCCCTGCGGCACCAGGCGATCCCCGCTCACCTGCACTTCCACACCCTCAACCCGAACACCTCGTTGACCGGCACCCGGTTCGTCATCCCCACCGAGTCGCGCCCGTGGCCGGCCAGCGACCATCCCCGGTACGCCACGGTCAGCTCGTTCGGCTGGTCCGGCACGAACGGCTGCCTGGTGGTGGGCGACGCCCCGGCACCCGCCGAGCCCGCGTCGGTCGCGCCGACGGACCGTCCCGCGTCGGCCGCCCCGACCGACAGTCCCACGTCGGCCGCGCCCACCGACGCTTCGGCACGGGCCGCGCCCACGGACGGCCTGGCCGACCGGGTGGAGCTGCTGCCGCTGTCGGCGCGCAGCCCGCAGGCGTTGCGGGACCTGGCCGGTGCGTACCGGTCGCTGCTGGCCACCGACGTCGGCCCGGCGCTGCGCGACCTGGTCTGGACGGCCGGGGTGCGGCGCAGTCACCACCCGTTCCGGGCCATGGTGACCGGCCGTACGCCCGCCGAACTCGCCGACAAGCTGGCCGCCCTGGTCGACTTGCCGGTCGACGGAACCGTCCCCGACCCGCCCGCCGGGCCACTCTTCGTCTTCTCCGGGCAGGGCGCCCAGTGGGCCGGCATGGGCCGCGATCTGCTGGACCAGGAACCGGTTTTCGCCGAGACCATGCGCCACTGCGACGAGCTGCTCCGCGCCCACACCGACTGGTCGCTGCTGGCCGAGATCCGCGCCGACGAGACCCGCTCCCGGCTGGACCGCACCGAGATCGCCCAGCCCGCCCTGGTCGCCGTGCAGGTCTCGCTGGCCGCCCTGTGGCGCTCGTGGGGGATCGAACCGGAGGCCGTGATCGGGCACAGCGTCGGCGAGATCGCCGCCGCCCACGTCGCCGGGGTGCTCACCCTCGCCGACGCGCTGCGGGTCGCGTACCACCGGGGACGGGTGATGCAGCAGGCGCACGGGCTCGGCCGGATGGCCAGCGTCGCGCTGCCGGTCGCCGAGGCCGAGGCGGTCGTCGCCGGGTACGCGGAGCGGCTCACCGTGGCCGCCGTCAACGGGCCCACCGCCACCGTGCTCGCCGGTGACCCGGATGCCCTCGCCGAGGTGCTCGCCGCGCTCACCACCCGGGGCGTGGCCAGCCGAATGTTGCGGGTCGAGTACGCCTTCCACAGCCCGCAGATGGCACCGTTCCAGGCCCCGCTGGTGGCGGCGCTGCGCGGGCTCGCCCCGCAGCCGGCCAGCGTGCCGATCGTCTCCACCGTCACCGGACGCGCCGCCGGAGACGGGGACTTCGACGCGGCGTACTGGGGACGCAACATCCGCGAACCGGTCCGCTTCGCCGACGCCCTCGCCCACCTCGGCGTGGAGACCGCCCTGCGGACGGTGGTCGAGGTCGCCCCGCAACCGGTGCTGGCCCGGCCCATCGTCGAGCAGTTCGAGAGCACCGGCCAACGGGCCGTCGTGCTCGCCTCGATGCGGGCCAACGCGGACCCACGGACCGCCCTGCTCACCGCCCTCGGCGGCCTCTACCGGGCCGGCCACCCCGTCGACTTCGGACGGCTGCACCCCACCGCCGGCCGGTGCGTGGAGCTGCCGGCGTACCCGTGGCAGCGGCGACGGCACTGGCTGCGCCCGACAGCCCGACCCGCCGTCGCCCGGCCGGCCGGCGGGCACCCGCTGCTCGGTCGGCGGGCCCGCACCGCCCTGCCCACCTTCGACGGCGTCCTGGACGCCACCGTCGGGGCCCTCGGTGACCACCGCGTCCACGACGCGGCGCTGCTGCCGCTGACCGGTTACCTGGAACTGGCCCTGGCCGCCCACGGCGACCCCGGTCCGGTCCAGGTCACCGACCTGGTGCTGCACGAGCCGCTGGTGTTGCCCGCCGACGCGCCGGTGGCGGTGCAGACCGTGCTCACCCCCGCCGGCGGTGACCGGAGCAGCGTCGGTGTGTTCAGCCAGCCGGCCACCGCCGTCGACGACCAGCCCTGGACCCGGCACGCGGAAGGCGTGGTGGCCCGGTACGCCCCGCCGCCCGGACCACCGGTCGACGTGGCGGCGCTGCGCGACCGACTCACCCCGGCCGAGGTCACGCCGTTCTACCAGCGGCTGCGCGACGTCGGCATCGGCTACGGGCCGGCCTTCACCGGCGTACGCGACCTGTGGCGGGGCACCGACGAGGCGCTCGGTCGGGTCGCCCTCCCGGCCGACGTGGCCGCCACCGCCGGCGCGTACCGGTGGCCCCCGGCGCTGCTCGACGCGGCCCTCCAGGTGGTCCTGGCCGCGCTCCCCGACGACCTGGCCGCCGCCTGGCTGCCGATCGGTCTGGACCGGTTCGCCGCGGCAGCCCCGGCCGGGGCGCAGGTGTGGAGCCACGCCACGCTGCGTCGCCGCGACGACGACACGACCGTCGCCGACCTCGACCTGTACGCCCCGGACGGCACGCCACTGGCCCGGGTCGAGGGGCTGCTGCTGCGGCGGGCCGGCCGGGACGCGCTGCGCCGGAACGCCGACCTCGGCTACGAGATCGCCTGGGAGCCGGCGCGGGCACCCCGTCCGGCCGAGTGGGACGGCGGCGGGGCCTGGCTGTTCCTGGCCGACCGGGACGGTTCCGCCGAGGCGCTCGGCGACCTGCTGCGGGCCCGGGGCGACGAGGTCGTCGTGCTGCCCGCCGACCCGGCCGACGACCTGGCCGCCCGGCTGCACGGCCAGCTCACCGCCGACCGGCCGTGGCGGGGCGTCGTGCACCTCGCCGGCCTGGACACCCCTGCGGTTTTCGGGCCGGAGGCCGAGCCGACCACCGGCGACGTGCTGACCGCACACGAACGGACCGTCCGCGTCCTGCTCGACCTGGCCCGGGTGCTCACCGCCGCCGACGGCCCGACCCCGCCGGTCTGGCTGCTCACCCGGGGCGCACGGGCGGTCACCCCGGACGACGCGCCGGTGGCGGTGACCCAGTCGCCAATCTGGGGCCTGGCCCGGGCGGTCGGCCGGGAACGCCCCGACCTGCGCTGGACCTGCCTCGACCTCGACCCGGCCGACCCCCGGCCGGTGCCGCCGGAACTGCCCGACCTGCTGCGCGCCGCCGACGCCGAGGACCAGCTCGCGCTGCGCGCCGGCACCGTCCATGTGCCCCGGCTGGTGCCGGCCACGCCGCCGGCCGAGGCCGGGCCGGTGCGGCTGGGCATCCGCGCGCGGGGTGTCCTGGAGAACCTCACCTTCGACCCGGCCGCCCGCCGGCAGCCGGCACCGCACGAGGTGGAGATCCGGGTGCACGCCACCGGGCTCAACTTCCGGGACGTGCTCAACGCGCTCGGCATGTATCCGGGTGAGGCGGGACCGCTCGGCCTGGAGTGCGCCGGGGTGGTGGTGGCCGCCGGCGCGGACGTGCCGGACCTGGCCGTCGGGGACCGTGTCCTCGCGCTCGCCCCGGCGAGCTTCGCCAGCTTCGTCACCGTCGCCGCCGACCGGGTCGCCCCGCTCCCGGCGACCCTCGGCCACGCCGAGGCTGCCACGATCCCGGTGGCGTTCTGCACCGCCGCGTACGGGCTGCACCACCTGGCCGCGCTCAAGCCCGGCGACCGGGTGCTGATCCACGCCGCCGCCGGTGGCGTCGGCCTGGCCGCCGTGCAACTCGCCCAGGCGGCCGGGGCGGAGGTGTTCGCCACCGCCAGCCCGGCCAAGTGGCCGATCCTCACCGACCTGGGCGTGCAACACGTCTTCAACTCGCGCACCCTGGACTTCGCCGACCAGATCCGTGAGCGCACCGACGGTGCGGGCGTCGACGTTGTGCTCAACTCGCTCGCCGACGACTTCATCCCGTACAGCCTGGACCTGCTCCGCCCCTGCGGGCGGTTCCTGGAGATCGGCAAGCGGGGCATCTGGGCGGTCGAGCGGGTCGCCGCCCACCGCCCTGACGTCGCCTACCACCCGTACGACCTCGGGGCGGTCGCCGACGACGACCCGGCGCTGGTCCGCACCCTGCTGCGGGACCTGACCGCCGCACTCGGGGAGGGCCGGCTCAACCCGCTGCCGCTGCGCGCGTTCGACCTGGACCGGGCGGTGGACGCGTTCCGCCATATGGCCCAGGCTCGGCACGTCGGCAAGGTGGTGGTCACCCACGAGCCACCGCCGGCCGTGCACCCCGACGCCACGTACCTGGTCACCGGAGGTCTCGGCGGAATCGGCCCGGCGATCGCCCGGTGGCTGGTGGCGCGCGGCGCCCGGCACCTGGTGCTGGTCGGCCGCAGCGCCCCCACGCCGCAGGTCGCCGCGGCCCTGCGCGACCTGCACCCGGACGCGCGGGTCCACGTCCGGCAGGCCGACGTGGCCGACCCGGACGCCCTGACCGACCTGCTCGCCGGGATCGCCGCCGACCTGCCGCCACTGCGCGGCGTGGTGCACGCCGCCGGCGTGCTCGACGACGGTGTGCTCGACCAGCAGAACTGGCCGCGCTTCGCCCGGGTGCTCGCCCCGAAGGTCGCCGGTGGCTGGAATCTGCACCGGCTCACCCGGCACCTGCCGCTGGACTTCCTGGTGTTCTGCTCGTCGGTCGCGTCGCTGCTCGGCTCGGCCGGGCAGAGCGGTTACGTCACCGCGAACGCCTTCCTCGACACGCTCGCCCAGCACCGCCGCGCCCGAGGGCTTCCCGCCACCAGCGTCAACTGGGGGCCGTGGGCGGACGGCGGGATGGCCGCCCGGCTCAGCGACCAGCAGCGGCAGCGGCTTGCCGGGCAGGGCTTCCGGCCGCTGACCGCCGACGACGCCACCGCCGCCCTCGGTCGGCTCCTCGACGCGCACGCCGTGCAGGCCGGGGTGTTCGCCGTGGACTGGCCGACCCACCTGCGCCAGTACGGCGCCGACGCCCCGCCGTTGCTGACCCGGCTCGGCGTCACCCCGGCCGCCGCCCCGACCGGCGCGGCACCCACCCCGGCGACCGGCGGGCCGCGCGAGCGGATCACCGCCGCCCACCCCACCGAGCGCCGGCAGCTCCTTCAGGAGTACGTCCGGGACACCGCCGTCACCATCCTCGGGCTGCCCACCAGCCAACCGGTCAACCCGCAGCAACCGTTGCGGGACCTCGGCCTGGACTCGCTGATGGCGGTCGAACTACGCAACGCGCTCGGCGGGCTCGCCGGCCGGGCCCTGCCCAGCACCCTGGTCTTCGACCACCCCACCGTGGCCCGGCTGACCGACCACCTGCTCGGCGAACTCTTCCCCGAGCCGGCCCGACCGTCGCCCACCCCGGCCACCCCGCCGCCGGTGACCCCGGGCCCTGCCCCCGAGGCCCCGGCCGACCTGGTCGCCCGGGTCGCCGCCCTGGACGACGCGGACGTCGAGGCGCTGCTGGCCGCGAAGCTCTCCGCCCTGGAGGTGAGGAACACCAATGAGTGACGCCGGACCGTCCTCTCAGGCGCTCTCCCCGCTCAAGCGGGCCCTGGTCGCCATCGAGACCCTGCAGGCCCGCTTGGACGAGGTCGAACGCGCCCGGACCGAACCGATCGCGATCATCGGGGTGGGCTGCCGCCTCCCCGGCGGCGCGGACGGCCCCGACGCCTTCTGGACCCGGCTGCGCGACGGCGTGGACCTGGTCTCCGAGGTTCCCGCCGACCGCTGGGACGTGGCCGCGTACCACGACCCGGAGCAGGCCACTCCGGGCACCATGAGCACCCGCGACGGCGGCTTCCTCGACCGGGTCGACCAGTTCGAACCGGGCTTCTTCGGCATCTCGCTGGGCGAGGCCGCCAGCATGGACCCCCAGCAGCGACTGCTGCTGGAGGTCGCCTGGGAGGCCCTCGAACACGCCGGTCAGGTGCCCGCCCGGCTCGCCGGCAGCGCCACCGACGTCTACGTGGGCATCAGCACCTGGGACTACTCGCTGCTGCTCGGTGGCGCGCCGATCCGGGGGCTGTCCGGCACCGCGTTCAGCATCGCCGCGAACCGCCTGTCGTACCTGTTCGACCTGCGCGGCGCGTCCATGGCGGTGGACACCGCCTGCTCGTCGTCCCTGGTCACAGTGCACCTGGCCTGCCAGAGCCTGCGCGCCGGCACCGCCCGGGTCGCCCTGGCCGGCGGGGTGAACGTGATGCTCTGGCCGGAGACCATGGCGGCGTTCTCGCAGATCGGCATGCTCTCCCCGGACGGGCGCAGCCGCACCTTCGACGCCAGCGCCAACGGCTACGTGCGCGGCGAGGGCGCCGGCATGGTCGTCCTCAAGCGACTCTCCGACGCCCGCGCCGACGGGGACCGGGTCCTCGCGGTGATCCGGGGCTCGGCGGTCAACCAGGACGGTCACAGCAACGGCCTCACCGCCCCGAACGGCGTCGCCCAGGAGGCGGTGATCCGGGCCGCGCTCGCCGACGCCCGCACCCCCGGCCACCGGGTCGACTACGTCGAGGCGCACGGCACCGGCACCACCCTCGGCGACCCGATCGAGGTCCGGGCCCTCGGCGCGACCCTCGGCCCGGGCCGCGACCCGGCCCGCCCGCTGCTGCTCGGCTCGGTCAAGACCAACACCGGGCACCTGGAGGCCGCCGCCGGGATCACCGGCCTGATCAAGGTGGCGCTCGCGCTGCACCACGGCGAGATCCCCCCGCACCTGCACCTACGCGAGCTGAACCCGTACGTCGACTGGGCCGAACTGCCGCTGCGGGTGGCCACCGCCCGCACCCCGTGGCCGTCCCCGGCGGGCGCGCGGACCGCCGGCGTCAGCTCGTTCGGCTTCGGCGGCACCAACGCCCACATCGTCCTCGGCGACACTCCGGCCGACGCGGCCGAGCCGCTCGCCTCGGTTGATTCGGTCGCCGACGACCGGCCGGTCCGGCTGCTCACCCTCTCCGCCCGCAGCGAGGACGCCCTGCGCGACCAGGCCCGCCGGTACGCCGACCGGCTCGCCGCGCCACCCACCCCGACCCTCGCCGCGTTCTGCCACACCGCCAACGCCCGCCGCACCCACTTCGCGCACCGTGCGGCGGTCCCGGTGACCGACCTCGCGCAGGCCCGTGCCGCACTGACCGCGATCGCGGCCGGCGAGCGCCCGGACGGCGTCCAGGTCGGCGCCGTCGCCACCGGCACCCGCCGGCGGCTGGCGTTCATCTTCCCCGGTCAGGGCGGCCAACACCGGGACATGGGCCGGGAGCTGTACCGGACCGAGCCGGTCTTCCGGGGTGTGATCGACCGCTGCGCCGAACTCTTCGACGCCCACCACCCATGGCGGCTGCGGGACGTCCTCTACCCCGACGGCGGGGTCACCTACCCGATCGACGACACCGAGTACGCCCAGCCGACCCTCTTCGCCCTCCAGTGCGCCCTCGCCGCGACCTGGCGTTCCTGGGGCGTCGAACCGGACGCGGTGCTGGGGCACAGCCTCGGCGAGTACGCCGCCGCCTGGGTCGCCGGGGTGTTCAGCCTGGAGACCGGGGTGCGGCTGATCGTGGAACGCGGCCGGCTCACCCGCACGCTCCCGCCGACCGGCATGATGGCCGCCTGCTCCGCCTCGGCGCAGGACGTCACCGCGCTGCTGGACGGGTACGCCGGCCGGGTCGCCGTGGCGGCCGTCAACGGCCCCGAGCACACCGTCATCTCCGGCGAGAGGACCGCCGTGCAGGCGGTGCTGGAACGGCTGGAGGAGGACTTCGTGCTCACCCGCCCGCTGCGGGTGTCCTACGCCTCCCACTCGCCGCTGCTGGAGCCGATCCTCGACGAGTTCGAGAAGGCCATCGCCGGGCAGGAGTACGGCGAGCCGCGCATCCCGTTCATGTCCACCTACCAGGCGACCATGCTGCGCTCCGGGATCTGCCACGACGCCGCGTACTGGCGTCATCAGCTCCGCGAGCCGGTCCGCTTCCTGGACGCCACCCGGGCGCTCGCCGCCGAGGGCTACGACACGTTCCTGGAGATGGGCCCGAAGGACACCCTGATCGAGATGGGCAAACGCTGCCTGCCCCGGGGGACCGGCCGGTGGCTGCGGTCGCTGGACCCGGAGGTAGGCAACTGGGAGACCCTCACCGCCAGTGCCGCCACCCTGCACACCGACGGCGTCGAGGTGGACTGGACCGCCTTCGGCGGCGGCGCGCACGCCCCGGTGGACCTGCCCACCTACCCGTTCCAGCGGCGGCGCTGCTGGCTGGACCCGGAACAACTCGCCCAGTACCGCCGGCCGACGGAGGACCCGAGGTGACCCACCACGATCCGGTTCTGGCGGTGACCCGACTCGACTCGGGCATCGTCCAGCTCGCCATCTGCGACCCGACCCGGGAGAACCGGCTCAGCTACGAGCTGGTCGACCAGCTGTTCGCCGCCCTCGACAAGCTCGCTGGCGACGAGTCGGTCAAGGTCCTCCTGGTCACCGGCACCCCGGAGATCTGGTGCGCCGGCGGCACTCTCCAGATGCTCCGGGAGATGGCCAGCGGCGTGTACGACGAGCGCCGGCTGCTCGCCCTCGCCGACCGGCTGCTGGGCTTCCCGGTGCCGGTGATCGGCGCCCTCGAGGGGCACGCGGTCGGCGGTGGCCTGGCCCTGGCGCTGTGCTGCGATCTGACCGTCGCCGCCGCGAACCGCCGCTACGCGGTCAACTCCGCCAGCATGGGCTTCACCCCGGCGATGGGCCTGTCGGTGCTGCTGCCGGCCGCCGTCGGTCACCACGTCGCCGCCGAGATGATCTTCACCGGGAAGTACTACAAGGGTCGGGAGCTGGCCGACCGGCGGCTGTTCAACGCGGTCGTACCCGGCGACGAGGTGCTCGCCCACGCCACCGACCTGGCCGAGCAGATCGCCGAGAAGCCGCGCTACGTGCTGGAACTGCTGAAGGAGACGCTCGCGCTGCCCAAGCGCCACGCCCTCCAGGAGGCCATCGCCCGCGAGCCGCTGATGAACCGGATCTGCTTCACCCAGCCCGGCAGCGCCGCGCTGCTCGACCAGACATACCTGAGCTAGGAGAACTCCCATGCGGGTAGGCATCGAGAAGTTGAACCTGTACGGCGGTCGGGCGTACCTGACGATCGCCGACCTCGCCTCGGCGCGCGGCGGCTCCCTCACCGAGCTGGAACGCCGCCAGATGGTCCCGTACGAGTCGCGGGCCATCGTCCCGCCGTACGAGGACCCGGTCACCCTGGCCGTCAACGCCACCGAACGGCTCCTCACCGACGATGACCGTGCGCAGATCGAACTGGTCGTGGTGGCCACCGAATCGGCGGTGGACTTCGGCAAGCCCATCTCCACCTGGGTGCAGCGGTTCTGCCGGCTGCCCGCGCACAGCCGCAACTTCGAGGTCAAGCACATGTGCTACGGCGGCACGGCCGCGCTGCGCGTCGCCGCTTCCTGGGTCGCGTCGAACGTCCGCCCCGGCAAGAAGGCCCTGGTCATCAACAGTGACCTGAGCCGCACCCGCAACCACGTGCAGACCGAGGACGACGACCTCGGTGAGCTGATGGCCGGCGGCAGCGCGGTCGCCATGCTGGTCAGCGCCGAGCCGGCCGTGTTCGAGCTGGAACTGGAGAAGGCCGGCTACTGGACCAACGAGTTGTCCGACGCGCTGCGCCCCAACTCGCGTACCGAGATCATCACCGGCACGACCAGCTTCTACTCCTACCTGGACGCGCTGGAGGAGACCTACGAGCGGTACGAGGCGATCGTCGGCGAGGTCGACTTCGAGTCGTACTTCCGGAAGAACATCTATCACGCCCCGTTCCCGGGGATGACCAAGGTCGCGCACAAGACCCTGCTCAACCGGCTCGGCGTCACCGACAAGGCCGCCATCGAGGCGAGCTGGCGGGACCGGGTCGCCGCCAGCACCCACTTCGCCCGGCGGATCGGCAGCGCGTACGGAGCGTCCACCTTCATCTGCCTGCTCGGCATGCTGCACACCGCCACCGACCTGGCCGCCGGGGATCGGCTCTCGGTCTTCGCGTACGGCTCCGGCTGCCAGGCCGAGTTCTACAGCGGACTGGTCGGACCGGACGCCACCGGATACGTGCGCGGCCTCGACCTGGACGCGCACCTCGACTCCCGGGTCCGGCTCTCCGTCGCACAGTACGAGCAGATCGAGAAGGCCTGCGAGACGAACATCGACGAACGCACCTACCAGCCGCTGACCCAGGACGTCGGCGACCTGTACGCCCAGCGCTACGAGGGAGAGCACCTGCTGGTCCTGGAGGCCGTCCGCGACTACCACCGTCACTACCGCTGGAGCTGACGGAATGGACCGCGCGGTACGCACCGAGATCGCCGACGGCGTCTGCTTCGTGACGCTGGCCGCCCCCGCCAACGGCAACGCGATCAATTTCGACCTGATCGACGGGCTGACGGCGGCGCTCGACGCCGTGGACGCCGACCCGGACTGCCGGGCGATGGTGGTCGCCGCCGAGGGGCCGACGTTCTGCCGTGGGCTCGACCTGGAGGCGTTCTTCGTCCACGGCCGGCTCCCGGACCGCGACCAGCTCCGCCGGCTCCCGGCCTGCCTGGCCCGGATCCGGCGGGCCCGGGTACCGGTGATCGCGGTCGCCGACGGCGAGGCCATGGGCGGCGGCGTCGGCCTGCTCGCCGCCTGCGACCTGGTGCTCGCCACCCCGGCCGCGCGGTTCATGCTCTCCGAGCCGATCGTCGGCCTGGTGCCGGCGACCATCGTGCCGTTCCTGCTGCTGCGCACCGGCCCGGCCCGCCTCCGGGCGATGACCCTGAGCACCCGGGGCATCCCGGCCGCCGAGGCGCACACCTGGGGCCTGGTCGACGAACTGGTCACCGATGGCGTCGGCACGGCGCTGCGCGCCCAGCTCCAGCGGATCTTCCGGTCCGCGCCGCAGGCGCTCGCCGAGACCAAGCGCTACTACGACCGGCTCAGCGCCGCCGACCTCGACCAGCAGATCGAGATCGGCCTCGACCAGTTCACCGGCTGGCTGGCCCGGCCGGACGTCCTGGCGGGGGTCACGTCGTTCGGCGAGGGCTTCGCCCCGCCGTGGTTCGCACGCTACCGAGGGCGGACGGATGTTCCAAGTCATTCGGGTACGTGAGGTCGAGCCCGGCGTCGCCGAGCTGACCCTCGACGACGCCGAGCACGACAACCGCCTCAGCGACCGGCTCTGCGACGAGCTGTTGGCCGCCCTGGCCCAACTCGCCCAGGACCCGCAGCTCAAGGTGCTGATCCTGCGCGGCCGGCCGGAGGTGTTCTGCGCCGGGGCGACCATGGAGGCCCTGCAACGGGTGCTCTCCGGTGCCCTGCACGTCAAGGACCTGCTGCTGTCCCGGCCGATGCTGGACTTCCCGGTGCCGATCGTCGGCGCCCTCGAGGGGCACGCCGTCGGCGGCGGGCTGGTGCTGGCGCTCTGCTGCGACCTCGTGGTGGCCGCCCGCAACCGCCGGTACGCCATGAACTTCGCCCGGATGGGCTTCACCCCGGCGATGGGCACCACCGCGCTGCTACCGGCCGCCGTCGGGGCCGCCACCGCCGCCGAGCTGACCCTGACCGCCCGCTACTACCGGGGCGGCGACCTCGACGGCCGTGGCTTCTTCAACGCCGTCGTCCCGGCCGACGAGGTGTTCCCCACCGCGTTGGAGTTCGCCCAGCGCATCGCCGAGAAACCCCGGCACGTGCTGGAGCTGACCAAGGAGACCCTGGCCCAGCCCCGACGCCAACTGCTGCGCGCGGCGATGTCCCGCGAGCACCTGATGCACCGGGTCTGCTTCGGCCGACCCGAGGTTGCGGAGATCGTCGCCGAGACCTACCTCACCTGACCAGCACCACCGATCAGAACAAGGAGACACCCCAAGATGGACCGTCAGCAGGTCGTGGACGTGGTGACCAAGCACATCCAGCTCAACGCCGAGGGCTTGGACGACCAGCCCGTCGACACCACCAAGTCGATGAAGGACTTCGGGCTCGGCAGCCTCGACATCGTCGAGATCGTCTCGGCGTCGATGCGCGAACTCAAGATCCGGGTGCCCCGCACCGAACTGGCCAACCTCAAGAACGTCGACGAACTCGTCGACCTGTTCCTGAAGGTCAAGCAGGAGCAGTAGGCCTCATCTCCCGAGGAAGGGTTCGAGCCCCCATGGCACTGGAGCGCAGCCGCCGGGACGACGATCGACTGTCGTCCCGGCCCGCCGCTGAGCCGATCGCCGTCGTCGGTCTGAGCTGCCGGTTCCCCGGCGCGCCCGACGCCGACGCGTTCTGGCGTCTGCTCGTCGACGGCGGGGACGCGATCACCGAGGTCCCGGCGGACCGGTGGGACGCGGCTGCCCTCTACGACCCCGACCTCGCCGAGCCGGGCAGAGCCAACACCCGCTGGGGCGGCTTCGTCGACGACGTGGACCGGTTCGACCCGCACTTCTTCGGCATCTCACCCGGCGAGGCGGCCAGCATGGACCCGCAGCACCGGATGCTCCTCGAGGTCACCTGGGAGGCGCTGGAACGGGCCGGCATCGTCCCGGCCCGGCTCGCCGGCAGCGCGACCGGGGTGTTCGTCGGCATCGGCACCGACGACTACGCCTCGGTCGCCTTCGACGACCCGGCCAACCTCAACGCCTACTTCGTCACCGGCAACGCCCTCAGCGTCGCCGTGAACCGGCTGTCGTACCTGCTGGACCTGCGGGGGCCGAGCCTGGCGCTGGACACCGGCTGCTCGTCGTCCCTGGTCGCCGTGCACCTCGCCTGCCAGAGCCTGCGCGCCGGCGACACCCAGGTGGCGCTCGCCGGCGGCGTCAACCTCATGCTCTCGCCCAAGGCCACCATCGGGCTCTCCCAGACCTGGATGATGGCCGCCGACGGGCGGTGCAAGAGCTTCGACGCCGCCGCCGACGGGTACGTACGCGGCGAGGGCGCCGGGATGGTCGTCCTCAAGCGACTCGCCGACGCCCAGCGCGACGGCGACCCGATCCTGGCCGTGATCCGCGGCTCGGCCATGAACCAGAACGGACGCGGGGAGGCGCTGACCGCCCCCGACGCCCACGCCCAGGAGGCGGTCGTCCGGCGGGCCCTGCGGGACGCCGGCGTCACCCCCGGGCAGGTCGACCTGATCGAGGCGCACGGCGTCGGCACCCCACTGGCCGACGTGGTCGAGGCGACCGCCCTCACCCGCGTCTTCGGCGTCGACCGCGACCCCGACCAGCCGTGCGCGCTCGGCTCGGTCAAGACCAACGTCGGCCACCTGGAACTGGCCGCCGGCGTCGCCAGCCTGATCAAGGTGGTCCTCGCCCTGCGGCACGGCACCATCCCCCCGCACCTGCACCTCACCACGCTCAACCCGCAGACCGGACTGGCCGACGCGCCGTTCGTGCTGCCCGACACGCCGCTGCCCTGGCCTGCCGGCGACCGGACCCGACTCGCCGGGGTCAACTCCTTCGGCCTCGGCGGCGTGAACGTCCACCTCGTCGTCGCCGAAGCGCCGCAGCCTGCGGTCCCTGCTGCGGCCGACGCTTCCACCCCGCTGCTGCTGCCGCTCTCCGCCCGGACCGCCCCGGCGCTGCGTGCCCTCGCCGAGCGGTACGTCACCCTGCTCCGCGCCCCGGACGCCCCCGACCTGGCCGCCGTCTGCGCGACCGCCGCCACCGGTCGGACCCACTTCGCGCACCGGCTCGCCGTCCTCGCCCCGGACCGGGCCACCGCCGCCGACCGGCTGGCCGACTGGCTCGCCGGCGCCGACCAGCCCGCCGTCCGGCACGGCGTGGCCGACCCGACCGGGCCGTCCGACCCGGGTACCGCCGGGGACGCGCCGGGCAGTGATCCCGGCGGGCAGGCCGAGGCGTACGTGAAGGGCACCGACCCGGCGACCCCCGCTGCGGCGCCGACCCGGATCGTCCTGCCCACCTACCCGTTCCAGCGCAAGCGCTACTGGATCGAGTCCCGTCCCGCCGCCCGCGCCGACCGGACGCCCGAGGTGCCCGCCCTGGTCCGTGAGATCGTCGCGGCACCCCCCGCCGAGCGGCGGGCCCGGATCGCCGACGCGGTCAACGACCTGGTCGCCGCCACCCTCGGCACCGAGGACGACAGTCCGGTCGACCCCCGGCAGGGCTTCTTCGCCCTCGGCATGACCTCCCTGATGGCCGTCGACCTCCAGAACCGGCTCCAGCGGGCCCTCGGCGACACGCACTCACTGCCGCTGACCGTCGTCTTCCAGTACGCCTCGGTCGCCGCGCTCAGCGACTACCTCGCCCGCGAGGTCTTCCGGATCGAGACCCTGGAGCCGCCCCGCCGCGCCGCCGGCGGGGACCTGCCCACCGCCGACGCGCTGGCCGCACTCTCCGAGGACGAGGCCCTCACCCTGCTCCGCCGGCACCTCGGCGACCCGACTGGGCTCTCCCCGGTCAAGCAGGCCCTGCTTGCCCTCGGCCAGCACGCCGCACCTCGGCCGACAAGCGAACCGATCGCGGTGGTGGGTGTGGGTTGTCGTTTTCCGGGTGGGGTTGTGGGTCCGGGTGGGTTCTGGGAGTTGTTGGCGGCTGGTGGTGAGGGTGTTGGTGTGGTGCCGGGGGATCGGTGGGATGTGGATGAGTTTTTTGATGGTGATCCGGATGTGGCGGGTCGGATGTATACGCGGTGGGGTCATTTTGTGTCTGGGGTGGATGGTTTTGATGCGGGGTTCTTTGGGGTGTCGCCTCGTGAGGCGGTGAGTTTGGATCCGCAGCAGCGGTTGTTGTTGGAGGTGGCGTGGGAGGCGTTGGAGCACGCCGGTCAGGTCCCGGCCCGACTGGTGGGCAGCCGCACCGGGGTGTTCGTCGGGCTGATCAGCAACGAGTACATGCAACTCCAGCTCAAGCTCGCCGATCCCACGATCATCGACACCTACTACGGCACCGGGGGCATCGGCAGCGCCGTGGCCGGCCGGCTGTCGTACCTGCTCGGCTTGCAGGGGCCGAGCCTCATGGTCGACACGGCCTGTTCGTCGTCGCTGGTCGCCGTGCACCTGGCCTGTCGCAGCCTGCGCTCCGGGGAGTCCGACCTCGCCCTCGCCGGCGGCGTCAACCTCATGATCATCCCGGAGTCGTACATCTTCCTGTCCCGGGCCAAGGCGTTGTCGCCGGATGGTCGGTGTAAGACCTTCGATGCCTCCGCTGATGGTTACGGCCGTGGTGAGGGTTGCGGGGTTGTGGTGTTGAAGCGGTTGTCGGACGCGCGGCGTGACGGTGATCGGGTTCTGGCGGTGATCCGGGGTTCGGCGGTGAACCATGACGGGCCGAGTTCCGGGCTGACCGTGCCGAACGGTCTGGCGCAGCAGGAACTGATCCGTACCGCGCTGGCCGATGCCGGCATCTCGCCCACCGACGTCGACTACGTCGAGGCGCACGGCACCGGTACGCCCCTCGGCGACCCGATCGAGGTGGCCGCCCTGGGCAGCGTGCTCGGTGACCGCCGTACCCCGGACCGGCCACTGCGACTCGGCTCGGTCAAGGCCAACATCGGCCACCTGGAGGCGGCGGCCGGAGTGGCCGGCCTGATCAAGTCGGTGCTGGCGCTACAGCAGGAGCAACTACCGCCGCAGCTCCACTTCCACACCGTCAACCCCCGGATCGCCCTCGACACGATCCCGGCCGAGATCCCGGTCGCCCCGACCGCCTGGCCCCGCAGCGAGCGGCCCCGGATCGCCGGGGTGAGTTCGTTCGGCATGAGCGGGACGAACGCCCACGTGATCGTGGCCGAGGCACCCGTTCTGGACGCGGTGGAAGCGCCGTTGCCGTCCCGGGGCGTACACGTCCTGCCGTTGTCGGCGCGGGACGACGCGGCGTTGCGCGCCCTCGCCCAGCGGTACGTGGATCTGTTGGAGGCCCCTGGGGGAGTGTCGTTCGGGTTGGTGTGTGCGGCGGCGGCCGTGTCGCGGAGCCACTTCCCGCACCGGGTAGCGGTGGTGGCATCGGACGCGGTCGAGGCGGCGACGCGGTTGCGGGGTTGGCTAACGGGCGACGCGCACCGGTCGGTGACCCACGGTGTGGTCGAGGCCGGTCGCCGGCCGCGAATCGGGTGGCTGTTCACGGGCCAGGGTGCCCAGTCGGTGGGCATGGCACGCACCCTCTACGAGTCGGAGCCGGTGTTCCGCGCGGAACTCGACCGGTGCGCGGAGCTGCTGGCCGGTGAGCTGGACCGGCCGTTGTTAACCGTGCTGTTCCCGGGCGCGGACGAGGCCGCCCAGGATCTCCTGGACCAGACGGGGTTCACCCAGCCGGTGCTGTTCGCGGTGGAGTGGGCGTTGGGGAAGCTGTGGCGGCACTGGGGTGTGGAGCCGGAGGTGGTTGCCGGTCACAGCGTCGGTGAACTGGTGGCGGCGTGTGTGGCGGGGGTGTTCTCGCTGGAGGACGGACTCCGGTTGGTGGCGGCACGGGGTCGTCTGATGCAGGCGTTGCCGGCGGGCGGGGCGATGCTGGCGGTGGCGTTGCCCGAGGAGCGGGTGGTCCCGCTGCTGGCGGGTACCGATCTCGTCGTGGCGGCGGTGAACAGCCCGGTCGAGACGGTGGTGGCCGGTCCGGTCGAGGCAGCGGAGATGTTGGCCGACCGGCTCTCTACCGACGGGGTGAGGACCACGGCCCTGCACGTGTCGCATGCGTTCCATTCGCCGTTGATGGCGTTGATGGTGCCGGCGTTCCGGCAGATCGCCGAGACGGTGGCCTTCCATCCGGCCAAGCGGACCGTGGTGTCGAACGTGACCGGTCAGGTCGCGGACCGGAGCATCGCGTCCGCCGGCTACTGGGTCGACCACGTGTTGGCTCCGGTGCGGTTCGCCGACGGGGCGGCGACCGTCGTCGGTCAGGGCTGCACGGTGGTGCAGGAGATCGGCCCGCACCCGGTGTTGCTGGCCGCCGCCAGGCAGTCCGTCGAGGACGACACCAACGTGGTGTGGGCGCCGTCGCTGCGGCGGAACCGGGACGACTGGCAGCAGATGCTGACCGCCGTCGCGGCCCTCTACGCCCAGGGTGTCGACCTGGACTGGAAGTCTGTCACCGGTGGTGTGTCGACCGCCTCGGTCGACCTGCCCACGTACCCGTTCCAGCGAAAGCGGTACTGGGTCGACACGTCCCGCCTCGCCCAGATCTCCCCGGGCCACACCGACCCGCAGGCCGACTGGCTGTACGAGCTGAGCTGGCGACCGTACGACCTGCCTGAGGCAGCCGCCGACGCCGACCCGGGCAACTGGCTGCTCCTCGCGGACGCCGGCGGCGTCGCCGAGTCCGTCGCCGCGCTGCTGCGTGCCGAGGGCGCCCGCTGCCATCTGGTTCGCGCCGGAGACTCGTACGCCGCCCTCGCCGACGACGAGTGGCAGGTCACGCCCGACCAGCCGGACCACTTCCGCCAGCTTCTCGCGGAGGTGGGCGGCGGCCTCACCGGCATCGTGCACCTCTGGAGCCTTGACCACACCGCCGCGGCCCCCGATGCGCTGCACGCCGCCCACCTGCGTGACTGCGCCGGTCTGCTGCACCTCGTGCAGGCACTGGCACCACTCGAACTGGCGGAACCGCCGAAGATCCGGGTCGTCACCCGAGGCGGCCAGCCGGTCGGCGGCACCACCACGCCCGGCACTCCGCACCAGGCCCCGGTCTGGGGGCTGGGCAGCGTCGTCGGCCTGGAACACCCCACCCTGTGGGGCGGCCTGATCGACCTCGACCCCCAAGCCGGCGACCCGGCGGCCACCATCGTGCGGACTGTCCGGTCGGCCAGCGGCGAGCACCAACTCGCGTGGCGCGACGGCCGCAGCCGCGTCGCCCGGGTCACCCGAGCTGCCGCCACCCTGCCCGCCAGCCCCGTGCAGATCACGGCAGAGGGTACCCACCTGGTCACTGGTGGCCTTGGTGCGCTCGGCCTGCTCGTCGCCCGGTGGCTGGTGGACCGGGGTGCCCGACACGTCGTCCTGGTCGGCCGCCGCCCGCCGTCCGAGGCCACCGTGGAGACGCTGCGAAACCTCACCGCACAGGGTGCCGACGTACGGGTGATGCGCGGCGACGTCGGCGACGCGGACGACGTACGACGCGTCCTCGACGAGATCGGCACCACCATGCCGCCACTGCGGAGCGTCTTCCACGCGGCCGGCGTGCTCGACGACGGCGTGCTGCACCAGCAGAGCTGGGAACGGTTCGCGCGGGTGTTCGCGCCGAAGGTCGACGGGGCGTGGCATCTGCACACCCTCACCCGGGACCTGCCCCTGGACCACTTCGTCCTGTTCTCCTCGATCGCCTCCCTGCTCGGTGCGCCGGGCCAGGGCAACTACGCGGCGGCGAACGCCTTCCTCGACGTGCTCGCCCACCACCGGTGTGCCTCCGGGCTGCCGGCGGTCAGCGTCAACTGGGGTGCGTGGGGCGACTCCGGCATGGCCGCCAGCCTCACCGACCGCGACCAGCAGCGCTGGACCGAGCGGGGCATCGGCATCATTCCACCGGAGCAGGGCATCCGGGTGCTCGAACGGATCATGGCGCGCGGGGTGACCCAGGTCGGCGTCCTGCCGGTCGACTGGTCCCGGTACGCCGAGCGGTACCCGCTCGGCGCGGAACGTCCCCTGCTGGCGGAGGTCGTCCGGCGGGAGCCGGCGGTCGCCGGGGCATCGGCCGACACGACGACCGCCCCCCGCCTGCGTACGCAGTACGCGGCCCTGCCGGACGCGAGCCGCCGGACCGCGCTGACCGACTACGTGACCCGGGAACTCGAGAAGATCCTCATGCTCGACGAGGCGTCGCTCGACCCGCAGAAGGGGCTCTTCGACCTCGGTCTGGACTCGCTGATGGCGCTGGAGTTCAAGAACCGTGTCCAGGCCGCCTTCGAGTACGAGCTACCCGCCACGCTGCTCTTCAACTATCCGACCATCGACGCCGTCGTCGGCTACCTCCAACAGGCGATCTTCGGTGCGCCGGACGCTGGCCGGAGCGGGGCCCCACCGCAGACGGCGGAACCCGAGGACGACGAGCTGGGTGCCCTGCTCGACAACCTCGAGCAGATGTCCGACGACGAGATCGACCGCATGTTCGCAGACAGTTCAGGCGTAGAAGGACAGGCATCATGAGCGACCTCCACGAGCGGCTGGCCAACCTGCCGCCCAAGCGCCTCGCGCTCCTGGTCCTCGACCTCCAGAAGCGTCTCGACGCAGCGAAGCGTTCCGCACCCGAACCGATCGCGGTGGTGGGTGTGGGTTGTCGTTTTCCGGGTGGGGTTGTGGGTCCGGGTGGGTTCTGGGAGTTGTTGGCGGCTGGTGGTGAGGGTGTTGGTGTGGTGCCGGGGGATCGGTGGGATGTGGATGAGTTTTTTGATGGTGATCCGGATGTGGCGGGTCGGATGTATACGCGGTGGGGTCATTTTGTGTCTGGGGTGGATGGTTTTGATGCGGGGTTCTTTGGGGTGTCGCCTCGTGAGGCGGTGAGTTTGGATCCGCAGCAGCGGTTGTTGTTGGAGGTGGCGTGGGAGGCGTTGGAGCACGCCGGTCAGGTCCCGGCCCGACTGGTGGGCAGCCGCACCGGGGTGTTCGTCGGCATCGGCACCGACGACTACTCCCTGATGCTCCGTTCCGCCGACCCGGCCACCATGGACGCGTACACCGGCACGGGCAACGCGTTCAGCGTCGCCGCAGGGCGGCTGTCGTACCTGCTCGGGTTGCAGGGGCCGAGCCTGGCCGTCGACACGGCGTGTTCGTCGTCGCTGGTCGCCGTGCACCTGGCGTGTCGCAGCCTGCGGTCCGGCGAGTCGAACCTCGCCCTTGCCGGTGGCGTGCACCTGGTCCTGACCCCCGAGGGCACGATCTACCTGTCCCGCACCAAGGCGTTGTCGCCGGATGGTCGGTGTAAGACCTTCGATGCCTCCGCTGATGGTTACGGCCGTGGTGAGGGTTGCGGGGTTGTGGTGTTGAAGCGGTTGTCGGACGCGCGGCGTGACGGTGATCGGGTTCTGGCGGTGATCCGGGGTTCGGCGGTGAACCATGACGGGCCGAGTTCCGGGCTGACCGTGCCGAACGGGCTCGCGCAGCAGGAACTGATCCGCACCGCCCTCACCGACGCGGGCGTCACCCCGGCCGACATCGACTACGTCGAAGCCCACGGTACGGGCACCTCCCTGGGTGACCCGATCGAGATCGACGCGCTGGCCGCCGCGCTCGGTGAGGGACGCGCGCCCGATCGTCCGGTGCTGGTCGGTTCGGTCAAGACGAACATCGGTCACCTGGAGGCGGCTGCCGGGATAGCCGGTCTGATCAAGCTCGTGCTGGCGCTGCAGCAGGAGACGATTCCGCCGCACCTGCACTTGCGTACGCCGAACCCGCACATCGACTGGGAGAAGCTGCCGGTCGAGGTGACCGCCGACGGGCGGCCGTGGCCCCGGAACGAGCGGCCCCGGATCGCCGGGGTGAGTTCGTTCGGCATGAGCGGGACGAACGCCCACGTGATCGTGGCCGAGGCACCAGCAGCGGAGGCCCCGGCCGCCGCGCCGACACGTCCGGTGCACGTCCTCCCACTCTCGGCGCGGGACGGTGCGGCGTTGCGTGTCCTCGCGCAGCGGTACGCAGACCTGTTGGAGGGCGGGGCGTCGTTCGGGTTGGTGTGTGCGGCGGCGGGGGTGTCGCGGAGTCACTTCCCGCACCGTCTAGCGGTGGTGGCGTCGGACGCCGCCGAGGCGGCGACGCGTCTGCGCGGCTGGTTGGCCGGCGACGAGCACCGGTCGACAACCCACGGTGTGGTCGAGGCCGGTCGCCGGCCGCGAATCGGGTGGCTGTTCACGGGTCAGGGTGCCCAGTCGGTGGGCATGGCCCGGGGTCTGTACGAGTCGGAGCCGGTGTTCCGCGCGGAACTCGACCGGTGCGCGGAGTTGCTGGCCGGTGAGCTGGACCGGCCGTTGTTGGAGGTGTTGTTCCAAGGCGAAGGCGACGTCGCCCAGGACCTCCTGAACCAGACGGGGTTCACCCAGCCGGTGCTGTTCGCGGTGGAGTGGGCGTTGGGGAAGCTGTGGCGGCACTGGGGTGTGGAGCCGGAGGTGGTTGCCGGTCACAGCGTCGGTGAACTGGTGGCGGCGTGTGTGGCGGGGGTGTTCTCGCTGGAGGACGGACTCCGGTTGGTGGCGGCACGTGGTCGTCTGATGCAGGCGTTGCCGGCGGGCGGGGCGATGTTGGCGGTGTCCCTGCCGGCCGAGAAGGTGACGTCCCTTCTCGCCGGTACCGACGTCGTGGTGGCGGCGGTGAACAGCCCGGTCGAGACCGTGGTCGCCGGCCCGGCCGACGCGGTGGCAGTGGTACGGGAGAAGGCCGCCGCCGACGGGGTGAAGACGACCGCCCTGCACGTGTCGCACGCGTTCCATTCGCCGTTGATGGCGTCGATGGTGCCGGCGTTCCGGAAGGTCGCCGAGACGGTCGCCTTCAAGTCGGCCAAGCGCACCGTCGTGTCCAACGTGACCGGTGGTGTCGCCGGCCAGGAGATCAGCAAGCCCGGCTACTGGGTCGATCACGTGTTGGCTCCGGTGCGGTTCGCCGACGGGGCGGCGACCGTCGTCGGTCAGGGCTGCACGGTGGTGCAGGAGATCGGCCCGCACCCGGTGTTGCTGGCCGCCGCCAGGCAGTCCGTCGAGGACGACACCAACGTGGTGTGGGTGCCGTCGCTGCGGCGGAACCGGGACGACTGGCAGCAGATGCTGACCGCCGTCGCCACCCTTTACGCCCAGGGCGTGGACCTGGACTGGACGGCGGTCACCGGCGGTGTGTCGACCGCCTCGGTCGACCTGCCGACCTACCCCTTCCAGCGCCAGCGTTACTGGGCATCCGTCGCTCCTCGGCAGAACGCGAACCCGCCCGCCGAGGGCGGCACGCATCCGCTGCTCGGACGGAACCTCACCTCGCCCGCGCTCGCCGGCACCGTCTTCGAGACCACGTTGGCCCCGGCATCCCATCCGCTGCTCACCGAGCACCGCATCTACGACCAGATCGTGGTGCCCGGTGCCCACCACCTGACGATGCTGGCCGCTGCCACCGACAGCCAGGGCACCGCGACCGCGATCGCGGACGTGGTCTTCCCGCAGCCGATGCTGCTGGCCGACGGTCAGGCCCGAGTGGTGCAGGTGGTCATCGGGACCGCCACCGACGACGGGGCGCCGATCCAGTTGGTCAGCCGCAGCACCGACGACCCGACCTGGACGACCCACGCCACCGCCACCCTGCGCCCGGCTGACGACGAGAGCGGTACGCCACACGAGACGCCCGCCGTCGTCCAGGAGCGGTGCACCGCCGACCCGGACTACGTCGACTGGTTCTACGACAGCGGTTGGCGGGACGGGCTCGAACTCGATGCCGGGTTCCGCTGGCAGAGCCGGATCTGGCGGCGGGACGGCGAAGCTCTGTGCCGGATGCGCGCCGTCGAGGACACGGACCGTCAGGACCGGTACGTGCTGCACCCCGGCCTGATCGACGCCAGCTTCCAGATCGTCGGCGCGACGTTGCCCACCGCCGGCCGGGAGTTCGCCGTCTACGTGCCGCTCGGGCTGGACCGGTTCCGGCTGCACCGGGCTCATCCCGCCGACCGTCCGCTGTGGGGACACGCCCGACTGCGTCCCGGCAGCGACCCGAACGACGAGACGCTCACCGCCGACGTCCGACTGATCGACGACGACGGTCAGGTGGTGGCCGAGTCCCGGGGGCTGCACCTCAAGCGAGCCGAACGGTCCGCGCTGCTGCGCGCCGGCCAGTCCCAGGCGACGGGCCTCCTGCACGAGATCGCGTGGCAGCCGCAGCCCGCGGCGTCCGCCCCTGCGGAAGGCCCCGGACGCTGGCTGCTCTGCGCCGACCGGAACGGTGTCGGCACGGCCGTGGCCGCCGCGCTGCGGGCGAGGGGACACCAGGTGGTCGTCGTGCACCCCGGCCTGTCCCAGGAGGCGGTCGGCGAGCACACCTGGCAGGTCGATCCGGCCGACCCCACCCAGGTCACGAGCCTGCTCCGTACCGTGGCCGCCGACCGGGACATTCCGTTCCGGGGTGCCGTGCTGCTGTGGGGGGCGATCCCGGCCGACGGCGAGCCGGAACTGGCCGGCCTCGACGTCGCCCAGGCGCGGACGTTGCGGGCCGCGCTGCACCTGCTCCGGGGACTGGCCGCCGTGGCGGGCGGGACTGCGGCGCGGCTGCACCTGGTCACGCGGGGTGCCTTCCCGGCCGGCCAGGCAACGGTGGCCGTGGCGCAGACCCCGCTCTGGGGCCTGGGCAATGTGGTCGAACTGGAGCACCCCGAACTGTGGGGCGGACAGGTGGACCTCGATCCGGCAGCCACCGACACCGAGGCCGCCGCCGCACTGGTTGGGGAACTGCTCGCACCGCCGACCGGCGACCGGATCGCCGTACGCGGGGGAGAGCGGCTGGCCGCCCGGCTCGTGCCGCAGCGGACCGTTCCGGCCGGAGACCCGGCGGTGACCGTGGCCGGCGACGGGACGTACCTGATCACCGGGGGCCTCGGTGCGCTGGGCCTGGCGGTCGCGCGCTGGCTGGTGGCGCGTGGTGCCGGGCATCTGATCCTGGTCGGTCGGCGGGAGCCGACCGGCGCGACCGCGACGGTCCTCGACGACCTGCGGCGGGCGGGTGCCGCCGTCACGGTGGCCCAGGCCGACGTGACGCGCGCCGACGACGTGACCCGCCTGCTTACGGCGATCCCGGCCGACCGGCCGCTGCGCGGCGTGGTGCACGCCGCCGGTGTCCTCGACGACGGGGTGCTGCTCCAGCAGCCGTGGGAGAACTTCGTCCGGGTGCTGGCCCCCAAGGTCGCGGGCGGGTGGAACCTGCACCAGGCCACCCGCGACCTGCCGCTCGACTTCTTCGTGCTGTTCTCCTCGGCGGCCTCGCTGCTGGGCTCCACCGGGCAGGCCAACTACGCCGCCGCGAACGCGTTCCTCGACGGGCTGGCGCACCACCGCAGGTCACTGGGCCTGCCGGCGGTGAGCGTCAACTGGGGGCCGTGGACCGAGGCCGGGATGGCGGCGCGGGCAGGCCAGAGCGAGGGACGCTGGGCCGCCCTTGGCATCGGCGGTATCACCCCCGAGCAGGGCATCGAGGTGCTGGAGCAGATCCTGCACGCCGACCCGGTCCAGGTCGGTGTCCTGCCGGTCACCTGGTCGACGTACCTGCGGCGGTTCCCGCCCGGGGACGAACCGGCGCTGCTGCGGGAGCTGGCCCGGACGGCGCGCGCCGGGGAGCGGCGGGCGGCCGTGACCACGCCGGGGCCACGACTGGCCGAACGGCTCGCGGCGGCCGCGCCGCAGGACCGCCTCGACCTGCTCCGGCAGCACGTCCGCGGGCAGGTGGTCGCGGTGCTCGGCCTGCCGGCCACGTACCACCTGGAACCGAGGCAGAAGTTCTTCGAGATCGGCCTCGACTCGTTGATGGCGATCGAGCTGAAGAACACCCTGCAGAGCCAGCTCGGCAAGCCCCTGCCGTCGACGGTGGTGTTCGAGTACCCGACCGTCGAGGCGCTCACCACCTACCTCGCCCAGGACGTCCTGGTCCTGGACGTGAGCGGCCCGGAGGAGGCGGAACCGGAAGAGCCGGCCGCCCGTACGGACGCGATGGACCGACTCAAGGACCTCTCCGAGAACGACCTGGAAGACCTGCTGGCGAAGAAACTCGCCGCCCTCGCTGAGCGGAGAAGGAAGTGACCGAGGACTCGACGCGGGCCGAGCAGCAGCAGTCCGCGCTCCTGCGCGCGTTCGTCGCCATCGAGGAGCTGGAGGCCGAACTCGACGAGGTGCGGCGGGCGCAGCACGAGCCGATCGCGATCATCGGGGCGAGCTGCCGCTTTCCCGGCGGTGGCGACAACCTGTCGTCCTTCTGGCGGGTGCTGCGCGACGGCGTGGACGCCGCCGCCGAGGTGCCACGCGAACGCTGGGACCTGGCCGACTACCACGATCCTGACCCGGACCGCCCGGGCAAGATGTACCCCCGCGAGGGCCACTTCGTGGACGGCGTCGACCAGTTCGACCCGGCCTTCTTCGGCATCGCACCCCGGGAGGCGGCCAGCCTCGACCCGCAGCAGCGCATGCTCCTGGAGGTCGCCTGGGAGGCCCTGGAGCACGCCGGTCAGGTGCCGGACCGGCTCGTCGGCACGCCGACCGGGGTCTACGTCGGCATCATGACCAACGACTACCTCCAGTTGCAGACCGGTGCGGGTGACCCCGGCCAGCTCGACCTGTACGCCGGCACCGGCAACGACCTGAGCTTCCCGGCTGGCCGGTTGTCGTACCTGCTGGGGCTCCAGGGGCCGAGTATGGCGGTGACCACCGCGTGCTCGTCGTCGCTGGTCGCGCTGCACCTGGCCGCGCGCAGCCTCCGCACGGGCGAAAGCAACCTCGCGCTGGTCGGCGGGGTCAACGCCATGCTCGCCCCGGACGCGTTCATCACCCTGTCGAAGATGCGCGCCCTGGCCGTCGATGGCCGGTGCAAGACGTTCGACGCCGCCGCCGACGGTTACGGCCGTGGTGAGGGTTGCGGGGTCGTCGTGTTGAAGCGGCTGTCGGACGCGCAGCGCGACGGTGACCGGGTGCTCGCGGTGGTTCGCGGTACGGCGGTCAACCACGACGGCCCGAGCGGTGGCCTCACGGTGCCGAACGGCCTCGCCCAGCAGGAGCTGATCCGGACGGCGCTGGCCGACGCGGCGATCTCACCTGCCGATGTCGACTACGTCGAGGCACACGGCACCGGCACCTCCCTCGGTGACCCGATCGAGGTACGCGCGCTCGCCGCCGTCCTCGGCCGGGACCGGCCCGCGGATCGTCCGGTGCTGGTCGGTTCGGTGAAGACGAACATCGGGCACCTGGAGGCGGCGGCCGGGATGGCCGGCCTGATCAAGCTGGTGCTGGCGTTGCGGCACGAGCAGTTGCCGCCGCACCTGCACCTGCGTACGCCGAACCCGCACATCGACTGGGCGGAGCTGCCCGTCCAGGTGCCCATCGCACCCACGCCCTGGCTGCGCGGCGAGAAGCCGAGAGTGGCCGGCCTCAGCTCGTTCGGCATGAGCGGGACGAACGCCCACGTGATCGTGGCCGAGGCGCCGGCGGCGGAGGCCCCCGACATCGCGCTGACGCGCGACGTACACGTCCTGCCGTTGTCGGCGCGGGGCGGCGTGGCGTTGCGTGTCGTCGCGCAGCGGTACGCAGACCTGTTGGAGGGTGGGCCGTCGCTCGGGTCGGTGTGTGCGGCGGCGGGGGTGTCGCGGAGTCACTTCCCGCACCGTCTAGCGGTGGTGGCCTCGGACGCCGCGGAGGCGGCAGCACGGTTGCGGGGTTGGTTGGCCGGTGAAGAGCACCGGTCGGTGGCCCACGGGGTGGTCGCCACCGGCAGCCGGCCCCGGCTGGCGTGGCTGTTCACCGGTCAGGGTGCCCAGTCGGTGGGCATGGCCGGTGCGCTGTACGAGTCGGAGCCGGTGTTCCGCGCTGAACTCGACCGCTGTGCCGAGCTGCTGGCCGGCGAGCTGGACCGACCGCTGCTGGAGGTGCTGTTTCCAGGCACGGACGAGGTTACCCAGGAACTCCTGGACCAGACCGGGTTCACCCAGCCGGCGCTGTTCGCCGTCGAGTGGGCGTTGGCGACGCTGTGGCGGCACTGGGGCGTGGAGCCGGAGGTGGTTGCCGGTCACAGCGTCGGTGAACTGGTGGCGGCGTGCGTGGCGGGGGTGTTCTCGCTGGAGGACGGACTCCGGCTGGTCGCGGCGCGGGGCCGGCTGATGCAGGCGCTTCCCGCTGGTGGGGCGATGCTGGCGGTGTCCCTGCCGGCCGAGAAGGTGACGTCCCTTCTCGCCGGTACCGACGCCGTCGTCGCGGCGGTGAACAGCCCGGTCGAGACCGTGGTCGCCGGCCCGGCCGACGCGGTGGCAGTGGTACGGGAGAAGGCCGCCGCCGACGGGGTGAAGACGACCGCCCTGCACGTGTCGCACGCGTTCCATTCGCCGTTGATGGCACCGATGGTGCCGGCGTTCCGGAAGGTCGCCGAGACGGTCGCCTTCAAGTCGGCCAAGCGCACCGTCGTGTCCAACGTGACCGGTGGTGTCGCCGGCCAGGAGATCAGCAAGCCCGGCTACTGGGTCGACCACGTGCTGGCGCCGGTGCGGTTCGCCGACGGGGCGGCGACCGTCGTCGGTCAGGGCTGCACGGTGGTGCAGGAGATCGGCCCGCACCCGGTGCTGCTGGCCGCCGCCAGGCAGTCGGTAACCGACGACACCGGTGTGGCGTGGGTGCCGTCGCTGCGGCGGAACCGGGACGACTGGCAGCAGATGCTGACCGCCGTCGCCACCCTTTACACCCAGGGCGTGGACCTGGACTGGAAGTCTGTCACCGGCGGGTTGTCGACCGCCTCGGTCGACCTGCCCACCTACCCGTTCCAACGCCAGCGTTACTGGGCGGCACCGACGCCGGGAGTACGGAGCCGGCGACGGTCGGGGGACCACCGGCTGCTCGGGCAGCGGCTGCGTACGCCGTCGCTGCGGGACACGGTCTTCGAGGCCACGCTGGGCGTGACCGACCATCCGCTCCTGGCCGAGCACCGGCTGCACGACCAGGTGGTGGTACCCGGCGCCCACCACGTGGCCATGCTGCTGGCGGCGGCCGGTGAGGCGGGCGCCACGACGGCGGGGCTGCGGGATGTCCTCTTCGCCCAGCCGCTGCTGCTCCCCGAGTCGGGCGAGCGCACCGTGCAGACCGTCCTGACCTCGGAAGACGCGACCCTGCGGCTGGTCACCTTCGACGACGGGGCCTGGACCGAGTACGCCACGGCCGGGCTGGACGCCGACGCCCACCCGGCGGAGCCGCCGGCCGACCTGGCGGAGCTGGGGGCGCGCTGCGACCGGCCCCTGGCCGACCTGGACGCGTTCTACCGGCGGGTCACCGACGCCGGCCTCGACCTCGGCCCGAGCTTCCGCTGGCTGACCGACGTGCACACCGGCGACGGCGTGGCGACCAGCGTGATCCGGGTCCCGGAGCAGCTCGACCGGTCGGTGCCGTACCCGGTGCACCCGGGCCTGCTGGACGCGTGCTTCCAACTGCTGGGGCTGACCCGGCCGCAGCCGGCGGACGGGCTGGCGATCCACGTCCCGTTCCGGGTGGAGCAGCTTCGGACGGCAACGCCCGCCGACCAGCACGAACTGCGCGCGTACGCGTGGACCCGGGACACCGCGTCCGACGTAATGGGCGACGTGCTGGTGGTGGACTCGGCCGGGCGGACCGTGGTGGAGCTGCGCGGACTGCGACTGCGTCACGTGGACCCGGCTGCGGTGCGTCCGGCGAGCGCCGGCGCCGACGGGCTGCGCTACGAGATCACCTGGCCGGTCGTCGGCCCGGTCGAGGCAGGCGGTGACCAGGTCGCACCGGGACGCTGGCTGGTCTTCGCCGACCAGGGCGGGCTCGGGCAGGAGGTCGCGGCGTCGCTGACCGCCGGGGGCCACACCTGCACGTTCGTTCACCAGGGACAGCAGTACGGGGCGGGACCGGACGGGTACCGGATCGACCCGGACCGCCCGGAGGACCTGACCCGGCTGCTCGACGAGACACCCGGCGACGGCTGGCGTGGGGTGCTGCACCTGTGGGCGCTGGACGTGCCCGCCGACCCGGACGCGGACCCGGCTGTCCTCCAGGACGCCCAGCGGGTCGTCCTCGGCAGCGTCCTGCACCTGGTCCGGGCGCTGGCCACCCGGAACCAGCCGCCCCGCACGTACCTGGTGACCCGGGGAGCGCAGCCGGTCGGCGAGCCGGCCGGGCCGTACGCGCTCGGTCAGGCACCGCTGTGGGGCCTGGCGGGCACGGTGGCGCTGGAGCACCCGGAGCTGCGCTGCACCCGTATCGACCTGGACCCGGCCGGGACCGGGGACGACGCGGCGTCGCTGGTCGCCGAGCTGCACGCCGGTGGACGCGACGACCAGGTCGCGCTGCGCGCCGAGAATCGGCACGTGGCCCGGCTGGGCCGGTGCGCGGACGACGACCGGCGGCACCTGACCCGGCCTGGCGTCGAGTCGTTCCGGCTGGAGGTCGGCGCCCCGGGTGTGCTGGACCAACTGGTGCTCCGGCCGGTGGCCCGCCGCGCCCCGGCCGCCGGCCAGGTGGAGTTGCGGGTCCGGGCCACCGGCCTGAACTTCCGGGACGTGCTCAACGCGCTCGGCATGTACCCGGGTGAGGCGGGCCCGCTGGGCCTGGAGTGTGTCGGCGAGGTGGTCGGAGTCGGCGCGGACGTGTCCGGCCTGGCGGTGGGGGACCGGGTGGTCGCCCTGGCCCCGGCGAGCTTCGGCAGCTTCGTCACGGTGGACGCCGACCTGGTCGCGCCGTTGCCGGCGGTGGTCGGGGACGCGGACGGGGCGACGATCCCGGTGACCTTCCTGACCGCGTTGTACGCGCTGGAGCACATCGCCCGGCTCGCCCCGGGGGACCGGGTGCTGGTGCACGCGGCGGCCGGCGGGGTGGGCCTGGCCGCCGTGCAGCTCGCCCGGGCGGTCGGCGCCGAGGTCTACGCGACGGCGAGCCCCCGCAAGTGGCCGGTGCTGACCGGGCTCGGGGTCCGGCACGTGTTCCACTCCCGCACGCTCGACTTCGCCGCCCAGATCCGCGAACAGACGGGCGGGGCCGGCGTGGACGTCGTCCTCAACTCGCTGACCGGGGACTTCATCGTGGAGAGCCTGCGGCTGCTCCGCCCCGGTGGCCGGTTCGTGGAGATCGGCAAACGGGAGATCTGGTCCGCCGGACAGGTGGCCGCGTTCCGGGACGACATCACCTACACCGCCTTCGACCTGGTGGAACTCTCCCGGGACGAGCCGGGGACGGTGCGCGTCCTGCTGGCTGAGCTGATGCGCCGGTTCGAGACGGGGACGCTGCGTCCGCTGCCCCGGCGGGTCTTCCCGCTCCCCCGGGCGGTCGACGCGTTCCGGTACATGGCGCAGGCCCGGCACGTCGGCAAGGTCGTCGTCAGCCACACCGACCCCATGGCAGGCGACGCCGCCGACCTGGTCCGGGCCGACGGGACGTACCTGATCACGGGTGGCCTGGGCGGGTTGGGCCTGCACGTGGCGCGCTGGCTGGTCGCCCGGGGGGCCGGGACGTTGGTGCTGGTGGGCCGCAGTGGCGTCACCGACGCCACCCGGCCGGCGGTCGAGGCGCTGCGCGAGGCCGGGGCCCGGGTGGAGGTGGTCCGGGCCGACATCGCCCGCGCGGACGACGTGGCCCGGGTCGTCGACGAGATCAGCGCGTCCCTGCCGCCGCTGCGCGGCGTGGTGCACGCGGCCGGGGTGCTCGACGACGGGGTGCTGCTCCAGCAGGAGTGGTCCCGGTTCGCCCGGGTGCTCGGTCCGAAGCTGGCCGGGGCGTGGCACCTGCACCGCGCCACCCAGGGCCTCGACCTGGACTTCTTCGCGCTCTTCTCGTCGGTGGCGTCGCTGCTCGGCTCGGCCGGGCAGGGCAACTACGCGGCCGGCAACGCCTTCCTGGACCTGCTCGCCGCCGAACGCCGCAGGCAGGGCCTGCCCGGGTTGAGCGTCAACTGGGGTCCGTGGCGTGGCGCGGGCATGGCCGCGTCCGTGGACGACCGGGGCGACCGGCAGTGGGCGCTACGCGGCATGGGCCTGCTCGAACCGGAGCAGGGCATGGCCGAGCTGGCCGCGCTGCTGGCCGCCGACGACCGGGCGCAGGTCGGGGTGGTGGCCGTCGAGTGGGGCGCCTACCTGCGGCAGTACCCGACCGGGCTGCGCCCGCCGCTGCTGGACGACCTGGCCGACGCGGTGGCCGGGCCGGGCGGCGGGCCGACCGGCGGCGGCAGCGACCACCGGGCGCTGCTGACCCTCCTGGCGGAAGCCGCCCCGGACGACCGAACCGACCTGATCGTGGCGCACATCCGGGAGTTGGCGGCGCGGGTGCTCGGTCTGGCGGCCGCGCACACCCTCGACACCCGACGTCCGCTGAACGAGCTCGGCCTGGACTCGCTGATGGCGGTGGAACTGCGCAACGCGCTCAGTCTCAGCGTCGACCGGTCACTGCCGGCGACCGTGCTGTTCGACTACCCGACCGTCGAGGCGCTGGCCGACTTCGTCGCCGGGGACCTCCAGCCGACCGAGGCGAAGCCGGCTCCGGCTTCGCCCGCGGCGCAGGCGACCGCGGCCCGGACGGCACCGGCCGTCGCCGGGGACCGGGACACCTGGCTGGCGGAGATCGGCCAGCTCTCCGACGCCGAGGTCGAGGCACTGCTGGAACAGGAACTCTCCGAAACACGGAAATGGGACCGCCATGAGTGAGAGCCCCGCCCCGAACCTGACCCCGCTGCAACGGGCGTTGCTGGGCATCCGGGAACTACGTGCCCAACTCGACGAGGTGGAACGGGCCAGACACGAGCCGATCGCGGTGATCGGGATAGGCTGTCGCCTGCCCGGCGGCGCCAACGACCCGGAATCGTTCTGGCACCTGCTGCGCGACGGCGAGGATGTCATCCGGGAGATGCCCACCGACCGGTGGGACGTGGACGCGTACTACGACCCGGACCCGGAGACGCCCGGGAAGATGAGCACCCGCTGGGGCGGCTTCCTCGACGGGATCGACGGCTTCGACCCTGCCTACTTCGGGATCTCGCCGTGGGAGGCGGCGAACATGGACCCGCAGCAGCGGCTGATGCTGGAGGTCGTCCAGGAGGCGTTCGACGACGCCGGGCAGGTACGCGCCCAGTTGCAGGGCAGCCGCACCGGCGTGTTCATCGGACTGGCGCACAGCGAGTACGGCTGGCTCAACTTCAACAACCCGGACCTGGCCAACGTCTACACGGCCACCGGGTCGTTCGGGTCGATCGTGGCGAACCGGGTGTCCTACGTGTACGACCTGCGTGGCCCCAGCTACACGATGGACGCGGTCTGCTCGTCGTCGCTGCTGGCCGTGCACCAGGCCTGCGAGAGCCTGCGCAGCGGCGACTGCACGATGGCCCTCGCCGGCGGGGCGGGTCTCTTCCTCAAGCCGGAGGGGTTCGTCTGGTTCACCAAGCTGGGCGTGATGGCCCCGGACGGTCGCTGCAAGGCGTTCGACGCCCAGGGTGACGGCATCGTGCTCGGCGAGGGCGTGGCCGCGGTGGTGCTCAAGACGCTGTCCCAGGCGCTGGCCGACGGCGACCCGATCCACGCGCTGCTGCGTGGCAGCGCCGTCGTGCAGGACGGCCGCAGCAACGGCCTGACCGCGCCGAGCCGGCTCTCCCAGGAGGCGATGCTCCGCGAGGCGTACGAGCGGTCCGGCGTCGACCCGGCGGCGGTGCAGTACGTCGAGGCGCACGGCACCGGCACGATCCTCGGTGACCCGATCGAGGCGCAGGCGCTCGGCACGATCCTCGGGTCGCGCCGCCCCGCCGACCGGCCCCTGATGATCGGCTCGGTCAAGACCAACATCGGGCACCTGCAGATGGTCGGCGGCCTTGCCGGGCTGCTCAAGGTGGTGCTGGCGATGAAACACCGCCAGCTCCCGGCGAGCCTGCACTACACCGAGGGCAACCCGCACATCCCGTTCGACGACTACCGGCTGCGGGTGCAGGACCGGTCCGGCCCGTGGCCGTACGAGGGGCCGCTGCTGGCCGGGGTGACCTCGCTCAGCTTCGGCGGCACCAACGTGCACATGGTCGTGGAGGAACCCCCACCGCCGGCCGACACCCCGCCTGCGGCCGGGCCGGCGGACCGGGGTCGGCTGCTGCCGCTGTCCGCGCACGACCCGGGCGCGCTGCGGGACCTGGCTGGGGCGTACCGGGAACTGGTCGCCGACCCGGGCGTCGACCTGGACGACCTCTGCTACACGGCGAGCCTGCGCCGCACCCACCTCGACGACCGGTTGGCGGTCGCCTTCGCCTCGCGGGCCGAACTGGTCGACCGGCTCGGCGCGTACCGCGACGGCGCGGTCCGGCCCGGCATGACCGGCGGCGACCGGTCGCAGCACGTCCGCCGCCGGCTGGTGTTCGTGTTCCCCGGGCAGGGCGGCCAGTGGGTCGGCATGGGGCGGCGGCTGCTCGACACCGAACCGGTGTTCCGGCAGGCGATCGAGGAGTGCGCGGCGGCGATGCGCCCGTACGTCACCTGGTCGCTCCTGGACGAGCTGCGCGCCGACGAGGCGTCCTCGCAGCTCGCCGAGATCGACGTGGTGCAGCCGATGACCTGGGCGGTGCAGGTGGCCCTGGCCGCGCTGTGGCGCTCCTGGGGCATCGTCCCGGACGCGGTGGTCGGGCACTCGATGGGCGAGGTCGCGGCGGCCCACGTCGCCGGAACGCTCACCCTCGACGACGCGGCCCGGGTGATCTGCCGGCGCAGCGCCCTGGTGCGGCGCATCCGGGGCCGGGGCACGATGGCCGTGGTGGAGCTGCCGCTGGCCGAGGCGCGGGCGGCCATCGCCGGCCTGGAGGACCAGCTAGCCATCGCGGTGAGCAACAGCCCCACCTCCACCGTGCTGTCCGGGGCCACCACCGCCATCGAGACCGTGCTGAAGACGCTCACCGAGCAGGACGTGTTCTGCCGGCAGGTGCGGGTGGACTTCGCCTCGCACAGCCCGCAGGTGGACGAACTCCGCGCGGACCTGCTCGCCGAACTGCGGCCGGTGCGCCCCCGCGCGTCGTCGGTGCCGATCCACTCCACGGTGACCGGGCAGCCCACCGACGGCCGGGAGTTCACCGCCGAGTACTGGGCCGACAACCTGCGTGAACCAGTGCTGTTCGCCACGGTGCTGGGGCAGCTCGTGACGGCCGCGCCGACGGCGGTCATCGAGATCAGCCCGCACCCGATCCTGCTCCCCTCGGTGGAGCAGTGCGCCCGGCACGCGGACGCCACCGTGGTCGCGCTGCCGTCGTTGCGCCGCGACGAGGACGAGCGGACCGTACTGCTCGGCACCCTCGGCGCGCTCTGGGCGCTCGGTCGGCGGGTCGACTTCCGTCGTCAGCACCCGGTCGACCGGACGGTGCTGCGGCTGCCCGCGTACCCGTGGCAGCGGCAGCGCTGCTGGCTGGAGTTCGACCCGGCCGGCCCGGCTCCCAGCACGGCGGTGTCGACGCAGCGCTACCTGCGGGCGGCCGTGCCCGGCAGCGAACACTTCTGGGAACTCCCCGTCGACCGGGTGTCCCGGCCAGGGCTGGCCGGCGAGCCGGACCTGCCCGCCGCCGTACACCTCGACCTGGCGCTGACCGCCGCCAGCACGCTCACCGGGTCGCCGGCGGTGGTGCTCACCGACGTGACCGTCGCCGGCCCGGCCGTCCCGTCCAGCCGGGGGAGCGTCGTCCAGGTGGCCACGACCGGGCTGCGGGACGGGAGCGCCCGGTGGCAGGTGCACAGCCGCCCCGCCGGCGACGACACCGGGCCGTGGACCGGGCACGTCCAGGGCAGCCTGCGGGCCGCCCCCGCCGGGCGGCCGGTCGTGCCGCCCCGGGAGGCGCCCGACGCGGTACGGCAGCGCTGCGCCACCGAGATCCCCGGTGCGGCGTACCGGGCGAGCCGGGCGGCGGCCGGACTGGCCGGCGGCGCGGGCGCGGACACCGTACGTGGGCTGTGGCGCGGCGACGGCGAACTGCTGGCGTCGCTGACCGTGGCGGCCTCGACGGACGGGTCGCCGCTGGACTGGCGGCTGCTGCACGGCGTCGCCGACCTGCTCCCGGTGATCGCGCCGGACCCGGCCGTTGCTTCCGCCGCGCACCGGGTCGCCGAGATCGCCCGGCTGCGCGTGCTACGGCCGGCGACCGGCGAGTTGTGGGCGCACGTCACGCTCCGGGAGGTCGACGACGACAGCCTCACCGGCGACGTCCGCCTGCTCGACCCCGACCTGCGGGTGGTCGCCGAGCTGACCGGACTGCGCGTGACCCGGGGCGCGGCCCCGGTCGCCGACCCGGCGTCGGCCCCTGCGCAGGTCGTCGGGCCACTGCGGTCCGAACTCGGCGCCCCGGCCGTCCTGCCGACAGCAACCGGGATGACGGTGCCGGCCGCCGCGCCGACCAGCCTCAAGGCGCTGCTGACCGTCCCCGCCGACCAGCGGCAGGCGGTGCTCACCGGGTACCTGCGCGAGCAGATCGCGGCGGTGCTCGGCCTGCAACCCCGGCAGCTCGACGTGGACCAGGCGCTGCTCGGGCTGGGCCTGAACTCGCTGATGGTCTTCGAGCTGCGTAACCGGCTGCGGGTGATGTACGGCACGCAGATCACCCCGCAGGAGTTCCTGTCCGGCATCTCGGTCGCCCGGATCGTCGCGCACGTCCTCGACCAGGCCGACGGCGGCACCCCGGAGGCCACGCCGCCCGCTGCCTCGGAGTCGCCCTCGGACGACGTGCCGGTGCGGGTGCCACGGCGGATCGTGGCCCGCCGGTCCCGGCCAGCCACCGCCGACGTCAGCATGGATCCGGCCGACTGGCTGGGCCAGCGCGCCGCCGACCCGACGGCCCGGCTGCGGCTGTTCTGCCTGCCGTACGCCGGGGGCAGCGCCGCCCTCTTCCGGGGCTGGGCCGACAGCCTCCCCGACGGGGTCGACGTGTGCCCGATCCAGCTCCCCGGCCGGGAGCAGCGGCACCGGGAACCCGCGTTCACCCGGATGTCCGAGCTGGCCGCCACGCTCGGCACCGTGCTGCGCGGGCACCTCGACCGCCCGTACGCGGTGTTCGGGCACAGCATGGGCGGCCTGATCGCCTTCGAACTGGTCCGGTACCTGCGTCGGGAAGGGCTGCCCGGTCCGGCACACCTGTACGTGTCGGCGGCGCGGGCCCCGCACGTGCCGGACCCGGAGCCGCCGCTGCACCGGCTGCCCGAAGCGAAGCTGATCGAGAAGCTGCGGGCGATGGACGGCACCCCGGAGGAGATGCTGCGTGACCCGGAGGCGATCGCGCTGTACCTGCCGGTGATCCGGGCGGACTTCGCCATGGTGGAGACCCGCATCCACCACACCGAGTCGCCGCTGTCCGTGCCGCTGACCGTGTTCGGCGGCCGACGCGACGACAAGGTGTCCGAGGAGTCGCTGGACGCCTGGCGCAGCCAGACCACCGGGGAGTTCGCCGTCGAACTGCTCCCCGGCGACCACTTCTTCGTCCAGCGGGAGCGGGCCGACCTGCTGGCCGCGCTCACCCGGCGGCTCACTGTCGACCTGGCCCGGCCGGCCACCCCGGCCGCCACACCGACGAACCTGACCTGACCCCCGACACATTCCTGAAAGGACCAGCATGCCGTACATCGTCGCCACCGAGACGAGTCTGCCGACGTACTACTACGACCAGCAGACCCTCGCCAGCACCCTGAAGAAGTACTGTCAGGCCATCGGGCTCGACATCGACCTGGACATCATCGACAGCCTCTTCCAGAACACCCAGATCGACGGCCGGTACTTCGCCATGCCGCTGGACACCTTCTTCGACCCGCCGCCGTTCAGCCAGGTGGCCGCGCGCTGCGTCGAGGAAGCCGCCGACCTGTGCGAGAAGACCGTCCGCAAGCTGCTGGCCAGCGCGGGCATCGCGTCCACCGAGATCCACCAGCTCACCTCGATGCTGTCCACGGTGGTCTCGGTGCCGACCGTCGACGCGATCCTGATCAACCGGATCGAGTTCGCGCCGACCATGAAGCGGGTGCCGATCAA
Organism: Micromonospora sp. NPDC049529; assembly: GCF_055586685.1. Lineage (NCBI taxonomy): Bacteria > Bacillati > Actinomycetota > Actinomycetes > Micromonosporales > Micromonosporaceae > Micromonospora > Micromonospora sp. NPDC049529. Next base: position 309,213 of record NZ_JBVJHT010000008.1, read on the forward strand.
CGGTCTCGGCTGCATGGCCGGGGTGGCCGGGCTCAGCCGGGTGGCCGACTACCTCAAGGGCCACCCCACCGACGCGGTCATTCTGCTCACCTGCGAACTGGGCGGCACCGCCTTCTGGCAGGGCGGCGTCCAGGGCTACCTCCAGGAGGCGCTCGACCGGGACCTGACCGAGAGTTCCTTCTACACCGACCTGGTCTCGCAGATCGTCACCGTGGCACTGTTCGGCGACGGGGTCGCCGCGACCCTGATGGTCGGCGACGAGCACCCGCTCGCCCGGCCGGGGCTGCCCCGGGTGGTCGACACCCGCTCCGGGTTCCTCCACGACACCCTGCACGTCGCCGGGGTGGACGTGCTGGACAACGGATTCCGCAACCGGCTCAGCGTGGACGTGCCCGGCCTGGCCAAGACCGGCCTGCGCCCGGTGCTGGACCCGCTACTGGCCGACCACGACCTCACCGTCGACAAGATCGGCCACTGGCTGATCCACCCCGGTGGGCCGAAGGTCCTCACCGCCACCGCCGAGGAATTCCACCTCACCGACGAGAACCTGAAGCTCAGCCAGCACATCCTGCGGACCGTCGGCAACGTCTCCGGGCCGACCGTGCTGTACATGATGGACGAGACGTTCTCGTCGTACGAGCTGGACCCGGGCACCTACGGCCTGGTCGTCGGCATGGGACCGGGCTTCTCGCAAGAGGCGGTCCTGCTCCAGTGGTGACCCCGACGGCGGCGCATCGGAGCGTCGCGTCCGGGACCGGACAGAAGGAGAGGCATGGTTAGCGTCACCCCGGCCGCGCCGACCGGGGCGGGCCGTCGCCTGGCCCCGGGACCACGCGGCAAATTCCTCCTCGGCAGCCTGCTCGACCTGCGGCGGGACCTGATCGGCTTCCTCGGGCAGGTCACCACCGAGTACGGCGACATCGCGCGGTTCACCGTCGCCGGGTTCACCGTGCACCTGGTCAACCACCCCGACCACCTGCGGCACGTGCTGCAGGTGAACAGCCGCAACTACGACAAGCAGTCCCACGAGTACCGGCCGCTCAAGCTGGCCTTCGGCGAGGGGCTGTTCACCAGCGACGGGGACTTCTGGAAGAAGCAGCGCCGGCTCATGCAGCCGGCCTTCCACCGGCAGCGGATCCTCAAGCTCGGCGAGTTCATCGTCCGGGACGTGGTGGACCGGATCGACACCTGGCAGCCGTACGCCGACCGGGGCGAACCCCTGGACGTGGCCGCCGAGATGGTCAACCTGTCCATGAACGTGGCCACCAAGTCGCTGTTCAGCACCGGCCTGCGCAGCGACGACGAGGTGACCACGATCGCCCGCAGCCTCGACACGGTGATCAACTACTGTCTGTACCGGACGATGGTGCCGTTCGCGCCGCCGCCGAAGGTGCCGACCCGGCGCAACAAGGAGTTCACCGCCGCCCTCGGCGAACTGGACGGGATCATCTACCGCATCCTGCACGAGCGCCGGGAACAGGGCACCGAGACCCACGACCTGCTGTCGATGCTGCTGGAGGCGCGGGACGAGGAGACCGGCGAGGGCATCCCGGACAAGCAGATGCGCGACGAGATCGCCACCCTGCTGCTCGGCGGCTACGAGACCACCTCGAACCAGTTGAGCTGGGCCTGGTACGAGTTGTCCCGGAACCCGGAGGTCGAGGAGCGGCTGCACGAGGAACTGGACCGGGTGCTCGGCGACCGGCTGCCCACCGTCGCCGACGTGCCGGAGTTGGCGTACACCAACCGGGTGCTCGAGGAGACTCTGCGGCTCTACCCGGTGCCGTGGCTGGAACGGCGCGCGGCGGCCGACGACACCATCGGCGGGTACCACGTCAAGGCCGGTTCGCTGATCTACATCAGCCCGTACCTGACCCACCGGCACCCGGACTTCTGGCCGGACCCGGACCGGTTCGACCCGGACCGCTTCCTCCCGGAACAGTCGGCCGACCGGCCCCGGTTCGCGTACTTCCCGTTCGGCGGCGGGCCACGGCTGTGCATCGGCAACCGGCTGGCCCAACTGGAGGCGCAACTCACCCTGGCGACGATCGCCCAGCGCTACCGGCTGCGGATGGTGCCGGACCACCCGGTCGAAGCGAAGATGCAGGTCACCACCAGCCCCCGGTACGGGCTGCGGATGACCCTCGAACCCCGCCGCCCGTCGGCCTGACGGCGGCTGCGAGGAGATGTCCCCTATGGACGAAAACCGACTCAAGCTCCACCGACTCGGCGGCACCTGCGCCATCCTGGTCGGTGTCTCGTACCTCGTGGTCACCACGTTCTTCGTGCTCGACCCGACGCAGCTCATCCACGACGACAAACACGAGCTGTGGACCCGGCTGGCCGAGAACGGCACGCCACGGATCCTCTACTACTGGGGGTACGCCCTCGGCGCGATCTTCGCGTTCGGGGCGATCCCCGCCATCGCCGACCTGGTCCGCGACCGGCACGAGGGGTGGGTGCGTTGGACCACCGGCCTGGCGTACCTGTCCTTCGGGGTGACCGCGGTGGAGACGTTCCGCCTGGTCACCGCCACCCCGCTCTGGGCGAGCGAGTACGCAGCCGGCGACCCGACGGTGCGTACCGCCATCGTCACCACCGACCTGCTGCTGCGCCTGGACCCGGCGACGTGGCTGCGGTTCGGCGCACTCGGCCCGTTCTTCCTGGTGGTGAGCATCCTTGCGCTGCGGCACCGGCTGTTGAGCCGACCGCTGAACTACGTCGGCATCGCGCTGGGCGTGCTGACCAGCACTGCCGCCCTCGGGGTGGCGTTCGGCATCGGCCCGATGGTGCTGGTGTCGGCGGTGCTCGGTGGCGCGGTGGCCGCCCCGGTCTGGTTCGTCTGGATCGGTGTGGCGCTGCGGCGGGGCGTACCGGCGGCGGCTGCTTCGGCGACCGGCGGCGGGGCCGCGACCCCGGTGCCCGCCGGCGGCCGTACGGCGGCGGAGGCCCGTCATGGCTGAGCGGCACCCGCCGGGACCCAAGGGCGTTCCGGTCCTCGGTAACCTGCCCGGCCTCGGCAAGGGCATGGTCGAGTTCATGATGGAGACCGCGACGCACGGCGACGTCGCGTCGTTCACCATCGGACCGACCCGCAACTACCTGCTCAGCCACCCGGACCACATCCACGACGTGCTGGTCCTGCGCCGGGACAAGTTCGCCAAGGACCCGCACGACCTGCGGACCCTCGGCCGGTGGATGGGCAAGGGGCTGCTCACCAGCGACGGGGAGCACCACCGGCGGCAGCGGCGGCTGGTGCAGCCCGCGTTCCGGCACCGCCGGATGGCCGGGTACGGCGAGATCGCGGTGGAGAGTTCGCTGCGCCAGATCGGGGACTGGCGGCCGGGCGAGGTGCACGACATGCACCACGAGATGATGAAGCTGACCCTGAACGTCGTCTCCCGGGCCATGTTCGGCAGCGGGGTGCCGGCCGAGGAGGCGCTGAAGGTCCAGCGGGCGGTCGCCGGTCTCCAGGACGTCGCCATCAACATCAGCAAGTTCGGCATGCTCGTCTCGCCATGGCTACTCCTGCCGATGCACCAGCTCCTCAAGCGCGGCACCCGGGTGCTCGACGAGGCGGTCATGCGGATCATCGCCGAGCGGCGGGCCAGCGGGGAGGACAAGGGCGACCTGCTGTCGATGTTCCTGCTGGCGCAGGACGAGGTCGACGGCACCGGCATGACCGACCAGCAGGTCCGGGACGAGACGGTGACCATTTTCGTCGCCGGCCAGGAGACCACCGCCAACGGTCTGACCTGGGCCTGGTACCTGCTCTCCCAGAATCCTGAGGTGGCCGAGAAGCTCGGCGCCGAACTGGACGAGGTACTGGGGGACCGCCCGCCGACCGCTGAGGACCTGCCCCGGCTGCGGTACACCGGGATGGTCTTCAAGGAGGCGCTGCGCTTCTGCCCACCGGCCTGGACGCTGAACAAGCGCACCCCGGTCGAGGACGTCGAGCTGGGCGGGTACCGGATCCGCCGGGGTGCCGGGATCTTCATCATGCCGTACGTGATGCACCACCTGGAGCAGTACTTCCCGGACCCGTTCCGGTTCGACCCGGAGCGGTTCGCGCCGGAACGCGAGGCCCAGATCCCCCGGTACGCGTTCATGCCGTTCGGCGGCGGCGAGCGGATGTGCGTGGGGGCGGGCTTCGCCGAGATGGAGGCGAAGCTGATCCTCGCGACGCTCGCCCAGCGGTTCCGGTTCACCCTGGAACCCGACCAGAAGGTGGCGCTCAAGCCGCTGGTCACCCTGGCCCCGAAATACGGGCTGCGGATGCGGGTGACCCCCCGCTCACACTGACCGGGAACACAGTCGAGGGCCGACCCGCCGGCAGGCGGGTCGGCCCTCGCCGTCGTCGAGCGACCGCGACAGGGCGGTCGCCCCCCATGACCATGCTTGTCGTCTGCACTGCGGCGTTGAGCCGCTTCCGGATCAACGCGAGGGCTTGGCGAGTTCGGCTGCGCCGACGGGCCTTCGGCTGGAGCCTCCTACTCGTCGCCGCGACGGCACTCCCGGCCGGTCTCCGGGCAACTCCGGTCCGGTCCTGGACCGTCCGCTGACCTCACCGGCGACCCCGGGTTGTCGGCGGGCCCCGGCGGTAGCCGGGTCAACGCGGCGGTGACCAACGCGGCCATCCCGGTGGGCAGGGTCTGCGCCAACTGCGGGGCGAACCTCGGCGAGTGGTTGGCCGGCAGCGGCTGTCCGTCCGCGCCCTGGGCGGCGGCCCACTGCCGTGGGCCGACCGAGCCGAGCATCCAGTACGCCGTGGCCACCCCGTCGGCCGCGAAGTACGGGAAGTCCTCGGTGGCCAACGACGGCGGCCAGGTCGCCACCCGGGCCGGCCCCAGCAACTCCTCGTGAGCTGCCCGGACGGTGGTGGTGAGCGTCGGGTCGGGGATGTTTACCGGGGACTCGGCCAGGATCCGGAACTCCGGTGGCTCGACGCACCCGGAGGCGGCGCACTCCGCGCGGACGATCCGTTCCAGGGCGGCGCACATCCGGGCCAGCGACGCCGGGTGCAGGGCCCGTACGGTGACACCCAGCCGGGCCTCGTCCGGCAGGATGTTGCCGCGCTCGCCGGCCCGTACCGAGCCGACGGAGACCACCGCCTGCTCCCCGGGGACGGTCTGCTGGGCCACGATCGCCTGGCAACGGAGGATCACGGCGGCGGCGGCGACGATCGGGTCGACGGCCAGGTACGGCGTCGCGGCGTGTCCGCCCCGACCGTGGATGATCACCTCGACGGTCCGGCTGGCGGCCAGCATGGCACCGGTGCCGTGGGCGACCATCCCCGCCGGCAGCGGTGCGGTGTGCTGGGCGAACGCCACGTCGGGAGGGCCGAAGCGCTGGTAGAGCCCGTCGTCGAGCATGGCCCGCGCGCCGTCGAGGGTCTCCTCGGCGGGCTGGCCGACCACCAGGATCGTCCCCTGCCACCGGTCCCGCGCCCCGGCCAGCAGCCGGGCGGCACCGGCCACCGCCGACAGGTGCAGGTCGTGGCCACAGGCGTGCATGACCGGCACCGGACGCCCGTCGGGGTCGACGCCGGTGACGGTGCTCGCGTACGGCAGCCCGGTCTGCTCCGCCACCGGGAGGGCGTCGAGTTCGGCCCGCAGCAGCACCGTCGGTCCCGGCCCGTTCTCCAGTACGCCGACCACGCCGTGTCCGCCGATGTCGCGGACCACCCGTAGCCCGTCGCGGGCCAGCCAGGCGGCCAGCAGACCTGCCGTGCGTCGCTCGGCGCCGGAGAGCTCCGGATGGGCGTGCAGGTCGAGATAGAGGGCGGCGGCCTCGGTGGTGACCGTACCCGAGCCGGCGAGTATCCGGGCGGCCCGGCCGGCCGCCGACAGGGCCCCGGTCATCGCCGCCTGCCGGCGTGGCCGGTTCCCCGGCCCCGATGCGGCCGCGACGCCGACCGCCGCTGGTCGCTGACATCGGCGGTGAGCGGATTGACAGCCGGACGAGGGTCGCCCGGTGAGCGGGGTCCGGTGGGATGACAGTGGCGGTGACGCCGTACCCCACCTGTCCCGAGCATCCAGGAGGAGCCATGTCCGTCAACACCGACCAGTCCACCCCGAACGACCTCGCGTCCCTCGCCGAGGAACTGCTCGAACTCGAGTCGGAGACCTTCTCCATCTCGGACTACGCGGACGCGTCCGAGGCGATCCTGGCCTCGTGCTCCTCCTCCGGCACGACCAGCACGTGCAGCAGCACCACCTCGACCACCAGTTGCAGCGCCTGACCGGTCGGGCACACCGGGGCGGTCGTCGCGGCCACGGCCGTACGGCCGCCCCGGTTCCGTCGGTACGACCCGCCGGCTGGGGCGGATCCGGGCGGCGGCGGTCACGGGAACGGGTGCGGTACGCGCCGCAGCTCCGCCTCGGTCAGGTCGGTCGACCGCCAGCCCGCCCGGCGGTACGCGGTGCGTAGCCGGGGCATCCGCAGCGCCCGTTGCCGGGACCAGCCGAAGTCGATCGGCAGCAGGCCCGGCACGATCATGCAGACGCTGTGCAGGCCCATCCGTTCCTGCTCCGGTGTGGTCTGGTCCACCATGATCACGTCGAAACCGGCCCGTGTCAGCTCGTGCTGGCAGTGGCGCAGGTCGCCGAGCAGGTCGGTTCGCCCGGCTCCCACGCCCGGCGGGTCCTCCGGGTAGAGGTCGCGCATCGCGGCCACGTCGGCCCGGTCGAGGTACGACGCGGCGTGCTCCCGCATCCGGGGCAGGCCGAACAGTCCGGAGTGGTCGACCAGTTGCCGCACCAGGTGGTAGTCGTCGACCATCGCCTCCAGTTCGGCCCGGCGTCGGCGGACCTGCCGGGGCATGTGCGGGATGTAGGTGAGCACCTCGGCGAGCGCCGCCTCGACCGCCGTCTCCGGATCGAGGCTGGCTCCGGCGGCGAAGGACAGCGCACCCGGGCCGTCGTCCCGGCGGGCGGCCAGCCCGGTGACGACCGGCACCGCCAGGTCGACCCGGTTGTCGTAGGCGCGCACGTCGTAGCCGTGCAACCGGGCCCGGTCGACCATCGCGCGGATCCGTGGACTGTCGCACGACGCCAGGTCGATCTCGGTGAGTCGCGCGCCGCCGTACCAGCCGAGCAGGAACGCGTCCCGTTCGATCAGTTCGAGCAGGCCGTGCAGGATTGCCTCCTCCAGACACCCGCCGATCGCGCAGCCGCTGGAGGTGGAGAAGACGAAGCCGTCGTCCGACGTACCGCTGCTGTAGTGGCACAGCCGCCGGGGCACCAGGATCGGACGGTTGTCCCGCAGCGAGTGGCCCCACACCCAGGGGATGACCCGGTCGGCGGAGAACGGGGTGGCCAGCGGATCGGTCCGGTACGTCTCCGGCGGGTAGAGGCCGACGTCGACCGGATTCAGCGCCACCTCACCCAGGCCGCGGTACGAGTCGAGCACCGGCGTGCCGGCGCGGCGGCGGTGGGTGCCGGCGTACCGCTCCAGCCCCTCCAGCAGCGCCAGCGTGTGACTGGACGCGAAAGTGTCACCCTGCCCGCTCCACGAGACGTCGACCAGTCCGGCGTAGCCCCGGACGAAGGCGCTGCCGGTGACCGGCGCGGTGGTCGGTGAGGTGAGGTTGACCAGGGTACCGGCGCCGAGTACCCCGCAGACCGGGTTGACCAGTGCCGTGGTGGGCAGCGCCAGGTCGTCCAGTGCGGCCACCCGGTACGTCCGGTGGTCCGGCTTGGCCCGGCTGGCCAACCGGGGCGGGACCGGTTCGTCGTGACCGGTCGGCCCACCGCAGCTCGGGCAGAGCGGCTCGGCGAGCAGCGGATAGGTGGTCACCCGCAAGGTGGCGAGGTCCAGCCGGGACACCCGGGGCAGGGCCGCGTCCGGCACCGGGGTGGGCCGACCCGGCGCGGGTACGGCCGCCGGGCCGGTCAGGGCGGTCAGGTAGAGCGACCAGACGGCGTCCACCTGGTAGCCGGTCAGGATCGGCCAGTGCACCGCTCCCCGGGGATCGGACCCGATTTCCAGCGCCTCACGTTCGGACCGGGAACGCAGGCGTTGCCAGCGCACGCCGAGGCAGTGGCCACAGCAGACCGGCGTCCCCGGGGCGCCTCCCCACGGACCGACCAGCACCGTACGGGAGGTCAGGTGCACGTTCGCGTCCCGGCGTACCGGGTCCGCCCGGTCCAGCACGTTCGCCGCGCCGAGCGGCACCACGACCGGTGGGTGTGGTCGGGTGGTGGCCGGGAGCGCGGCCCGGTCGTACCGGTCGAGCAGCGACCGGCGCAGTTCGCGGACGGCCCCGGCGAGCGGTCCGTCCCGCTCGCCGGTCTGCGGGTCGACGCTCCCGGCCATTGTGGTCACGACTGGTTGCTCCACCGGAACGTGCGGGCGCCGATCACCCCGAAGAGGACGGTGAAGCCGACCAGTGCCGCGCAGGCGATGCCGTAGTCGGTCATGTCGCCCCGACCGGCGACGGCGACCGCGATGCCGTCGTTGATGTAACGCAACGGCAACGCCTCGGAGAGGCCCTGGAGCCAGCCAGGCATCATGTCGAGCGGGAAGAACGATCCGGAGATGAAGGCCATCGGTACGACGATGCAGTTGGCGACCGCCGCCACCGCCTCCGGTGTGTTGGTCCGGGAGCCGACGATCAGGCCGAGGGCGAGGAACGCGGTGACGCCGAGGACCAGGATCGGCAGGGCCAGCGGCCACCGTCCGGACAGGTTGAGGCCGAAGATCGGCAGCAGCGCCACGCCGATGAACAGCACCGCCTGGAGTACGCCGACCACCTGGGCCACCACGTAGCGGGAGGCGATCACCGACCAGAGCGGGGCCGGGGTCATCCGGATCAGCCGGAGGAGGTCGTCGCTGCGCCACTGCATCAGGGTGAACGCGATCCCGAACAGGGCGGCGTTGGCGACCCCCCAGGAGAGCACGCCGGGCGCGATGTAGTCGATGTAGTTCCAGCCGGTGTCGTCGACCTCGCGGCCCTGGAAGATGAGGCCGAAGACGAGCAGGAACACCAACGGGAAGGCGAAGGTGAAGAAGACCGTGGTGGCGTCCCGGATCGACGCCTTGTACGCGGCCCTGGTCAGTGCTCCGTACGCGCTCACTGCGCCGCCTCCGATTCGGTGAGTTCCAGGTAGATGTCTTCCAGCGTGACCATCCGGGTCTGCACCTCGTCCAGGCCCACCGTCGTGCCGAGCGCCGCGAGCACCCGGCCCGGTGTGCGGGTCTCCACCACGAGTTCGTCGCCGTCGACGGCGACGGTCTCCGCCCCGTCGAGCCCCTTCGCCCGCTCCAGGCTGATCCGGCCGGCGGGGATCGACACCCGGGTCGGCAGCTCGGAACCGCCGATCAGTTCCCGGGGGCTGCCCAGGGCCCGGACCGCGCCGGACACCAGGATCGCCACCCGGTCGCAGAGCGCCTCGGCCTCGTCCAGGTGGTGGGTGGTGTAGACGATCGTCTTCCCGGCGGCCTTCAGGCCGCGCAGCACCCGCCACAGGTCCCGGCGGGCCTTCGGGTCGAGCGACGCGGTGGGTTCGTCCAGGAAGAGGATCTCCGGGTCGTGCACCAGCGCCGAGGCGATGGCGAGCCGCTGCCGTTGCCCGCCGGAGATGTCGTTCACCCGGGTCTGCGCGGCGGCGGTCAGGCCGACCATGTCGAGCGTACGGTCGACCGCCTCCGGTGCCACCCGGTACAGCGCGGCGACGGTCTCCAGGTGTTCCCGGGCGGTGAGCCGGACGAAGAAGGCGGAACTCTGCGTCTGCACCCCGATCCGGGGCAACAGTGCCACGTTGCGCGGCGTCGGCGGTATGCCGAGCACCGACACCCGGCCCGAGGTTGGTTCGCGTAGACCCTCGATGATCTCGATCAAGGTGGTCTTGCCCGCCCCGTTCGGCCCGATCAGGCCGAAGAACTCCCCACGGTGGACCGTCAGCGAGACCCCGGAGAGTGCCTCCAGGGCCCCGTATCTCTTACGGATGTCGGTCAGCGTGATCGCCGGGTCCGGCTCGGTATCCGTCTGGTCGATTGCGTTCACTGGTCCCTGCCTTTCTGGGTGGTGACAGGTTCGGTGGCCTCGGGTGCCGTCGGCGCGCGGCGCGGTCGGGCCAGCCAGCCGGCCACGGTCATCGCCACCACCGCGAAGCCGACCACGACCACGGTGGCGCCGAGCCGGCCGGCGGCCAGCGCCCGGCCGAGCAGCACCAGCGCGGTGCCCGCCGTCACGGCCAGGATGAGCCCGGTCAGGCCGTAGGCGGTGTAACGCAGCCGGGCGGCGGTCGGGTAGGCGCCGATCCCGGTGCCCCGGCCGACGAGGCCGCGGACCGCCAGCCACAGGAACTGTCGGGTGCCGGTGGCCAGGTGGGTGACGCCGAGCGCGTGACTGACGATCTTGTAGCCGTCCAGCGGCGGCAGCGGAATGAAGTTGACCAGCGACTGCGCGCTGCCGACCAGCACGATGCCGGCCAGCGCCGGGCGGGCCGGCGCGGTCGGCGCGAGGACCAGCCAGGTCAGGGCGAACGGCAGCATCAGTACGCCGTTGGCGAGCCCGCCCGCGCCGGCGATCGTGATCTGCGCGCCCGGCGAGCGCAGGTAGAGGTAGCCGTCGACCCGGCAGCGCAGCGTCAGCACGCTGATCGCGGTGACGGCGCAGCCGAAGTGCCGCGCCGCGATGCCGTGCGCCAGTTCGTGCAGCGCGGCGCTGGTCCAGGTCAGCAGCCCCAGCGCGATCAGCCACAGCGGGTGCTCCCAGAACCAGCCCAGCCCGGCCACCGCCCGGTCGAGGTTGGCCGCGAGCACCACCTGGGTCGCCACCGCGAGTCCGAGCAGCGTCAGCACAACCGGGCGGGCCAGCGCCCACCTGATCCGCCGGTAGCTCCACTCGACCACCGGGAGCGACACCGGGTCCGGCGGCGCCGCCGCGCCGGACCCGGCCGGGGTGCTGCCCGTGCCGGGGGCGCCCGGGTCGAGCAGGCCGCGCGAGTACAGCAGGCCGAGCAACTGCCGCCAGTGCGCCTCGGCCAGGCGCCGGCCGAAGGCGCGCGCGTACTCGTCGCCGATCTCGGCCAGGCTCAGCCGACCATCCAGCCGGGCGATGAGGAAGTGCTCACGCGGGGCCACCTCGAACGCCCGTCCGCTGCGCAGGTCCTTGACCAGGTGGATTTCCGCCGGTCCGCGCAGCAGCGGTCGGCTCAACAGCACGTCGGGGTGCAGCCGGGGCCGCTTGGACAGCAGCGTGCCGGCGGTCACGGCGCACCCACCGGCCCGACGACCTCGTCCAGGGCCCGACCCAGCATGTACGCGAGGTACGCCTCGTCCCGGATCGTGACGTGGAAACGGTTGTTCGTCATGTGCAGGTACGGCGAGAGCAGTGTCCGCGCCGCCGCGTGCGGGTCCGTGACGTGCGCCGATCCGGCAGCGTCCCACGAGTCGAGTCGGAGACCGCCGCGCGTGGCCAGGTCCCCCACCCGCGACCGCAGCTCGACGCAGTGTTCCGCCCAGCCGCGCAGGAACCCGGGCAGCCGGTGGAGCTGTCCACTGTCGAGCGCGTCGAGGGTGTTCGTGAACCGTTGTCGCAGTGCTGGCGCCATGGACTCGTACATCCGCTGGTATTCGCTGGTCCCGATGAAGTTGGTACCGGCGAACGCCCGATGCCAGAACGCATAGTACTGGTTGAGATACGCCACCAGTTCGGCGCGATCGGGCAGGAAACAGCCGGCCGTCACCATCATCAGCTGCGCCGCCACCCCGAACAGGATTGGCCGCAGGTGCAGGTTCATCGTCCGGATCGAGTGGATGACCAGTTCGCTCGACCGCTGGAAGTGCCACTCCGCCAGCTCCACACCGGCGGGACCGCCGTACTTGCCGTACTCGGGTTCGTAGGGGCGGAAGCTGTATGAGTTGTTCGGTTGCAACCGCATCTGCCCGTCCGCACCGAGCAGCTCGGCCGGTGCGCCGTCGCGGAACTCCAGCTCGAACAGCCGGTTGTACAGCTCGCCGAGAAACCCGTGCCCCATCGCGTACAGCGCCGGTCGCCGGGCCAGGAACGCGTCGATCGCCGCCGCCGCGCGAGCGCGTACCTCGTCGGTCGCGTCCCGGGTGGACGGGCGCAGCCGTAGCCGCACGTGCGGGCCCTCGAGCCAGTAGTTGATGAAGAAGTGGCCGGCGAGCAGCCCGTCGCTGGTCAGCTCCTCGACCAGCGGACCGACGCAGTCGACGAGCAGCGGCTGCGGGTTCGCGGCGTAGAAGACGTGAACCGCCTGCCACGACCCCGGCGAGGTGGGGTGGCCGGCGCCGGTCGGTACGCTCATCCGATCCTCCGTTGCGTCTGTACGGCCAGCTCCGCCACGTGCGCGCCGAGGTCCGAATGGACGTGGAGCTGGTCCTCGGCCGGCAGCATCTCGCGCAGGACCAGCCGCGCCTGCCGGGTCTTCACCAGTCCCTCGAACGCCATCAGCGAGAGCACGCTGTCGAAGTCGAGATACTGCGGTTTGGCCGGCCGGCCGGTGGAGCCGCCGGGCTGGTGGACGGTGACGAAGACCTGCCGGGGCAGGGCGTGCGCCAACCGCCACCGCCGCCAGCCGAGGAACCACTCGTGCTCCGGCGTCCCCGGCACCCGGAGCGGCAGCTCGGCCGCGTACGCGTGCCAGCTGCGTCGGCTCAGCACGACATGGCCGTACCGGACCCGGGGGCGGGTGGTGACCCCGGCGTCGGCCTCCCCGGCCGGTACCCCGGCCCACACGTCGAGATGTCCGGTCGAGGTCGGCGACAACAGCAGCAGCGTACGGGCGATCTCCGGCAGCGCCACCGGGATCAGGTAGCCGAAGTAGAGCGGGATCACCTCCCGCCCCAGCCGCCGGGAACGCAGCACCAGCCGGTCCGCGCCGACGTCGTGGGTGACCGTGAGGTCGCCGAGCGGGATCTGCCGCTGCGGCGGTACGCAACTGGTCTCCCCGGGGTTGACGATCTCGTGGTCGACCAGCCGGCCGTGCAGGTTGAGGTTGGTGCTGGCCGCCCCGCCGGTCACCTCGGCGAGTACGGCGCCCTCGGGCGCGACCAGCCGGGCGTGCCGGCGCAACCGCTCGGCGAGGTCCGGCCCGAAGCAGTGGGTGAACCGGCTGAACGGGAACGACAGGCCACCGTAGGACTGGTTGAGCACCACCAGCGGGTCCGGCTCGCGCGCCACCAGTTGGACGAAGTGGCTCTGCGCGACGAACGGTCCGCGCAGCGGGTCCAACCGGGCCGCCACCTCGGCCACCACCCGGTCGTCGAGGTGCAGGTCCGTGCCGGGCGGGTGACCGGCGTGCAGCGTACGCAGGTGTCCGGCGAACAGCTGCCGGGCCTCGTCCAGGGCGGTGATGCCGGGCAGCCCGAGCCAGTTCTCCTCGGGCAGGTACGCGCCGTGCTCGTCGAACGACCGCCGGTCCGCGGTGTACGAGACGTACTGGCGGTAGAGGTCCTCGTGGAAGTCCTCGACCAGCTTGAGTACGTCGTCGCACCGCCCGCCGACGCCGAACCGGGCCACGAAGAAACCCTTGAGGGTGAGCCGATGGGCCAGGATCGGGTCGAACGCCGGCAGGATCCGCTCCACCGCCCGCAGGCCGGGGCCGAGCAGCCGCTGCCACCGGTCCAGGTCCAGCCGCGCCGGCCCGCCACCGATCGCGACGTCCTCGTAGAGCAGGGCCTGCGGCAGGGGTGCGGCCGGCGCGCCGAGGTCTCGGGCGATCTCGCCCAGGTCGGCGCGCAGGTCGGCGAGGAGCCGGCGGCGGGTCTCGACGTCGGCGGCGGGGTAGCGGTCCAGGTGACCGATCAGCCCGCCCAGCCGCCCGGCCAACCCCGTCGACCAGGGCCGCTCGACGTCGCGCAGCGCCTCCCGCAGCGCGCGCAGCGGATCCGGGGTGTGCACGTCGGTGCGCAGGCACCGCACCTGCAACATGCCGAGGTCGAGCAGGGCGGACAGGTAGCGTTCGCACTCCTGCGGCGTGGCGTCGTGCTCGTCGGCCAACCACCGCACCACGTCCCCGCAGCGCAGCACCGGCCGCTCGGCGAACAGGCCGATCAGCCGGTCCAGCAGACCGCTGCGACGCAGGAAGAACAGCCGGTCACGGATCGAGTCGAAGCTGACCGGGGCGTCGTCGTCGCCGGCGGTGACCCAGTGGCGTACGTACCGGATCCGGTCGTCGTCGTGGCGCCAGCCGGCGGTGAGTTCGACCGGCAGGTCGGCCCGCCGGCCCGGGTCCGCCAGCACCAGTTCGACCAGCCGGCCGAGCACCACCACGTTGAGCCGGACCCGGCTCGCCCACGCCCCCGGCAGGTCGATCCGGTCGCCGTCGCCGGGCGTCGCCGGTTCGGCGCTGAACTGGCCCAGGCCGACACCGGTGAAGGTGCTGAACGGGCTGGTCTTGCAGGCGGTGCGGTAGAGGTAGGACAGCACCGAACGCTCCAGCCGGCGGGCCCGCTTGTCCCGGGCGCCGCCACCGGCCGGTAGCTCCCGTAGCTGCCCGGCCAGCACCGGCGAGGCGACCAGCAGGCCCAGCCGCAGCCGGGATTCGTCAACCAGCCGCCGCAGTTCGTCCCGGTTGCGGGCGAGTTCGCCGGCGAGCACCGCCGCGCCGGCGTCCTGCGACTCGGCCAGTTCCCGGCGGTCCCGCAGCCACCCGGACAGCCGGGACGCGACCGCGTCGTCGACCGCCCCCACCAGCTCGACCGCACCCGCCGGGTCGGCCGGCAGTACGTTGTGGAACACCTGCCGGCGCAGGGTCAGCAGGCGGCGCCGGGACCGCTCGTCGTCGTTCGCCTTGACCAGCCCGTGCAACGCCTCGCTCAGCTCCGCGCCCCGGGCGGCGAGCCGGTTCTCCCGGCGTACCAGCTCGTCGGCCCAGTCGCTGGTGCCGGGCGAGCGCAGACGACGTACGGCGGCGACCGGTAGTCCGGCCACCCGCAGCATGAACAGCGGGCCGAGGGTCGGGTCGTACCTCGTGCTCACCACGATGCTCCCTCCCGGGGCTCAGACAAGCTCGTAGCGGAAGTCGGCCGGATCCGGTCGCTCGTGGCCGACCAACATGATGAGCAGCGGGTACTCCCCGGAGTCGGCCAGTCCCAGCTCCTCCACGTAGGAGATGTTGTCGAAGCCGAGGGCGACCCCGCAGCCGAGACCGGCCGCCGAGGCCGCGGTGTAGCAGTTCTGCGCCACCGCCCCGATGGTCGCGTTGACCAGGTGGTAGCCACGATCGCCCACCGCGTCGAGCACCGCCGCCGTGCGTACGGTCGGGACCAGCACCGCCGCCGCCTGCTCCAGGTTGTAGTTGGCCAGGAAGTAGTTGCGCTGGAGGAACCCGCCGGGCGGGCCCGGCCGGACCAGCCGCAGCGTGTTCGACACCGGCTCGTACTCGTACGCGCCCGGCGGCACGTCCCGGACGTGGTTGACGAAGGCGTACACCTTCGTCAACGGTGGGGTGTCCGGGCCGGCCGCGTCGCTGTCGAACCGGGCCCCGGCGCTCGCCGCGAGCAGCGCGGCCAACTGCTCCGCCTCGATCGGGGCGCGCGCCTCGAACCGCCCGAAGCTGCTGCGGCGACGGCGCAACGCGGTCCGCACGTCCACCGTGAGCGGTCGCGGCTCGGGCAGGGCCAGGCGTGGACCGGGTACGGCGGCGAGCGCGGCGGCCGGACGCAAGGCGTCCGGGGCGGGACGGCGCGACGCGTACCCGATGGTGGCCCGGCGCATCCGGCGCGGCGCGTCGAAGGTCAGCACCCGCCGCGACCGTTCCCGGTCCCGGTGTCGGATCGCCGGGGTCGGCCGGTCGGGGGCCGCCGCCGGGGTGTCGTCCCCGGCCGGGGACGGACCGGTGGTCTCCCAGCGCAGCGGCACCACCGCGAAGACCCCCTCGTCCTCGGCGGACACGCCGAGCAGCCGGTTGAGCGGTTCCTCGTCGAACCAGAGCACCGGATCCAGGCGCAGGCCCTGGGCCTGCGCCCAGATCCGCCAGGTCTGCACCACCGTGCCGACATCCATCGTCACGGCGTGGTAAGAGAAGCTGTTGTACTTGAAGGCGTTCTGCCACATCTTCACGCTGAGCAGGAGGAACTGGTCGGTCCGGGTGGCCGCCGGCAGGTCGCCGAGCGCGGCTCGGACGACGCCGGTGACGTCCCCGGTCAGCAGCGGCGCGAGGGCGTGCCGCTGGGCCGAGTAGTGGTAGACACCGGGCGTCAGCGGTCCGCCCGGCCCGCAGACCCAGTGGACGGCGCACGGGTACAGCCCGCCGCCGGACGCCGTGCCCCGGAACCAGTTGGCGTGCGGATAGGACGGTAGCGCGGCCAGGTCGGTGTTGGCCTGCACCCCGAGCCGGCGCCCGATGGTGGCGCACGAGTCGAGCAGCATGCCGGCGAGCGTCGGCAGGGTGAACCCGCGCCCGGCCCGGTCGGCCGGTGGGTGCAGCCCGTCCTGCACGCTGGCGGTCGCGGGAACGTCGCCGACCGGCAGCGGTAGCAGGTCGACGCCGGGGTAGAACCTGCCCTTGCGGGGCGCGTCGCCCCAGTCGGGCGTGAAGTCGACCGGCTCCATCGCCACCCGGCCGCGCCACATCACCGCGTCGGCGTACTCCTGGGCGTAGCCCACCGTGGCTCCTTTCTCTCTTCTGCCGCTCGCTGTCGCGGGTCCGGCGCCGGTCACGGAAACGGGTGCGGGGCGGTGTGGATCTCGTCGGGGCGCAGGTCGCGTTCCCGCCGGCCGGCCAACCGCAGGGCGGTACGCGTCCGGGGCAGCAGCGGTGCCCGTTGCCGCTGCCAGCCGAAGTCGATCGGCACCAGACCCGGGACGATCACCTTGACCGTGTGCAGCCCGAGGTCACGCTGCTCCGGCAGGGTCTGGTCGACCACGATGACGTCGAACCCCGCCGTGGTCACCTCGTCGACGCAGCGGCGCAGGTCGTCGAGCAGGTCGGCCGACGGCGGCGGGACCCCGTCGAACCGGTCCCGCAGCGGTTCCGGCGACCGGTCCGGCGCCGGGTCGAGCAGGAACGACGCGTGCCTCGCCATCGGCGGGAGTCCGTACAGCAGTGGGTGGTCGTGCAGCCCGCGTACGAGGGTGAAGTCGTCCATCATCGGACGCAGCCGGGCCTCGTCGGCGCCGGCCCGTACCCGCAGCTTCACCGCGTCGGTGGCGATCTCGCACAGCGCCGCGGTCAGCGCCGCCTCCGGGTCGAGACTCGCCCCGCCGCCGAAGCAGAGCGTGCCGAGGCCACCGTCGCGGCGTACCGCCACCCCGGTGACGACCGGGATCGGGAAGGTGATCCGGGCGTCGAAGAAACGAGCCTGGTAGCCGTACATCGCCAGCCGGTCGACCATCTGCCGGGTCTCCGGGCGGGAACTGCTCTGCGGTTCGATCTCGGGCAGTGCGGACCGGCCGTACCAGGCGAGGAGGAAGGCGTCCCGTTCGACCACCTCCATCAGCCCGAAGTAGACGGCCTCCTCCAGACTGCCGCCCGACGCGCAGCCGTTGGAGGTCTCCTGCACGAACCGGGCCTGCACCGGCGGCGTGTGGTAGTACGCGAGCACCTCGGGCACCAGGATCGGGCGCTCGTCGCGCAGCGAGTAGCCCCAGACCCAGCTCACCTCGGTGTCCGGGGTGAACCTGGTCAGGTACGGGTTCGCCTGGTAGAACTCCTCCGCGTACAGGCCGCAGGTACGGGCGTCGAGCGCCTCGTCCCCGAGTGCCCGCAGCGGCGCGACCAGCGTGGCGGTCTTGCCCCGGGCCCGCAGGCCGGCGGCCCGCTCCAGGCCCTCCAGCACTGCCACCTTGGCGCTGGTGGCGTAGCTGTCCGTGTGCCCGCCGTAGAGGGTCTCCCTCAGGTAGGGCCCGGAGCGCAGGGTGAAGGCGCCGATCACGGCGGCGGTGGAGGTGGAGGAGAGGTCGTGGATCGCCGAGGCGCTCAGCGCGCCGCAGACCGGGTTGACAAACGATTCGACGTCGAGCGGGTACGCCTCGATTCCGCGTACCCGGAACGAACCGGGGTCCCGTTTCGGGGCCGCGACCAGCCGCAGCACCGCCCGTTCCCGGCTGTCGGCGGTGCGCCGGCCGCAGCGCGGGCACTCCGCGTCGGGCACCAGCGGCAGCCGGCGTACCCGCAGCGTGGCCAGGTCCACGTGGCGCACCCCTGCCGGCCGCGTGGCGGGGCGGTGCTGGAGTTCCGCGTGGATCAGCGCGGCCAACAGGTCGGCGGTGAACGGGGTCAGGTACGGGGAGACGCCGACGGCACGGGTCCCGCCGCCGAGTTCCAGCGCGTCGCGCAGGGTCGCCGGCCGGACCGACTGCCAGCGCCGGGCCAGGCAACTCGGGCAGCCGGGCCGAGCGGGTACGGCGTCCGGCGCCGGTCCGAGTACGGCGTGCTGCCCGTAGAGGAACACCGGGAACGGCCGTCCGGTCCCGGCCTCGTCGACCGGGCTCGGTTCGCCCACGAGTTCGTCGCGGACCCCGAGGGTGTGCACCTCGATCCCGGGTCCGGCCGTCGGGTGCAGGGCGGCCAGGGACTGCCGGACCAGCCGGGCGAGGGTGTCGCGGGTCGCCGCCGACCACGGGTCGTCCGCCCCGGGGCCGGTCGGCGCCGTGACGGATGGCCCGGGGTGGGGCAGGCTCGGGGCGCTCACCCGCCCACCCGCCGTGCGAGCAGTACCCGAGCCGTGACGAGGCCGCCGATCCGCAGGTCGGCCGGTGTGGTCGGGACGACGAGCGCGTCGTGCCCGGACTCCCGTATCGCGGTGGCCAGGTCCGGCCAGCCGGCGTGGGCGTCGGTCCGGGCCGCGACGAACTCGTTCACCACCAGCGTGCCGGCGTCGAAGTCGGTCAGCAGCGGGTCGCCGTCGTCGACCGGTTGCCCGGCCGGCAACTGCCGCCGCAACTGCGCCGCGCCCAGCAGGTCACGTATTGCGTCGACGGCCGCCCTGGACCAGGACGCGTGGGCCGCCGCGCGCCACTCGGTGAGTCCGGTGGACTGCTCCACGTGCCGCGCCAGCAGCACCTGCGCGCCGACCGAACCGACCGGGGTGAGGTCGAGCAGTTCCAGCTCGACGCCGAGGTTGACCGCGGACTTGACCAGGAACTCCAGCTCCGGGTTGCCGACCGCGGTCTCCAGTGCGACCCGCCGTGGCCCGGTCAGACCCCGGATCGACCGGTGCACGGCGAGGTGACACAGCGCCGAACGCAGTCCACGCCAGGCCGCCGCCGTCAACGACCCACCGGCCCCGTCGCCCGCCGGACCGGTCAGGAACACCCGGTCCCGGTTGTCCGGGCCGAGTGGCCGGACCGCGCCGAGCGGGACCTGCCACCGTTCGCCGGTGAGCAGGGAGGTGGCCGGACACCACCGGGTTGTCGCGTCGGCGCCGTCACCGGTACCGCTGGCGATGCTCAGTGTCGCCGGGTCCACCGTCGGCAGTCCCGGCAGCCGGCGGCCGTCCGCCCGGTACGGGGCCCGCGCCGCGTACGCCCCGGCGGCGACGTGCAGCGCGCGGCGACGCGCCCCGGCGACGTGGTGGACGTCGAACGCCGCGATCCGGCGTCGTCGGGTGTGACCGAGGGAGACCTCGATCGTGCTCACCTTGAGCGGGGTCTGGGTCCAGGCGTCGTCGTCGAACCGGGTGAACACGCCAGCGTGCCGGGCGACCAGCACCATCCGGTCATCGAGTTCGGCGAGGATCGTATCGGCCTCCGTCTGGGGGTCGGCCGCGTCGACGCCGGGTTCACCGGTCACCACGGCCGCGAGGTCCGCCGAGGACAGACTGGCCGGTGCCGGCGTGGTCAGGTCGACGGGCACCGGCTCATCCCGGTCCGGGGCGCACAGTGCGCAGGCCGGGTGCGGAAGCAGATCCTCGCCGAGCACGTCCAGCGACTCCAGGTTCTGGATGATCACCTTGCCCTCGGTCTCCGCCGGCAGCGCACCGGTGGTGATCCGGAAGATCTCGTAGCCGAGCAGGTTGCCCAGCATCGCCGCGACCGGTCCGACCGGCGGATGCCCTGGTGCCGGCGCGATCACCGGCAGGCCGGCGCCGCTCCACAGGTCGGCCGCCGCACCCGGGTCGCCGTTGCCGCCGAGCCGAAGTGCGGCGCAGACCCAGCAGCCCCGGCTGCCGGCGGTGCTCATCGGGCCGGCGACGGCCCGGTCGCCGAACGTCCACAGGGGCAGCAGGGTCCGGCCGGCCGGCACCCCCGGTTCGAGCAGGCGCAGCGTCTGCCCGGGGGCGCTCTCTCCGTCGACCACCACGACCATCTCGTACGAGGTCAGGTCCGCCCAGGTGAGCGCGGTGTCACCGGGGTCCAGCAGGAGGATCTCGACCGGTGAGCCGTCCCCGGTCAGCTCCCGTGCCTCGGCGCTGATGTCGTCGAACCCGGGCACGCCCCGGTCGGCCGCCGGATACGTACCGATCCGCGCGGCACCGTTGCGGACCAGGCTGCGTACGCAGGACCGGGCGACCGGTCCCGAGCCGAGCACGGCGACCGGGGTGTCACGGAAGCGGCGGAACCGGGCGACCGGTTCGTCCCGGTAGTGATCGAGGTAGGCGAGTTGGGCGGAGAACCGGCGCGCCACGTCGGCGGGCAGGTCCGCACCGGTGTCGGTCTCCATCGGTACGTCCCGGGCCAGGTCCCGGGCGTAGAGCGCGGTCACCAACTCGACCACCATGTCCCGCTGGCTCGGCGCGAGCGGGGCACAGATGTCGGCGACCCGGTGACGCCCGTCGAGGTACGGCACCAGCAGGGACGCGAAGCGGTAGGCCGAGGTCGAGTTCAGGGCGAAGCCGCCCTCGGCGTTGTGGAACAGCACCCCGTCCGGGGTCCTGGTGAAGAGCAGGTCCCGCCGGATACGCGGCCTGCTCTGGGCGATTCGGTCGTACGTCGCGGACAACGGGGCACACCTCTCTCAGCACACTGGGCGGGCGGCACTGCGGGCGAAGATCCGGAGCAGTTCGTGCATCGTGTAGTGACCGGAGCCCTCTTCCAGCAGGTTCGCGTCGACGAGCCGGTCGAGGAGCTGTTCCGCGGCGACCGGGGTGGTGCCGAGTACCGCCGCCCCCGACTCGGCCCCGAAGACCGGCGGGGCGGTGCTGCCGACTCGGACGAAGGCGTCCACGAGCGGCGGGTCGAGCTGGTCGAGCCAACCCCGCAGCCGGTGGACAACCGACATCTGGGGGTCGTCCGGCAGGGCCAGCCGGTCGATCCGGTCCTGCGCGAGCCAGGAGACCGCGTCCTCGATCCGCATCCGGGGGCGGGTGAGCAACCGCGCCCCGACGATGCGCAGGGACAGCGGGAAGTGGCCGCAGGCGTCGGCGAGCGCCCGCAACGCCGTCGGTTCCGTCCCGGCGCGCCCGGTGCCGAGCAGCGCGCGCAGGAGGTCGTCGGACTCGTCCGGGTCGAGCACGTCCAACCGGTGCACCCGGGCGCCGTGCCGCGCCACCAGACCGGCCAGACTCATCCGGCTGGTGATGATCACCGCCTGTCCCGGATCCCACTCCAGCAGGCGCGCGGGTATCTGCTCCAGCCCGCCCACGTCGTCGAGCACGACCAGGACGCGTCGCGCCCGGTCCGCGCGTACCCGGTCGAGCATCGCGCGCAGATCCGCCGTGATCTGGTCGGCGGACCGGGGCGCACCGTCCGGCCCGGTCGCGCGGACCAGGCCCGGCACTCCCGCGCCGCGTTCCCCGGCGAGCCGCGCGACGTGCAGGGCCAGGGCGGTCTTGCCGATCCCGGGCGGCCCGGTCACCACGATCGGGCCGGGTCCGGGCCGGTCCGGTACGAGCTGGTCGAGAATGGCCGCGCCGACCCCCGCGCGGCCGGTGAACTGCGGTACGAACGGGAGGTACCCGGTGCCGGCGGAACCGTTCGGCAGAACGTGTGGGCGATCGTCACCGGACGGCCGACCCAGTTCCTCGCCACGCAGGATGGCGATCTCCAGTTGCCCGAGTGACCGGCCGGGATCCACCCCCAGTTCGGTACGCAGGTACTCTCTGATCCGGCGGATCTCGGCCAGCGCGTCAGCCTGCCGGCCGGTCCGGTAGAGGGCCTCGGCGAGCTGCTCGGAGATGCGTTCGTGGCCGGGGTAGGTGCGCGCCGCGTGCCACAACCCGGGCAGTGCGGCACCGGCCTGGCCGAGCGCCATCCGTAGGTCACTGGCCGCTTCGATGGCCCGTAGTCGTTCCTCGGTCAGCCGGGGCACGGCGTCGTGCCGCAGCAACTCCGACGGTACGTTCACCAGGAGCGGGCCGTGCCACAGGGCGAGCGCCCGGTCGAGCAGTTGCAACCGTTCCTCGGGTTCGCCGGGATCGGCGGCCCGCTCGACCAGTTCACGGAAGTGCACGAGATCGAGCGTCCGGGCGTCGGCCACCATCCGGTAGCCGCCGGCCACGGTCTCGATGGCGGTATTCGCTATTCCATATTTGCCGAAAAGTTGCCGGAGCCGCAGTACGCAGGTTTGTAGCGCGGCCCTCGCCCCGGCCGGCTGTTCGTCGTCCCACACCGCCTGGCGCAGTTTCTCGGTGTATACGACATTGTTCACGTTGAGTAGCAGGGCGGCCAGCAGAACGGTCGGTTTGGATGGCGGCAGAACGACCGAGTCGTGTCCGTCCACAATCGTCAGGGGGCCGAGGATCTGAAATGCGTGTTGCCGGCCGGGTTGCGGCGTCGGCGCCGCGTCGACACTGTTCATGTCGTACTGGGCAGCGGTCGGGGGGCCGGTGGAATCGGTGGTATGACCTGGATGATATGGGTCGATGAACGGGTTTCGAACACGGAGTTCCAGTGCGTCATGGCATACCCCCTGCGACGACGTGATACCAATGGAACACCAGCCGTCTGGCGATCCGGGAGACCCGGCTGTGCCCGGTTGCCAGGTGCGAGGCCCGGAGCCGGGGTCACATTACCGAAACCTGGATCTGGCTATCAATAGTTCCGGCCAAATATAGACAACCAAAAATTTAGGGATGTACCCATCGATCGGCCCGGCCCGTACCGCGACAGTCGAATATGCACATCGCTGGCAAACCCCGCAAGCAGCACTTATACGATCGTTAAGCTCGCTCCCGTCAAATGGGCGAACTCCAGATCGTAACCGTGTACCGCCTGTACCGTGCCAGAACTCGTTTGACGGCCCTGAACTGGTGTTCTGAAGATCACGTTAGGCAGCTCGGTGGTACTCGTCGATCACCCCGCTGGCTCGTCGGCGGCGTCGAATGGGCTTGTCCATCGGGATGACGACGGCCGGATCATGGTGTGGTGGCCGCCGCTGTCGTCTTAGTACTCCAGCCGTACCTGGTGAAGTTGGAGTCTTCGCTGGTAGTGGCTGACTTTGGCTCGGTATTGGTGGCGGCGTCGCCACGATGACCATCGATAGGTATGGTCGAGTGGTCGGGCCCGGGTGATCAGGTGTGCCAGGAGACGGCGGACCTCGCCGAGGGTAAGCGGGATAAGCCCGTTCCGGGCCGGTTCGGAGCCCCCTTTCTTGGCGTGGGCGGCGGTGACGGCGAGGTAGGCGTGGGCCACCATGACGAGTGTTCCGGTGTGCGAGGCGCGGGCCGTTGGCGACCGCGGTGGTGATGGCTGTCTCGGTGGTGCATTTCGTGCCTGCTCAGGCGGCACCGTCACCCGGTGGACCGGGTAGGGCGACGGAAGAGTCGGTCCCGGTGAAGCCGGTGGAACCGGGCAAGGGCACGCCGGCCGAGACCGATGTCGCGGCGTTGAAGGCGATTGACCGGAATGTGTTGCCGTCGGCGGGTTCGGCGGATGTGCCGGTGTCGGGGGAGACTGGCCGCTGACTCCCGATGGTCAACAAGTGGCGCTCGTTCTGACGAACATCCGCGGGGACCGGGAGCGCGAGGTGGCGCCGAAGTGGCGAACATCTGGCTCCGCCCTGGCCACCCGCTATGACAAACTCGCCGTCCGCTATCAGGCCACCGTGCACATCGCCACGATCAACGAATGGCTCCGACCAGGCCGCCTTCCGCGGCCGCCGGAAACTCGTACGACGACGTACTCATAGCGCGCGTCACAGAGCGCTGCCCGTCGGGTTCGCTGCGGGTGAGCCCAGGGCCGTCCGGCCGAGCAGGTCGGTGACCTTGGCGGCATGTGGGTGCAGGAAGAAGTGCCCGCCGCTGAAGACACGTAGCTCGAAGGCCCCGGTCGTGTGCTCGCGCCATGCTTCGGCCTCGTCGATCGTGACCTTTGGGTCGGCGTCGCCGGTCAGGACGGTGACGGGGCAGTTCAGGGGCGGCCCGCCATCGTGTCGGTAGGTCTCCACCGCCCGGTAGTCGGCCCGGAGCGTAGGAAAGATCATGGCACGTAGCTCCGGATCGGCGAGCAGCATATGGTCGGTGCCGCCGAGGGTGTTCAGTTCTCTGATGAGTGCCTCGTCCCCGAACGTGTGCACCCGCTCGTCCCGGTGCCGGGAGGGTGCGCGGCGGCCGGAGACCACCAGATGCTGCACGGCGCGGCCCAGCCGCACGGCGACCTCGAAAGCGATCAGCGCACCCATGCTGTGTCCGAACAGGATGGTCCGGCGTCCGGTCCGGGGTCGAAGTTCGGCGCTGACGGCGTCGGCCAGCGCCCTGATGTCGGTCAGCGCGGGCTCCCGGTGACGCTCGTGGCGCCCCGGATACTGGACGGCGAGGACCTCGGCGGAGTCGGCCAGTGCTCGGGAGACGGGGTGGAAGTAGCTGGCCGATCCGCCGGCATGCGGGAAGCACACCAACTGCGGGGCTTCCGTGGAGGTTGTCGAGTATCGGTGCAGCCAGGCGCTTGATGTATTCGCCAAGGTCAACGCTACTTCCTCAATCGTGAGACTGCTCGTGGTTCGCGAAACTATACCGTCGATCGGACGAATCGTTCGGGAGTGCGGTGCCCGACGAACGAGTGGGGCCGTGGACATTGAGAGCTACGTAGAATGCGCCGAAGGTGGGAGACCCAATCCGTGGGGTCGACCACGATGTCGAGCACTCGCCGCGTACGCAGGTGACCAGCTTGGCCTGACCCGGGTGGCGGCGCCGTGGTGTGGATACCGCGAAGTGTGTCGCGGACCGATACGGAATGGTTGGCCTGGCGGATCCTGAACGGATAACCGATCGCCTCGGACAACAGGCTCTGTCGGAACGCCTCGTGAAGTAGCCCCTGTTGTCCGGTACCTGCTCCGGCTTGACCCGGAACCGTTCGGAATTGTCATCGGCGTGATCTCCGCGCTCGCTACCTCCTCGATGTCGCGGGGCCGCCCGCGGCGACCAGCGCTCAGAGGGTGATTCGGTAACTTATGTCCTTTGTAGGTTTGGCTTGGTGTATGAGCCGGGCGGCGTGTCCGAGTGACCCAACCGATGAGCGGTCGGCGGTGGTCGGACCGGTCCTGCAGGCGTGGAAGGCCAAGCATCCGTCGGTGTCGGGGCATCCGTGAACGCGATCCTCTGCCAGAACCGGCCGGGCTGTCAGCGGGCGTACCTGCCGCACGATCTGCTGTCGAGGTCCGCGACATACTACTACTTCGCCCTGTGGTGCGATGACGGCACCGACCGGGTGATTCATGATCTGTTGCGCTGTCAGGCGCGGGGAGGGTGGTCGGGCGGAGGATCCGACTGCGGTGGTGTTGGACACCCAGTTCGGTTCGGACGGCCAACGACGTGCCGGCCGCGACGACCGGTAGGGACGCCGCGAAGAAGGTGCCGGGACGTCAACGTGGCCTTGCTGTTGACGCCCTAGGGTTGATCATCGCTGTGGTGGTCACCGCCGCGTCGGTCACCGACCACGCGATCGGCGTGAAGCTCCTGGACAAAGTCGTGGCTCACACGACGACGGTGAGCAAGGCATGGGTGGACGCCGGGTTCAAGGTCGACGTCGCGTTCCGCGGCGCGGTGCGGGGTATCGACGTCGAGCAGGTCCAACGGTCCGACACGGCGGCCGGGCTCGTGCCGGTCAAGCGCCGGTGGGTGGTCGGGCAGACCAACGGCACGTTGATGCTGCACCGCCGCCTGGTCCGCGAGTACGAGAGCCGCCCTGCCCGGGCGGTGTCTCGCACCTGGTGGGCGTCCACGGCGAACCTGGTCCGCCGGCTGACCGGCACCAACACCCCGTCCAGGCGCGACCCGGGCCACCAGCGGTGACCCAGCCACCGCTGCTGGACCCGCTCACCGAACGCGAAACCGCCGCCGGTGCCGCCGCGGAGCGACGGGTGTGGTGGTGCCGGAGCGGGGGGAGAGAGAATTACGTCGCCGCGATCCGCTGTCTCCTGGCTCTGCCCGCCGGGGAGATCGCAG
This sequence comes from Micromonospora sp. NPDC049529, assembly GCF_055586685.1. NCBI lineage: Bacteria > Bacillati > Actinomycetota > Actinomycetes > Micromonosporales > Micromonosporaceae > Micromonospora > Micromonospora sp. NPDC049529. The sequence continues at coordinate 335,451 of NZ_JBVJHT010000008.1, forward strand.
AAGCCGACGTGCCACCGGTCGGCGGTGGCACGGGAGGACCAGCGGCAACGCCACCCGTGGCCCGAACGGGACCTGGCGGTGATCGCCCTCGTCGATGAGGCGGCCTGGGCGTCGTGGACCGAGCGCGCCTTGCCTCGGCGGACCTCGTCGATGCCGAGCACCGCGACCGGCTCCGGCTCGGCCGACAGCACCACGGTGGCGTGGGCGGTGAACGCCTTCCGCGAGCACTCGACCGTCGGGCAGTGCCGGCGTCGCTTCCGCCAGCTTGTATCTCCTCGCTTGTGACGATCCGAGCTCGACACTGAGATGATCATCGACGAGCTGCGAGCTCTTCACGTCCGGGTCGGCTCCAACCGTGTGCCCAGCCTAATTTCGAAGAGCCGATCAACCTTGATAGCGGTCGCGTCGGCTGGTAGAAAGGTGCATAGTCAGTAGTCGATGATGCTGAAGTGATCGACGACCCACGTTGATGGCACACAACCGCACGGGGGGTACGGTATGTCCAGGGTTCGTGCTGCACTGAATGTAGTCCGCATCGGTGACCGATGTGCGGTGTCTACTTTCTAGGATGCGCCGAATCCGACTGATCCGTTCCTCGCAACACGATACCCAGGTATTCGTTGTTGCATTCCTCGTCCTTGTCTTGTCGCAGATCGGCTTCAAAGTCGTCTGGCCATTTCTTCCCCTTTACCTGGGGGATCTCGGCGTACCAACCCGGGCGGTTCCATTCTGGGCCGGCTTGCTGGAGGGAACGGAAGAGGTGACCACGGCGCTTACCGCGCCCATCTGGGGTGTGCTCGGTGACCGCTTCGGACGGCGAGCGATGGTGCTGCGCGCCACGCTCGCCGGCGCCGGAGTGGTGCTGCTGATCACCGTCGTACCGAACGCGACCGCTCTGCTGGTGCTGATGGTGGCAGCCGGGGCGCTGGCCGGGGTGATCGCCCCGCTGTACGCGCTGGTCGCGGTCACCTCCCCGGCAGAGCAGCTACCACGCCGGATGGGCGCGATGCTGTCGGGAATCTTCCTGACCAACGCGGTCGGGCCGGTGATCGGCGGGTTCCTCGTCGACCACCTGGGATACCAGCCGACGTTCATCTGCGGGGCGCTGTTCCTGGTCGGCGCCGCCGTACTGATCACGGTACTGGTGCGCGAGCCGCCCCGCGCCCCGCTGCCGGCGGAGCCGGCCACCCGACGACGGTGGGGTCCCGGGCTGTGGCCGGCGCTGCGCGCGGTGTGGCAGGTACCCGGCATGCCGGTGGTCATCGTGCTCAGCGCGGTCCTCTACTTCAGCAACATGCTGCTCTACCCGGTGATCCCGCTGTACGTCGCGCAGACCGACGGGATCCTCGCCCTCGGCGGCGAGCCGCAGGTCGGTACGGCCGCAGGTCTCGCGCTCGGCGTGACCGGCATCGCCGCGATGATCGCCGCCTGGTGGACCCAGCCGCTGGTCTCCCGCTGGGGCTACTCGACCACGCTCGGCGCGACGCTGAGCATCACCGCCGTGCTCTACCTGTCGATGCCGCTGTCGAACTCCTACTGGTATCTGGTGGCCGTCCGGGCGGTCGCCGGCGTGCTGCTCGGGGTCGCGCTTTCGGTGCTGGCCGCCGTGGTCGCGGTGCTCGTACCCACCGAGCGCGGCGCCACGGCGTACAGCCTGGTCGGGGCCGCCGAGTCGGCCGGCTCGGCCAGCGGCTTCCTGGCCGGCGGCGCGACCGGGTCGCTGGTCGGCCTCGGCTACGCGTTTCCGCTGTCCGGGCTGGGCCTGGCGCTTGCCGTCGTACTGACGCGGCTGCGGCTGCGCGGACGGGTCGGACAAGTCTCCGTGTTGGAAAAGGTGTGAGGGGACGGGATGAGCACTGGACCGGGTACCACCACCGTCGCCGAGCTGCTGCGGATCCGGGCGCGGGAGGAGGCCGACCGGCAGGCGTACGCGTTTCTCGGCGACGCCGACGGCGCGGAGGTCTGGCTCAGCTACGGCGAGGTCGAGCGGCGGGCCCGGGCGGTGGCCGCCACCCTCGCCGGGGCCGCCCGCCCGGGTGACCGGGTCCTGCTCGCCCTGCCGCCCGGTCTCGACTACGTTCTCGCGCTCTACGGCTGCCTGCTCGCCGGGGTGATCGCGGTTCCGGCGTACCCGCCGAACGCACGCGCCCGGGGCCGCGCGGCGGGCCGGCTCTCGGCGATCGTCGCCGATGCGCGCCCGATCGCCGCGTTCGGCCCGGTCCCGAGGGCGGAGATCGACGGCGCGGGCCGCGCGGACCTGCGCTGGATCGCCCCGGACGAGGTCGACCCGGCGGCGGCCGACGACTGGCGGCCACCCGCGCTCGACCCCAGCTCGGTCGCGCTGCTCCAGTACACCTCCGGGTCCACCGCCACCCCGCGCGGGGTGGTGCTCGACCACGCCAACCTGCTGCACAACTCGGCGTTCATCGGGGAGCGGTTCGGCACCCACCCCGACAGCGTCGCGTGTAGCTGGTTGCCGCCGTTCCACGACATGGGGCTGATCGGCGGAATCCTCCAGCCGCTCTACGGCGGCTTTCCGGTCGTGCTGATGTCCCCGACGGCGTTCGTCAGGGAGCCGGCGCGTTGGTTGCGGGCGATCTCCCGCTACCGGGTCACCGCCAGCGGCGGACCCAGCTTCGCGTTCGGGCTCTGCGCCTCGCTCGACGACGCCGAACTCGCCGGCGTGGACCTCAGCTCGTGGGAGGTCGCGTTCGTCGGCGCCGAGCCGGTCCGCCCGGCGCACCTGGAGGCGTTCGCCCGGCGGTTCGCGCCGTACGGCTTCCGGCGCGAGGCGTTCTACCCCTGCTACGGGCTCGCCGAGGCTACCCTGATGGTCACCGGCGGCCCCCGCAACCGCGCCCCGGTCGTCGGGCGCTACGCCGCCGAGGCGCTCCGGCGCGACCTGGTGAGCCCCGCCGAGGCCGGTGCCGCCGAGGTCCGCCTCCTCACCTCGTGCGGGTCCGCCGCGGCCGATCAGCGGCTGGTGGTGGTCGACCCGGAGTCCGGCGTGCCGTGCCCACCCGGCACCGTCGGCGAGCTCTGGGTCAGCGGACCCAGTGTCGCCCGGGGCTACTGGGGCCGGGACGACCCGGACGTCTTCGCCGCCCGGCTGCCGGAGCAGGCCGAACCGTACCTTCGCACCGGTGACCTCGGCTTCCTCGACGACGGGGAGGTCTTCATCACCGGTCGGCGCAAGGACCTGCTCATCGTCCGGGGCGCCAACCACTATCCGCAGGACATCGAGGAGAGCGTCGAGCGCAGCCACCGCGCGCTGCTGCCGGTCGGCGCCACGTTTGTGGTCGAGCGGAACGACGGCGAGCAGGTGGTCGTCGTGCACGAGATCCACCGGCACGCGCCGGCCGAGCTGGCCCGCGAGGCAGCCGCCGCGGCCCGGCAGGCGGTGGTCGGCGAGCACGAGATCCAGCCGTACGCCGTGGTGCTGGTCCGGCAGGGCGGTGTTCCGCGTACGTCGAGCGGGAAGGTGCAGCGTGGGCTGTGCCGGTCCCGCTACCTGGCCGGCGAGCTGCCGGTGGTGGCCGAGGACCGGCTCGACGCGGCGGAGCCGCCCAGCGCCTCCGGAGCCGCTGACCCCGGCGGTGCGGGCATCGGCGACGGCGGGCCGTCCGGGCTGGACGCGTCCGTGGCGGACCTGCGGGCCACCCTGGAGCTGATCCCCGACGTCGGGGCGCGGGCGGCGGTGATCCTGGCACACCTGCGCCGCCGGGTGGCCGGGCTGCTCCGCCAGTCGGTCGAGTGGGTACGGCCGGACGCGCCGCTGACCGGCCTCGGGCTCGACTCGTACGGGGCGCAGCGGCTCGCACACATCGTCGAACGCGATCTCGGGCTGGCGGTACCGGTGGACCGGGTGCTGGACGGGATCACCCTGGCCGAGCTCGCCGACCTGCTCGCCCGTACCGAACCGGCCCCGTCGAAGCTGTCGACCCTGCCGGCTCCGGCGGTCCCGTCGGCTCCGGCCCCGTCCGGTGTGGAGGTGGTCGACGGCCGGTCGGCGCCGCTCTCGCTGACGCAGCAGCGGATCTGGTTCGTCGAGCAGCTCGGCACGGTCGGCGCGGCGTACCACATCGCCGCCGCACTGCGGCTGCCCGAGTCGGTGGACCACGACGCCCTGACCCGGGCGGTGCTGGCCGTGCTGCGCCGGCACTCCTCGCTGCGCGCGGCGGTACGGATCGAGAAGGGCCTGCCCCGGCAGGTGACCCAGCCCGTCGACACGGTACGCGTCGAGCGCTTCGACGTGCGGGACCACCCGCAGGCCGAGCGGCTGGCCGTGGCGACCGCGCTGCTCGGCACGTGGGCGGCCGAGCCGTTCGCGCTCGACCGCCCGCCCCTGCTCCGGATGGCGACCGTCACACTCGACGACGGGGATCACCTGGTCGGCTGCGCCGTCCATCACGTCGCCGCCGACGGCTGGTCGATGCGGCTGCTCCTGGCCGACCTCGGTCGGGCGTACGCGTCGGCGCGGGCCGGCGTCACCCCCGACCTGGGCGAGCCGACCGCGCCGACCGGGCCGGCCGGCGGCGTTCCCGGCACGGACCCGGGATGGGCGGCCGAGTTGGCCTACTGGCGCGACCGGCTGGCCGACCTGCCGGTGCTGGACCTGCCCACCGACCGGACCCGCCCGGAGCGGCTGAGCTACCGGGGCGCCCAGCACGACCTCACCGTGCCGGCGCCGGTGGCGGCCCGGGTCGGTGACCTCGCCGGCCAGCAGGCCAGCACCCGGTTCGTGGTCCTGCTGGCCGCCTGGCAGCTCCTGCTTTCCCGCTGCACCGCCCAGGACGACGTGGTGGTCGGCACCCCGGTGGCGGACCGGCCCCGGCCGGAGCAGGCCGACGTGGTGGGGTGCCTGGTCAACACGGTGGTGCTGCGTACCGACCTCTCCGGCGACCCGACCTTCCGGGAACTGGTCGACCGGGTCCGGAGCGTGGTGGTCGACGGGATGGCGCACCAGCGGGTGCCGTTCGAGCGGGTCGTCGAGGAGGTCCGGGCACCCCGGCACCTCAACCGGAACCCGCTCTTCGACGTGGCGTTCTCGCTGCGGCCGGAGATTACGGCCGGGTCCGCCTTCCCCGGCGGGAAGCTGCTGGAGCTGGAGCTGGGATACGCCCAGTTCGACCTGTCGCTGGACTGCGTTCTCGGCGACGGGCCGCTCCGGCTCAGCCTGCGGTACCTGACCGACCTCTTCGACGCCGGCACCGCCGAGCGGCTCGGTGAGCAGCTCCTCACCCTGCTGGACGCGGTGACGAGCGATCCCGACCGGCGCCTGTCGGAAACGCCGCTGCTCGACCCGGCGCAGCACGGCAGGCTGCTCGCCGGCGAGCCGACGGCGGCCGAGGGCGCCGGAACCGTACCGGTCGAGGCGGCGGTCGCCGCGCACGCCCGCCGCTATCCCGACGACCCCGCCGTGCTGGTCGGCGACCAGCTCACCACGTACGCCGGATTGGACGCCGCCGCCGACCGCTGGGCGATCCACCTGCGCGGCCGGGGCCTCGGCACCGAGAGCCGGGTGGCGGTGCTGATGGAGCGCTCGGCCGACCTGGTCGCCGTCCAGCTCGGCATCATGCGGGCCGGTGCCGCCTTCGTACCGCTGGAGCCGGGCAGCCCCGCGGCGCGGATCGAGGCTCTGCTGACCGACGCCGGAGCGCGGCTCCTGGTGACCCGCCGGTGCCACGCCGACGGGCTGCCCGGAATGCCGTGCCCGACGCTGGTGGTCGAGTCCGGCGAGGCCCCGCCGCAGCCCGACCCCGCCGCCGACGGCGAGCCGGCGCGGGACGGCACGGCCCTGCGCACCGGGCCGGACCGGGCCGACGCGTCGATCCAGGATCCGGCGTCGCTGGCTTACCTGATGTTCACCTCCGGCTCGACCGGCCGGCCCAAGGCGGTGGCGGTGCAGCACGGGCAGCTCGCCAGCTACCTCGCCGCCGCCGCCGGACAGCTCCGCCCCAGCCGGGGTCAGCAGCACGTGCTGATCTCGACGGTCGCCGCCGACATCTGTCTCACCCCGCTCTTCGTCTCCCTGAGCACCGGCGGCTGCCTGCGGCTGGTTCCGGAGGAGGAGGCGGTTGACCCGCTCGCCCTGGCCCGGCGGTTCGCCGCCGGCCGCCCCCACTTCCTGACCGGCGCACCCTCCCACCTCACCGCCCTGCTCAGCGAGCCGTCGGCCGCCGCGATGCTACCCACCGGGACGCTGGTGATCAGCGGAGAAGCGATCCCGTGGACGCTGGTCGACCGGATTCGCGAGCTGGCCCCGGACGTGCGGATCCTCAACGCGTACGGGCCGACCGAGACCGTGGTGGCGTCGGTGACCGCCCTCGTCCCGGTCGACACCGACCCGGCCGAACGCCCGCCGACCGTGCCGATCGGGCAGGGCCTCGGCGGCAACCGTACGTACGTCCTGGACGACCGGCTGCGGATGGTGCCGCCCGGCATGGTCGGCGAGCTCTACCTCGGCGGTACCCAGGTGAGCCGGGGCTACCACGGTCGCCCCGGCCGTACCGCCGAACGCTTCGTCGCCGACCCGTACGCCGACCGGCCCGGCGCCCGGATGTACCGGACGGGCGACCGGGCGCGACGGCGCGGCGACGGCTCACTGGAGTATCTCGGCCGCCTCGACGACCAGGTGAAGGTCCGCGGGTTCCGGGTCGAGCCGGGCGAGGTCGCGAACGTCCTGCGGTCGCATCCGGACCTGGTCGACGCCGTGGTGCTGGCCGAACCGCTGCCCGGCGGCGACCACCGGCTGATCGGGTACGCCTGCCCGGTCAACCCGCCCGGCCCGGACCCGGCGGCGCTACGGCGGTTCCTCCAGGGGCGGCTCCCCACCCACCTGGTGCCGGCCGCGATCGCGACGGTTCCGGCGGTCCCGGTCACCTCGAACGGCAAGGTCGACCGCGCCGCGCTGCGCCGGCTGGCCCCGGCCGAGCCGGTGACGCCGGTCGAGGTCACCGACCCGCCGGCCACCCCGCTGGAACGCGACCTCGGCGAGATCTGGGAGAGCCTGCTCGACGGGCGCCGGGTCGGCCGGCACGACAACTTCTTCGAGGTCGGCGGGCACTCGCTGCTGCTGGTCCGGATGCAGCACCTGCTGCGCGAGCGGCTGACCCGGGACGTACCGGTGATCGACCTGATCACTCATCCGACCATCAACGCCCAGGCGACGTACCTGAGCGGCGCCACCGACCCCGATCGGGCCCGGGACGACGGGCAGCGGCGCGGCCAGGCCCGGCTCGCCGCCCGGTCCCGCCGACAGCGGCGCGGGGAGCAGGCATGAGCGGCGAGCTCAGCCCGGACGACCTCGCCGACCGGGTGGCCGTGATCGGTTACGCCGGCCGCTTCCCCGGGGCGGACGACGTCGACGCGTTCTGGGCGCTGCTGCGTGACGGGCGGGTGGCCCGTACCGAGCTGACCGACGACGACCTCGACCGGGCCGGGGTGCCGGGCCGGGTCCGGACCGGGCCGGGGTTCGTGCGGGCCGCGTACGAGCTGTCCGACGCGGACGCCTTCGACGCCGCGTTCTTCGGCGTCACCCCCCGGGAGGCGGCCCTGACCGATCCGCAGCACCGGATCTTCCTTGAGTGCGCGTGGCACGCCTTCGAGCACGCCGGGCTGCGGCCGGAGGACGCCGGCAGCGTGGGCGTCTTCGGTGGCGCCGGCTTCGGCAGCTACCTGCTGCACCTGGCGGGCCGGGTGGACGGTGCCGACCCGATCGGGTCGTATCAGGTCATGGTGGGCAACGACAAGGACTTCCTGGCCACTCGGGTCAGCTACCGGCTGGGCCTGACCGGGCCGAGTATGACGGTGCAGAGCGCCTGCTCGACCTCGCTGCTCGCCGTACACCTCGCCTGCCAGAGCCTGCTGAACGGCGAGTGTGACGCGGCCCTCGCCGGTGGCGTCTCGATCCCGTTTCCGCAGCGCACCGGCTACCGGTACGAGGCGGACATGATCCTCTCCCCGGACGGGTACTGCCGGCCTTTCGACCGGGCCGCCCGGGGCACCGTACGGGGCGCCGGGGTCGGGGTGGTGCTGTTGAAGCCGCTCGCCGCGGCACTCTCGGCCGGAGACCCGGTGTACGGGGTGATCCGTGGTTCGGCCACCAACAACGACGGCGCCGACAAGCTCGGGTACACCGCGCCGAGCCTGGCCCGACAGACCGAGGTGGTGACCACCGCGTACGAGGTGGCCGGGGTGGCGCCCGACGCGGTCGGGTACGTCGAGGCGCACGGCACCGGCACCGCGCTCGGCGACCCGGTCGAGGTACGCGCGCTCACCGCCGCGTTCGGCGCGGGCACACCGCACCGCTGCGCGCTGGGTTCGGTCAAGGCGAACGTTGGGCATCTGGACGTGGCGGCCGGGATCGCCGGACTGATCAAGGTGCTGCTGATGCTGCGGCACCGGCAGATTCCGCCGCAGCCGCACTACGAGGCGCCGAACCCGGCGATCGACTTCGCGGCCGGGCCGTTCCACGTGTCGACGGACCTCACCGACTGGGCACCGTTGCACGGCACCCGGCTGGCCGGGGTCAGCTCCACCGGCATCGGCGGAACGAACGTGCACGTGGTGGTCGAGGAGCCGCCACCGGTCGCCGGCCGGCCGGCGCCGCCGGAGTCGGGCCGTGAGCTGCTGCTGCTCTCCGCCCGTACGCAGGAGGAACTGGAGCGGGCGACGGCCGGGCTGGCCGACGCGCTGACCACGGCACCGGAGCGGGACCTGGCCGACGTGGCGGCGACCCTGCGTGACGGGCGCCGTGCCTTCGCCCACCGGCGGGTGGTGCTGGCGGGCAGCACCGACGAGGCGGCGCGGCTGTTGCGGGAACGGCCGGCCGGGCAGGTGTGGTCCGGCCACCGTACCGGCGGCGAGCGGCCGGTCGCGTTCCTGTTTCCCGGGCAGGGCGCCCAGCGGGTCGGCATGGGGCGGGCACTCTGGGAGCGGGAGCCGGCGTACCGGGAGGCGGTCACCGAGGTTGCCGAGTTGTTCCGGCCGCACCTGGGCGTCGACCTGATTGAGCTGCTGTATCCGGCCGGCACTGGGGTGGACGACGCCGAGGCGGCGGAGCGGTTGCGTCGTACCGACCTCGCCCAGGCGGCGATCCTGACCACCGACTACGCGATGGCCCGGCTCTGGGCGGCCCGTGATGTCCACCCGGTCGCACTACTCGGGCACAGCGTCGGGGAGTACGCCGCCGCCGTCCTCGCCGGGGTGCTCCGGCTCGCGGACGCGGTGGCGCTGGTCGCCGTACGGGGCCGGTTGATGGCCGAGCAGCCGCCCGGCACCATGCTGGCCGTCGGCCTGTCCGAGCGGGACCTTGCCGAGTACCTCGGCGACGGGGTGGAACTGGCCGCCGTCAACGCGGCGGACCGTTGCGTGCTCGCCGGCCCGCCGGAGCCGATGGCGGCGGTACGCGCCCGGCTGGTCGCCGCCGGGCGGCAGGTGCAGGAGCTGGCGACGTCGCACGCGTTCCACACCGCGATGGTGGAGCCGGCTGCGGCGGCCTTCCTCGTCGAGGTACGCCGGGTGCCGCTGGCCGAGCCGCGAATCCCCATCGTCTCCAGTCGGACCGGCGACTGGCTGAGCCCGGCGGAAGCGACCGACCCGGCCTACTGGGTCGGCCAGATGCGTTCCCCGGTCCGCTTCCACGACGGGCTGGGCCGGCTGCTCGGGATGGACAGGGCGCCGCTGCCGGTGGAGGTGGGGCCGTTCGCCGGGCTGGCCGGCGCCGCCCGCCGTCATCCGGACCGGGGCGTCGACCGGCACGCGGTGGCCTCGATGGGCGCCCCCGGCACCGGTGACGACGAGGCGGCCTGGCTCGCCGCGCTCGGTCAGCTCTGGGTCGCCGGGGCGGCCCCGGACGTCCGGTCCGCCGGTCGGTCCGGGCGTCGGGTGGCGCTGCCCGGCTACCCGTTCGCGCGGGTCCGCCACACGCTGCCCCCGGCCGGCCCCGGCAGCACCGCCTCGGCCGACACGACTACGGACGCGGCCGGACCGCCGTCGGTCGTCGCGGCGGAGGGAGCGCCGGCCAGCGACGGTACGAGCGCGGCACCAACCGGGGCCCCGTCCGACGCCGGCCACCTCGCCGCCCGCGCCACCCCCGCCGGGTTGGCGGGCGTACCGGCCGACGACCGGTTCGCGCTGCCGTCGTGGCGGCGCAGCCCGCTGCTGCCGTCCACCTCCTCGGCGTCGGGTCCGAACCGCTGGCTGGTGGTGTCCGAGCCGGGCAGTGTCGCCGACGCGATCGTGCACGGGCTCCGGGAGCGGGGCGGACCGGTCGACACGCTGCGGCTCGCCGACGACCCCCGAGACTTCCTGGCCGGGCTGGACGCCGACACCCGCCTCGGCATCATCCATCTGGCCGGCACCGGGGCGGACGGTGGCGTACCCGAGATGGTGGCGCTGACCCGGGCGCTGGCCGGCGGCACCGCCGAGGTACGCCTGCACCTCGTCGTTCCCGGGCTGCACCGGCTGCACGACCGGGACCGGGTCGACCCGCATCGGGCGCCGGTCGCCGGGCTCGCCATCGTGCTGCCGCAGGAGCAGCCCCGGGTGCGCTGCCGGATACTCGACCTCGACCCGGCCGGTGCGCCGGACGAGACCGTTGCCCGGGTGCTGGCCGACCTGGACGGCACCGAGCCGGTGGTCTGCTGGCGTGGGCGGGACCGCTGGGTGCCGGAGTATCCGACGCTGGCGCTGCCACCGGTGCCGGAGGGCACCCCGGGCGGGCTGCGCGAGGAGGGCGTCTACCTCGTCACCGGTGGCCTCGGCACGGTCGGGCTCCAGGTGGCGGCACACCTTGCCCGGCGGGTCCGGGCCCGGCTGGTGCTGCTGGCCCGCCGGGAGCCCGGACCCGAGGCGGCCGAACGGCTGCGGGCCATCTCGGCGTACGGCGGCACGGCGCTGGTGGTCACCGGCGACGTCGCCGACCCGGAGACCCTGCGGCGGGCGGTGGCGACGGCCCGGGACCGGTTCGGCGGACTGCACGGCGTCATCCACGCCGCCGGGGTGGCCGGCGCCGATGCCGTGGCGCTGATGTCGCAGCTAACCGCCGACGACGTGGCGCGGCAGTTCCGGGCAAAGGTGTACGGCACCCAGCGGCTGGCCGAGGTGCTGCGCGGCGAACCGCTCGATTTCTGCCTGCTGATGTCGTCGACCGCCTCGGTGCTCGGCGGCCCGGGGCTCGGCGGGTACGCGGCGGCCAACCGCTTCCTCGACGCTGCCGCCGAGGCAGCCGCCGCCGACGGCGAGCCGTGGCTGAGCGTCTCCTGGGACGCCTGGCCGCCGGCCGAGCACGGTGCCGCCCGACCGATCGGGTCCCACGTGCTGACCCGGGAGGCAGCGCTGGACGCGTTCGACCGGGTGCTGTACTCCCGGTTGACCGGTCACCTGGTGGTCAGCGCGGGACGGCTCGCGGAGCGGATCGCCCACTGGCGACAACCCGGGCAACCCGGCCCGGCCGGCCTCGCCGCCGACCCGCTGGAGGTCGATCCGGACGCCCCGGCGACGCGGCCCGAGCCGGTGCCGGTCGGCCCGGCCGACCTGCGGCGACTCGTCACCGACGTGTGGCGCAGCACCCTCGGCGTTCCCGACATCGACCCGGACACCAGCTTCTTCGAGCTGGGCGGCGACTCGCTGGCCGGGCTCTCCGTGATCTCCGAACTGGAGCGGCGGCTGCGGGTCCGGGTGCCGATGGTGGCGCTCTACGAGGGCCCGACCGTGCGCCGGCTCGCGGAACTGCTGGGCCGGGCGATCGAGGCCGCCGGCCCAGCCGCCGGCGAAGCAGACGGGGCGGGCGGGACAGCGGAGCCGGCTTCGCCGGACTCCTTCGACGAGCAGGCCCGGCGGGCCCGGCTGCGCCGGCAGGCGTTGTCGCAGGCCGGACGCCGCCGGGAGGGGGGCCGATCGTGAGCGGTGTGGAGCCGGGCGGGCCGGCGACGGAGGGCGACGACGACCTCGGCGGCAGCGAACTGGCCGTGGTCGGCATGGCCGGGCGCCTTCCGGGCGCACGTACCATCGCCGAGTTCTGGGCGAACCTGCGCGCCGGGGTGGAGTCGATCCGAACGGTCGGACCGGAGGAACTGGACGCGCTCGGGGTCGACGCGCAGACCCGCGACCGGCCGGGCTACGTCCCGCGTACCGCCTTTCTGGACGATCCGGAGCACTTCGACGCCGAGTTCTTCGGCATGCAGCCGCGCGAGGCGACGGAGATGGACCCGCAGCACCGGATCTTCCTGGAGTGCGTCTGGGAAGGGCTGGAGGACGCCGGGTACGACCCGTCCGCCGCCGGAGCAGTCGGCGTCTTCGGCGCCACCACGATCAGCTCGTACCTGCTGTTCAACCTCATGCCCCGGGTGCAGCACGGGGGCTCGGTCCTCGACGGGCTGCACCTCGGCTCGCTCAACGCGCCGGACACCCTGGCGACCCGGGTGGCGTACCGGCTGGGACTGACCGGCCCGGCGCACACCGTCGCCACCGCCTGCTCGTCGTCGCTGGTGGCGGTGCACCACGCCGCGCAGAGCCTGCTGTACGGCGAGTGCGATCTCGCGGTGGCCGGTGGCGTCTCGGTCCAGGTGCACCACCGGGGCGGCTACCTGCACGTACCGCAGGCGATCACTTCGCCGGACGGCACGGTACGACCGTTCGACGCCGACGCCTCCGGCACCGTGTTCGGCAGCGGCGCCGGGGTGGTGGTGCTGAAGCGGCTCACCGACGCGCTCCGCGACGGCGACCGGATCAGGGCCGTCATCCGGGGCACGGCGGTCAACAACGACGGCGACCGGAAGGTCGGTTTCACCGCGCCGAGCGTCGACGGGCAGGCGGAGGTGATCGCGCAGGCGCTGGCCAACGCCGACGTCGACGCCGGCAGCATCGGCTATCTGGAGACCCACGGAACCGCGACCGAGCTGGGCGACTCGATCGAGATACGGGCGCTGCACAAGGTCTTCCGGGCCCAGACCGACCGGGTCGGCTTCTGCACCCTCGGCGCGGTCAAGGGCAACATCGGGCACCTGGACGCCGCCGCCGGGGTGGCCGGGCTGATCAAGGCCGTACTGGTGCTGGAGCACGGCGAGATCCCGCCGAACGTCCACTTCGGGCGCCCCGGCCCACACCTCGGGCTGGACGGCGGCCCGTTCGTGGTGGCCGGGGAGCGGCGGCACTGGGAGAGGAACGGTTCGGCGCGCCGGGCCGGGGTCAGCTCGTTCGGCATCGGCGGCACCAACGCGCACGTCGTGCTGGAGGAGGCGCCGCCGCCCGCGCCGCCCGCGCCGCCCGCGCCGCCCGCGCCGCCCGCTCCGGCCGCTCCGGTCGGCTGGCCCCTGCTGCTGGTGTCGGCCCGGTCCGAGGCGGCGCTTGCCGACGCGGAACGCCGGCTGGCCGCGCATCTCACCGACCATCCCGCACTGGAGCTCGCCGACGTCGCCTACACCACGCAGGTCGGCCGGCATCCGTTCCGGCACCGCCGGTACGTGGTCGGCCGGGATGCCGGCACCGTCACCTCGGCGCTGCGCAACGGCGACCCCGGACACAGCGGTACCGGCACCGCCGACGCCGAGCCGCCCGCCGTGGCGCTGGTCTTTCCGGGCATGGGCGCGGCGCATACCGGGATGGCCGCCGCGCTCTACGACTGGTCCCCGGTGTTCCGGTCGGCGCTGGACGCCTGCACCGACCTCGTCCGGGGCCGCCTGCCGTATGCCCTGCCGGACCTGCTCGGCGTTGGTCCGGGGCCGGCCGTCGACCCGAGTTGGCCGGACCGGCCCGAGCTCTCCATGCCGGCGCTCTTCGCCGTCGAGTACGCCCTGGCCGAGCTGCTGCGCGCGGGCGGCGTACGGCCGGCGGCGCTGGCCGGTCACAGCCTCGGCGAGTACGTCGCCGCCTGCCTGGCCGGGGTGCTGACCCTTCCGGACGCCCTGGACCTGGTGGTCGCCCGGGGGGAGTTGGTCGCCGAGCTGCCGGCCGGGGCGATGCTCAGCCTCGACGTGCCGGAGTCCCGGGTGCGTGAGCTGCTTGACCCGGAGCTCTCGCTGGCGGCGGTCAACGGGCCCGGCGCGTGCGTCGTCTCCGGCTCGGTCGAGGCAGTGGCCGGGCTGGCGGAGCGGCTGGCCGCGCGGGGGATACCGAGCCGGCGGCTCGCCGTGTCGGTGCCGTTCCACTCCCACCTGGTCACCCCGATCCTCGACCGCTTCGCCGAGGTGGTGCGCCGGGTCGACCTCCGGCCGCCCCGGGTGCCGCTGGTCTCCAACCTGACCGGTGGCTGGGTCGACGCGCAGGTGACCGATCCCCGATACTGGGTCGACCATCTCCGCGAGCCGGTCCGGTTCGCCGACGGGCTGCGTACGCTCGGCACCGCCGCTGCGGTGCTCGTCGAGGCCGGGCCGGGGCGGACGCTGACCCGGCTGCTCCGGGGGGTCGAGCCGACCGGCGGTACGGAGCCAACCGTGGTGCCTCTGCTCGGGCACCGCGAGGATCCCCGGGACGCCGCCCGATGCTTCGCCACCGCCCTCGGTCAGCTCTGGGTACGCGGAGTGCCGGTCAACGTCCCGGCCCTGTACCCGGGCTCGCGTCGCCGGGTCGGACTGCCCACGTACCCGTTCCAGCGCCAGCGGTACTGGGTCGATCCGCCCGGCCGCCCCGACGCCGCTCCGGCGACCCCGACAGCCCTGGCCGTCCCGACCGCCCCGGCCGTCCCGGCGACCCCGACTCCGCTGGCCGTCTCGGCGGGCCCGGCAGGTCCGATCGCCCCTACGGCATTGGCTGCTCCTACGGCGTTGGCCGCCCCGGCGACCGCGACGGCCCCGGCCGCCCCGGCGAAAGGTGAACCGATGAGCGTGACGAACGACTCCGGCGTGGCGCCCGCGCTCCCGGCGGCCCGGGCCGGGGAGGTCGCCGACCGGATCCTGACCGTGCTCGGCCGGGTCTCCGGGCTGCCGCCGGAGCGCATCGACCCGGACATGAACCTCTTCGAGCTGGGTTTCGACTCGTTGAACCTGGCCCAGGCCGGCGACGCGATCGGCCGGGCGTTCGAGGTCACCGTGCCGATGCGGCTCTTCTTCGCCGAGCTGGCCACCGTCACCGCGTTGTCGAACTACATCGCCGACCGCCTGCCGGCCGTACCGGCACCGCCTCCCGGCGCACCGGCCGGCCCGGTGGCGCCGTCCGGTGCGGCACCGGTCGTCCCCGCGCAGCCGGGGCCGGTGGAGTCGTGGGCACCGGCAGCCGGGGAGGCGGTGGCGCCGCCCGGGGCCGCCGGATCCGCGCCGGTGGCGGTTGCGGGCGGCAGCCCGGCGGAACAGGTGGTCGCACAGCAGCTCGCGCTGTTGCGCCGGCAGGCCGAACTGCAACACGAGATTTTCGGCCAGCAGCTTGCGGCGCTGCGCGGTGCCGGAGTCGCCGCCGCACCGCCAGTCGCCGGGCCCGCGCTTCCGACCGCCAACTCGACCAGCGCGGACGGCCTTTCGGGCACCCCGGCCGGGACGCCCTCCCCGGTGGTCGCCGCCTCGGCCGGATCAGCGGCACCGGCCGACCCGCTGGCCGGGGCGGGCGACGGCGCCGACGGGCTGACCGAGCGGCAACGCGCGCACGTGGCGGAGCTGGCCGCGCGCTACAACGCGAAGACCCGTACCTCGAAGGAGCGGACCCAGCGGTCTCGGCTGGTCCGGGCCAACCACCGCAACTGTCTCAACTTCCGGTCCGAGCTCAAGGAGCTGATCTACCCGATCCTGGTCCGGGACGGCGACGGCGCCCGGTTCCACGACGTCGACGGCAACGAGTACGTCGACCTGGCCGTCGGCTTCGGCGCCTCGTTCCTGGGCCACAACCCGTCGTTTGTGGCCGAGGCGATCCGCGAGGAGCTGGACGCCGGCCAGGGGACCATCCTCGGCCCCTGCTCCCCGGTGGCCGAACAGGTCGCCGAGCTGCTCGCGGAGTTGACCGGGGTGGAACGGGTCGCCTTCTTCAACACCGGTACCCAGGCGGTGATGCTGGCCATCCGGCTCGCCCGGGCCGCCACCGGCCGGTCGAAGATCGCCATGTTCACCGGCGCGTTCCACGGGATCTACGACGCCACCCTGGGGCGGCCGGACTACCTCAGCGACGAGCCCCAGGTGCTGCCCGCCGTGCCGGGGATCCCACCCGGCGCGGTCGGCGACGCCATGATGGTCGACTACTGCCGCCCGGAGTCGTTGGAGATCCTCGCCCGGCACGCGCACGAGCTGGCCGCCGTACTGGTGGAGCCGATCCAGAGCCGCAACCCGGAGGTGCACTCGGCGGACTTCCTGCGGCGGCTGCGGGAGATCACCGAGGCGGCCGGCTGTGCGCTGATCTTCGACGAGGTGATCACCGGGTTCCGGCTGCACCCCGGCGGCGCACAGGCGGTCTTCGGAGTCCAGGCGGACATCGTCGCCTACGGCAAGATCGCCGGTGGCGGCATGCCGATCGGAATCGTCGCCGGGCGGGCGCACTACCTCGACGGGGTCGACGGGGGACAGTGGCGCTACGGCGACGACTCGTATCCGCCGCACGACAGTCGGCGTACGTTCCTTGGTGGAACGTTCTGCGAGCACCCGCTCTCGATGGTCGCCGCCCGCGCGACGCTGGAACACCTGCGCGACGCCGGGCCGCAGCTTCAGCAGTCCGTGAACCAACGGACCGACCGGCTGGTCGCCCGGCTGCGCGAGCTCTTCGCCGCCGAGGCGGTGCCGATCCAGATCACCCACTTCGCGTCGATGATGCGCCTGGTCGTGCCCCGCGAGCTGGAGCTGCTCTACTATCACCTGCTCGACGAGGGCGTCTACACCTGGGAGGGCCGGACGCTCTTCCTGTCGACCGCGCACACCGACGACGACCTCGACCACATCGTCCAGGCGTTCGCGACCAGCCTGCGGCGGCTGCGCGAGGGCGGCTTCCTACCGCCCGCCGACGGCGGATGGAGCGGTGACCTCGACGCCACCGACGAGCAGCGGCAGCTCTGGTTCGCCGCCCAGCTCGCGGACGTGGCGGTGACCCTCGACCCGGTGCTGATCCGGCTGACCGGGCCGCTCGACGTCGACGCGCTGCGGGCCGCGCTGCGGGACCTGACCGAACGGCACGAGGCGCTGCGGATCGGCTTCGACCCGGACGGCGAACGGCTGCGGGTGCACTCTGCCGCCCCGACCGAGCTGACGGTCCGCGACGCCGCCGAGGTCGGGCTGGCCGACACCGACCCGGACGACCCGGACCCGGCGCCGCTGCGCACCTGGCTGCGCGGCGAGCTGGACCGGCCGTTCCGGCTGGAACAGCCGCCGCTGCTGCGCTGGTACCTCGTAAAGCGCTCGCCGACCGTGCACCTGCTGGTCGCGATCGGCAGCCATCTCGTCGTCGACGGATGGTCCTGGGCGGTGCTGATCCGCGACCTCACCGCCCGGTACGCGACCCGGCTCGGTCAGCCGACTGCCCTGCCCGCGCCGACCCCGTGGCACCGCTACGCGGACTGGCGGGCCGCCCGGCTCGCCGGCCCGGACGGGATCGCGGCGGCCGGCTACTGGCGGGACCGGCTCGCCGACCCACCGACGCCGCTGACCCTGCCCGGCACCGGCGACGGCACCGGCGGTCGACTCGCCGTCCCGCTTCCGCCCGACCTGGTACAGCGGCTCCGGGCCACCTCCCGGGCGGAGCACGTCTCGCTGGCGATGCTGCTGCTCGGCGCGTTCCAGATGCTGCTGAGCCGGGTCACCGGGCAGGACGACCTCGTGGTCGGCGTACCGGTGCCGGGGCAGCTCGCGATGGGCGCACCCGAGCTGGTCGGCAACTGCGTGAACATGCTGCCGATCCGGGCCAGGGTCAACCCCGGGTCGACCGGGCGGGACCAGCTCCGCGCGGTCCGGGACACACTGTCGGAGGCGTACGACCACCAGGCCGTCTCGGTGGCGGGGCTGGCCGCCGGCAACGGGCCGGCCGGGTTCGGGGCGCTGGCCGTACCGGGCACGACCGTGGTGTTCAACGTGGACCAGCCGGTACGGGCGATCGAGGTGGCCGGGCTGACCGCCAGCCCCGAGGTCGCCCCGGTCGTCTCGGCCCGCGGCGACCTCTTCGTCAACGTCGTCGAGGCCGACGACGTACTGCGGGTCGAGCTCGACCACGCCGGCCGGCTCGACCCGGCCTCGGTGCGCGGCTGGCTGGACGGCTACCTGGCGCTGCTCGGCGCGCTGGTCGACGAGCCGGACGCCCCGGTGGCCGTGCTGCTCGACCGGACCGGGCTGCCCGAGCCGGTCCACCCGACTCCCGCGCCGACCCAAACGGTCGCCGCAGTCCGCAACACGGCGGGCCGGGCGCCCGGAAACGAGACCGAGCGGTGGCTCTGCCAGCTCTGGGCCGAGGTGCTCGACCAGCCGACCGTCGACCCCGACGCCGACTTCTTCGCGCTCGGCGGCACCTCGCTGGCGGCGACCCGGCTGATCACTCGGATTCGGCAGGAGCGCGGCGTCCGGGTCGCGCTGCGGGGGGTCTTCGACGCGCCCACCGTCGCGCGCCTCGCCGAGCTGCTCCGGCAGGCGGAGGGCGGCGCACCGGTGGGACCGCCGACCCCCGTCGCGGAGCCGGTCGATGGCGGATATCCGCTCTCCGCCGGCCAGCGCCGGCTCTGGTTCGTCGAGCAGCTCGAACCCGGCACCGCGCAAACCATCTTCGTCGCGGTGCGGATCCGGGGGCCACTGGCCCGCGACGTCCTGGCCGACGCCCTGACCGAGCTGGTACGCCGGCAGGCCGCGCTCCGGACCACCTTCGAGGAGCGCGACGGCGGGCCGGTACAGGTCGTGCACGATCCGGCGCCGGTCGAGCTGCGTACCGTCGACCTCGGCACAGTGCCGGAGCCCGACTGGGACGCCGCAGTCGACCGCGAGGTCCAGGCCGAGCTGCACCGGCCGTTCGACCTGAGGACCGGGCCGCTGTTCCGACCGGTGCTGCTGCGCCGCGCCGACGACCACCATGTCGCGCTGCTGGCCGTGCACCATCTCGTCTGCGACGGCTGGTCGCTCGACGTCATGCTGGCCGACCTGATGGCGACGTACACGGCGCTCCGGTCCGGGCAGCCGTCGCCGCTGCCGGACCCGCCGGCCCGCTTCGTCGACCTGGCGGCCCGGGACCACGACTGGCTGGCCGGCCCGGAGCGGGACGCGCAGCTCGGGTACTGGCGGCGGGAGCTGGCCGGCGTGCCGCCGCTGGAGCTGCCGACCGACCGGCCCCGGCCGGCGGTGCAGACCTTCGCCGGTGCGGTCCACCGGTGCTGGCTGCCCCGGCAGCTCTCCGACGAGGTCCACCGGTTCAGCCGGGCCGCGCAGGTCAGCCCGCTGGTCACCCTGCTGGCCGCGTTCCACACGCTGCTGCACCTGGTCACCGGCCAGCACGACATCGTGGTCGGTACCCCGTCGGCGAACCGACAGCGTGCCGAGGCCGAGCCGCTGGTCGGGCTCTTCCTGAACATGCTGCCGATCCGGGCCGAGCTCGGCGACCGGCCCACGTTCCGGGAACTGGTGGCCCAGGTACGCGAGCGGCTGCTCGGCGCGGTCGCGCACGGCGACGTCCCGTTCGACCACGTCGTCGAGGAGCTTCCCGGCCATCGCGACTCCAGCCGTCCGCCGGTGGTGCAGGTGATGCTGCTGCTCGACTCGACCCGACGGCAGTGGCACGCGGCGGGCCTGGAGCTGAGCCGGGTGCCGTACACCTGGCACACCGCGCACTTCGACCTGTCGCTGCTGATCGACGACGTGGAGGGTGAGCTCAGTTGCGCGTTCGAGTACCGCACGGACCTGTTCGACGCCGAGACGGTCGCGTTGCTCGCAGACCGGTTCGCCACCCTGCTCGGCAAGGTGCTCGCCGACCCGGAGGTGCGGCTGTGAACGCCGGCCGCCCAGGTAGTGCGGCGGTGGACGCCGAGGGGTACCTGCCGGTGCCGGGCGGGCTGGTCTGGTACCGGACGGTCGGCGGCGGCCCCGGCCTGCCGCTGCTGGTCCTGCACGGCGGTCCCGGCGCCGGCAGTGACTACCTCCAACCGCTCGCCGCGCTGGCCGAGCAACGCCGGGTCGTCTTCTACGACCAGTTGGGCTGCGGTCGCTCCGAGGCACCGAACCGCCCGGAGCTGATGCGGCTGCCCCGCTTCGTCGCCGAGCTGCGCGCGGTACGCCGGATGCTCGGGCTGCGCCGGATGCACCTGTTCGGGCACTCCTGGGGCGGATGGCTGGCCCTGGAATATCTTGCCGCCCGGCCGAACGGGGTGGCCAGCGTGACCCTGGCGAGCACCTCCGCGAGCCTGCCCGAGCACGTACGCGAGCTGGCCGCGCTCCGGGCCGACCTGCCGGCCGAGCATGCCGAGGCGCTTGCCCGGCACGAGGCCACCGGCGAGCTCGACCACCCGGCGTACCGGGCGTCGCTGCTGGACTTCTACCAACGCCACCTGTGCCGACTGCCGGTCTGGCCGGAGGCGATGGTCCAGGCGAGCCGGGGCGTCCGAGGTTCGCTGGCGTACCACACGCTGCTCGGGCCGAACGAGCTGGTGATCGACGGTGCGATGCGGGACTGGGACCGTACCGCCGACCTGCCGGCGATCACCGAGCCGGCGCTGGTGACCGTCGGCCGGTACGACGAGATCTCGCCGAACTGCGCCCGTACCCTCGCCGAACACCTGCCGGACGCCCGGCTGGCCGTCTTCGCGGAGAGCGCCCACGTGCCGCATCTTGAGGAGCCGGCGGCCTATCGCACCGCGCTCGCCGCCTTCCTGGCCGCACACGACGCACCGGCCGGCGTCACCGGGGCGGACGTGGTTCCCCCGCCACCGCTGCCACCGCCGGTGCCGGACGGTCCACCAGGCACACCCGTTCCACCACCGGCCGTGCCGGCCGGACAACCGGGAGGTTCCCTATGAAGAACGTGCTCGTCGTTGATCACTCCGGCCGGGGGCACGCGTTCGCGGACCTCTTCGTCCGGACCAGTCCCGAGGTGACCGTGCACTACGCGCCGGGCTGCGCCGCCATCACGCACGAGCGGATCGTCTCCCGGCCCGAGTTGACCCTGGCCGACCCGGCGCCGATGGTGCGGTACGCCGCAGAGACCGGCGTCGACCTGGTCTTCGTCGCCAACGCCGCCGCCCTCGCCGACGGCTTCGTCGACGCGTTCCGGGCGGCCGGCCTGCCGACCCTCGGCCCGGACCGCGCCGCCGCCCGACTGGAGTCGAGCAAGAGCTTCACCAAGGACCTGTGTCGCCGGCACGGCGTACCGGTGGCCGAGTACCGCTGGTTCGACGACCCGACCGAGGCGGCCGCGTACGTCCGGGAGGTCGCCGCGCCGGTGGTCGTCAAGGCCGACGGGCTCTGCGGCGGCAACGGCTCGTTCGTCTGCGACGGCGTGGACGACGCGCTGGCCGCGATCGACCGGCTGATGGTCCAGCGGGAGTTCGGGGCGGCCGGCGAGCGGGTGGTGGTCGAGCAGCGGCTCGACGGGGTCGAGCTGCTCTACTTCGCGCTCGTCGCCGGGGACGACCACGTGATGCTGCCGATGGCCGCCGACTATCCGTGGTCCGACGACGGCAACCGCGGGGTGATCTGCGGCGGCATGGGCTCGTTCTCACCGCATCCGCTGGACTCGCCGCAGGGGACCGACCGGTTCGAGCGGCAGATCCTGCTGCCGCTGCTCCGGGGCCTGCGGGCGGAGGAGATCGACTACACCGGCGTCCTCTACATCGGCACCATGCTGGTCGGCGAGCGGCTCTACCTGCTCGAAATCAACGTTCGGATGGGCGAGCCGGAGGCCGAGGTGATCCTGCCCCGGATCACCGACGACGCGACCGTGGTGTGCCGGGCGATGCTGGACCGTACCCTCGGCGCGCTCGGGCCGCTGCACGTCACCGACGAGCACCTCTGCAACGTGGTGGCCACCCAGGGGCAGACCCGGCAGATCTCCCGGGGCCGGTCGAAGGGCTGGTACCGGGGCTGGCCGTACGGGCGGCACGGCAAGCACTATCCGATCACCGGGCTGGACCGGATCGACCCCGAACGGGCGCACGTCTTCCTCGGCCAGGCCACGGTGCTGCCCGAGAAGGGACTGGTCACCGACGGCGGGCGCTGCCTGCACGTGGTCGGCCGGGGCAGCACCCTCGACGAGGCGGCGAGCCGGGCGTACGAGGCGATCGGCGACATCGACTTCAACGGCATCCGGTACCGCACCGACATCGGCCGGGTGATGCCCTGGGACTCGGCGGCGGTCGGAGTCTCGCAGAGCCAACCAGGGGAGTCCGCGTGACGAGTCTGCTGCTGACCGACGACGAGCGGCGCAAGCTGCTCTACGACTGGAACGCCACCGACCTGCCGTACCTGTCCGGCGGCACGGTGCACGGCCTGGTCGAGGCCCGGGTCGACGCGACACCGACCGCGCTGGCGGTGGTGTCCGGCGACACGCGGCTCAGCTACGCCGCCCTCGACCGGATGGCGAACCGGCTCGCCAACCGGCTGCTCGGGCTCGGCATCGGTCCCGGCAAGCGGGTGCTGATCCTGCTCGACCGGGTGCCGTGGGTGCCGGCCGCAGTGCTCGGCGTGCTGAAGACCGGCGCGGCGTACGTCCCGCTCGACGCCGAGCAGGGCCGGCACCGGCTGCCGCACGTGCTGGCCGATCCCGGGCTCGCGGCGGTGGTGACCCGCAACGGCGCCCTCGACGGCGAGCCGGCGTTCGACGTACCGGTGATCGACCTGGACGCCGAGGACGCGGTGCCGGCCGACGAGGCCGCCGCCCGGCGCCCCGCCGTGCCCGTCGCCCCGGACTCGGCGGCCTGCCTGGTCTACACCTCCGGCTCGACCAACCGGCCGAAGGGGGTGCTGATCGGCCACCACAACCTCACCGCGCTCTACGCCGGCTGGGAGCACGCCTACCGGCTCGGCACCGAGGTGCACAGCCACGCCCAGCTCACCAGCTTCTCCTTCGTGGTCTTCCAGGCGGACCTGGTCCGGGCCCTCTGCTCCGGCGGAACGCTGGTGTTCTGCCCCCGGGAGACGATCCTGACGCCACGGCTGCTGCACGAGCTGTTCGCCGCCGAGCGGGTGGAGTTCGCCGAGTTCGTACCGTCGCTGCTGCGGGAGTTCGTGCACCACCTGACCGACTCCGGCGCCCGGCCTCCGGAGTCGCTGCGGCTGCTGGCGGTCGGCTCCGACCGCTGGCTGTACGGCGAGCACCGCCGGCTGGGCGAGCTGCTCGGTCCCGGCGTCCGGCTGATCCACTCCTTCGGCCTGACCGAGACCACCGTGGACAGCGCGTACTTCGAGGGCACCAGCCAGTCGCTCGGCGACGGCCAGCTCACCCCGATCGGGCGCCCGTTTCCCAACGTCCGGCTGTACGTGCTCGACGACGAGCTCCGGCCGGCCCCGGTGGGGATGCCCGGAGAGCTCTTCGTCGGCGGGGTCGGGGTCACCCTCGGCTACCTGGACGACCCGGAGCTGACCGACGCCCGGTTCGTGCCGGACCCGTTCGCGGAGCCGTCGCCGGACGGCCGGACGCCGCGGCTGTACCGCACCGGTGACCTTGCCCGCTACCTGCGGGACGGCAACGTGCAGTTCCTCGGCCGCCGGGACGCCCAGGTGAAGATCCGCGGGTTCCGGGTGGAGCTCGGCGAGGTCGAGGCCGCCCTCCGCGAGCACCCGGGCGTCCGGGACGCCGCGGTCATCACCGTGCCCGGCCCGGACGGGGACCGACTCGCCGCCTACGTCGTACCGGAACGGCAGGTGGCGGCTGCCGCCGACAGGCTGCACCTGCTCCGGCTGCCGGACGGCCGGGAGGTCGCCTCGGTCAACGACAGCGAGACGCTCCAGTTCCACCAGGAGATCGTGGTGGACCGGCTCTACCTCGGGGGCGGCATCGACGTACGCCCGGGCGACGTGGTCTTCGACGTCGGTGCCAACATCGGCATCTTCACCCTGGACGTGCACACGGTCACGCCCGACGTCGAGGTGTACGCCTTCGAGCCGGGCCCGCAGGCGTTCGACGCGCTGTCGGTCACCGTCGCGCTGCACCGGATCAACGCCCGGCTGTTCCGGGCCGGCCTCTCCGACCGGGACCAGCGGGCCTCGCTGACCGTCTATCCACGCAACGCCGGCATGTCGTCGTTCTACCCGGATCGCGACGAGGAGGTGGCGGTGCTGGGCACGATCATGCGCAACCAGTTCCGCGCCTCGGACGCGTCCCTGCCGGGCGCCTCCTCCGGGCAGCCCGGCGTGGACGACGGCTTCGACCTCGACGAGGACGACATCCTGGACATCGACGAGTGGGTCGCCGACCGGCTCGACGGCGAGGCGGTGAGCTGCGAGCTGCGGACCCTCTCCGGAGTACTCGCCGAGCAGGGCGTCGAGCGGGTCGACCTGCTGAAGATCGTGGTGCAGAAGAGCGAGTGGGACGTGCTGCGCGGGGTGCGGGAGGCGGACTGGCCCCGGATCGGCCAGCTCGTGCTGGAGGTGTACGACATCGACGGCCGGGTGGCGGCGATCCGCGACCTTCTCACCGACCGCGGCTACCGGGTCGAGGTGGCCCAGGCGCCCCTCTTCGACGGCTCGGCCGTGCACCTGATGTACGCGGTCCGCCCCGACTGGCGCGACGGCCAGGCGGCCCGCCCGGTTGCCGCCCGGACGATCGCGCCGCCGCCGGTCTCGGTCAAGATCCTGCACGACCACCTGCGGGGCCGGCTCGCGGAGTACATGGTGCCGACCCGGTACGCGCTGCTGCCGGCGCTGCCGACCACGCCGACCGGGAAGGTGGACCGGCGGGCGCTGCCCAGCGAGGAGCTGGTCGACCTCGCCGGCTCCGGGGACTACGTCGCGCCGGCCACCCCGACCGAGGAGGCGGTGGCCGCGATCTGGGCCGAGGTGCTCGGCGCGGAGCGGGTCGGCGCCCGGGACGACTTCTTCGAGCTGGGCGGCCACTCGCTGCTCGCCACCCGGGTCGTCTCCCGGCTCCGGGCGGTGCTCGGGGTGGAACTCTCCCTGCGGACGTTCCTGACCGCACGCACCGTCCAGGCGTTGGCCGCGGCGATCGACGCGCTCTCGACCGACCCGCCACCCGGGGCGGCGGGTCCGGCGGCGAACCCGGCCATCACGCGGGTCAACCGCGAGCAGTACCGGGCGGGTCCGTGACCGGCGTGGTCCCGGAGACGGCGGCGACCGAGCGGTACGTCTTCCCCGCCTCGTACGCCCAGGAGCGGATGTGGTTCCTGGAGCAGTTGCAGCCCGGTACGGCGTACCACATGCCGGCGGCGGTGCGGGTCACCGGCCGGCTCGACGTACGCCTGCTGGGGCGGGCGGTCGCGGATCTCGCCGCCCGGCACGAGAGCCTGCGGACCTGCTTCGAGAGCGGCTCCGGCCGCCCGGTCCAGGTGGTGCTGCCGGCGGTGGCGGTGGTACCCGCCGTGGTCGACCTGACCGGCCGCCCCGACGCCGTCGACCGGCTTCCCGAGCTGCTCCGGGCGGAGGTCGGCCGACCGTTCGACCTGCGGCAGGCGCCGCTGCTCCGGGTGGCCGCCTTCCGGCTCGCCGCCGACGAGCATCTGCTGCTGTTCACCGCGCACCACATCGTCGCCGACGCCTGGTCGATGACGGTGGTGGTGCGCGAGGTCGCCCAGGCGTACGCCGAACTGGCCACCGGTCGGCGTCCCACCCTCGCCGAGCCGGCGGTGCAGTACGCCGACTACACCGTCTGGCAGCGCGACCTGCTCTCCGGCGGCGAGCTGGAGCGGCAGTTGGCGCACTGGCGGGAGCGGCTCGCCGACCTGCCCGACGAGGCCGAGCTGCCGAGTGACCGGCCCCGGCCGCAGCGACCCAGCTTCCACGGCGCCCGGTACGGCCGACCCATCCCCGCCGACCTGGTGACCCGGCTGCGCGCCCTCGGCGACGCGGAGGGCGCCACGCTGTTCATGACGCTCTTCGCGGCCTTCTCGGTGCTGCTGCACCGCTACACCGGCCGGGCCGACACCGTGGTCGGCACCGCGATCGCCAACCGGCACCGCCAGGAGTTGGAGGGTCTGATCGGGTTTCTGGCGAACACGCTGGTGCTGCGGCTCCGGGTGGACGACGAGATCAGCTTCCGCGACCTGGTACGGCAGGCCCGGGACGTCTGCCTCGACGCGTACGACCACCAGGACATGCCGTTCGAGCTGCTGGTGGAGCGCCTCGCGCCGCAGCGGGACCCCGGTCGCCATCCCCTGTTCCAGGTCATGTTCGTGGTGCAGAACGCGCCCCTGACCTGGCCGGACCTTGCCGGGCTGCGGGTCGAACCGGTGGAGCTGCCGGCCGACACCGCCAAGTTCGACCTGATGCTGGAGGTCATCGAGGGCGCCGACGGGCTGCTGGCGGAGTTCGAGTACCGCACCGACCTGTTCAGCCCGGAGACCGTGGCGGCGCTCACCGCGCACCTGCTGACCCTGCTCGACGCCGCCGCCTCCGACCCGGACCAGGCCGTCTGGCGGCTGCCGATCGCGCAGCGGCCGGTTGACGGGTCGTCACCGGTGACCGCGCCGGCACCGCCACCGCCGACCGTCCGGGACGCGGTCGAGGCGAGCATCCGGCAGTACCCCGAACAGGTCGCCGTGCGGTGGGCCGGTGGCGAGCTGCGGTACCGGGACCTGGCCGACCGGGCCGAGGAGCTGACCGGGCGGCTGCGTGCCGCCGGGGTGCGGTCGGGCGACACGGTCGCGCTCTGCCTGGAACCCGGTCCGACGTACCCGGTCGCGCTGCTGGCCGCGCTCACGATCGGCGCGAACGTGCTCCCGGCCGACCCGGCCGCCCCGCCGGAGCAGCTCCGCGCACTGCTGCGCCGCACCGGCGCTCGCGCGGTCGTCGACGTCGAGGGCGAGGTCAGCGCGGTCGTCGACGCCGGCAGCGGAGCCGGGGCCGGAGCGGGCGAGCCCGCCGGTACGCCGACGCCGCCGGCCGGTGACCCGACCGGGGAGATCCTCACGCCGGCCCTGCTGGCCGGCCAGGTCGACCGGCTGCAACAGGTGTTCCGGCTGGCTCCCGGCGAAGGAGTGCTCGGGTCCGGACTGCCCGGCCGGCCCGCCATCGGCTGGGAGCTCTGCTGGCCGCTGGCGTACGGCGGACGGGTGCTCTTCGGTGCGCCGACCGACCCGGAGGTGCGGGTACTGCACCGTACGCCCCGGCAGCTCGCCGCGCTGGTCGCCGGGGCGGAACCCGTGCCGGCACCGGACCTGCGGCTGGTCCTCTGTGGCGGCGGCCCGCTACCCACGCCCGTCGCCGACGACTTCTTCCACACCGTGGACGCCGCCCTGCACACCGTGCATCCGGTCGAGGGGAGCGGGGGGAAGCTGCTCACCGGCGCCTGTCGGCCCGGCTGGCCGGGGGCGTACCAGCCGTACGGCACCCCGACCGACGATGCCGCGCTGGCCGTGCGCGACGGCCGGTGTCGGCAGGTACCGGACGGGGCCTGGGGCACGCTGCACGTCGCCGGACCGGATCGGGCCGGATGGCGGTCGACCGGTGAGACGATGCGGCGGCGTACCGACGGGCGGTACGAGCCCGCCGACCCGGCCGGGCAGCCGGTGCTCTGGATCGACGGGCTCCGGGTCGACAGCGCGACCGTGGCGGCGGCGCTGCTCGCCGACTCGCGGGTACTCGACTGTGTGGTGACCGGCGGCCGGGGCGAGGGCGGGCACCCGACGCTGACCGCCCGGGTACTGGCCGACCCGACCGCGCCGGTCTCCGCGCGTGACCTGGCGGCCGCGCTCCGCAGTCGGCTGCCCGGTCCGCTGATCCCGGCGATCCGGCTGGTCGACGGGCTCGTGGACGAGGCCACGACACTTCCATTGGCCGGTCCGGAGCCGCCTGGCGTGCTGGACGTCGTACTCGCGGCGACCCGCCCCCTCGCCGGGCTGCCCGCGGCGGTCCGGGCCGGGTTGACTGCGGTGAACCTGCCGCCCCGGCTGCGGGTGCTGCCCGGCGGCCAACTGCTGCGTCAGCTCCGGGAGGAGCGTGCCGCCTTTGCCGCCGGCGGTACCGGAGCGAACCTGCTCGTCGTGTCGGTGCCCGACCTCGCCTGGCTGGCACCGGCCCCGGCGGTCGAGCCGGTCGGCTTTGCCCGCCGGCTCGACCGGGGCTGCGCGGCGTTCGTGGCCGCCTTTAACGCCGCCGTGGGACACCGTCGAAGGAGGCAGACCTCGGTTACCCCCCTGTTTCACGACCCGATCGTCGATCCGCCGACCGTGCCCACCGGCACAGCGATCGTCGACCCGCCGACCGCGCGCCGGGACCGACCGACCGCACCCGCCGATCCGCCGACCGTGCCACTCAACCGGGCGGGCGACACGGTGCCCGGCCGGGCCGCGCTCGACACGGTGCCGGGGCGGGCCGCGCTCGACGCCGCCCAGCGCTGGCTGGCCGACCGGGTCGCCGGGCTGCCCGGGCTGACCGTGCTCGACACCACCGCCGGGCCGGTCTCCGGCGCCGAGCTCGGCGCCCGGCTGGCCGCCGCCGTGCTGGGGCTCGGCGACCAGCGGCCGCTGGCGGTCGCCGTCGACAGCGACCTGCTGTGGCGCGGCAACCCGGCCGACGGGCTGGCCACCGTGGTCGTCGACGAGGAGTGCCGGGCCGTCCGGCGGGCCCTGGTCCGGCTACACGAGGCCGGCACCGACCTGCTGCTGGTCGGCACCGGAGACGAGCGGGACGTCCGGCGGGTCTTCCGGGCGTACCCGGACGCCCCGCTCTCGCTGCGGCACCTGCGTACCTGGTCGGTCGGGTGGTCAGGGGCCGGGGCGGCGCTCGCCGCGGCGCTGGCCGCGACCCGGCTGCCGGCCGACCGGGTGGTCTATCTCGGCCGCGACGCCGGCAACTGCGTGCTGGTCCGCGTCGCGCTGCCCGAGGTGACCGCAGTGCCCCTGACCGGTACGCCGCTGCCAGCGTCCCTCCTGCTCTCCCGCGTCCCCCTGTTGCAACCGGAAGGAGTCGGTCGATGACGGCCAGCCCCACCCGGCAGCCGGACCGGTCCGGCCACCCGGCGACCGCCCGGCTGTTGGTGTTCACCACGTTTCCGGCCCCCGGCCTCGACGAGGACCTCGCCGACATGCTGTCCGGGCCGGTGTCGGTGGTCACCGCAGCCGACCTGCTCGACCCGCTCGCCGACGACCTGCCCGAGCTGGACGGCGGCGGACCGGACCTGGTGTTGTGCTGGCCGGCCCTGGAGGAGCTGTGGGACGGCGAGCCGCTGCCGCTGGCCGACCCGCTGGACCGGTACGTCGAACCGGCGGTCGAACTGGCGGAGGCGGCGCTGGAGGCCAGCCGCCAGGCCGGCGCCGCACTGGTCTTCGCGCTGCCGGCGCTGCCGCTGGCCCGGCCGCTCGGCGTCGGCGACGACAACCTGTCGACCGGCGTGGCGAGCACCGGCACCGAGGTACGGCAGGCGCTGCGTCGACGCCTCGGCGGGCAGCGCGACGTGTACCTGCTCGACGTGGCCGAGGTGGTGACCGAGCTCGGCCGCGGTCGGGCGTACGCAACGGGCACGGGACGGTACAGCCACGCCCTGCACCGGGCGGTGGCGGCCCGGCTCGCCCGGATCGTCCGAGTCCTGCGCCAACCGCCGGTCCGGGCGGTCGTGGTGGCCGGCGACGACCTGCTCTGGGCCGGTCGGCTCGCCGGAGCCGAGGTCGACGTGTCCGCCGGACACGCCGTCCAGCGAGCGCTGCGGGAGCTGCGCCGGGCCGGGGTACTGGTCACGGTGGCGGCGGAGGCGCCCGAGGGGAGGCTGGATGCCGTACTCGGCCGGCCGGAGAGCGTACTGCGCCGGCACGATCTCGCCGCGGCCCGGCCGAGCGCCCCGTCCCCGGCCGTGGTCGCCGAGCTGGCCACGGAGCTGGGCCTGGCGCAGGAGCACGTGGTGCTGCTGCATCCGGTCGGGGCGCCGGCCCCGGACGGGGTACGGGCGCTCGCCGTCCGGCCCGGTGCCGAGGTCGGTACGTTGCTCGACCTGCATCCGCCGGACGCCGCCGACCTGCGCCGGGCCGACGCGTACCAGCTCTCCACCGTGACCGGGCGGTGGGACGCGGTCAACGGCTCCGACGAGCCGCCCCCGGAGCTGGCCGTCCGGCTCAGGTCGGTGCCGGCGGACCCGGCCTCGGTGGCCCGGGCGGCACCGGCGCTGCTTGCCGACGACGGCTTCACGGTCGCGCCGGACGGCCCCGGGCCGGCCGAGCTGGCGGCGGCGAGTGCCGATCCGCGCTACCTGGTCCGGCTGGTCGGCCTCACCGACGCCGGTGGCGAGCATGGGTTCGTCGGCCTGTACGCGCTGCGGCTGGACGCCGACGGCGGCACCCTGCTGGCGTTCCGGCTGGCCCCGGCGGCGGCCGGCCGGGGCGTGGCGGCGGCGATGGTCGCCGACCTGCTGGACCGGGCGGCAGCGGCCGGCGCCGAACGGGTCGTCGCGACGGTCGGGGAGACCGGCCGCAACGGGGCGGCGGTCGACTTCTTCGCCGCCCGGGGCTGTCCGGTCGGCGTGTCCGCCCCGCTGACCGCGATGCCGTGGCCGAGCACGGTCGTCCGGGAGCCGGCCGATGGCTGACGTACCGGTGGCGGTGCTGCTGCGCGAGGTGGAGTCGGCCGTACCGGTCGACAAGGATCCGGCCGTACCTGTCGGGGCGGGCCTGGACACCGGCGGTATCCGGACGGCCGGCGCGCGGTGCTGGCAGCTCCGGCTCGCCGGCCCGGACGGCTCGGCCGGAGCCGGACCCGTCGTGGGCGCGGTGCATGCCCGGGTCGACGGCGCCGCGCTGGTGGTCGACGCGATGCTGCTGACCGGGGCCGCCGTCGCCGTGGGCGCGGACGCGGCGCTGCCGGCCGCGCTGCGCGGACTCGCCGCCGAGCTGGGATGTCCGACCCTCGCCGTGCGCTACCACCGGACCGCAGCGAACACCGCGACGGCCGCGTTCCTGCGGCGCCTGCCGGGCGCGGTGTTCGAGCCCCGGCCGGACGGCTGGCTGGCCCGGATGCCGGCCCTGACCGCGCGGGACGCGGGTACACCCGCCCTGCCGACACCGGTCACGACGGTGCCGACCGTTTCGACGGCCGCACCGGTGTCGTGGTCCGCGCCCGCGTCGGCAACGGGACAACTGGACGGTGCCGGCGGTCGGGCGTTGGCCGGGCTGGTCGGGTCGCGGTGGCGGCAGCTCGGACCCGAACGCCGGGCCGACCTCGCGCTGACCGTCGCGGTCGACTGGTACGACCCGGCGCGGGTCGCGGCGGCGCTTTCCGGCCGGCACCGCGACGATCCACGCACCGACACCGAACGGCGGGTCGTCGAGATCATGGGCCACCTGCTGGGCCGCTCCGACCTGGGACGGGACAGCGGGTTCTTCGCACTCGGCGGTCACTCGCTGCTCGCCGCCCAGCTCGTGGCGCGGCTGCGGCAGGCGTTCGACGCGGACCTGCCGGTCCAGGCAGTGTTCGAGCACCCCACCCCGGCCGGGCTCGCCGGCTTGGTCGAGCGGGCCGGCGGACGACCCGGACCGACTTCCGCCCGCCCCGGCGGCGGGCCGGCCAACGTCGACGGCGGCACCGGCCCGAACGGCTGGTCCGGGATCGGGGCGGACGGCCGGCTCGGCGCCCTTCTGCCCGGTTCCGGCAGCGCCGCCGACCGCCCCGTCCCGCCCGCCAGCCCCGGCGGAAACGGGCGTACCGTCGCCGTGGCCGGGGACGGTACGACGGAGTTTCCGCTCTCCTTCCCACAGCAGCGGCTCTGGCTGCTGGACCGGCTGTCGCCGGGCAACGCCGCGTACACCGTGTTCGGCGCGATGCGGCTGGTCGGCGAGCTGGACGTACCGGCCCTGCGGGCGGCCCTCGACGACGTGGTGGCCAGGCACGACGTCCTGCGTACCGTGGTGGAGCCGCGCGACGGCACACCGGTCCAGGTGGTCCGCCCGGCGGTCGAGGTGCCGCTGCGGGTGCGGGACGTCGTCGGTACGCCCGAACCCGAGCTACCCGAGCTGGTGGAGCGGGAGGTCGGCGGCGGTTTCGACCTGGCCCGGGGACCGCTGCTACGCGGGCTGGTACTGCGGCTGGCCGACGACCGGCACCTGCTCGTCCTCGCGGTGCACCACATCGTCACCGACGGGTGGTCGCAGGGCGTACTCCTGGCCGAGCTGGCCGAGGGGTACCGGCGGCGGCTCGCCGGGCATCCGGAGCCGCTGCCCGCGCCACCGCTGCAGTACGGCGGCTACGCCCGCTGGCAGCGCCAGTGGCTGACCGGCGACGAACTGGACCGGCAGCTCCGGTACTGGCTGACGGCGCTGGCCGAGCTGACCCCGCTCGACCTGCCCACCGACCGGCCCCGCCCGGCGGTGCAGAGCTACCGGGGCGGCACCGTACCGGTCCGGCTCGACGGTTTGCTCCCGGTCGTCGGCGACCTCGCCCGCCGGTGCGGTACCACTGAGTTCACCGTGCTGCTGGCGGCGTTCCAGGCGGTGCTGGGCCGCTGGTGCGGGCAGACCGACGTACCGGTCGGCAGCCCGGTCGCCAACCGTCCCTGGCCGGAGCTGGAGGGGCTGATCGGCTTCTTCGTCAACATGCTGGTGCTCCGGACCGACCTCGCCGGCTCGCCGACCTTCCGGGACCTGGTCGGTCGGGTACACGCGGTCACGCTCGCCGGGCACGCGCACGCCAGCCTGCCGTTCGAGCTGCTGGTCGAGCGGTTGCAGCCGGAACGCGACCTGAGCCGGTCGCCGCTGTTCCAGGTCGCGTTCGCACTCGACAACTCGCCGATGCCCAGGGTCACCGTGCCGGGGCTGGCGATGCGGCCGGCGACGCTGCCCGGCCGGACCGCGAAGTTCGACCTGACGCTGGCGCTGGCCCCGACACCGACCGGGTACGCGGGCGAGCTGGAGTACTGCACCGACCTGTTCGACGAGGCGACCGTCGACCGGCTCGTCGAGTGGTACGTGACGCTGCTCGGTGCCGCGCTCGCCGCGCCGGGAACTCCGGTCGACGATCTACCGGTGCAGTCCGGGGCGGAGCGGGACGCGGTGCTGCTCGCCTCGGCCGGCCCGGTGGTGCCGATACCCGACCGGCCGGTGCACCGGCTGATCGAGGAGCAGGCCGCGCGTACCCCGGACCGGGTCGCCCTGGTCGTCGGCGTCGACCGGCTCAGCTATGCGGAGCTGAACCGGCGGGCGGACCGGCTCAGCGGGCAACTGCGTCGGCTCGGCGTGGGTCCGGAGTCTGTGGTCGCGGTGCACGCGGAACGCTCGGTCGAGCTCGTGGTGTCGCTGCTGGCGGTGCTGAAGGCGGGCGGGGCGTACCTGCCGCTGGATCCGGACTATCCGGTGGAGCGGCGGCGGCTCATGCTCTCCGACGCGGCGCCGCAGGTGCTGCTCACCCAGGCGCACCTGCGGGACGCGCTGCCGGTCGGCGACACGGACGTCCTGGTCGTTGCCCCGGACCCGCCCGCCGACCCGGAGCCGACGGTCGACCCGGACCCGCCCGCCGATCCGGGATGGACGGTCGGCGCGGACGCGGCGGCGTACGTCATCTACACCTCCGGCTCGACCGGGCGGCCCAAGGGAGCGGTGAACACGCACCGGGCGCTGACCAACCGGCTCTGCTGGATGCAGCGCGAGTACGGGCTGGACGCGACGGACGCCGTACTCCAGAAGACGCCGGTCAGCTTCGACGTGTCGGTCTGGGAGTTCTTCTGGCCGCTGCTGGCCGGGGCGCGGCTGGTCCTGGCCCGCCCCGGCGGCCACCGCGACCCCGGTTACCTGGCCGAGTTGGTCCGGGCCGAGCGGATCACCACGATGCACTTCGTACCGTCGATGCTCGGGGTCTTCCTGGAGGTGCCCGACCTGGCCGAGTACACCGGCAGCCTGCGGCGGGTGATCTGTAGCGGGGAGGCGCTCGGCGGCAGGCTGGTCGAGCGCTTCCACACGACCGTCGGCGTCCCACTGCACAACCTCTACGGGCCGACCGAGGCCGCGATCGACGTGACCGCCGGGCAGTGCCGCCCGGCCGGTCCGCCCCGGACGTCGGCGCCGATCGGGCATCCGATCGACAACGTCACGACGTACCTGCTCGACGGGCTGATGCGGCCGGTGCCGCACGGCTTCCTCGGCGAGATCTACCTCGGCGGCGTCGGGGTCGGACGGGGCTACCTGAACCGGCCGGGGCTGACCGCGCAGCGGTTCGTCGCCGACCCGTTCGGGCCGCCCGGGTCCCGGCTGTACCGCACCGGCGACCTCGGCCGGATGCTGCCCGACGGCGCCGTCGAGTTCGTCCGTCGGGTCGACGACCAGGTGAAGCTGCGCGGCCAGCGGGTCGAGCCGGGCGAGCTGAGCATGGTGCTGGCCGAACACCCCGGCGTCGCCGAGGCGGCGGCGGTGGTCGCAGCCGGGCCGGCCGGGTCGCGGCTGCTCGCCTACCTGGTGCCCGCCGCGCAGACCGCCGGGCCGGTACGGCGGCTGCTGGAGCTGGCCGAGGAGCCCGACACCCGGGACCTGGCCCGGCACCGGCTGCCCGGCGGCCGTACGATCTTCCACCTCAACCGGGGCGAGACGGAGTTCCTGTACGACGAGATCTTCGTCCGCCGCGAGTACCTGCGGCACGGTCTCACGCTGCCGGCGGATGCGGTCGTGCTCGACGTCGGCGCGAACATCGGCCTCTTCACCCTCTTCGTCGCCGAGACCTGCCCGGACGCCACCGTCTACGCGTTCGAGCCGATCCCGCCGGTGCACCGGCTGCTGGAGCTGAACGCCCGGGTGGCCGGGGTGCGCCGACAGCTCTTCGACTGCGGCCTGGCCGAGCGGTCCGGGTCGGCCGTCTTCACCTACTACCCGAACACCTCGATCCTGTCCGGCCAGTTCGCCGACGAGAACCGCGACCGGGTCGCCGTCCGGGCCCACCTGCGTACCCTGGAGGGCGGAGCCGACGAGCCGGCCGGGGACGGCGTGGTCGACGCCCTGATGGCCCGGGCCATGGACCGGCGGGCGGTGACCCGGCCGCTGCGCACCCTCGGCGAGGTCATCGAGGAGCACCGGATTCCGCGCATCGACCTGTTGAAGATCGACGTGGAGCGGGCCGAGTTGTCGGTGCTGCGCGGCCTGCGAACGACCGACTGGCCGCTGGTCCGCCAGGTGGTGGTGGAGGTCCAGGACACCGACGGCCGCCTCGCCGAGGTGGTGGCGCTGCTGCGCGAGCACGGCCTCCAGCCGGTCGTCGAACGCCAGGACCGGCTCGCCGACAGCGACCTGTACTACGTGTACGCCCGCCGCTCCGCCCCGACGCAGGAGCGGGACGCCGCACCGGCCCAGCACCGGGGCGCTGCGGAGCTGCCGGCCGTACCCGAGGTGTGGTGGGACGGGGACGCCCTGGTCAGCGACGCGCGGGAATACCTGAAGCAGCGGCTGCCGGCGTACCTGGTGCCGGACGCGATCGTGCCGCTGCCGGCCCTGCCACTGCTGCCGAACGGCAAGCTCGACCGTCGCGCCCTGCCGCAGCCGGCGGAGTCGACCGGATCCGCCCGACCGCCCCGGGACCCGCTGGAGCTGTCGCTGCTGCGGGCGTTCGAGGAGGCGCTGGGCCGGCCCTGTGCCGGAATCGACGAGGACTTCTTCACGCTCGGCGGCACCTCCCTGGCGGCGGCCCGGCTGGCGCTGCGGGTCCAGGCGGCCACGGGTCGCCAGGTGCCGCTGCACAGCCTGTTCCAGGCCCCGACGGTGGAGCGCCTCGCCGCCGCGCTGCGTACCGGTTCGGCGCAGCCGGCGACGGTCGGCAACCCGGTGCGGCTGGCGGCCGGTCCCGGCGACCCGGAAACGGCTCCACTCTTCCTGGTGCACCCGGTCGGCGGCTCGGTGCTCTGCTACCGCGAACTGTCCCGGGCCCTGGACCCGACGCTCGGGGTGTACGCGTTCGTCGACACCGGGCCGGACGAGCCGGAGCGCGGGTACCCGACCGACCTGGTCGAGATCGCGGAGCGGTACGTCGACCGCCTCGTCGAGCTGCGCCCGCACGGGCCGTACCGGTTGGGCGGCTGGTCGTACGGGGCGGTGCTGGCGTACCAGATGGCGGTCCGGCTGCGGGAGCGGGGCGCGGAGGTCGAGCTGCTGGTCCTGCTCGACGCCCACGTCGAGGCCGGGGCCGGCGGAGGCGGGCTGGCCGAGGTGACCGAGGCGATCGCCCGGGAGCTGGGCCTGCCGGTACCCCGGGCCACCGACGTCGACGCGGCCCTGGCGGAGCTGGTCCACGAGGCCCGAACGGCCGGCCTGCTGCCGCCCGGGGCCGGCGAGGAGTCCTGGGTACGCGACCGCTGGCAGCTGTGCCGGGCCAACCTGACCGCGCTGGCCGGCTACCGACCGCCCCGATATCCGGGCCGGACACTGCTGGTGCGGCCGACGGCGGGACTGGTCGCCGACGCCGGGGAGTGGCAGGACCTGGTCGACGACCTCACCGTCGTTTCCGCTGCCGGCGACCACCACAGCATGCTCGCCGGAACGGGAGTGGCCGGCTGTGCCGAGGCGGTCCGCGAGGCGCTCGGCCGGACGACCCCGTCCGGGTCGCCCGGCCCGGGTGCCACCGGCGGGCCCGACCCGGACGGGATGCCGCGATGAGCCGGTTCCGCTCCGCGCTGCACCGGGTCGCCGACGCCGGGCGCGGCACGGCGAGCCTGGCCCGGCTGCTCCGGGCGGTGGCGGCCGTGGCACTGCCGGAGCGCCGGCAGCCCCGCCCCGGCCCGGTCGCGGTGCCGAACCTGGCGGGCCGGGTCGAGGTGCTCGTCGACCGGTGGGGCGTGCCACACGTCTACGCCGGTACCCGGGAGGACGCCTTCGCGGCACAGGGATACCTGCACGCCCGGGACCGGCTGTGGCAGATGGAGCTGCACCGGCGGCTCGGCCACGGTCGGCTCGCCGAGCTGTTCGGCGCGGGTGCCCTGCCCGGCGACCGGTTCGTCCGGGTGCTCGGGCTGGGCCGGATCGCGCAGCAGGAGGCGGCCGAGCTGCCGCCGGAGACCGCCCGGGCCGTGGCCGCGTACGTCGGCGGGGTCAACGCGTGGCTCGCCGGGCCGGACCGACCAGCGATGGAGTTCCGGCTGCTGCGGCACCGCCCGGAGCCGTGGAGCGCGGCGGACGTACTGGTGTGGGGGAAGGTTGTCGCGCTGACCATGGGCACCAACTGGGCGGCGGAGCTGCTGCGGGCCCGGGTCGAGGAGTTGGCCGGGCCGGAGGCGGTGGCCGAGCTACAGACGGACGGCGGTCGGCCGGCCGTGCCGGCGGGCTCGTATCCCGCCCCGCCGCGCGGGTCGGTGCGGCTGCCGTACCAGGGCCAGGGCAGCAACGCGTGGGCGGTCGACGGCACCCGGACCGTGCACGGCGCGCCGCTGCTCGCCAGCGACCCGCACCTGCGGGTGCAGTTCCCGATCATTTGGTACGAGAACCACCTGCACGCCGAGGACCTGCACGTCACCGGCGCCAGCATGCCGGGTGCGCCGGGAGTGCTGATCGGGCACAACGAGCGGGTCGCCTGGGGCTTCACCAACGCCCGAATCGACGTCCAGGACCTCTACCTGGAGCGGCTCGACGACGCCGACCGGTACCTGCACGACGGCCGCTGGCTGCCGCTGACGGTGCGTACCGAGGAGATCGTGGTGCGGGACCGGCCCGAGCCGCACCGGGAGCGGGTCCGGTCCACCCGGCACGGTCCACTGGTCAGCGGCGTACTCGCAACGGCCGGCCCCGGCTCGACCGACCCGGCCGAGTCGGCACAGCCGGAGCTTGCGCTGGCCTGGACCGCCACGGAGCCGGGGGAGTGCCTGACGGCCGTGCTCGCGGTCAACGACGCTCGGGACTGGGCGTCGTTCCGGGCGGCCGTCGGCCGCTGGACCGCACCGGCGCAGCACTTCGTGTACGCCGACGTCGACGGCGTCATCGGTTCGGTGCTCGGCGGCACCGTTCCACTGCGAGCGGCCGGAAACGGCCAGGCCCCGGTGTCCGGCTGGACCGGCGAGTTCGACTGGACCGGAACGATCCCGCCGGAGGAACTGCCGCAGCAGCGGAGCCCGGTCGACGGGCTGGTCGTGTCGGCGAACAACCGGATCGTCGGCGACGACTACCCGTACCCGCTGCCCGGCGAGTGGATGGCGAGCTTCCGGGCCGACCGGATCCGGCAGTTGCTCACCGCCCGTCCCCGGCACGACGTGGCCTCGTTCGCCGCGATGCAGTCCGACGTGGTGAGCCTGCCCGGGCTGCGGCTGGCGGCGCTGGCCGACCGGCTGCCGGCGGACACGCCCGCCGAGCGGGCCGCCCGGAGGCTGCTGGCCGACTGGGACGGCCGGCTCCACGCCGACAGCGGGGCGGGCGCGGTCTACCAGGCGCTGCGTACGGCGCTGCTCAGCACCGCGTACGCCCACCTGGCCGAGCCGTTGGCGCTGACCGCCGGGCTCGGGCTCTTCACCTTCCAGCCCGGCCTGGAGTTTCTCGACTATGCGGCGCTGCCGGGCCTGCTCGACCGCCTCACCACCGGCACCACCGCCGGGCCGGCCGATTCGGGCGTTGCCGCCGATTCGACCGCCGCCGATTCGACCGGTGCCGTCGAGCCAGGTGGGGCGCCCGGCGCCGGTCGGGACGCGGCGGTACTCGCCGACGCCTGGCGACAGGCCATCGCGGCGCTGGTCGAGCGGCTCGGCCCCGACGTCGACCGATGGCGTTACGGCGACCTGCACCGGCTGGTGATCCGGCATCCGTTCGGCCAACTGCCCCTGCTGGGCCGGTGGGTGAACCGGGGGCCGTATCCGGTCGGCGGCGACGTCGACACCGTCTGCGCCGCCAACCTCATCGCCGAGCCGGACGGTACGCAGATCTACGACGGTGCCTCGTACCGGCAGGTCTGCGACCTCGGCGACTGGGACCGCAGCGTCAGCGTGCTGCCCACCGGCCAGTCGGGGCGGCCGGCGAACCGCCACTACGCCGACCACACCCCGCTCTGGCTGCGCGGCGAACACCATCCGATGTGGTGGTCGCGGGCCGAGATCGAGCGGGACCTGGACCACCAGCTTCTGCTGATACCGAGCGACCGGGGAGCGGGACCATGGACCGATCAGTGAAGCGCACCGAATGGGATCGGACGCTTCGGCAACCACGCGAGGAACCGGGCTTCTACGGCGGCCCGGCACACGGCGCCCTGCTGCGGCTGCTGACCCTGTGCGGCCGGGTGCCGTACCGGTCGGCCGCGGCCGGCCTGACCGACCGCGAGCTGGCGCTGTTGCAGCACCTACTCGGGCGCGACGAGTTCGTGCTGGTGGCGCCGGACGACCCGGACCTGGACCGCTGCAACGTGCTGGTCGCCCAGTCCGGGCTGGGCCAGCTCACCCTGCACGAGCCGGACCGGGGTGACGAGCCGCCGGACGACACCGCCGTGGCCGGACTGCGAATACCGCACTGGCTGCTGGAGATGGTCGACGAGGAGTGCGCGGCGCTCCGGGCGGTCGAGGAGTACGAGCAGGCACAGCTCGACGCGCTGCTCGACGACTGGACGCGGGACGGGTCGCTGCCGAGGCGACTGGAGCAGTGCATCGACTGGGTGGACCGGGTCGAGACGGTGCTCGTGTACGTCGGACGCCGGGTCTTCTCCAAGACCGACGGCGGTTCGAACACGCTGGTGCGGGGCGACGCGCTGACCGTGCTGCGGGGGCGGACGCTGGAGAGCTGGAGCACCGAGGAGCGGCTCTTCGTCGCCGCCGTGCAGCTACTGTTCCTGACCGGCCGGGCGGTCCGGTTCGAGGAGTTCAACGGCCGGCAGCTCAGCGCCGTACGGCTGCGGCAGCTACTGGTACGCCGTTGCTGCACGTACCTGGACGCGGTGGGCGAGACCCCGC
The DNA here is from genome assembly GCF_055586685.1 of Micromonospora sp. NPDC049529. Lineage (NCBI taxonomy): Bacteria > Bacillati > Actinomycetota > Actinomycetes > Micromonosporales > Micromonosporaceae > Micromonospora > Micromonospora sp. NPDC049529. Next base: position 375,300 of record NZ_JBVJHT010000008.1, read on the forward strand.
CGCCGGGCCTGACCGGCCGGTCCTTCCTCGACCTGGCCTCGATGGTGCGGGACCTGGTGCCCCGGGTCGACGAGGTCGGGCCGATGCGGTACCGCCGGATCAACGGCGTGCCGTACGTCAAGGACGAGTTCCTGCTCTCCTGGGATCCCGCCGACCGGCGCCCCCGTACGCTCTCGCCGGCCCTGCGGGAGCTGGCCCGGGACGGCTTCGCCCGGGATTTCCATCCGGACGTGGACCCGGTCGAGGCGGTGACCGAGCTCGCGGTCGCCGCCGCCCGGAGCGCGAGTGCCAGCGGCGACTCGGAGTCGCTGGCCCGGCTGATGGAGACGATCGTCTACTCGGCGGTGGTCGAGACCGGGTCCGACTACGGCATGTCCAGCGGGATCCGCCGGCTCGGCTGGCTGCGCGGCGGTAGCCGCGAGGAGATCGTGACGGCGATGCTCGCGCTGAAGAAGCCGCACTTCTTCTGCTGCGTCGTGCCCGGACCACAGGCGGTCGCCGAGGTGCCGACCGAAGGGTTGAGCGAGATCCTCTGGGCGGTGGCCCAGCGGATGATGTATAACCGTTGGCACTTCGTGCCCGGCAACTTCGAGCGCGAGGAGGTACCGGGCAGCCGGCACTACTTCTTCCCGCCGCTGGTGCCGGACATCGCCGAGTGGGCCGACCTGCGGCACGGCGGGCACGTCTCGGCGCGGGTCCGCTACTCGATCCGCGCCCCGGGCGCGCAGATGTGGCGGGAGCCCTTCTCCGTCTCCGGCCACCCCTACCGGGGCAGCTACGACATCCGGCTGGTCCGGATGTCGGAGACGCCGTTCGACTACGCCGACCTGAAGGTGGCGTCGCGGTACTGCACGCTGGTGGACGCGTACTGGCGGGCGCTCGGCTCGGTGCTGGAGAGCGACCCGACGGCGAACTGGGAGCTGGCCGGCTTCGACCGGGACTGGTACCAGGGTTTGCGCTGGCGCGGCGGCATGGACGCGGCCGCCATCGCGGCGCCGGGCCGCTGATGGTGCCCGGCGGTGGCGGGTCGCCGGCGGGTTCCGGCTGCGACCCGCACGTGCTGGTCGGCGGTGGACCGCCGGCGGCGGCCGGCGCCGGGCCGCTAGCCGTGGGCCAGCGGTGGCCCATCGGGTTCCGGTGCGGGCGACCGCGTCGGCAACCGGTGGGCAACCACCGCGGCGAGCAGTGCGGCGCCGGCCGCCGCACCGGCGGCGGCCAGCGGCGACCGGTCGGCCAGCAGGCCGCCGAGCGCCGCGCCGATCGGCAGGCCGGAGAGGTTCAGGCTGATCGAGACCGCGAGCACCCGGCCGAGCTGCCGGGGGTCGGTGCGGCGCTGCCGCAGGGTCAGCGTGCCGACGTCGACCGGGCCGGACGCCAGGCCGACCAGCGCCAGGCCGACCGCGAGGCCGGTGACCCCGCCGACGACCGAGACGGGGAAGATGGCCAGCGCCGTCGCCGCGGTGCCCCAGGCGATGAGCTGGCGCTCCCGGTCGGCCACCGCCAGCCGGCCGGCGAACAGTGCGCCGATGCCGGCGAAGAGCCCCATCCCGGCCCAGAGCGCACCGTTGATCGCCGCGGCCCGGCTCTGGTCGCCGATGGCCTCGATCAGGGCGGCTGGTACGGCCACCAGCAGGATTCCCCAGCTCACCTGGTAGAGCGAGTAGCCGGCGGCCAGCGACCGCAGGGTGGGATGGCCGAGCACGTACCGCACGCCGGCCACCGCCGTGCGGAGCAGTCGCAGCGGTTCGGTGCCGGCGGCCTCGCCGGGTCCGGCCTCGTCGACCCGGCGCAGCGGCAGGATGGCGACGAACGCCAGCGCGTACAGGACGGCGATGATCAGCAGCGCCGGTGCGCCGCCGAGCAGGCCCACGGTGGTACCGGCGGCCAGCGGGCCGGCAACGTCGGCGACCGCGTAGCTGCCGGTGTCGATCGCGTTGGCGCGGCCGAGCTGGGCGTCCGGCACCAGCCGGGGCAGCAGCGCCCGCAGCCCGGCCAGGTGCAGCGGGCTGGTCAGCGAGTAGGTCCCGGCCACCACGGCGAGCAGGACGGGATGGTGCAGGCCGCGCCAGTCGGCGACCGCCAGCAGGCCGACCAGCACCGCGCTGGCGGCCAGGTCGAGCACGATCGCCCGGCCGCATCCGAGCCGGTCCAGCACCGCTCCGGCGATCGGGCTGGCCAGCAGGCCGGGCGCGAACGACAGGAACGCGACCAGCCCGGCGAACGCGGCCGAGTCGAAACGGTCCAGCGCGTACAGCACGACCCCGACGGTGAACATCTGCTCGGCGATCCGGGCGAGGAACGTCGCCGAGATCAACTGACCCAGGTGGGGCAGCCGCAGCACGGCCCGGTACGTCAGCTGGGCGGCCCGGTCGTCGGACAAGCGACATCCTCGCTTCCTGCGGTATCGATCGTACGGGTCGACCGGCCAGCATTCTATTTGATCCATTCCTTGCCGGGGGCCGTCATCTTGATCCATTCCTTTGCGGGGGGCCGTCATCAACACTGACCATTCGTTGACGTTCGTGGCCGAGTCGCCGTTCATTCGCCGGGCCGTACGACCCTCGGCCAGGTACCGCCTGGTCTGCCTGCCGCACGCCGGTGCCGGGGCGAGCGCGTACGCGGGCTGGGCCGACCTGCTTCCCGACGACGTCGAGCTCGTCGCGGTGCAACCGCCGGGGCGGGAGGACCGGTTGCGCGAGCCGCCGATCACCCGCGCCGATCTGCTCGTCCGGGCGGTGGCCCAGGCGCTTCGGCCGTACCTCGGCCTGCCGCTGCTCCTTTTCGGGCACAGCGGCGGCGCGCTGCTCGCCTATGAGATCGCTCGTGAGCTGCGTAAACGCCGTACGGCGCAGGTCCTGCACCTGTTCGTCTCCGGACAGCCGGCGCCGGAGGTGCCGTTCACCACCACGCCGGTGCACAGCCTGCCGGAGTCCGAGTTCCACGCCCGGCTGACGGCTCTCGGCGGTACCGCGCCGAACGTGCTGGCCAACCCGGACCTGCTCCGGATGCTCACTCCGACGCTGCGAGCCGACTTCCTCCTGTGGGAGGCGTACGACTTTCGGCCCGGCCCGCCGCTGTCGATCCCGGTCACGGCGCTCGGCGGCGTCGACGACGACCGGTTCGGCCCGGATCTGCTGCGCACCTGGGCCGCGCACACCACCGGGGAATTCGCCCTGCGCACCTTTGCCGGTGGCCATTTCTATCTGCTCGACCGCGCGCCCGAGGTGGTCCGGACCATTCTCGACCAATCGAGGGTAGGCGCGGACGCGGAAATTTCCGGAGGGGTCAGTGAAACTATTTGATCCGGTGACCCGGGTTGCTGCCGAGTCCGCCGCTGTTCAGGTGTCCGGGGTGCACGGGGCGGCGCTGGTGGTGTACCGCCGACTGCGCCGGCAGTCCCCGCCCCGGGCCGCCGCCACCCCGCCCGCCGAGCGCCCCCGGCCCGACCCAACCCCGGCGCCGGAACCCGCCGCCCGCACCCGGCCCCGCGCCGAGGTCTTCGGCGGGCCGGTCGAGTTTCCGCCGGAGAGCCCCGGCACGCTGACCGAGGCCCTGCTGCGGGCCGCCGCCGCCGGGGATGACCGGGGCACCACGTACATCCTGGCCGACGGCCGGACCGCCGACTACCAGGGGTACGCGACCCTGCTCGACGACGCCCAGCGGGTGCTGCGGGGGCTGCGCGCCGCCGGGCTGCGCCCCGGTGACGCCGCGCTCTTCCAGTTCGAGAGTAACCGCAACTACGTCACCGCGTTCTGGGCCTGCGTGCTCGGCGGCTTCCTGCCGACCCCGGTCGGCGTGCCGCCGAGCTACCAGTGGCACAACGCGGTCAACCGGAAGCTCTTCAACGCCTGGCAGCTCCTGGACCAGCCGATCGTGCTGACCGACGCCGCCCTGGCGTCCCGGGCGGCCGGGCTGCGTACCCTCTGGGAGCGGTCCGACGTGCGGGTCGTGGCGGTCGAGGACCTGGCCGCGGACGGCCCGGACCGGCAGGTGCATCCGGCGGCCCCGGACGACCCGGTGCTGCACCTGCTCACCTCCGGCAGCACCGGGGTGCCGAAGTGTGTCCGGCACGCCCACCGCAGCGTGGTGGCCCGCACCTACGCCGCCGCGGCGGCCTGCGGCTACACCGAGGACGACGTCACGGTCAACTGGATGCCGCTCGACCACGTGGCGATCGTGATGTATAACGTGCGGGACGTCTTCCTGCGCTGCGCGCACGTGAACGCGACGGCCGCCACCGCGCTCACCGACCCGTTGCGCTGGCTGGACCTGATCGACCGGTACCGGGGCACCAACACCTGGGCGCCGAACTTCGCGTACTCGATGATCGTCGACCGGGCCGCCGAGGTGGCGACCCGGAGCTGGGACCTATCGTCGATGCGGGCGATGACCAACGCGGCCGAGCCGGTGGTGCCGCGTACCGCGCACCGGTTCCTGGAGCTGCTGCGCCCGCACGGCCTGCGCCCGGACGCGATGCGCCCCTGCTGGGGCATGTCGGAGACGTGCTCCGGGGTCACCTACACGACCCTCTCCGCCGACGACCCGAGCGTCGGTACCGTCTCGGTGGCGAAGTCCTCGCTCGGCGGCGACCTGGTCGAGGTGCCGCGCGATCACCCGGACGCGCTGGTGCTCACCGACGTCGGCCGGGCCGTGCCCGGGCTCGGGATGCGGATCGTCGACCCCGTCGGGGCGGTGATGCCGGAGGACCGGATCGGGTTGTTGCAGGTCACCGGGGCACCGATGATGCGGGAGTACTACCGCAACCCGGAGGCGAACGCCGCCTCGTTCACCGCCGACGGCTGGTTCGACACCGGCGACCTCGCGTTCCTGCACGACGGCTCCCTGGTGATCACCGGCCGCGCGAAGGACCTCATCATCGTCAACGGGGTCAACTTCGTGGCACACGAGATCGAGGCCGTGGTTGAGCAGGTCGACGGCGTGGCGGTGACGTTCGTGGCGGCGACCGCGGTACCCGACCCGCAGCGCGGCTCCGACGGGGTGGTGCTGTTTTTCGTACCGTCTGGTGGGGATCCCGACGAGGCCGACCTGACCGGCCTGGCCGACACGGTGGCGGCGATCCGTACCCGGGTGACCGCCGAGATCGGCCTCTCACCGCTGGCGGTGGTCCCGGTGACCCGGGCGGAGTTCCCGAAGACGGGCAGCGGCAAGATCCAGCGGGGGATCCTGAGCGCGGACTACCGCAAGGGCCTGTTCGACGCCCGGCTGCGCACGCTGGAGACGGCCGACGAGCCCGACCCGCCGCTCGGCACCCTGCCCGACTGGTTCTTCGACCGGGTGTGGCGACCGGCCCCGGTGCCGGCGACCGGGTCCATTGGACGGCGCGGCGGCACCTGGTTGCTCTTCGCCGACGCCGCGACGGCGCCGACGCTGCGGCCGGCACTGGCCGCCGTGGCGGACCGGCTGGTCGTGGTCGAGCCGTCGGCCACCGGAACCGAGCCCGGTCCGACGACTGTCGACTCGAACGCCGCCGATCCGACCACTGTCGATGGTTCGGGCGTGCCGACCGGCTTCGAACCGGACCGGTACGTGGTCGAGCCGGCCGACGCCGACGCGTACGCCCGGCTGGTCGCCCGGACCGGCCCGGTGGACGTGGTGGTGCACGCCTGGGGCGCCGCCCCGCCCGGCACCCCGGAGATGCTGGACCGGACGGCGTACTCGCTGCGCGCCCTGTGCCGGGCGTTGGCCGGTCGGGGTACGGGCACCGCCGTCCTCGTCGCCACCACCGGTGCGGTGTGGACCGGACCCGGCGACCGGGTCGACCACACCCGGGGCACGGTGCCCAGCCTGGTCCGGACGGCTGCGGCCGAGGGCCAGTTCCGGCTCGTACGCCACGTCGACCTGGCGGCCGACGACCCGTCCGGCTGGTCCGGCACCCTCGCCGCCGAGCTGGCGGTCGAGGGCGACGACGACTGCGTGGCGTACCGGACGAACGGGCGGCTGGCCCCCCGGCTGCGCCCGGTGCGGATCGACCCCGACGAGGTCCCCGAGCTGCCGGCCGGCGGCCGTTACCTCATCACCGGCGGCCTCGGCGGGATCGGCGTCGAACTGGCCGAGTACCTGCTCGGCGCGTACGGGGCGAAGCTGCTGGTGCTCGGCCGCCGGCCCGTCGAGCCCGGTGGCGACGTCGCCGAACGGCTGGCCGACCTCACCGTCCTCGGCGACGTCCGGTACGAGGCGGTCGACGTCGCCGACGCCGACGCGGTACGCCGGGCGGTGGCGGATGCCGAGCGCGCCTGGGAAGCACCGCTGGACGTGGTGCTGCACCTGGCCGGTGCCGGCATCGAGGGGTACTGGACCGACCTGGCCAGGCACACCCTGGCCGCCGAGTCGGCGGAGGAGCTGCACCGGATGTACCAGCCGAAGATCGGCGGGGTACGGGCGCTGGAGGGGCTGATCGCCGACCGGCCCGAGCTGCGTACGGTGCTCTTCTCTTCGGTCAACGGCGAGTTCGGCGGCACCGGCTTCGGGGCGTACGCCTCGGCCAACGGCTACCTGCACGCCTTCGCCGACCACTGGGGCCGGGAGCGTGGTCGCCAGGTGCAGTGTGTCGCATGGAGCCGCTGGGACGAGGTGGGGATGAGCCGGGGCACCCCGGCCGGCCCGCTCGCCGGGCACGGGTACCGGTCGATCGACCCGGAGCAGGGGCTGGAGTCGTTCCTCGCCGCGCTGGCGTCCCGACAGCCGTACCTGGTGGTGGGCCTGGACGCCGCGAGCCCGGCGCTGCTGGCCCGGATGGATCCCGAGCATGTGGAGGCCGCCGAGGTGGTGCTGGCGTACGCGGCGGACGGCCCGGTCGACGAGGAGGGCCTGCGCCGGGCGGTGAGCGCGGTGCTGCCGGACGCCGGTGCGCGACTGCGCCTTGCCCCACTGCCGGAGCTGCCGCTCGACGCGGACGGGGAGCCGGACCGGGATCGGATCCGGGCGGCGGTGGCCACCGCGTCCCGGCGGCGGTACGTCCCGCCGGAGGACCCGCTGGAACGCCGGCTGGCGGACATCTGGGCGGAGGTGCTCGGCCGCTCGGCGATCGGCCGGCACGACACGTTCTTCGAACTCGGCGGCGGCTCGCTTCAGGCGGCCCAGGTCGTCGCGCGGGTCAACGCGGAGCTGACCGCCGAGGTGGCGGTGCACCAGCTCTACGAGCACCCGACCGTCGAGGTGTTCGCGCGGATTCTCCAGGACGTGTGACGACGGGTTCGCCGTACTCGACAGGATCCCGGTAGCCGGGCGGTGCCGACAGCACGTCGTACCGGCCGGCTCGTCGGGTGTCGCCGTGGTCCAGCCGAGCCTCGTCGGAGCGTATCCCGGGGTCGACTTCTTCGACGGGACAGTCATGCGCCTGGCTGCGGACCGATAACGAACTTCGGCTACCGACAGCTCCGTTCGGCGGGTCAGTCGCCGAAGAAAGTCAAGCCTTCACCGAGGCCGCCGGGTGGTCGAGTGGGCGGGGTGGCCGGGTCGCGCCGGTGAGGGTGGCTTCGGCAATCTTGCGGAAGCCGGTGACGAGCCGGTTGCGGTCGCCGACGCGGGTGGCCAGCACGACCTGGCTCGGCTCGATGCCGTGCAGCGGGACGGTGGTCAGGCCTGGATGCAGCCCGGTCGCCGGGTCGAGGGGCGGGCCGATGGCCACGGCCTGGCCGGCGGCGATGAGTTCGTGCTTGTCCTCCAGTGCCTCGACCAGCGGACCTTCGGGTGCTGGCTGGCCGTCGGGGCGGGGGTCGATGCGCCAGTAGGCGTTGAGCAGGGGGTCGGACTGACGCACGCGCGGGAGGGGTTCGTCGGCGATGTCGTCGAGGGTGACCGATTCCCTGCCGGCGAGGCGGTGGTCGCGGGAGACGACCAGCACCCGGGGTTCGTCGTGGAGGACGGTCACGCGTAACCGGTCGGTGGGGAACGGCAGACGGGTCACCACCGCGTCCACCCGGTGCTCCAACAGCGCCCCGCGGGAGTCGTTCCAGGCGAGTAGCCGGGTGTGGACCTCGGCGTCAGGATGGTGGCGGCGCATTGCCCGGACGGCGTCGGTGATGAACAGGCCCTTGGTGTAGCCGATGGTGATACTTGAGGGCCGGGCCGCGGCCCGGGTGCGCGCCATTGCCTCGGTGGCTGCGCGCAGTAGTCCGGCGGCCAGCGGCAGGAAGACCTCGCCGGCGTCGGTGAGTTTGCTGCCGTGGGTGGTGCGGTCGAGCAGGCGTACGCCGAGCTGCTGTTCGAGGCGCCGGATCTGCCGGCTCAGCGACGGCTGGGTGGTGCGCAGGACCTCGGCGGCACGGCCGAAATGCCGATGTTCGGCGACGACCGTGAAGCACTGAACCAGCCGCAGGTCGAGGTCGACAGGCGCCGGGAAAGGTTCGGACACACGGCCAGCCTAGGTCGCGTCGACGCCCGCCGGTAATACGAAAAGTGTATTAACGGATGCGGAAGAGTCATTGGACGAGGCAGCGGCGGGGCGGCATCGTGAAGGAGCCCGCCCGGCGTGATAAACGGGGCCGGACCCTCCGATCCCTGCGCCGACCGTTCACACCGGGCGCGGATCCGTCGCTCAACCCGAGGAAACCCCCATGCCATCGAGCACCACCGATTTCTCCCTGCCCAGCCCGCAAGGTGACAGTGTCACGCCGTTCCACATCCAGGTCGCGGACAGCGCCCTGACAGACCTGACCGACCGGATCCGGCGGACGCGCTGGGCCGACCCCGAGACCGTGTCCGATGACAGCCAGGGCGTGCCGCAGGACAAGCTCCGCGGGTTGCTGGAGTACTGGTCCGGCGGCTACGACTGGCGCAAGCTCGAAGCGCGACTCAACGAGCTGGGCCAGTTCCGTACCACGATCGACGGCCTCGGCATCCACTTCATGCACGTACGCTCGCCGCACCCCGGCGCTACCCCGTTGTTGCTGCTGCACGGGTGGCCCGGCTCGTTCCTGGAGTTCGTGAAGGCCATCGGCCCGCTCACCGACCCCACCGCCCACGGCGGCTCGGCTGCCGACGCGTTCCACGTCGTGATCCCGTCGATGCCCGGATACGGGTTCTCCGACCGGCCCACCGGCACCGGCTGGGACCCCGACCGGATCGCGCGCGCTTACGACGTACTCATGAAGCGTCTGGGTTGTGGTTCGTATCTTGCCCAGGGTGGCGACTGGGGTGGGGTCGTGGCGACCCGGCTGGGCAAACTGTGGCCGAGGGGTTTGCAGGGTGTGCATCTGAACTTCCCGGAGTTCCTTGCCGCGCCGCCGACCGGTGGCGAGCCGACCTCGGCGGAGCAGGCGGCGCTCGCCCAGGGCGACCGGTTCTTCCGGCAGCACGGCGGCTATCACGTCCTGCAGCGCACCAAACCGCAAACCATCGGATACGCCTTGACCGACTCCCCGGCCGGGCAGGCCGCGTGGATCTACGAGAAGTTCCTCGCGTGGGTCGACCTGGACGTGCTGAGCACCGACGAGATCCTGGACCACATCTCGCTGTACTGGCTGACCGGCACCGCCACCTCGTCCGCGCGGCTGTACTGGGAGTACGCCCAGCGGCCTCTCGGGCTCACCGAGCTGGACCTGCCCGTGGGCGTCAGCGTCTTCCCGCAGGAACTGACCCGCACCCCCCGCATCTGGGCCGAACGCGCATACCACGACCTGCGCTACTTCAACGACGACATCGCCGCCGGCGGCCACCACGCCGCTCTGGAACAGCCCGAGCTGTTCACCGAGGAAATTCGTCAGTTCGCCCGGACGGTGAACCGGTGAAAACAGTCGTGATCACCGGCGGCACGGACGGCATCGGCCGTGCCCCCGCCCTGGACCGTCTCGACCGCGGCGACTATGTCGTGATCGTCGGCACCAACCGGGGCAGGGGGGACTACCACAGTGACCCGGTGCCGGCCGGGCAGATCGCCGTGCTCCGGCGGACCGCCAAGCCCGTCGCGGCGGCCCTGGCACTCGACCCCGCGGTGTCGTCGCCCGCCGACGCCGTCCGTCTGCACCGGTACACCCGAGAACTGTTGTCTGCGCGAAACGAGGTTCCCCAGCGATGAAGTGGGTCAGTTACCGGTCCTTCGACGGAAGCGAACGTTGCGGGCTGGTCGAGCAGGGCCGGATCCTCGGCCACGCCGCCGGGATCACGCTGCTGGACCTGCTGCGCTCCGGCGAGGGCCTTGAGGCTGCCGGCGCGCTGCTGAGGTCGAACCCGGCCGAGATCGTGGAGCTGGCCTGGGCCGACATCCTGGCGCCGATCCCGGTGCCGCCTTCGGTCCGCGACTTCGCCGCCTTCGAGCGGCACATCAGCAACGCGAGCCGGGTCGCGACCGGAGACGGCACGGTCAGCCCCCTCTGGTACGAGGAGCCGGTCTTCCACTTCTCCAACCCGGCCGCGATCCGGGGCCCGCGCGACGACGTCGCCGTGCCCTCGCGGACGAAGCAGTGGGACTACGAGGTGGAGGTCGCCGCGGTCATCGGCGACGACTGCTCCGATCTGGACCCCGAGACGGCCGAGCGCCACATCGCCGGCTACCTCGTCTACTGCGACTGGAGCGCCCGCGATATCTCCGGCCGGGAGATGGGCTTCGTGTTCGGCCCGTCGAAGAGCAAGGACACCGCGACGAGTCTCGGCCCCTACCTGGTCACGCCCGACGAGCTGGAACCTCACCGATCGGGTAAGGGCTACATCCTGAAAATGAACGGCTACGTCAACGGCGAACGGTACGGCGGCGGCAGCTGGGACGAGATCCACTGGTCGTTTGCCGAGTTGCTGGCACACGCCTCGCGCGACACCACGCTGCGCGCCGGCGACATCATCGCCAGCGGCCCCGTCGGCAACGGCTGCATCCTCGAACTGTCTCAGCACCACGACTACCTCACGCCCGGCGACACCGTCCGCATCGAGGTCGAGCAGCTCGGGGCGATCCAAGCACGCGTCACCGACAAGGCCGACACGTTCGTCCCGGAAATGAAGATCTCCCGCAGCATCGAGATCGCCGCCTCGCCTGCAGCGGTGTTCGACGTGATCGCGGATCCTCGCCGGCACGGCGAGTTCGACGGTTCCGGCACGGTCGGCACCGTCATCACCGGCCCCGAGCGGCTGACCCTGGGCGCGGAGTTCAGCGTCTCCATGGTGCAGTTCGACGTCCCCTACGAGGTGACCAACACGGTTCTGGAGTACGACGAGAACCGCCGCATCGCCTGGGCCCACCCTGGCCAGCACCGCTGGCGATACGAACTCGACCAGATCGACGGCGGCACCCGGGTCACCGAAACCTGCGACTTCACCACCTCACCACGAGGCGAGCTGGTCGCCGCCTCCGACTGGGGCCGCCGCGACGCCGAGGGCATCGAGAAGACCCTGCCCCGGCTCAAGGCGCTCGTCGAGAAGGACCATCGGGGTTGAGCCGGCACCGTTCTTCCCTCTCCGAGGGCACACCCTGAGTTCACCGGGAGGTAGGCCGGTACCCGCCGGGGAACACCTGGGCGAGCATCTCGGTGGCCTTCCCGGCTTCCAGCGTCGCGTACCGGTCGCCGTCGGTGTCGGCGAGGCCGCTCGCCGCGTGCGGGTTGTCCAGCGCCGCCCGGCCGACCGGCGGTATGGACATCGCCGTACACCTGCCGCCGGCCCTGGAGGCCCCTACTTCCGGATGATGCCTCGACGCAGCATGTCCGCGACGGACGGCTCCTTTCGTTAATAGTGGAGCTTGCCCTGCCGTGCTCGGGATGCCAGGTTCTGCAAGGTGGATTCCTTGATGCGGCCACTGTGCGCTACTCGCACATCGCCGCGCGAGGCGTCGGCGATAGCGATGATGGTGCGGATGCTCGTTTCGCTGTCGTCGGCGAACATGGGTGGCAAAGCGTTGTGGGGCGGTAGGACGGTTTCTGTCAGCGCGTCGCCGACGATGATCGTCCCATTGGGGAGAATGACGCTCTGGGAGCCGGCCGTGTGTCCCGGGGTCAGGAAGGAGCGCCCGAAACCTCCGTACTGCTGGAGGTCTTCCGAGTCACCGAGCTCGATGTCGGGCGTCACGGGAGCCCTGTCCCCGTGCATGACGAGCGGCGATAGGATCTTTCCCCGGAGCCGTGTGGGTTTGACGGTGAGCCGGCCGCCTCGACGCAAACCGTCCGCGTCCAGCTTGTGGATCGCCACCGCGGCCCCAGTGGCTCGCCGTAACGCGTCAGCGGCCCCAACATGGTCGTAGTGATAGTGGGTCAAGACAATCAGATGCAGCTTGACTTTCAGATCCTCAAGCTTCGCCAGAACTTTAGGAATGATCGTTTCTGACCCAGCGTCAACCAGCATGGCCGTGTCACCGGACACCGCCAGGTAGGATGCAGAGATCATATCGCGTACGGGATAGATGTCCACGATTCTCATTTCTCGTGAAAGATAGGTTGATCCAGAACTTCCACAGAAATTCGCGGAAGGGGTGGCGTGCGTGTGTGCGTTAGCAAGGCGCGGGCCACGAGCCGGTTCCTGTTGGTCGGAACGATTCGAGGCCAACTAAAGGGAGACGCTAATTGCCCTGGTCGGCTCTTGATGGCGGCGACAAGGAGTGAGGGTTCGTCGGGACGTTTTGTCGTGCGACGAGGTCAGTCGGGCTCGCGTAGTCGGGCGATCGAGGTGATGAGTTCTATCTCGGTTTGGGTGAGGTCGGGCCAGGGGAACTGGTAGCCGTTGCCGCGCAACATGACGAAGCCGTGCATGGCCGCCCACAGTTGCGTCGCGGTGGACAGGACGTCTTTGGCGCCGGAGGATCCGTCGGCGATGCACTGCCGGACGCCGTCCATGAGGGCGGCAAACGGCCCGGCGTCGGCGGTGCGGGTGTCCGGCGCATCGCCGGCCGGGCGGGGCTCCTCCCCACGAAGCAGCCGGTTGCGGTTGAAGAGCAGCCCGTAGAGATGGGGATTGCCAATTCCGAACGCCATGTAGGCGCGGCAGCCGGCAATCAGCCGGTCCCGGGGAACCTCGATGCCCTCTTTGGCCGCCGCGATGAAGCGTCCCAGCTGGGCGAAGGTCTCGACGGTGACGGCCTGCACGATCTCGTCCGGGCCGGCGAAATGTAGATAGATCGACTGAGGTGCGATGCCGATGCGCCGCGCCAACCCCCGCAGGGTGACCGCGCTCTCGTATCCGTCCTCGATGAGGATCTCCCGGGCGGCCGAGACGATCTCGCCACGCAGTGCCTGCCCAGCACCTCGGGCATTGCGCCGCCTATTCCCGGTCTGCCCCGTGCTCACGGCCGTGAGTTTACATCGGCGACCGGATTGTCGGGGCTGGCGTCAGCCGAGCGGGTCGGGGACCTCGTCGGCGGTCGCCGCGGCGCGCAGCTGGGCGGTGTCGTCGCCGCGCAGCGGTTCGCCGTGGCCGAAGCAGACGACGTCGACGTCGATGTCGGCGAAGCGGCGAAACGATTCGCGGGCCTTCGGCCGGTCGTGGTTGAACGGGCCGAGTATGACCTGACCCTGCTGCCAGGTGGCCAGGTCACCGGTGAACAGCACGGCCTCGTCCGGGAAGTGCAGGGCGATACTGCCGTCGGTGTGGCCCGGAACCGACAGCACGCGGGCACCGATCGCGTCGAGGACCTCGTCGTCGTCCAGCTCACGGTCGATGCGCGAGGGTGGGGCGTCGGGGATGGAGCCGGCGATGTGGGCGTAGAACCCTTCCTCGGCGTGGGTGAGGGTGGGGAGCGAGCCGTAGCTGTCGCCGCGGATGATCGGGGCGTCGCCGCGGTGCGCCCAGATCTGGACGTCGGGCCACTTGGCCAGTTCGGCGGCTGATCCGACGTGGTCGGGATGCCAGTGGGTGAGCAACACGTGGGTCAGCGACTCGCGGTCCAGCCCCCAGTCGCGCAACGCTGCCTCGATGGCTTCACCCTGGCCGGCGATGCCGGTGTCGACCAAAACCACCTCCGACCCGCGTCGCAGCAGGTATGCCTGTCCGGGCCCGCTGTCGAGCACCATGCGCAGGTCAGGACGTACTTCGACGACGTTCATGTCAGTCTCCCTTGATCGAACCGGTGGGACCCGGATGCCGTGGAACCTGTACGCCAACTTCACGGCCTTCCGCTTACGGCCTTCCGCTCACGCCCTTCAGGTTACAGGTGTGAGGTTACGCTGGCCGCCTGGAGTCTGGCAATAGTGCGGACCGGGTGTTCGTGGCGGCAGTGCCGGTCGACTTCCGCCGTGGCAGACGCTCTTCCGACTCGATGACGGCCCGAGGCCGATCGAGGACGCGTCGGCGCAGGCGAGCGCCGGGAAGTCAGACGACAGCCGGCGCTCGGCCATGCGACGTTGCCTCCACTGGACTGGACACCAGCGGGTTGTCCGCCCCAACGGTGAAGCCCGTGCCCTTTTGCCGTTCCTGGAGGATTGGGCAAGCCAACCGAAGGGTCGGGTGAGAGCAGGCGCTACCAGATATCCGGCCGCGTGGTCGGCCCGACGGGATGCTGTGGAGGTTGCGGTGTGCACCGGCCGTTGGTGCATCGCGCAGGCGTTGGTCGAAGGCGTTGAACGGATCGCCCGTCACCAGGTACGGGTTGATGGCGATGGGCGTGCCGTACATGACCAGATGGGTCACAGCGGCGACCGGGCGGCGCTTGACCAGCCGAACCGGGGTGTCCACGAGGCCGCCGAGGAGTATGGCGAATTGGGGTTGTCACTGTGCTGCCCTCCGATACCGCGTGAGGACGGCGGCGCCGTGCTGCTCGGACGACACGGTTGCAAGCCGGCCGCTCGGCGCCAGTGGGTGACTTCGGCTTCGTGTGAACCGGTAGCGGTGGCGACCGCGACCGATCACCGAAGGGTCGGCTTGGCACGCTCAGGGCAGTCGCGGTGTCCAGATCAGGCTGAGCCCGGCTGCGATGAGGGCGAACCGGAGTGTGGTTCCGACCGACCAGGCCCAGATCTCACGGCCAACGGCGCGCTGTTCGATCGAGGCGCGGCACGTACGTCTCGTCTCGCCAGCTCTCGGCGTGAGCTGATGTCCAGCTTGCGAAAGATCTTGCGTAGGTGATAGTCCACAGTGCTCGGGCTGATGAACAGTTGTGCCGCCACCTCGCGGTTGGACGCGCCGTTCGAGACCCGGTGCGCGATGTCGCGCTCCTGGCTGGTGAGGCAGCAGCTCTGGGCGAAGCGGTTGGTCGTGTCCTGGTGGGCCAGCGTGCTGCGCAGTTCACGGCGGGATGCGACGCCCAGCTTGTGGAACACTCCGCGTAGGTGATGTTTGACGGTGTGGGCGCTGATGACCAGGTGCGCCGCGACCTCGACGTTGGTGGAGCCTGCCGCCACGAGTAGGGCGATCTGTTCCTGTCGTGGGGTCAGTACCGCACGAGGAAGGACTCGGGCAGGCTCGGCTACGGCGCAGTGCATGGTGCTCCTCGGGCGAGGGTTCGGGGTCTCGACGACCATCCGATCGCACCGCAGTGCACGACGAGTGCAGACTGAGTGCTTGCCCTACCCGCTTACGACGCGCCGCTCATCAAGCTCAGTCGGGCCCGGACATACGCGACCATGTCCCGGTACCCCTCGGCCTCCCCAATGCCGGAGACCTCGACAAGTTCCTGGAAGCCGTTGTCGGCAATCAGGTCCTCGAACTGCTGGCAGCCCCGTTCCGCGTGAACCCGATCGCCTAGGTCGAATGCGGCCCGCGCGAGGATCGCCGCGACGGCACACCGGGGACCGTTCGATTCACAGACGCCTTCCGTCAATCCCCACTCCGACACCTTCACCGCTCGTTCGAGCCGGCCGAGCTTCCAGGAGGACTCCGCGATGAGCTGTGCGTAGTAGATCTTCAGGTGATCGAGGTGCGTCGCCACTGCAATGGCCAGCCCTTCGTCCGCGACCTGTGTGCCAGCCTCGAACCGATCGGACCCCAGACGCGCTCTCGTGAGTGTCAGCAGCGAAACGGCGAGCAGTTCCTGGCGCCCTGTCTGCCGGGCGAGACCCACCGAGCGTTCACCGTACGCGTTGGCGGCGTCGTGGTCACCACGCGACAACGAAAGCACGGCGAGGTTTCGCAGGACGTCGGCTTGTCCGGCGAGTTCTCCGGCGACTTCGAAGATGGACAAGGCTCGACGTAGATATCCGTCGGCCTGCGGCAGCGGGGCGAAGACCTCACCGATGGTGCGAAGAAGTTCGGCCTCCATCAGTGGCTCGCCGAGCACGCTGACCATATCGAGGATCGCGAGTACGGTCTGTGTCCGGCCCGCGGGTATGGAGTTGCTGCCCGGTGCTGAGGCGGCGAGGACCATGGCCGCCGCGTCGCGCCGCAGGCCATGTGCGAGGGCCAGATCGATCGTGGCCCACAGTGCGGCCCGTTCCCGTGCATACCACGCGGCAGCCTGTGGCACGCTGTCGAACGATTCAGGCGTCACATCCGACGGCGGTTCGTTGATGGTGCCGGCTGGCTGCCGGTGGTGCCTCGCGTACGCGGCGCGGGCAGAGTGCAGGTAGTGCATGATGAGACGCCGTTCACACTCCGGTCGTTCTCGATCCTCGTCGAGAAGCTCACCCGCGTAGGCCCGCAACAGGTCGTGCAGAACGTACCGCCCGGACTGCGACTCGTTGAGCAGATTCGCGGTCACCAACTCCGTGAGTAGTTCGCGCGCCTGTTTGCGACCGACCCCGGCGACGCTGGCCACCGACTCCAGCGAGCTCACTGGACCCGGATGGGCGGCGAGGGCACGAAACAGGTGCGCCGTTGATGGAGCGAGGGCTTGATAGGACCACGAGAACACCGACCGGACATCGTCGGACGAGTCCGCGCTGGACAACGCGTCGAGTCTGGCGGACGGCGCCGAGACGTCACTGACGACCGCGCTCAATGGCAGGGCCGGATTGAGGGCGACCCGGGCGGCGACGATCGCCAGTGCGAGCGGCAGCCCGGCACAGAGCGTGATGACCTTGTCCAACGCGTCCGGGTCCACGGTGGCGCGGCGGGTGCCGAGGCGGTTGACCAGAAGCTGTCTGGACTCGGCCCCGGTCAGCCGATCGACTTGCAGGTAACGTGCGCCCTCTCGGGTGACCAGGCTCGTCATCCGGTGGCGGCTTGTCACGATGACCAGACAGCCTCGGGAGGCTGGCAGCAGCGGGCGGACCTGGTCGGAGTCGCGTGCGTTGTCCAGGAGAATCAGGACGCGACGACCGGAGAGGCGACTGCGGTAACGAGCCGCCTGCGCGTCGAGTTTCTCCTGCGGTGACGAGACCGCCGGCTCGCCCAGTGACGCGAGCAAGGTGGCGAGCGCGTCCTGCGATGACATGACGTGTCCGTCCGGATCCAGGCCCCTCAGGTTCAGGTACAACTGGCCATCGGGAAACTTGTCGGCGATCTGGTGGGCCCAGTGGACGGCGAGGGCGGTCTTGCCGATGCCACCCATGCCGCCGAGCGCGGTGATCACGATGGTCGCATCGCTGAACGCGTCGGACAGTTGGTCGTCGAGTACGGCGGCCACGTCGTTTCGTCGGACGAAGCCCGCGACCGGCGGCGGCAGTTGCGCGGGCCGTGGAGCGTCCGGCGGGCGCGGCTCGTCCTGCGGGGGCCAGCCGCTGGCGAGCAGTTCTCGATACGCCTCCCGTAGCTCCGGCCCCGGGTCCACCCCCAGTTCCTCGGCGAGACGTTGACAGGTCCGCTCGAAGACCCTCACCCCTTCCGCCCGGTGACCGGTGGCCACGTACGCGCGCATCAGGCACGCCTGTAGCGCCTCGTCCAGCGGCGCTGCGGCAGCCACGCTCAGGAGTGGGGTCAACACGGTTCCGGCCATGCCGTGGGCGATTGCGGCTTCGCTGGCCGCGAGCGCCACCGCGACGCGCTCCCGTTCGATGGCGACGAACTCCGGCGAACTCAACGCACTGGTCGGAAGGTCGGTGAACGCAGGGCTGCGACCAAGCTCCAGAGCGGTCAAGTACGCCCGTACCCCGACCACGACGTCCCCGCCGGCGAACGCCTCGCGGGCGCGCCGGACCAACTCGCGATACATGGCCAGATCGGAGTCCTCGATCGCGAGTGCCAGCCGGTAGCCCGTACCGGCGGGTAGGAGGTACCGACCGGTTTCGCGGACGTCCAGGTCCGGTTCGAAGATCCGCCGGAGGTGCCCGACGTGCCGGTGGATCTGGTTGGCGGCGCTGGCCGGCGGTTGTTCGTCCCACACGCCGTCGATGATGTTGTCGAGGCTGACCGCGTCACCCCCGGCGGCGAGGAGCTTGGCCAGGATGATCCGCTGGCGAACCGGGCCGAGATCGATTTCCGAGCCGTCCCGCCGGCAGCCAAGACCGCCGAAGACCTTGAACTCACAGCGGGACCGCGGCGCGTCCGGGTGCCTGCGGTCGGGCATCGTCACGATTGACATCCTAGTGATGGAAGGGTGGCGGCTTTGCTTTTCGGCCCAGCCTGCGGCTTGCCCCGGGTCCCCCGCATCCCCCATCTCTCGTTGTCCGTCGGGTCGGTCGACAAACACGGGGACTACGTGATTCGGGCGATTCGCGAGACGGGCCATATCCGTACCTTTGGCAAGGTTCCCAGCGCTGAACGCAAGCCCAAGGAGTGTGCATGCCCCACGTCACCGTTGGCTCAGAGGAAGCCGACCCGATCGAAATCTATTACGAAGATCACGGCACCGGTACGCCGGTGGTACTCAGTCACGGCTACCCGCTCAGCGGGCAGGCCTGGGAGAAGCAGGTCTCCGCACTGCTTGCAGCCGGTTACCGCGTGATCACGTATGACCGGCGGGGTTGGGGCAATTCCAGCCAGCCTGCTAGTGGGTACGACTACGACACGTTCGCCAGTGATGTGAACGTGCTGCTCACGAAACTGGACGTACGCGACGCCATTCTCGTGGGGCACTCGATGGGAACCGGCGACGTTGCCCGGTACCTGGGTCGCTATGGCACCGGGCGGGTGGCGAAGGCCGTACTGATGTCGCCGATCCCGCCGTTCCTCCTGCGCACGGACGACAATCCCGAAGGCGCACCGCAGTCGTTGTTCGATGGGTTCATCCAGGCCGCCCGGTCGGACCGGCACGCGTGGCTCAAGCAGTTTCTGGAGAACTTCTACAACCTCGACGTCTACGGCGGCTCTCTGGTCAGCGACGAGGCGTTCCGGGCCAGTTTGAACGTGGCCGTGGCCGGATCTCCCGTCGCCGCGGTGGCCTGTATCCCGACCTGGCTCACCGACTTCCGTGAAGACCTGTCCAAGATTGACGTGCCGGTACTCGTGATCCAGGGCGACCAGGACCGGGTCCTGCCCATCGGGGTGACCGGCCAGCGGCTGTCCGCCTTCATCGGGGACACGCGGTTGCTCGTCATCGAGGGCGGGCCGCACGCCATCGCCTGGACCCACACCGATCAGGTCAACGCCGCCCTGCTCGACTTCTTTCGAAAGTAAGGAAATACCGTGAAGTTGTCCTTCCGGCGCCGCCTCATCTACGTAGGCGTGGCCATCGGTGCCCTCACCCTGACTGGTGCCGGCATCGGCACCGCGCAGGCCTCGCCGAGTAACGTCGTGTACTCCCACCAATCGCGCCCCGCAGCGGCCAAGCCGACCGTCGTGCTCGTGCACGGTGCGTGGGCGGACGGGTCCAGCTGGGACAAGGTGGCAGCCAAGCTCCAGCACGACGGCTACCGGGTGGTCACGCCGCCGAATCTGCTGTCGGGCGTGGAGAACGACGCCGCGAATCTCCGCGCATACCTGGACACCATCAGCGGACCGATCGTCCTCGTCGGGCACTCGTACGGTGGCATGGTCATCACGAACGCCGCTCTGGGCGACAAGCAGGTCAAGGCCCTGGTGTACGTCGACGCGTACATCCCGGACACGCACGACAGCGTGCTGTCGCTGACCTCGGCCGTGCCGGGATCGATCTTCGCGGTGCCCGATTCGTCCACCGTCTTCGACCAGGTCGCGATCCCCAACGCCGAGCCGGGAAATGCCAACCTCTACGTGAAGCCGTCGATCTTCGGCAAGGCGTTCGCCGACAAGACCATTCCCGCCAAGGACGTGGCGGTACTGGCCGCCCGGCAGCGTCCCCTGGCCTTCAACGCCCTGATCGAGGAGTCCGGCGAGCCGGCCTGGCGCACCATCCCCTCGTGGTCGGTGATCGGCAAGCAGGACGCCGTCATCCCTGCCGCCGAGCAGATCGCCATGGCCAAGAGGGCCAAGGCACACACCATCGAGATCAACGCCCCCCACCTGTCCATGGTCACCGCCACGGGCGCGGTCACCAGCCAGATCGAGGCGGCCGCCAAGGCCACCGACTGACACCACAACCGGCCGTGGGGGGGGGGGGGGGGGGGGGGGGGGGGGGGGGGGGGGGGGGGGGGGGGGGGGGGGGGGGGGGGGGGGGGGGGGGGGGGGGGGGGGGGGGGGG
>NZ_JBVJHT010000009.1:0-35734 GCF_055586685.1 Micromonospora sp. NPDC049529
CCCCCCCCTCCCCCCCCCCCCCCCCCCCCCCCCCCCCCCCCCCCCCCCCCCCCCCCCCCCCCCCCCCCCCCCCCCCCCCCCCCCCCCCCCCCCCCACCCCACCCCCTACAACCGCCCCAAAAACTTGTCCAACGTCAGAGGCAGATCCCGCACCCGCACCCCCGTAGCGTGGAACACCGCATTCCCGACAGCCGCCGCCGTCCCCACGATCCCGATCTCGCCCATCCCCTTCGCCCCCAATGGATTCACGTACGGATCGTGCTCGTCGACCCAGTACGCCTCGACCGAATCCACATCCGCGTTGCTCGCCACGTGATACTGCGCCAGGTCCTGGTTCACCACGTGCCCGAACCGCTGGTCGAACACGCTCTGCTCGTGCAACGCCATCGACAGCCCCATGGTCATCCCGCCGACCAACTGCGACCGCCCGGTCTTCGCGTTGATCACCCGCCCGACGGCGAAGACGCCGAGCAGCCGGGACACCCGTACCTCGCCGGTCTCCTCGTGCACCCGTACCTGCGCGAACTGGGCGCCGAAACTGTCCATGGCGAACTTCCCGACGTGCGGGTTGTCCGGCATCCCCGCCTCGACCGTCAGCCCGTCCGGCGGCACCTGCCCACCGTGCCGCTCGGCCAGGGTCCGCCGGAACTGTTCGGCCGCCGCCACGATGGTCGACCCCCAGTTGGTGATCCCGGTCGAACCACCGGCACCCGTCGCCATCGGCAACGCGGTGTCCCCGATGACGAGATCGACGGCGCCGACCTCCACCCCCAGCGCGTCGGCCGCGATCTGGGTCAGCGCGCTCCAGGCACCGGTGCCGATGTCGGCGGCGGCTGTCTCGACCGTGTACCGGGCATCCGTACCGAGCCGGATCCGGGCCACCGAGCCGGGAAAACTCAGCACCGCGTACGTCGACGCGGCCATCCCCGTACCGATCAGCCAGCCCGCCTCCCGGCGGCTGCGCGGCGTCGGATCGCGCCCCTCCCAGCCGAACCGCCGGGCCCCCTCGCGCAGGCACTCGACCAGGTTCCGGCTGGAGAACGGCAGGCCGGTGGTGGGGTGCACGGTCGGCTCGTTGCGGATCCGGAACTCGACCGGGTCCAGACCGCAGGCGATCGCCATCTCGTCCATCGCCGACTCCAGCGCCCACATCCCCGGCGCCTCCCCCGGAGCGCGCATGATGCTCGGCGTCGGTACGTCCAGCGTCGCCAGCCGCTGGGTGCTGCGCCGGTGCGGGGCGGCGTAGAGGCTCTGCGTCATCCGGGTGGCGTGCTCGGCGAACTCGGTCAGCCGGGAGGTCTGCTCCACCGACCCGTGCTCGATCGCCACCAGCCGGCCGGTGCCGTCGGCGCCGAGCCGGACCCGCTGGATCGTCGGGGTGCGGTAGCCGACCTGGGCGAACATCTGCTGCCGGGTGAGCGCGAACTTCACCGGCCGACCCGGCAACATCCGGGCGCCCATGGCGGCCAGCACCACGTCGGCGCGCGGCAGCACCTTGGAGCCGAAGCCGCCGCCGACATGCCGGGAAATCACCCGGACCCGGTCGTCGTCGAGCCCGAACAGGGCCTTCACCACCTGCTTGACCCGGTAGACGCCCTGGCTGGAGACGTAGAGGGTGAGCCCGGCGTCGGTCCAGTGGGCGACCGTGCTGTGCGGCTCCATCGGATTGTGGTGGACCATCGGCGTGGTGTACGTGACATCCAGGGTGACCTCGGCCGAGGCGAGCGCGGTGTCGACGTCGCCCTGACTGGCCTCGATCGGAAACTGGGGCAGCACCTGCGCCGGCACCGAAAGGTCGGTACGGTCCACCCGCAGGTCCAGGTCGGGCTGCTCGGCGGCGTAGGTGAACCGGACCAGGCCGGCGGCGTACCGGGCGGTCTCCGGGGTCTCGGCCAGCACCGCCCCGATGAACTGCCCCCGGAAGGCGACCCGATCCGACTGCAGGATGGCGTGCTCGCCGCTCTCCACCCGGTCCAGTCGGGGCGCGTTGTCGTGGGTGAGCACGGCCAGCACCCCCGGTTCGGCGCACGCGGCGACGGTGTCGACCGAGGTGATCCGGCCGGTGGCGATGGTCGACTGCACCGGGTACAGGTACAGCGGCGCCTCGACCGGGTGCTCGAAGGCGTACCGGGCCAGGCCCCGTACCTTGTCCGGGCCGTCGATCCGACTCATCGGCCGGCCCATCGCCCTCGGCGCGACCGTCGTCGGTCCTCCCGCCGTCGGTTGTCCCGCCGTCGGTTTTCCCACGCCGCCGTCGGCGTTCACCGGCCGTCCTCCGCCGCGTCCGCGCTCAGGTCGAGCAGGGTACGGATGACCAACGCGCGGGCCAGCGGCACCTTGAACGCGTTACCGGGCAGCGGCCGGGCGGCGCCCAGTTCGGCGTCGGCGGCCTCGGCGAAGCTCTGCGCGATCGCCGGGGCGCCCCGGAGCAGTTCCTCCGCCCGCAGCGCCCGCCACGGCTTGTGCGCCACCCCGCCGAGGGCGAGTCGCACGTCGCATACCACCCCGTCCACCACGTCGACCGCCGCCGCCACCGAGACCAGGGCGAACGCGTACGACGCCCGGTCGCGTACCTTGCGGTAGCGGGAGTTCGCGGCGAACCCGAGCGGTGGCAGCTCCACATTCATGATCAGCTCGCCGTGTCGCAGCACGGTGTCCCGGCCGGGTTCCTCACCGGGCAGCCGGTGCAACTCGGTGACGGGAATGCTCCGGTCGCCGTCCGGCCCACGGGTGCGCACCACCGCGTCGAGCGCGGCCAACGCGACCGCCATGTCCGACGGGTGGGTGGCGACGCACTCCGCCGAGGCGCCGAGGATCGCCAGGTCCCGCTGGTGCCCCTCGCGGGCCGAGCAACCGGTGCCGGGCACCCGCTTGTTGCACGGGGTGGTGATGTTCTGGAAGTACGGGCAGCGGGTGCGCTGGAGCAGGTTCCCGCCGGTGGTGGCGAGGTTGCGCAACTGACCCGAGGCACCGGCGAGCAACGCCTGGGAGAGCACCGGATAGCGGGTACGGATCGTCGGGTCGGCGGCCAGTTCACTGTTGCGTACCGCCGCGCCGACCAGGATCCCGCCGTCGGGCAGGTCCTCGATCCGCTCGGAGGTGAGCCGGCGTACGTCGACCAGCAGCTCCGGCGTTGCCACCCCGAGCTTCATCAGGTCCACCAGGTTCGTCCCGCCGGCGAGATACGCCCCGTACGGCGCCGCCGCGAGCATCCGTACCGCCTGCGGCACGTCCTGCGCCCGCAGGTAGCGCAGCGGTCTCATCGCCGGGCCACCCGGGCGATGGCGGGCACGATGTTGGCGTACGCGGCGCAGCGGCAGATGTTGCCGCTCATCCGTTCCCTGATCTCCGCCTCGTCCAGCACCACCTCGACGTCACCGGCGGCGGTCACCGCGCTCGGCCAGCCCGAGTCGACCTCGTCCAGCATCCCGACGGCGGAGACGATCTGGCCGGGGGTGCAGTAGCCGCACTGGAAGGCGTCGTACTCGACGAACGCCTCCTGCATCGGGTGCAGGGCGCCGTCCATGGCCAGTCCGGCGGCGGTGACGATCTCGGCTCCGTCGTGCGCCACGGCGAGGGCGAGGCAGCTGTTGGCCCGCCAGCCGTCGAGCAGGATCGTGCAGGCCCCGCACTGCCCGTGGTCGCAGCCCTTCTTCGGGCTGGTGATGCCGAGCCGTTCCCGCAGCGCGTCCAACAGCGTGGTCCGGGTGTCGACCCCCAGCGTGTAGGCGATCCCGTCCACCCGCAACGTCACCTCAACATCCACACCCGCCCCCTAAAAGCACCCAAAACAACCCCAATTCAACACCTCCCACCTCACCCCCACCCCTTGATCGCGCTAATACAGAGAAAGAGGGGCTATCCGGCGTGGGATAGCCCCTCTTTCTCTGTATTAGCGCCGCGCAGTGGCGCGCGGGGTGGGGGGTCAGGGGCGGGAGAGGAGGAGGGGGATGGTCATCTCGGTGGCGGTCCAGGAGCCGTGGTAGGCGACCAGTTTCGCCTCGATCGGGGCGTCGGTACGGCTCGCCAGGACCGCGTACGACTCGCGGCAGCAGACGACCACGTCACCGATCCGGGCCAGGTGCTCCTCCGGCACCGGGCCGAACCAGCCCGCGGCGACCGCCTCGGCGCGGGGCGCCACCCACGCCGCCGGCCCCAGCACCTCGGTCCAGGCGGCCAGCACGTCGTCCACCGCACCGGGCTCGGTGTGCAGGTAGCGGACCCTCGGCTCGCCCGCCACCACCCGGACCCCGGCCCGCAGCCGGGGATCGAGATCGAGATCGAACCGCCGGTCCGGCGGCACGTCCAGCTGCCCGTGGTCGGCGGTGACCAGCAGCGCGGCATCGGCCGGCAGGCCGTGGACCAACCGGTCGAGCAGCCGGTCCAGCTCCGCCGCCGCGCCGCGCCAGGCCGTCGAGTCGACCCCGGTCAGGTGCCCCTGCTGGTCCAGGTCCGGGTGGTAACCGGAGACCAGGGTCGGACCGGGACCGTCGGTGAGCGCGGCCAGCATCTCGGTGGCCAGCGCGTCCACCCCGGACGCACCCCGGTAGGCACCACCGGAGTTGGCCGCCACCGTCAGGCCGCTGCCGGCGTACTCGGGGCGGCTCACCACGGTCACCGCCACCCCGGCCGCCTCGGCCAGTTCGAGCTGGGTCGGCAACGGCTGCCAGCGGCGGGGATCCGGGTCCGGGGAGCGGGGGTCGCCGGCCGTACCGGACCAGTTGATGTGGGTGAGCACCCGGTCGCTGCCGGGCACGTTGACCCGGAAACCGAGCACCCCGTGCGCGCCGGGCGCCGCCCCGGTGCCGAGACTCACCAGACTGGTCGGGGTGGTCGACGGGAAGCCGCTGGTCAACGGCCGGCCACCGCGGGCCGCCAGGTCGGCCAGAACCGGGGCGTACGGGGCCGCGGTGGGCAACTGGTACCAGCCGAGCCCGTCGACCAGGAGGACGGCGATCCGGCGTACGCCGGCCAGTGCGGCGACCAGCCCCAGTGGATCGGCCGCACCCGGCACCCCGAGCACCGCCAGCACACTGGGGAGCAGGTCGGCGAGGCTGTCCCCGCCGTACTCCGGTCGGACGAGGTCCAGCGGACCACGGGCACCGAACGGGCCGGATGGGCCGGATGGGCCGGACGGGACGGGGCCGGTCATTCGGGGCGGCGGGCGAAGAGGTGCAGCTGGGCGGCCATGTCCCGGTACGGCGCGCGGGACGCGGCGGCGAGTTCCAACTCCAGCAGCGCCTGCGGGTCGCCGTCGGCCGAGGCGGCGGGGATCAGGTCGGCGAAGACCCGTACGCCATGGGTCTGCTCGACCCGCAGCCCGGCGGTGCCGAGCAGCGCGGCGGCGGTCTCCGCGTCGTAACGCCGACGCAGCGTGTCCCGTGGCCCGGCGCACCCGTCCGGGTCGGCGAGCAGCGCGGCGGCGACGTCGAGGTGCCCGTTCATCGCCCGGCTGAGTACGGCCGCCGCCCGGCTCGCCACCAGCACACTGGCCGCCCCACCGGGGCGCAACGCGGTCGCCACCGCCGCCACCACGTCGGCCGGATCGTCGACCACCTCCAGTACGGCGTGGCAGAGCACCAGATCGGCGGCGGCCG
Organism: Micromonospora sp. NPDC049529; assembly: GCF_055586685.1. Lineage (NCBI taxonomy): Bacteria > Bacillati > Actinomycetota > Actinomycetes > Micromonosporales > Micromonosporaceae > Micromonospora > Micromonospora sp. NPDC049529. Next base: position 5,598 of record NZ_JBVJHT010000009.1, read on the forward strand.
GCTCGACCAACCCGGCGAGGGCGTCGCCGTCCCCCTGCACCGCCCGGATCCGGTCACCGACACCCGCCTCGGCGGCCCGCCGGGTCAGCGCGGCGAGCGCGTCCGGGCTGGCGTCGACCACGGTCACCCGGTGGCCGGCCTCGGCCAGCGGTACGGCGAAGCCGCCGGTGCCGCCGCCGACGTCCAGTACGGTCAGGGCCCGCCCGGCGAGCCGGTCGAGTTCCCGGCGCAGCACCGCCCAGACCACCGCGGTACGCGGGGCCGGGTACGGTCCGGTCGCTGGCGCCGGCCGGCCGCGGACCGCGCCGGAACCGATCTGTGTTCGCTCCACCGGACGAGCCTAGGCCACCGGTCCGGATCACCGATCGGGAGAATCCGCCCGGCCCCGCCGAAGCAACCCCGAGCGGGTCAGCGGAAGTCGCGGGAGGCGGGCGTGACCGGGGCGGTGATCGCGTCCAGCCGGTCGGCGATCAGGTTCGTCACCCCCTCGGCCCGCTCCAGCCGACCCCGCACGACCAGCGCGTTGCTCGTCCGGGCCACCTTCCGGTAACGCTGCCACAGCCCCGGCGAGCAGATCACGTTCAGCATGCCGGTCTCGTCCTCCAGGTTCAGGAAGGTCACCCCACCGGCCGTACCCGGTCGTTGCCGGTGGGTGACGATGCCGCCGACCCGGACCCGCCGACCCGACTCCACCCGGCCCAGCTTCGCGATCGGCACCGCGTCGAGCGCGTCGAGCCGGTCCCGGACGAACCGGGCCGGATGGCTCTCCGGGGAGAGCCCGGTCGCCCACACGTCGGCGACCAGCCGGTCCACCGCCGCCATCCCGGGCAGGGTCGGCGCGGTCGCCCCGGCCACCGTGCCCGGCAGCCGGCCCGGTTTCTCCTGCGCCGCCGCGCCGGCCGCCCAGAGCGCCGCCCGCCGGCTCAGCCCGAAACAGGCGAAGGCGTCCGCGGTGGCCAGCGCCTCCAGCTGCGCGGCCGGCAGGCCGACCCGGCGGACCAGGTCCGGCATGTCCGCGTACGGGCCGTGCGCGGTCCGTTCCGCCTCGATCCGCGCCGCCAGGTCGGCGCCGACGGTGCGGACCCCGGCCAGCCCCAGCCGCACCGCCGGACCGCCCAGCCCCCACCGGTGCGGCGGCTCACCGGCCGCGCTGCCCCACCGGGTCTGCTCGGTGGACTCCAGCACCGCCTGCGCGCCACTGGCGTTGATGTCCGGGCGGCGTACCTCGACCCCGTGCCGGCGGGCGTCGTCGACCAGGGTCTGCGGCGAGTAGAAACCCATCGGCTGGGCGTTGAGCAGCGCGGCCAGGAACGGGGCCGGGTAGTAACGCTTCAACCAGGAGGAGGCGTAGACCAGGTAGGCGAAGCTCATCGCGTGGCTCTCCGGGAAACCGAAGTTGGCGAACGCGGAGAGCTTGACGTAGACGTCGTCGGCGACCTCCCCGGTGATGCCGCGCTCGGCCATGCCGGCGTAGAGGCGGTCCCGGATCAGCGTCATCCGCTCGGTCGACCGCTTCGACCCCATCGCCCGGCGCAACTGGTCGGCGCCGGCCGCGTCGAACCCGGCCAGGTCGATCGCGAGCTGCATCAGCTGCTCCTGGAACAACGGCACCCCGAGCGTCTTCTCCAGCGCGTTGCGCATCAGCGGATGCGGGTAGGTCACCTTCTCCTGCCCGTTCTTGCGCCGGATGTACGGGTGCACCGAGCCGCCCTGGATCGGGCCGGGCCGGATCAGCGCCACCTCGACCACCAGGTCGTAGAAGACCCTCGGCTTGAGCCGGGGCAGGGTGGCGATCTGGGCCCGGCTCTCCACCTGGAACACCCCGACCGAGTCGGCCCGGCAGAGCATGTCGTAGACCTCGGGGTCGTCCAGCGACATGCTGCTCAGGTCCAGGGTGGACCCGATCATGTCGTACGCGTAGTGCAGCGCGGAGAGCATGCCGAGCCCGAGCAGGTCGAACTTGACCAGCCCGGCGTTGGCGCAGTCGTCCTTGTCCCACTGGAGCACGGTGCGGCCGAGCATCCGCCCCCACTCCACCGGACAGACCTCGATCACCGGCCGGTCGCAGATCACCATGCCACCGGAGTGGATGCCCAGGTGCCGGGGGAAGGTCTGCAACTCGTTGGCGTACGCGACGACGTGCTCGGGGATCTCCTCGACGTCCACGCTCGCCACCGCACCCCAGCGGTCGATCTGTTTGCTCCAGGCGTCCTGCTGACCGGGTGAGAAGCCGAACGCCTTGGCGATGTCCCGCACCGCCGACCGGGGCCGGTACGAGATCACGTTCGCGACCTGCGCGGTGTGCTCCCGGCCGTACTTCGTGTAGAGGTATTGGATCACCTCCTCGCGTCGGTCGGACTCGATGTCCACGTCGATGTCGGGCGGCCCGTCGCGTTCCGGGGCGAGGAACCGTTCGAAGAGCAGGTGGTGGCGGACCGCGTCGACGTTGGTGACCCGCAGCGCGTAGCAGACCGCCGAGTTCGCCGCCGAGCCGCGCCCCTGGCAGTAGATGTCGTTGCGCCGGCAGAACGTGACGATGTCGTGCACCACCAGGAAGTAGCCCGGAAAACCCAGCTCGTCGATCATCTTCAGCTCGTGTTCGAGCTGCTCGTACGCCCTCGGGTGGGCCTCGCGCGGGCCGTAGCGCTCCAGGGCGCCGTCCATCGTCAGCCGGCGCAGCCAGCTCATCTCGGTGTGGCCGGCCGGCACCCGGTGGGCGGGCAGGTCGGGCGCGACCAGTTGCAGGTCGAAGGCGAGCTCGGCGCCGAACCGGGCGGCCCGCGCCACCGCACCGGGGTAGTCGGCGAACCGGGCCGCCATCTCGGCCCCGCCGCGCAGGTGCGCGGTGGCCGCCGCCGGCAGCCAGCCGTCGAGTTCGTCCAGGCTGCGCCGGGACCGGACGGCCGCCAACGCGGTGGCCAGCCGCCGCCGTGACGGGGTCGCGTAGTGCACGTTGTTGGTGGCCACGGTGGGCAGCCCGGCGCGGGCGGCCAGGTCGGCGAGGGCGTCGTTGCGGTCGGAGTCGGTCGGGTCGCCGTGGTCGGTCAGCTCCACCGCCACCGTCTCCGCGCCGAAGAGCGCGGTCAGCCGGTCCAGTTCCCGGGCCGCCGCGTCGACCCCCTCGGTGAGCAGGGCCGCCGGCACCGGGCCCTTGCGGCAGCCGGTGAGCACCAACACGTGGTCGCGCAGGTCGGCGGCGACCTCCTCCAGGTCGGCGGCGATCGGGCCGTCGCGGTGGGCGCCGTAGACCGGGCGGCCCTTCTCGCCGCCGCGCAACTGGGCGCGGGCGATGGTCCGGGCCAGCCGGGCGTACCCCTCCGGGCCGTGCGCGAGCACCAGCAGGTGCCGGCCGGCCGGATCCGGTTCACCGTTGGCCGGTCCGGGCAGGCCGAGGGAGAGTTCGGCACCGAAGATGGTCGGCAGGTGCAGCGCCCGAGCCGCCTCGGCGAACCGGACCACGCCGTAGAAGCCGTCGTGGTCGGTCACCGCGAGCGCGGTCAGCCCCAGCCGGGCCGCCTCCTCGGCCAGCTCCTCCGGGTGGCTGGCGCCGTCGAGGAAGCTGAAGTTGGTGTGCGCGTGCAGTTCGGCGTACGGGACGGTGCCGTCGGGAGGGCTGATCGGCCGCGCGGGTGTGGCGTACCGTTCCCGCCGTCGGCTGGCCGGTGCCTCGTCGGCGAGCGGGTCCACCACGTGCAGGTGGTCGCCCGCCCGGCGCCGGCCCGACAGTGTACGTTCCAGCTCCGACCAGGGCATCTTCGGATTGTGGAAGCTCACCGGCGGGCACCCGCTCCCGGTCCGGCGGTGTGCTCAGTCATAGACCGCCTCCACCGCCCACCGGCCACCGGCGAGGGAGAGCAGCAGCGCGCCCCCGTCGGCGAGCCGGACCTGGAAGCGGGCCCGTCGCCGGGACTCGGCCGGCGCCCACCACCGTTCGTCCAACGGCCAGGGCCCGGCCCAACCGACGATCTCCACCGGTACGGCGGTGCCCACCACCAGCCGGACCGGGGCGGCGCTGACCTGCAACCTGGCGGTCACCGTGACCGGCTCGCCCGCGTTGTCGTAGACCTCGGCCGGCAGCGGCGCGGAGAGCACCACCGCCGGTGCCGGCGGTGGCATCCGCCCCGGCCAGGGTGGCTCCGCCGGGCGGCCGGGGGTTCGCTCGTCACCCCACGGCACCAGCCGGACCCGGTCGGCGTGGGACCGGCCACCGCCGAGCACGGCGGTGAGCACCGAGTCGGGGCCGAGGATGCCCTGCACCCGGCTCAGCGCCCGGTGCGCCCGCTCCCGCTCGGCACCGGTCTCGCCCCACAGTCCCGGTTGCAGGCCGGCCTGGGCCAACAGCCCGTCGGGGATCAGCCGCAGCCGGATGATGCCCGAGGTCGGTCGGGGCGGGGCGGTCCGGCCGCCGGCACCGGGGCGCCGGTTGGTCCCGGAGAGCCAGCCGTCGAGTTGCCAGCGCACCCGGTCGGCGATGGCGGCCGGGGTGAGCAGGCCGTCGTGCCGCCAGACCCGGTGCAGTTCCTGGCCGTGCTCGGTGACCGCCTCGATGCCGAGCCGGGTGCAGGCCAGCGCGTGCCCGGCGAGCGTCTCGTGCAGCCGTTCGGCGAGGGCACGGGCGGCGAACGCGGCGGCGTCGACCCGGTCAAGCGGTTCGTCGTACGTCTCGGTCACGGCCAGGTCGGGCGGCGGGCGGCGGACCGCGAGCCGCCGGTGGTCGCGGCCGGCCGCCAGCCGGTGGGCGAGTGCGGCGTCGAACCCGAACCGGGCCAGCACGTCGCCCGTGGGCAGGGCCGCGAAGTCGGCCAGGGTACGCAGTCCGAGCCGGCGCAGCAGGTCGGTCAGGGCCGGTCGGGCGAGCGCCTCGACCGGCAGGTCGGCGAGGAATCGGGGAGTGCCGCCGGGCGGGACGATCTGCCCGGTGCGGGCGGCCAGACCGGCGGCGAACAGCCCGTCGGCGATGCCGACCTGGCTCTCCACCAGGCAGGTCTGGGCGATGTGCTCGACGATCCGCTCGGCGGCCTGCTCCTCGCCGCCGAAGTAGCGGGCCGGGCCACGGACGGCGAGCGCGCAGGCACCCGGCCGGATCACCTCGACCCCGGCGGCCACCTCCTCGACCGCGGCGACCACCGCCTCGAAGGCGCGGGCGTCCCGGCCGGGATCGTGGTCGACCACGACCAGTTGGGGGCAACGGCTCTGCGCCTCCCGTTTGCGCAGCCCACGGCGCACGCCCTCGGCTCGGGCGGCGGCGGAGCAGGCGTGGACCCGGTTGGCGTGCAGTACGGCGACCGGCGCGGACGCCGGCACCCCGTCGACGATCTCGGCCGCGATGACCGGCCAGTCCGGGCACCAGACGAGCAGGGTCCGCACCGGTGCCGGCTGCCCGGTGTCCCCCGTCCCGCCCGCCATCACACACCCCCTCGACCAGCCCCGTCGAACCACCTTAGAACATGTGTTCGATTCTTGTTTCGACAGGGCTGCCCGCCGGATGGAAGCCTCCGCTCACCCGGCCGGGTGGATCACTGCCCGACCAGGGTGAGCGCGGTACGCCGGGAGGTCGGCTCCGGCCAGGTCGCGGACGGTCCGACCATCCGGGCGCCACCGACCGGCTTGATCGTGCGGGTGGCGTCGTCGCCGGGCATCCAGAGCTTGATCTCCTTGGGGCGGGCGGCGGCTCCCCGTCCTCGGGCGGAGACGGTCACCTCGCGTCGACGCAGCCTCCCCCGGCCCTGGCCGAGCCCCTCCCAGGCGCCCGCGACCACCCGGAGGGTGACGTCGGCGCCGGCCCACTGGCCGTACGGGAGGAGTACGCAGCCGCGCTGCCGGGCTCGGGCGGCCAGTCGGTCGGTGACCGAGGCGCTGACCGGGCCCGGAACGGCGACGACCACCACGTCGACCCCGTCGATCAGGGCGGCGACCACGGTTGCCCACTCCGGCCCGGGGGTGGGTACGAGGGCGAGCCGGTCCAGCGCGATGCCGAGTTCGGCTGCCGCGACCATGCCGAGCGTCGGTACACCGACCACCGCGCACCACGAACCGGCGCGGGATGCCTCGGCGAGCAGGGCCAGCAGCAGTGAGGTGCCACCGCTGCGGGCCGGTTGGCCGGTGCCGACCGCCACCGTGCTGCCCCGGCGCAGTCCCCGGTTGGGCAGCAGGCCGATCAGTTCGGGCAGCACCGGCAGCGTCCGGTGGGCACCGGCGGCGTCCGGGGCGCTCGCCGGCCGGACCAGGTCCGCCAGTGCGGCCGACCCGACCGTCATCCGGCCCGCCATGGGCTCACCCACCCCCGTCTTTATCTGTGCTGCCGCCGTCGGTCCGTACGAGATCGTGATGCTGCCGCCGTTCGATCCGTGCGAGCTCCGTGGCGCTGTCGCCGGTCGATCCGTGCGGATGCGGTTACCGCTCAGGCGGCGAGTCCGTCGAGGGCGGGTTGGTGGGACAGGCCGAGTGCGGCCTCGACCACGGCCACGAACTGCTCGGCCGAGCGGAGCAGGTCGTCGGCCTCCCGCGCGGTCACCACCCGGGGGATGCCGGCCTCGGCGGCGGCCCGCTTGGTCGCGCCGGTGGCGAAGTAGGTGGCCCACTCCCCCATCTCGGGCGCGACGAGCACGAGCAGGGCCCAGACGCTGGTGACCCGGTTGCGCCGGGTGGGTGCGGGACGGGCACGGGCGGCGAGCATCGCCGCGGCGGCGCGCAGGGCGGCCAGGTGGGCCGCGGCGTACCGCAGGCCGTCGGGTCGGGTCTGGGCGGCTTCCGCCAGCCCGCGCCGGGCGATCACGAGCAGCTGGGCCGGAGTCCGGTGCGGCAGTATGTGCGCCGGCACCGTCGGCACCTGAACCGGGCTGGTCGGCATGGGACTCTCCTCCGCGTCGCCGCCGTGTCGCCACCGGTCGGGCGGGGAGCCCGGATGGCCACGCACTGTCGATTAGCCCGCTGCGGAGGAAGACGCACCGGTGGTGCCGGCCGGATGTGGGTGCTTCCCCACACCGCACCCGGCCGGCTGACCCGGCGGGGTCACCGCCCGCCGCCCGGGGGTCGTGGGCGGCGAACGGTGATCCTGCCTTGGTGGCCCGGGCAGGGGCGCCCGGGACCCGTGCGGTCCGCGGAACCGCACGCCGGGAGCTACGCCGCGAACGCCGCTCCCGGTGGTTAGGACGAGCGTTCGACTCAATCGAACACGCGTTCTAACTACTGATGACAGTACACCTCGCCACCGACAAAAACGCAACCATCGCGACACCGGTCCCGAACGCCCCCGACAGCGCCGGCCACCGCCCACCCGTACCGATGCCGACCAGGTCCGGGACAGGCCCGGAGCCGGGGAAACCGGGCCTGTCGGCGCGGACGCCACCCGGCGACCGCACCCCTGGCGGGATAGACCGGGATCAACCCACGCCCGCCCCGGCCACCGCCACGCGGCCGCCGACGGGGACCGGTCCAGCTTGTTTCACGACCCGGCCGTACGAGCTTCATCTGCCCTTCCCCCGATCATGGGTATGGCCTGACTAGCCTCCGCTGTGTTGATCAACGGTTTCCCGAATCAGGGCAATCGGGATCACCCACCCCGCCCCGGTGATCCACCGGCACCGCCGTCCCGGGCGGTGTGAACGGGCGCCCGGCGTCGGCCCCACGAGGGGCGACGTCGTACGCGTGGGCCCGCCGCTGATGCCGCGGCCGGGCCCACGCGGCGCATCCCGTCGCCGCACCGGTGAAGACGCGGTTCGCCGGCACCGAGTGAAGACGCGGTTCGCCGCGCTACTCGCCGGTCGTGCCGTCGATCAGCTCACGGGCGATGTCGAGGTGGCCGACGTGCCGGGCGTACTCCTGGAGCAGGTGGAACAGGATCCGCCCGAGCGCGGGCGCCTGCTCCGCCGTGGGGAACCGGCCACCGGTCCGGGACGGCGTGGCCAGGTCCCCGGCGTCGGTCGCCAGGGACCGGGAACGGCGTACCTCGTCCCAGTAGGTCGCCAGCACCGCGTCCACCGGTTCGTCGGCGGCCACCCGCCACTCGGCGTCGTCGTCGCCGGGCGGGTAGGCCACCACGTCCTCGGCGGTGAAACCCCAGCGCATCCACCGGCGTTCGACCCACCCCAGGTGTCGCACCAGGCCGAGCGGCGACCATCCCAGAGGCTCGACCGGCGTACGCAGCTGCGCCTCGGAGAGTCCGTCGAGCTTGCGCAGCAGCGCGTCGCGGTACCAGTCCAGATAGCCGAGCAACAGCTCGCGGGAATCGGTGACGTCGACCGGCGGCCCGTCCAGGAGCGCGGGGAACCGCTCCGCTGGTGTCTGCATGATCCGACCGTAGAGCAGACCACCGCCCACCGCACCGAGCCGCCGACCGTACCCCGGGTTCTCTCCCTTCGGGGTCGAGCGTGGTGGTACCCGAATGCCACGATGTGTACGTGGTAGACGGGGACGAGCCGAAGATGGCTTGGCGGCTCTTCGTGGGGTTCGTCGCCGCGACCGAACTTCCGAACCAACTCGCCATGGGCGGCTGGCACGCCGACGTGATCGGCTCGGTGCTGGCCCTGGTCGTCGGGATAGCGATCTGGGACATACTCGACCTGCTCCTGAGGATGGTCCGCCGGCTCCGCAAGCGGATGAACGAGCGCCGCATGCTGTTCGTCATCCCCGAACCGCCCCCACCCGCCACGAGGGACCGCACCCGTCGACCGTCACCGGGCAGCTAGCACGACCACATCCCGGCCGGTCACGGCCCCGATCGCTGCCAGGTGCGTCGCCAGCGGTCGGCTTCGTCCGGGTGCCGGAAACGGGCGGAGGGCGCGGCCGGACCATCGGGGTGGACCCCGCACCGGGTACACGCCCGGGGCCTGGGGCGATTCGTGCCGCAGACAGTGCAGCGTCCGGGATCGACGGTGCCGGCGCGGTGCGCGGCGACGACCCGACCCACCACTGTGGCGAGCGGTTCGTCGGGATGGTGGGTGAAGTCCGGGCAGTAGGCCAGCGAGGACCACCATCCGAACAACCACCGGCTCGACTCGACCGGGCTGCGCTGTCCGGCGGCCTTTGCCCGGCGGCGGTCGGCGACCGCGACGGCGGCGTACCCGCGCACGAGTTGTCGGGCGGCAGCGACTTCGTCCACCGCACGGACCAGCGCGTCCGGGTCGTCGTCGAGCCGGAATGGGATGCGCGCCGAACGGACCAGATGGTGCCAGGTCGCGCGGAAGCCGTACGGCGGGAAGTTCAGTGTGCAGGCGCGCAACGCCCAGAGCCGGTGGTGCACCGGCAGGTCGGTGTCCCGGACCCGGCGGGCCTCGGCTGGGAAGCTGCTCATCTGGTCACCGACGCTGCCACGGCTGTCGTACTCCTTGGGATGATCGAGTTGGGGGTGAGCGAGTTCGCGGCCTTCCGGATACCGCCCTACATCATGCCCCCGACCCACCAGAGGGCTGGCGGAACCGGAGGGGGATCCGGTGGCCGGCCCCGGTACGTGAGCGGGCATCCGAACCCGGGGAGTAACGGCCGGGTGATGGTTGGCTCCTGACCGGGAATCGGTAGCCTCAGCCGGTGACCACTCGCAACCCGGCTCTCGGCGTGATCATGGTGCTCGCGGCCAGCGCGATGTTCGCGGTCAACGGCACCGTGTCGAAGCTGGTGCTGCGCGCCGGCATCGAGGCACCGCAGCTCACCCTGATCCGGGCGGCGGGTGCCTTCACCGGACTGCTGCTGCTGAGCGTGCTGCTGCGTCCGGGCGTACGCCGGCTCCGGGTCACCGTCCGCGACCTGCCGCTGCTGATCGGGTTCGGCCTGGCCGGTTTCTTCCTCACCCCGATGCTCTACTTCGTGGCGATATCCCGGCTGCCGGTCGGGATCGGGCTGCTGTTCGAGTACACCGCCCCGCTGCTGGTCGCGCTCTGGGCCCGGTTCGGCCAGCACCAGCGGGCCCGCCCCCGGCTCTGGCTCGGGCTGGCCGCGAGCCTGCTGGGGCTGGCCTGCGTGGCCGAGATCTGGGGGTCGTTGAACCTGGACGGGATCGGCGTACTGGCCGGGCTCGGGGCGGCCGTGGTGCTCGCCTGTTACTACGTGCTCGGCGCCCGGGGTGTGCAGCAACGGGACACCCTCTCCCTAACCACCTGGGCGTTCGGCGCCTCGGCCGTGGTCGGCCTGCTGACCAGGGCGGTCACCGTCGGCACCGGCGGTTGGGAGCCGCTCGGTACGCGCAGCGGCGGCGTACCGGTGCTGCTGCTCTGCGCGTACGTGGTGGTGCTCGGCTCGATCGTGCCGTTCCTGCTGATCTCCGGCGCCCTTCGGCACCTGCCGGCCACCAGCGTCAGCATTCTCGGCATGGCCGAACCGGTGATCGCCTCGGTCGTCGCCTGGCTCACCCTGGGCACCACCGAATCCCTCACCCCCGTCCAGATCACCGGCGGCCTGGTAGTCCTAGCCGGCGTAGCCCTAGCCGAAACCGCCCGCCTCCCCCCACCCCCCACCACCCCCACCCACCCCTCCAACCCCACCCACCCCACCCACCCCACCCACCCCACCCACCCCACCCACCCCACCCCGCCCACTCGCCCCGTTGATCATGAAGTTAGCTACCTCGAAACCGGCGATCCGGCCCGCTAACTTCATGATCAACGCAGAGAGACCGGGCGGGGTGGGGGAGGAATTGGGAGGGTTAGGCGGGTTTTATTTGGGCTAGGTGGGTGAGGAGTTGAATCAGGCGGTGGGCTTCGGCGATGTCCTGGGCGGTGAAGGTGACAGTGCGCGCGCCGGGGGCGCGGGACACTCCGGGGATGAGGGTCGCCAGGTCGACGGTGGCCGGGGCGTACAGATCGACCTCCACGGTCAGCGGTCCCGCGATGGTGAACGGCGGCACCTGACCCCGGTTGCCGATCGCCCTGGTGGCCGCCGCGCGGAGGCGTTCCCGGGCCTCCTCGGGATGGATCGTCTCGGCTGCCGCCTGACCGAGCGCGACCTTCACCGGCACCGTCACCGCAGTCGGGACCAGGGCGGTCAGCTCCGCACAGGCGGCGTCGTCGCCGCCGAGCAGGACCACCGGCGCGCCGTGGTGTCCGGCCAGGGCGGCGTTGAGCCCGATCTCGCCCATCGACCGGCCGTTGATCCGCAGGTCGAGCACCGCGTCGCTGATCGTGTGGGCCAGCACCGCCGGGCCGGCACCCGCACGGGCGTGATAGCCGACGAAGAGAACCGCCCCGGTGTCGTCGTCGAGTCCGCCGAGCATGCCGAGTGCGCGCGGCCGACCCCGGACCAGCCGGGCCCGCCGGTCGAGTTCCTCCGGCAGGATGTTGCGGAACGTTCCGTGCGCGTCCGCCACCCGCACCGCCGCCTCCGGTACGGCCTCCAGCACGCCCTCGATCACGGCGTTCACCTCGGCCGTCATCAGCCGACGGCCCCGTTCGTAGTCGTACCGTTCCGGATTGGTCTCGGTGGGGTGCACAACTCCCGTGACGCCCTCCATGTCGGCCGAGATCAGTACCCGCAGTGGTGTCGTCATCGGGCCAACATAGATCCGTCCACGCCCGCCCGCGCCCCGACGTGCGCGGGCGGGACGGGCAGCCCGACCCGGTGTGGACGCCCGGTGGACGCACATCGGCGAGCCACGCATCAGCGACACCCGGTCAGCTCTGCCCAGGAGGCCGGCCACGCATCAGCGACACCCGGTGGGCCCTGCACGGGAGGCGGGCCACGCATCAGCGACACCCGGTGGGCCCTGCCCGGGAGGCGGGGCGGTCGCTGGGCAAGATAAGGGGCATGCAGCTTCATGCCAACGTGCAAGCGGTGCAGGACGTGCTGGACCGGGCGGACGCGCGGGACGGTTCCGGGGCGCCGGTCCGGGTCCGGATCCTGCCCGAGGCGGTGCACACCGCCGCCGCGGCGGCCACCGCCCTCGGCATCGAGGTCGGCCAGATCGCCAACTCGCTGGTCTTCGACGCGGACGGCGGCCCGCTGCTGGTGCTCACCTCGGGCGCGCACCGGGTCGACGTACCCCGGCTCGCCGCCACGCTCGGCGTGACCACGCTCAAGCGGGCCACCCCGGAGTTCGTCCGCGAGCACACCGGGCAGCCGATCGGCGGCGTCGCCCCGGTCGGGCATCCGGGCGTGGTCCGTACCCTGGTCGACACCGCGCTCGACGAGTACACCGAGGTCTGGGCCGCCGGTGGCGTACCGCAGGCCGTCTTCCCGACCACCTACGCCGAGCTGCTGCGGATCACCGCCGGCACCCCCGCCGAGGTGGCGTGAACCCGGTACCCGAGCTGGTCACCCTGCATGTCTGGCGGATACCCCGCCGGGCGGTGCCGCGTGCGCTGGTCCGGATGGCGGTCGACCGGCGCCGGCTGCGGGCCACCCCCGGCGTACGGTTCGCCAAACTGCTCGGCACCGGCACCGGCGGGAGCAGTGGCAACGGGAACAGCGGCGGAAACGGCGGGTTCGGGCCGGCGGATGCCGATCTGACCCGCTGGGCGGCGCTGGTGGTGTGGGCGGACCCGGCGAGGGCGGCCGACTTCGACAGCAGCCCGGTGGGTCGGGCCTGGGCCCGGATCGCGCTGGCCGGTGTCCGGCTCGACCTGCGCCCGCTGTCCAGCCGGGGCCGCTGGGCCGGAACGGAACCGTTCGGCACCCCGACCGGCCGGAGCAGCGCGAACGGCACCCCGACCGGCCGGAACAGCGTGGCAGGCCGGAACAGCGCGGACGGCGGATCGGTCGACCGGGACGGCTCCGACGGCGGGGCGGTGCTGGCGCTGACCCGGGCCCGGCTGCGGCCGAGCCGCGCGGCGACGTTCTGGCGGGCCATCCCGGCGGTCGCCGCCGCACTGCCGGACACTCCCGGCCTGACCGCCCGGTTCGGCATCGGCGAGGCGCCGCTGGGCTGGCAGGGCACGGTCACCGTGTGGCGCAGCAGCGCGGACCTGCTCGCCTTCGCGTACCGTCAGCCGGAGCATCGCCACGCGATCATGCGCACCCCGACCGAACGCTGGTACGCCGAAGAGCTCTTCGCGCGGTTCGAGGTGCGCGCGGTGCGTGGTGATCGGACCGTGCTGGACTGGGCCGGTCACGATGGTGACCCGGCGTGATGGTGGCCGGGTCACGGGGTTGGCCGAGGATCGTGACGGTGGCGGGAGTCGTGCCGGTGGCCGAGGCAACGGCGTACGGGCCGGGCGCCGTCACGGCGGTGACGACGGCGGCGAACACGGCAGGCGACGAAGTGGCAGGCGACGAACTGACGGCGGTGGCGCAGTGAGGAGCGGACAGGCATGAGGCTGGTGCCGTGGCAGCCGGACGATCTCGTTCGGCGACTGGACGACGTGGTGACGGTCTACGGCGAGGCGATGAGCTACCGGGCCGAGTTGCTGGAGGCCCGCCGGGGCTACATTGCCACCCACGTACGTCGCCGTGGTTTCCGGGCGGTGGCCACGCTCGCCAACGACGGGCGGCTGGCCGGCTTCGGCTACGGCTACCACTCGTACTCCGGGCAGTGGTGGCACGACCAGGTGTACGCGGCGCTGCCCGACGATGCCCGCAAGACCTGGTTCACCGACTGCTTCGAGGTGGTCGAGTTGCACGTCCGGCCGGCGGCCCAGGGGCACGGGCTCGGCGCCCGGCAGTTGTCCGCCCTGCTGGCCATGGTGCAGGCGCGCACGACGCTGCTCTCCACCCCGGAGGCGGACGAGCGGCAGTCCCGCGCCTGGCGCCTCTACCGGCGGTTCGGGTTCGTCGACGTGCTGCGCGACTTCCACTTTCCCGGTGACGAGCGCTCGTTCGCCGTACTCGGCCGGGAACTGCCGCTGGATCCGCGACCGGAGCGGCGCGGTGGACCCGACGAGCCGGGTACGACACCCGGATAACCGGCCGGAGGATCGATTGGACCGGACCCGGTTGCCGTGGCTGCTGCTGGTCGTACTGGTGCTGGCGCAGATCGGCTACCCGCTCACCCAGGGTCCGGACCGGGCCCGGTTGACCATAACCACGGTTGTCCTCGGTTACCTGCTGTCGGTGGGTCACGCCCTGCTCAGTCGGGGCCCGCGGACCGCCGCCACGCTGATCGTGGTCACCACGGTCGGTGGTTGGGCGGTCGAGGCGCTGGGCGTGACGACCGGGTTCCCGTTCGGCGCCTACGACTACTCCGGGCAGCTCGGTCCGAAGCTCGGCGGCGTACCTTTGGTGATTCCGCTGGCCTGGACCTGGATGGCGTGGCCGGCGTGGTTGGCGGCGGTCCGGCTGACCGGGCCGGGCGTCGGGCGGGTCGCGCTGGCCGGACTCGGGCTGGCCACCTGGGATCTCTTCCTCGATCCGCAGATGGTCGCCGAGGGTTACTGGACGTGGCGGCATCCGAGCCCGGCGCTGCCTGGTGTGCCCGGTGTGCCGATCGGCAACTACCTGGGTTGGCTGCTGGTCGCGGTGCTGCTGATGACCCTGCTGGCCCGGTTCGCCCCGACCGCACCGGCGCCCGGCGGCGTCGACACCCCGATGTACGCGCTCTACCTCTGGACCTACGCCTCCAGTGTGCTCGCCCACGCGGTCTTCCTCGACCTGCCCGGCTCGGCCGGTTGGGGGGCGCTGGCCATGTCGGTGGTCGCGGTGCCGCTGGCCGGCACCCTGGCCCGCCATCACCAACCCCATCGGGTACGGGCATGAGCTGGGCCGACTCCGCGCCGGCCTGGATCGTCACCGCCGCCGTCGCCGGGCTGACCCTGCACGGTCTGGTCAACGCCACCCGCTGGCTGCGCCGGCCGCCGACCGGGGCCACCGTCGACGAACCCGTCTCGGTCCTGCTGCCGCTGCGCGACGAGGTCCACCGGCTCACCCCGTGCCTGCGTTCGCTGCTGGCCCAGCGGGGGGTGGCGAACCTGGAGATCGTGGTGCTGGACGACGGTTCCACCGACGGCACCGCCGACCTGGTCCGGGAGGTCGCCGCCGGTGACCCGCGACTGCGGCTGCTCACCGGGTCCCCTCAACCGCCCGGCTGGCTCGGCAAGCCGTACGCCTGCCAGCAGCTCGCCGACGCCGCCGTACCCGCCTCCACCGCCCTGGTGTTCGTCGACGCCGACGTGGTGCTCGCCCCGTACGCCGTGGCCGGTGCGGTGACCGAATTGCGTACGGCACGGGCGGCGCTGCTCACCCCGTACCCCCGGATCGTGGCCGGGTCGATCGGTGAGCGGCTGGTCCAGCCGTTGTTGCAGTGGACCTGGCTGACCTTCCTGCCGTTGCGGCTGATGGAACGGTCCCCGCGCCCGTCGCTGGCCGCCGCCGGTGGGCAGTTCCTGGTGCTGGACCGGGACGGCTACCGGCGGGCCGGCGGACACGCGGCGGTACGGGACCGGATCCTGGAGGACATCGAGCTGGCCCGTGCGGTGAAACGCGCCGACGGCCGGATCGCCCTGGCCGACGGTTCTGCCCTGGCCGAGTGCCGGATGTACCACTCGTGGGCGGAACTGCGCGACGGTTACTCCAAGTCGCTGTGGGCGTCGTTCGGCTCACCGGTCGCCGCGACGGGCGTGCTGGTCCTGCTCCTGCTGTGCTACACCGTGCCGCCGCTGCTGGCGGTCGGGGCGGCGATCGCCGGGGCGGCGCCGCTGGCCTGGGCGGCGTTCTGCGCCTACCTGCTGGGCGTGGCGGGTCGGCTGGTCAGCGCGCGGGCCACCAGTGGCCGGGTCTGGCCGGACGTATTGGCACATCCGCTCTCGGTCGCGCTGCTCGGTTGGCTGACCCTGCGGTCGTACCATCTGCACGGGCGGCAACGCCTGTTCTGGCGCGGCCGGCCGGTGCCCTGACGGCCGCCGGACGGGTTCCGGGTCGACCGACCACCCGGCCCACGGCCCGCCGAGGCGGCCACCGGTGCGGCCGCCAGCGCTGCCGACCTGCCTGAGGAGGCGTACGGGGTGAGTCGAATCGTCGTCGTCGGTGCCGGGGTCGGTGGGCTGGCCACGGCGGCCCGGCTGGCCGCCGCCGGGCACGAGGTCACCGTCTTCGAGCGGTCCGACACGGTCGGTGGCAAACTCGGCCGCCACTCGCGGGACACCCCGGCCGGTACGTTCCACTTCGACACCGGCCCGAGCCTGCTCACCCTGCCGCAGGTTTTCGTCGACCTGTTCCTGTCCACCGGCGCGAAGCTCGACGAGTACCTGGACCTGGTGCCACTGGACCCGATCGTCCGGCACCATTTTCCGGCGCTGGGCGGCGCGGCCGCGACCGTGCTCGACTCGTGCGCCGAGCCGGGCGCCTTCGCGGCGCGGATCGGCACCGTCTTCGGCCCCGACGCCGAAGCCGACTGGCAGCGGCTGTGGCGGCGGGCGGGCCGGATCTGGCAGGCCGCCTGGCGGGACATCCTGCGCCGCGACGTCCACTCCCCGCTCGACCTGGCCCGGCTCGCCTGGCGGCTCGGTGACCTGGCCGCCATCCGCCCCGGTCAGAGCCTGCGCGGACTGGGCCGCGCGCACCTGCGCGACCCCCGGCTGCGGATGCTGCTGGACCGGTACGCCACCTACACCGGCGCCGACCCGCGCCGGGCACCGGCCGCACTCGCCGCGGTGCCGTACGCCGAACTCGCCTTCGGTGGCTGGTACCTGCGCGGCGGTCTCGGCTCACTCGCCGACGCGCTGCTCTCCCGCTGCCTGGACCTGGGCGTGGTGGTGCAGACCGGCAGCACGGTCACCGCGATCGACGCCGCCGGTGGCCGGGTGCACGGGGTACGCGTCGCCGGCAGCACCGCCCCGGTGCCGGCCGACGTGGTGGTGGCCAATGTGGACGCGCTCACCGTCTACCGGGACCTGCTGCCCCGCCCGGACCGGCTCGCCGGGCTGACCGACCGGAGCCTGGCCGGTTTCGTGCTGCTGCTGGGCGTACGCGGGTCGTCCGGGTTGGCGCACCACAACGTGTTCTTCCCGACCGACTACGACGCCGAGTTCGACGCGGTGTTCGGCGATCCGGGACGGGGCGTACCGGCCCGACCGGCGCCGGACCCGACGGTCTTCGTCACCGTCGCCGACGATCCGGCCGTCCGGCCGCCCGGCCACGAGTCCTGGTTCGTGCTGGTCAACGCCGCGAGGCAGGGCCGTTCGCTGACCTCGGTCAACTGGCGGCGCCCCGGACTCGCCGACGCGTACGCCGACCGGATCCTCGACGTGCTGGCGAAGCGCGGCACCGACGTACGTGACCGCCTGCTCTTCCGCGAGGTCCGTACGCCGGCCGACCTGGCGACCGCGACCGGTACGCCCGGCGGCGCGATCTACGGTACCGCCGGTGGCCTGCTGCGCCCGACCAACCGGGGCCCGGTGCCCGGACTGTTCCTGGTCGGCGGCTCGACCCACCCCGGCGGCGGTCTGCCGATGGTCACCCTCTCGGCCCAGATAGTCGCCAACCGGATCGGCCCCGCCTGACCACCTCCGTCGGGAGGAAGGGTTCTGTCATCCACGCCGACCCGCTAGAGCAGGGACCGACGAACCGCACCCAGCAACTGCACCAGCCCGAACCCCGCCAGCAACACCCAGACGGAGGCGACCACCGTGATCGTCCCCGCCGCCACGTCGAAGGAGAACGTCCGCGCCGCCCCCGCCGCCACCAGCCCGACCAGCGCCACCAGCACCCGACTCGGCCGCTCCCCCACGGTCACCGCCCCGATCTCCCGCATCCCGGCCGACACCGAGCGGGCCCGGACGTACTCGTGCAACCAGGAGAGCGCCCCGGCCGCCACCACCAACGGCCCCGGGGCTCCGAGCAGCCAGAACGCGATCAGCCAGGCGGCCTCCCCGACCCGGTCGGCGACCGAGTCGTAGACGTACCCGAGGCGGGTGGTGCGGCCGGTGACCACGGCGAGCGCCCCGTCGACACTGTCGGCCACCGCGGCGAGCAGGACCAGACCGGCGGCGATGAACGGGCCACCCGGCTCCCGGAGCACGACCACCGGCACGAGCACGCAGAACAGGGTGCCGACGACGGTCACCGCCGTCGGTGACACCCGGAACCGACCGAGCAGGTGCCCGATCTGGTACGCGAACCGCAGCCAGCCCTGCACCGTCGGCGCGGCCCGGCGCGGGTCGAAGTCACCGTGCAGCCGCGCCCAGGTGGCCGCGTACTCGTCCCAATCCAGCCGGGTGCCCGCCACGGGTCAATTGTCGGTGCGGGCGGGGACCCGTGCGGGCGGGTTGCTCACACCTGGGCGCCGACCTGGAGGTTCTGCCAGATCTCGCGGGTCGCGGTGGACCGGTTGAAGGTGATGAAGTGGATGCCGGGGGCACCCTCGGCGAGCAGCCGCTGGCACATCTCGCTGGTCTGCTCGATGCCGAGTGCGCGGACCGCGTCCGGATCGTCGGCGACCTTCGCGAACCGGGCCGCCAGGGCCGGCGGGAACGGCGCCCCGGACAGCTGCTCGGACCGCTCGATCGTAGTGATCTTGGTTACCGGCATGACGCCGGGCAGGATCGGCGTGTCACAGCCGGCCGCCGCGACCCGGTCCCGCAGCCGCAGGTAGTCGTCGGCGTCGAAGAACATCTGGGTGATGGCGAAGTCCGCCCCGGCCCGGCACTTGCGGATGAAGTATTCGGTGTCGGTCACCACGTCCGGCGAGCGCGGGTGTTTGTACGGGAACGCCGCCACCCCGACGCTGAAGTCACCGGACTCCCGCACCAGCCGGACCAGGTCCTCGGCGTACAGCACGCCCTCGGGGTGCCGGACCCACTCACCGGTCGGGTCACCCGGCGGGTCCCCGCGCACCACGAGCAGGTTGCGTACGCCCACCCCGGCGAGCCGGCCGACGATGTGGCGCAGCTCGGCGACGGAGTGGTTGACGGCGGTCAGGTGCGCCATCGGCAGCAGCGTGGTGTCGGTGGCGATCCGCTCGGTGACCGCGACCGTGGTGTCCCGGGTCGACCCGCCGGCCCCGTACGTGATCGAGACGAAGGACGGCTGGAGCGACTCCAGCTCCCGGATCGCCTGCCAGAGCAACCGCTCACCCTCGGCGGTCTTCGCCGGCCCGAACTCGAAGGAGAACGACGGTCGGGGCCCACGAACCAGGTCCCCGATCGCGGGTTGCGGATTGGGGAGAACAGAGGGGAGACCGAGCGCCACCCAACGACCTTACCGGCCAACCGGTCCGAATGTCCGCACCTTCCCATTTACCGGCCGGTCGGCCCGGTACACCGACCGGATCGGCGGGCACCCCGGCGGGAATCCCGGTCCCGTCCGGCGAGGGATCTCCCGGTACGGGACGGCGCCGGATCCCGGTATGGACCGGCGTGCGGAGGTACACCCCGGCGGCCGTAGCCGGATCGCCCCGGTCGCACCGCGACCGGGGCGCGCAGGCGGGTCCCCCGGGCAACGGCTAGCGTCAGGGCGTGACCGATGCTGCCCCCGTCCCGCCCGTGGACCGCGCCGGCCTCCGGCAACGGACCGACCGGGCGCTGGCCGACTTCCTCGCCGGCCAGCGCGCCTGGCTGGCCGGCGCCGACGACGCCCTGCTGCCGGTCGCCGAGGCGCTGGAGGCGTTCGTGCTGCGCGGCGGCAAGCGGCTGCGTCCCGCGTTCGCCTACTGGGGTTACCGGGGTGCCGGCGGCGTCGACTCCGACCGGGTGGTCGCCGCCCTGGCCGCGCTGGAGTTCGTCCAGGCCAGCGCGCTCATCCACGACGACCTGATGGACCGTTCCGACACCCGGCGGGGTGAGCCGGCGGTGCACCGCCGGTTCGCCGCACACCACCGGTTCGCCGGCTGGGTCGGCAACGCCGACGGATTCGGTGACTCGGCCGCCATCCTGCTCGGTGATCTCTGCCTGGTCTGGTCCGACCAGTTGCTGCACGGCGCCGGGCTGGACCCGTACCAGGTGCACCGGGCCCGGCCGGTCTTCGACGAGATGCGGACCGAGGTGACCATCGGCCAGTACCTGGACGTGCTCGCCCAGGCGTCCGGCGACACGTCGGTCGAGCGGGCCGGCAAGATCGCCCGCTACAAGTCGGCGAAGTACACGGTCGAGCGGCCGCTGCTGCTCGGTGCCGCGCTCGCCGACGCGCCCGCCCCGCTGCGGGAGGCGTACTCCGGGTACGGGCTGCCGCTGGGCGAGGCGTTCCAGCTGCGCGACGACGTACTCGGGGTGTTCGGCGACCCGCGCCAGACCGGCAAGCCGGCCGGTGACGACCTCCGCGAGGGCAAGCGGACCTTCCTGGTGGCGGCGGCCCTGGAGACGACCGACGCGACCGGGCGGGCGCTGCTGACCAAGCGGCTCGGCGATCCGGCGCTCGACCCGGACGGGATCGACCAGCTCCGCGAGGTGATCGCCGGCAGCGGGGCGCTGGCCCGGACCGAGGAGCGGATCACGACGCTGACCGACACCGCGCTGGCCGCGCTGGACCGGGCCGAGATGGCCGCCGAGGCCCGCGAGGTGCTGGTCGACCTGGCCATCGTCGCCACCCGCCGATCCCTCTGACCACCGGCCGGGCCGACCTGACCACCGGACGGGCCGACGCCGCCGCCGGGCGGGCACCGACCGGACATCCACGGCCAACCGGACGGCAACCCGCTCGATAGATCGACGTCAACGGGCGGTGCGACCGTCGGGACGTGCCCGGCCCGGACCACCCGCCCACGGAGCATCCGGTACGACTCCGGGTGGCCGGACTCGTCGCGACCACGCTGATGACCGCCGGTGCGTACGGTGCCGGGGCGCTGCCCGGCGGCCCGGACCACCGGGCGGGTCCGGCCGGTGCCCTGGCCGCGTCGTGGCCCTACTGGTTGGGCCTGACCGGCTGGCTCGCCGGCCTGGTTCTGCTCGCCGTCGCCTGGTGGCGGCTGGGCGGGACGGTGCACCGACCGGATCATCCGGTCCCGACCCGCTGGCTGCTGGTGACCGGGGCGCTCTGGGCCGCCCCGCTGCTGCTCGCCCCACCGCTGGGCAGCCGGGACGTGTACGCGTACGCCTGCCAGGGTGCGCTCTGGCTCGACGGGGTCGACCCGTACGCCGTGGGGGTGGCCGACGGGGGCTGCCCGTGGACGGACTCGGTGCCGTCGCTGTGGTGGCACACCACCACCCCGTACGGGCCGTTGGCGATCGCGCTGGCCGGTGGGGTGGTGGCGCTGGCCCGGCTGGCAGTGGCGGGACCGGACGAGCGGTTGCTGGTGGCGCTGTTCCTGTTCCGGGCGCTCGCGCTGGTCGGCGCGCTGCTGCTGGCCCGGTACCTGCCCCGGTTGGCGCGGGCCGTCGGTGCCCCGCCGTCGACGGCGACCTGGCTGGCCCTGCTCTCTCCGCTGACGGCGGTGCACCTGGTGGGCGGGGCGCACAACGACGCGCTGATGGTGGGGTTGGTGGTGGCGGCACTGGCCCTGGCCGCCGGGGCGGGTCGCGACGGCGTACGCCGGTCGGGTCCGGTCCCGTCGCGCGGTCCCGGCGCAACCGCCCGCGCCCGGCTCGGGTGGCTCGCGGCCGGCGCCCCTACGGCGTGGCCCCGGCCGCTGCCGCTGCTCGCGGGTGCCCTGGTCGGACTGGCCGCGACGGTGAAGATCACCGCGCTCGTGGCGCTGCCGTTCGTCGCCCTGCTCGCCACCATCCGGCTGCCCGGCGCGGCGGCCCCGGACCCGGACCCGGCGCCGACCGGCGGCGCCCGGTCGCCGGAGGCGGTGGTGGTGAAGTCGCCGCAGGCGGTGGTGGCGACCGGTGACGGCCGGTGGCCGCGGGCGGTGGCGCTCGGCCCGACCCTGCTCGCGGCGGCGGTGACGTTCGCCACCGTCACCGTGACCACCGGACTGGGTCTGGGCTGGCTGGCCGCGCTGCCGGGGACGAGCCGGCTGGTGCAGTGGACCTCCCTGCCGTCCGGGCTCGGCATGGCCGCCGGCTACCTGCTGCGGCTGCTGGGGCGCCCGGAGGCGTTCGACCCGGCGGTGACGGTGGCTCGGGCGCTCGGCCTCACCGTCCTGCTGGCGGTGTCGGCCGTCCTGCTGCTCCGGGCCTGGCGGGCGACCGACCGGCCGCCGGTGGCCGCCCGGTGGGTGGTGACGACCTCGTGCGGCCTCGCGTTCGGCGCGGTGACCCTGCTCTCCCCCGTCTTCTACCCCTGGTACGCCCTGGCCGCCGTCACCGTGCTCGCCGCGACCGTCGGGCAGCGGTGGTGGCGGGCTCCGTTGGCCGGGCTGGTGCTGGCGACGAGCTTCCTGGTCCTGCCGGACGGGCTGGGGCTGGCGGTGCGGACCAAGCTGCCCGGCGCCCTGTTCGACGTCGCCGTGGTCGCCGTCCTGGCGGCACTCGCCGTCCGGCACCGTCGTCGCGACCGCCCCGGTCGACGCGACCACCGGAGCCGAAGCGACCGACCGACCGGACCCGACCGCCCGAGCCGACGTAACCGCCCGACCGGACACGACCACCCGAACGGACCCGACCGGCCGGGCCTCGGCAGCGTCGTGGCGCCCCGGATTCCCCGCGCCCGCCCGAGTCCGGAGGCGGTCAGCCCGGCGGCGTCCGGTCGCGCGGCGGCCACCACGAGCGGCCGCCGGTTCCGGCCGCCGGGGTCCGCTGCACACCCCGACGCCCCAGCCACACCCAGACCGAGAGGGTGAGCAGCACCAGGGCGAATCCGAACAGCAGGTCCTCCACCGGGGCGTAGACCAGCCGCAGTCCGATGATCGCCTCCGGGTCGTACCGGACGATGCGTCGACCGGTCAGGATGCCGTTCGAGATCAGCTGGAAGAAGACGATGATCGGGTAGGTCGCCCAGAACACCCGACGCCGGACCAGCCGGGTACGCAGCAGGTACAGGTCGACCAGCACGGCGCCGGCCACCCCGAGCAGCGCGGCGACGGTGTAGCTCACCGGCGGGTCCGCCGTACGGCCCGTCGCTGCGCGGTCACTGCTCGTCCCCCGCCGGCCAGCCCCGCACCGCGCGGACCGCCTCGAACCCGAGTACGGCACAGATCGGCACGACGACGAAGAAGAGCACCTCGTCCAGGGGCAGCCCGCCGGGGAACAGCACCCCGGTGATCTGCTCCGGGTCGAAGGTCCAGTGTCCGGCGGCGATCGCGGCCAGGTCCCAGAGCACGAAGACCGCCGCCACCGGGGCGATGGTGAGCAGCAGCCGGCGCCAGCGGCGGAGCACGTTCACCCGCAGGATCGGCTCCAGCCAGAGTGCCCCGGCGAGGCACCCGGCAAGGACCGCGAGGTAGGCGAAATGCCCCATGGCCGCCGCCGCTACCGGCTAGAAGCCGAGCGCCTGGGCCCGGCGTTTGACCTCACGGGCCAGGTCACCGCCGAGCGCCGCCGCGGGCGTACCGGGCAGGGTGTCGTCGGGCTCGTAGAGCCAGCGTACGGCCGCCTCGTCGTCGTAGCCCGCGTCGCGCAGCAGGTTCAGCACGCCCGGCAGGTGCTTGCGTACGGTGTCGTTCGCCACCAGTTCGGCGGGCACCCGCCGGACCCCGTCCCGGCGTACCGCGATCAGCTCGCGGTCGCGGATCATCTGGTGCACCTTGCTGATGGTCACGTCCAGCCGGACGGCGACGTCCGGCAGGTTGAGCCAGCCCGCGGCGTCCGCCGGGCCGGCGAGTGGGGAATCGGTCACCCGATCACAGTGCCACGACCGTCCCGGTCTTCCACCGCCACCCCCGCCGGGGTAGTTTTCCGACCGACCAGGGTACTTTCCACGCGGTACGTGACCGAACGGACACCGGGGGCTATCCCGTCCCTCGGTCAAGATTTCCGTTCGGCACCGCCTGTGGCATCCTGTTCTGCCGTCACCCTCTGGAGACATAGACTGCCTGCCGATGGACATTCAGGTCGCCGACACGTTGCTGGGCTCGCTGATCGACGGGCGCTACCGCATCCGCGGTCGCGTGGCCCGTGGCGGCATGGCGACCGTGTACACCGCCACGGACGAACGACTGGAGCGCACCGTGGCGCTCAAGATCATCCACCCCAGCCAGGCGCAGCAGGCGCAGGGCCGGTTGGCCGGCTTCCTGGCCCGGTTCACCGAAGAGGCGAAGACCATCGCCCGGTTGACCCACCCGAACGTGGTCGCCGTCTACGACCAGGGCACCCACGCCGGCCTGCCCTACCTGGTGATGGAGTACGTGCGCGGTCGCACCCTGCGGGAGATCCTGGCCCAGCGACGCCGGCTCAATCCGGGCGAGGCGCTGGCGATCCTGGAGCAGATGCTCGCGGCGATCGCCGCCGCACACCGCGCCGGCCTGGTGCACCGCGACGTGAAACCGGAGAACGTGCTGGTCGCCGAGGCGCCCAGCGGTGGCTCCGGCAACCTGGTCGACAGTGTGGTCAAGGTGGCCGACTTCGGGTTGGCCCGAGCGGTCGAGGCGAGCGCCGACGACGACTCCGGCAGCCAGTTGATGGCAACCGTGGCGTACGTCGCCCCGGAGCTGGTCACCGAGGGCCGGGCCGATCCGCGGACGGACGTCTACTCCGCCGGGATCGTGCTGTTCGAGATGCTCACCGGCCGGGTCCCGTACGACGGTGACCGGCCGGTCGACGTCGCCTGGCAGCACGTCGACCGGGACGTACCGGCCCCCTCGACGCTGGTCCCCGGCCTGCCGCCGGTCCTCGACGACCTGGTGATCCGGGCCACCCGGCGTGATCCGGGCGCCCGGCCGACCGATGCCGGCGCGTTGCAGGCCGAGGTGCAGGTGGTCCGCGACGATCTCGGCAACGCCAACGCGAACACCGCGCTGCTGCGCCAGGTGGCCCAGCCGACCATGGTGGTCGCCTCGGTCCAACCGGCGGACCGGCCGTCCTGGGCCCGGTTGCCCGACCAGCCGGAGCCACGGTCGGCCCGGCCGCACCGCCGCCGCGCCGCCCCCGAGCCGACGGGCCCGCTGGCCCGACTACAGACGCTGCGCGAACAGGTGATGGCCGACAAGCGGGGCCGGATCGCGGTGGCCGCCACCGTGGTCGTCCTCGGCCTGGTCGCGGCGATCGGCGGCTGGTGGTTCGGCGCCGGACGCTACACCGAGGCCCCTCAGCTGGTGAACATCAGCAAGGCCGAAGCGGAGGCGCTGGCCGCGCGGGACGGCTTCACCCTCGCCTACGCCGCTCCCCGCTACGACGAGGCCGCCGCCAAGGACCAGGTCGTGGGCCAGGACCCGGCGTCGGCGGCCCGGATGGTCAAGGGCGGCACGATCACCCTCGTGCTCTCCCTCGGGCCCGAGCGCTACCAGGTGCCGGACGTGGTCGGCAAGACCTTCGACCTGGCCCAGGCCGACCTGGAGCGGGCGAAGCTCCAGGTGACCAAGGGACCGGACCGCTACGACGAGAACCTGCCGGCCGGCGTGGTGACCGCGATCGACCCCAGGGTCGGCACCGAGGTCAAGCCCGGCGACAAGGTCACGGTGACGGTCAGCAAGGGTCGGGCGCCGCTGTCCGTACCGAACGTGGTCGGCAAGAACATCAACGACGCCCGCAGTGACCTGCAGAAACTCGAACTCGTTCCGGTGGAGCAGTACGAGGACTCGGACAAGCCCAAGGACCAGGTCATCGACCAGAGCCCACCGAACGGCACCGGGGTCGAGAAGGGTGCCGAGATCAAGCTCAAGGTGAGCAAGGGCCCACCGGCGGTGCTCGTACCCCGGGTCGTCGGCCTGCCGTGTCCCGAGGCGCAGGCGCGGCTACAGGGGCAGCAGCTCATTCCGGTGGTACAACTCAATCCGAACGGGACGGTTGGGCTCCAGAACCCGCCCGAGAACACGCAGGTGCCACCGGGCAGCCAGGTCCAGATCACCTGCTTCTGAGGCCCGCACCAACAGCAACCCGAGGTACCCGTACCGAAAGCAACAGGTGAGGTCGATGACAGGCACGACCAGTCGACCGGTCGGCTCGCACACCCCGACCTCGGGTGGGCTGGCCAGGGCCGCGCTGCCCTATCTCGACGCGGCGGGTTCCGAGGTGGCACAGGTCTACGTCGCGAACTCGCGGGGTTGGGCGCTGCCGCCGGGTGACCCGGCCCAGGACGCCGCGTTCCGCGAGGGCTGCGAGGAACGCGGGGTGCCGGTCTACATCCACGCGTCGCTGCTGGTGAACCTCGGCTCCCCCACCCCGGCGACGGTGGAGAAGTCGGTCGCCACCCTGGCCCACGCGCTGCACCGGGGCGCCGCCATCGGCGCCACCGGGGTGGTCTTCCACTCCGGCAGCGCGGTCGACGCCGACTACTACGACACCGCCATGGTCCAGGTACGCACCGCCCTGCTGCCGCTACTCGACGCGGCGGCCGCCAGCGGGGGACCGAAGCTGCTGATGGAACCGACGGCCGGCGGTGGCCGGTCGCTGGCCTCCCGGATGGAGCAGGTGGCGCCCTACCTGGACACCGTCGATCGACACCCGTGGCTCGGCATCTGTTTCGACACCTGCCATGCCTGGGCCGCCGGCCACGACCTGGCCCGGCCGGGCGGCATGACCGAGACCCTGGACGAACTGGTCGCCGCGATCGGCGACCGGCTCTGGCTGGTCCACGCCAACGATTCGCGGGACACCTGCGGGTCACTGCGGGACCGGCACGAGACGATCGGCAAGGGCAGCATCGGCGAGGCCGCCTTCGCCGAGCTGATGACCCACCCGGCGACCGCCGGTGTCCCCGTCGTCGCCGAAACCCCCACCGAGGGCCACGTCGGCCACGACCACGACATAGCCACCCTCAAACGCCTCCGCCCCTGACGCCCGGGGCCACCCCTCCGCCCCTGATGCCCAGGGCCACCGGCTGGCGGGTACAGCAGAGGCCGTTCAGACCGGGCAACGCGGGCCGAGCAGCCGCCGACGGCCCCGGCCGGCGCGGACCCAGGGATTGGGGCGGCGTGACCTGCGCAGGGATCAAGCCTGACCGCCCGGAGCGGGGCACGCCGCCCCAATCCCGGCCGGCGCACCCCGAAAAGCGATCAGCGCTTGAGGATCCCCGAAAGAACGGAAACAGCCCGGTCCACCCCGGCATCATCGAGGTCGAGGTGCGTGACCAGCCGAGCGGTCCGAGGACCGAGGACCGAGACCAGCACCCCTTCGGCCCGCGCCGCCGCCGCGAACGCCGGTGCGTCGAGCGCGAACTTGGTCAGGTCCAGCGGCACGATGTTCGTCCGTACCGGGCCGGCGAGGACACCGTACGGCGCCAGCGCCTCGGCCAGCCGGGCCGCGCGTACGTGGTCCTCGGCGAGCCGGTCGACGTGCTCGGCGAGCGCGTGTCGGCCGGCGGCGGCGAGGATGCCGGCCTGCCGCATGCCGCCGCCCATCCGCTTGCGGACCAGTCGGGCCCGCTCGATCTTCTCCGCGCTGCCGACCATCACCGAGCCGGCCGGTGCGCCGAGCCCCTTGGAGAGGCAGACCGACAGGGTGTCGAACAGCGCGCCGTAGCTGGCCAGCGGCACCCCGTCGGCGACGTGCGCGTGCCAGATCCGGGCCCCGTCGCAGTGCAGCCCGATGCCGGCGTCGTCGGCGATCCGGCGCAGCTGACGCAGGGTGTCCAGCGGGATGACCCCGCCGCCGCCCCGGTTGTGGGTCTGCTCGACCGCGATCGCCCGGGTCGCCACCGCCCAGTAGCCGTCCGGACGGATCATCGCCGCGACCTGGTCGGGGTCGATGTCGGCGCCGACCGCCGGCCAGGTACGGGTGGAGATGCCACCGTACGCGGCGGCGGCCGCCATCTCGTACGTGACGATGTGCGCGTCGGCGTCGCAGAGCAGTTCACCGGCCGGCGGCACCAGCACCTGGAGGGCGATCTGGTTGGCCATCGTGCCGCTCGGGGCGAAGAGCGCGGCCTCGTGCCCGAACAGGGCGGCCACCTCGGCTTCGAGCGCGTTGACGTTGGGGTCCTCGCCGTACACGTCGTCGCCGACCTCGGCCTGTGCCATCGCCGAGCGCATCGCGGCGGTCGGGCGGGTGACCGTGTCGGAACGCAGGTCGACCGGTCGCGGGTCAGCCACGGAGCATCTCCGCCACCAGGAAGGCCAGTTCCAGCGACTGCTGGGTGTTCAGTCGCGGGTCGCAGGCGGTCTCGTACCGGTCGGGCAGGTCGACGTCCTCGATCGCCTGGGCGCCGCCGAGGCATTCGGTGACGTCCTCGCCGGTCAGCTCGACGTGCATGCCGCCGGGGTGGGTGTTCAGCCCCCGGTGCACCTCGAAGTAGCCGAGCACCTCGTCGACGATCCGGTCGAAGTGGCGGGTCTTGTAGCCGTTCGACGACTCGTGGGTGTTGCCGTGCATCGGGTCGCACTGCCAGACCACCTTGGCACCGGCGGCGGTGACCTTCTCCACGATCGGCGGCAGGGCCTCGCGGACCTTGTGGTTGCCCATCCGGCTGACCAGGGTGAGCCGGCCCGGGACGTTGTTCGGGTTGAGCTTCTCGCACAGCTCGATCGCCTGGTCCGGGGTGGTGCCGGGGCCGATCTTGACGCCGATCGGGTTGGCGATCCGGGAGATGTAGTCGATGTGGGCGCCGTCGATCTGCCGGGTCCGCTCGCCGATCCAGAGGAAGTGGCCGGAGAGGCCGTACGCCCGGCCGTCGGAGACGCGGGTGAGGGCCCGGTCGTACTCCAGGGCGAGCGCCTCGTGCGAGCAGTAGAGGGTGACGGTGCGCAGGGCCTCGTTGTCGTCCATGCCGCAGGCGCGCATGAAGGCGAGCGCCCGGTCGATCTCGCGGGCGATGGCGTCGTAGCGCTCACCGGCCGCCGAGTCGCGGACGAAGCCCTTGTTCCAGTCGTGCACCGCGTGCAGGTCGGCCAGGCCACCGGCGAGGTACGCCCGGAGCATGTTCATCGCCGAGGAGGAGTTGGCGTACGCCCGGATCATGCGCTGCGGGTCGGCGATCCGGGCCTCCGGCACCGCCTCCAGGGAGTTGATCATGTCGCCGCGGTACGCCGGCAGCCCGCGCGCGTCGGTCGGCAGCGACCGGGGCTTGGTGTACTGCCCGGCGACCCGGGCCACCTTGACCACCGGCAGCGAGGCACCGTACGTCAGCACGACCGCCATCTGGAGCAGGGTGCGCGCGTTGGCGAGCAGGTGGCTCTCGGTGTTGTCGGTGAAGGTCTCCGCGCAGTCGCCGCCCTGGAGCAGGAAGGCCTTGCCCTCGGCGACCTCGGCGAGCTGCATCCGCAGGTGATCGACCTCATAGGGCGCGACCACCGACGGCACGGTGGAGAGGACCTCGCAGACCTCGTCGACGGCCTTCTGGTCGGGCCACGGCGGGGTCTGGGCCCGGGGCATGTCCCGCCACCGGTCCAGCCCGAGGGCCACGTCCTCGGCGGAATCGTCGGTCGGACGGCTGGTCTGCGGGCCTAGGGTACCCACCGTGGGGTAGCTCAGCTGATGCCACTCATGGCGCATGGGGAAAAGCGTACGGCGACAGTCGGGGCAGCTCGCCATTGAGGTCGGCCGTGTCCGGTCCGTGGGAGGTGTATTGGCCGACGCCGTACCCGATGTCCGGGTATCCTGCCGGGCCGTCCGCCTCGGGTGGCGTCCGACCCGGTCGGCCGGCCCGGCTCAGGGGGTCGCCCCGTCGGCACCGGCCGACGGTGCCGGCGCGCTGGCACCGGCCACCGTCTCGTTCGCGATGCACCAGCCCGCCTCGGCCTTCGCCACCGTGAACAGCAGCCGGACCGGGGTGGCCGCCCCGTCTCCGGCGAGCACCGAGACCGAGGTGCTGACCTCCAGTCGGCCGCCGTTGGGGCGGACGTCGGTGATCGTCGTCTTGGTGACCTTGAAGTGGGCGGCGAAGTCGCCGTTCGGACCGGTCGCGGCCTGGTCGAAGGCGGCCTGCATCGGCCCGCAGAGCTGGCCGCGCCCGGCGGCGACGTCCTTGGTCGTCATCGCGTCGAGGTAGGTCTGCACCACGGCCCGCGACTTCTCCGGGCCGTCGTCGGGGATCACCGGCGCGCCGTCCGCCGAGCCGCCGCCGAGACCGCAGGCGCCCAGGCCGAGCGGCACCATCGCCAGCACCGCAGCAAGACCGGCAGTGCGCCGCCGTCGGACGTCCATCGGGGTCCCCCTCCTCGATTTCCCACCAAACTACGCCGAGCGGCGAGTCTGACATATTGATCACACCTGCGGCCACACGACGACCGGGCGTCGGCGACCGCCGCCGGGCCCGCGCGACACGGGCCGGTGCCGGTCGTACGTCGACCGGCACCGGCCCCGGCCTCCAGAGAGGGCGTGCCCGCCCGGGTCCACCGAGCCAGGCGGGTACCACGTCTGCTGTGGCAGAAGGTC
>NZ_JBVJHT010000009.1:35744-71936 GCF_055586685.1 Micromonospora sp. NPDC049529
ACTGGTCCATACCCCGACCGACCCCCGCACCACCCCCTCCCCACCCCCCCCCCCCCCCCCCCCCCCCCCCCCCCCCCCTCCCCCTCCCCCCCCCCCCCCCCCCCCCCCCCCCCCCCGGTCCGCCGGAGAGGTCGTACCCGCCCGGCTCAGTCGAGCAGGGCGGTCACCGTGCCGGCGGCGACCGAAGGTCTCCAGCCCGGTCGCCACGCTGGCCAGGGTCGGCCCGAGCCCCGACCACCTCGACCGGGTCCCCGGCCCGCAGGGTGCCGCGCTCGACCGCCGTGGTGACCACGGTCCCCCGACCGGAGATGGTTGACCGCCGGGTCCCGGTCGGCGAGCACCTTCGTGATGGCGGCGGTCAACGTCGTCTTGCCGTGGTCGACGTGCCCCATGGTGCCGATGTTCAGGTGTGGCTTCGTACGGACGAACTGGCTCTTGGCCATGATCTTTCTCCGCGAGGAATGGATCTCGGTGGCGGACGAAAGTGCGCGGGCGGATGCCACTCCGCGATAACGGGAAACCGCGCCAGAACCGCGCGTCGCGGCGTCGATCAGGGGCGACGCCGAGAGACCGGGTCACCCTCCTCCGTGGGTTCCGCTGGTGCGGGAGGAGGGGCAGCTTCGGGTATCAGCCAGCCGCGGGCAGCGGTCTGCGGCAGCCGGCAGGTGGAGACCTGCGGGCCGCACGACGGCTGCGGTGGCGAACATGGCGATCACGTTAGGCCGGAACGTCAGTCGCCACCATCGAAATTTCCCGCGGGCGTCCGGAGCGCCGGACCGGGCAGCCGGCGGGGGCCGAGCAGACGTCGGAGCAGTAGCCCGCCCACCAGAAGCGTCAGGACGGACAACGCCACGAATCCGATCAGCGGCAACGGCAGGACGACGATGGTGGCCGTCGTGGCCCGGGACGGGCCGGTCGGATTCGGCACGGAGACGGTGGCCCGGCAGATACAGAACAGGGGCGGGTCGGTCCACCGGGCACGGAGTTGCCGGTCGGCGCCGCGCAGCAGGGTGAAGTCCGGGAACGGGACGGTGTCCCCGGCCACGTGTGCCCGGACTCCGTCATCGGCCACGAAGTCACGATGGACGGTGCCGACGTTGCGGACCGTCGCGGTGAGGTCGAGCGGGCCGCCCAGCGCGAGCCCCGGCGCACGCACCCCGGACACCTCGACCGAGTCGACGGTCCGGCCCGGCGCCGTGACGTACACCGGCACACCGACGCTGCGGCTCACGCCGATGCCGGCGCCACCGTCCGGAGCGGACACCGAGAAGATCACCGCGACCTGGTGCTCGCCGGGCTCGGCGCCGATCGGGACGGTGATGTGCAGGCTCACCTGTTCCACCGTCCCGCCGTCGAGACGGAAGCGGTCGGGCTGGACGCGGACCCATTCGACGGCCGAGTGGGGCGCGTCCGACCGGAAGCGGGGGTTGCCGTCCTCCCCCGCCGTGAAGTTTTCCATCCGGGTCACGACATCAACCGGGAGACGGCCCCGGTTGGTGACCGTGAACTGCCGAGATCGCGCTGTCTGGTCCGCCGGCACGAGCACCCGACTCGGACTCACGGTGAGCGAGAAGTCCGGCTGCTCGGGCTGACGGGCAACCGCGGGCGCGGTCGGCGTCAACGCGATGACGACCGGAAGCATCAACCTCGTGAAATGGGTCCACATGTCGTTTCGTTCATATCCTTTGTTGTGGTCAGGCCGTTCATCCTATATCGCAGTCCCAGAAGAGAATCCCCGATCAACGGAACCCACTCCGCCGAAAGCTCCATCCACTGTGCAGGCAGACGATAGGCTGTTATCCATTCGCAATTCAGTTCCGAGCAGGATGGCGGGTGAGGAAGTGAGGCGCTCTCGACTCTCGGCGACAATCGCCTGCCTCATGCTCCTCGCGTATCCCGCGAGCAGCGGGGCCGCCGATGACATTGACGTCACCGTCACCGTCATGGCGGGTGAGTTGTCCATTGCCGTACCAGCCGCCGTGGACCTCGGCATCGCGGTACCGGGCACGGACCTCAGCGCACCACTGGGGACGGTGACCGTCACCGACGAACGCTCCCAACTCTCGGCGATCTGGGTGGCGACGGTGACCGCCAGCGATTTCACCACCGGCGGGGCGGGCCCGTCGGAGACGATTCCGGCGGGCACCATCGAATACTGGTCGGGGCCGGCGACCGCCACCACCGGCACGGGCATTTTCGTGCCGGGCCAGCTCACATCGGCTGATGCGGTGCCACTCGACCAGGGGCGCGCGGCATTCGGGAAGTCCAGTGGTGACCGTGACAATTCAGCGGCATGGAGCCCCACCCTGGTCGTACACATCCCGATCGAGGTAGTGGCCGGGACCTACACCGGCACGATCACCCACTCGGTCGCGTGACCCCGAGGGGGGCATCCGGGTCGACCCCATCGGGCCGTCGCCGTGTCGGCCCGCCTCAGTCGCCGACGGCCGCGCGGGCCAGGTGCCTACCGGCCGCGGCGCCGGGTCGGGTCGCCGGGTCCTTCCGGCCCCGCCTACGCACGAGGACGGTTACGACCAGCGCCAGAACGGCCAGCGCCGCCGCGGCCAGACCGTACCGGAGCCAGGGGGTGGCCTTCTCCTCGCTACGGGCGGCGGCGCCGGCCGGGAGCAGATCCGAATGGGTCGCACAGACGAGCGGCTTCTCCGCACCGTCGGCGGTGGCGCACGCGACCGTGGCGAGACGGAGCAGCTCGGCGGGCGTCTGCCCGAGCCGGGCGACGGTCGTGAACGTCGCCTCCTGACCGGTCTTCAGGTCGACCGGCCAGGTGACCCGACCCGATTCGGCGGTGCCGCCGTTGTCGGCGGAGGCGAACGTCAGACCCGTGGGAAGGCTCTGCGAGACCTCGAGTCGCTTCGCCTCGGTCGTACCGAGGTTGCGGATTGTGATCTTGTAGGTCAGCTCGTCTCCGGCGGCGGCGCTCGTCCGCCCGTTGTCGATGGCGATACTCAGCAACGGCTGCTCCGCGTCGGCCGTCCGGCTCGGCGTCGGCGCCACGCTCGTCCGGGGCGCGGCCGGGGCGACCACCGACATCGTGATCATCGAAACCACGGCGGTGGCGGCGAGGGCGGGGAGGTTGAACATGATGCTCCTAGCTGCTGCTACTGAGTGATTGCTACGTACTCCAACGTCACGGAGTAGTCATCGGCCACGACATTCGGGATGAGAATCTCGTAGTCGTTGCTGATCGCGTCGCCACCGGCGGCGGATGGTGTCGACTGGCTGTGAATGACCAGCGGGGTCAGGTCGGACACCGGGTGGAAGGGCACCGTGCCGCTCTCGCGTACCCGGAGGTTTTCGATCGGAATGG
The DNA here is from genome assembly GCF_055586685.1 of Micromonospora sp. NPDC049529. Taxonomy (NCBI): domain Bacteria; kingdom Bacillati; phylum Actinomycetota; class Actinomycetes; order Micromonosporales; family Micromonosporaceae; genus Micromonospora; species Micromonospora sp. NPDC049529. The sequence goes on from NZ_JBVJHT010000009.1 coordinate 39,073, forward strand.
TGTCTGGATTCGCGGGAATTGCCGGCGTGAGCGCGGGTGCCAGGGCCTGGACCGTCACCAGGTAGCCGGTGGGGCTGTTCGAGGTGACGGTCATGCTGACCGCGTCGTCCTTCCTCGCGACGTCGTCGGAGATGCCCGCGATGACCACCGCGCCGGGCAGGTCGGAGAGGGTGATGCTCTGCTCCACCACGGTGGTGTCGGTGACACACCGGGGATCGTCCCCACCGGCCGGGCAGTTGCTGCCGATCGTGGTGGAGCTGACGGTGTTGACGAGTTGACCGTCCCCGGTGGTCGGCTGGTTGACGACCACGGTGTACGTGATGGCGGCGGTGGCACCGATCGGCAGGTCACCGGTCCAGGAGAGAGCCGGAGCGGTGTAGGTGAGCACACCGGTGGTGGCGATGGCGTCGTTGCCGTAGTCGGCGTCGTCGAGTACGCCGGCAAGCGAGTCGGTGACCGTCGCACCGCTGTACGGCGACTCGCCGCTGTTGGTGATCAGCAGGGTGTACTGGAGGGGTCCACCGGCGACCACCGTACTGCTGGCTGCGGTTTTCGTGATGGTGAGCGCCGGGATGCGGACGGCGACCGTGGCGGTGCACGCCGGGTCATCCGGGCAGTTGGCCCCCGGAGCGTCGGACGTGACGGTGTTGACCAGGCTCTCGTCGCCCTCGTCCGGGAAGTTCACGGTGACCGAATAGGTGATCAGGGCCGCGCCGCCGACCGGTAGGTCACCGGACCAGCTCAGCACCGGGGCGGCGTAGGAGACGTCGCCGAGCGTCGCCGCTGCGTCGAAGTTGTAGTCGGCGTCGTCGAGGACCCCGGTGAGCGGATCAGTGAACGCCGCGCCGATGTACGGCGACTGCCCGGTGTTGGTCACCCTGATCGTGTAACTGACCGAACCGCCGGCCGTGACGGTCGCGGTGTCCGCCGTCTTGGTAATTCCCAGACCGGGAATCAGGATGGCGACGTTGGCGGTGCAGGCCGGATCGGGGCTGCCGGTCGGGCAGTTGTTCGCCTGCGCGGCGGAGGTGACCGTGTTGACGAGGCTCCGCCCACTGGTCTGCGAAGCGCCGACCGTGACGGTGTAGGAGATCGTGACTGCGTCGCCGATCGGCAGGTCCCCGGTCCAGGTCAGCACCGGAGCGGTGTACGACACGACGCCGCTGGAAGCGACGGCGTCGGCGTTGTACGTCGCGTCGGCGAGCAGGTCGGCGAGCGAGTCGGTGATCGTGGTGCCGACGTACGCGGTCTCACCGGTGTTCGTGGCGGAGATCGTGTAGGTGACGGTCCCACCCGGCGTGGTGGTGGGATTGTCGGCGGTCTTCTCGATCGCCAGGCCGGGCAGGAGCACGGCCACGGTGACGGTGCAGGCGGGCCCCGGCGCGGCGGTCGGGCAGTTGCTGCCCGGCGCGTCGGTGGTGATCGTGCTGGCGATGGTCCGGTTGCCGGTGTCCGGGCTGTTGACGGTCACGGTGCCGGTGACGACCACGACACCGTCGATGGGGATGTCACCGGTCCAGGTCACGGCGGCGCCGACCACGGTGAGCGTGCCGGAACTCGCGACCTGGTCGCCGTTGGGTCGCGCGTCGTCGAAGACGTTCGCGGCATTGGTCACGATCCGGACGCCGGTGTAGGGGGTCGGACCCGTGTTCGTGAAGGTGGCGGTGAACCGGATGACGTCGCCCGGCGTCGCGGTGGCGACATCGGCGACGTTGGTGATGGCGAGCGCCGGGATGAGCACCGCGACGGTCACCGTACAGGCCGGGTCGGTGCCACCGGACGGGCAGTTGTTGCCGGCGGCGGTGGAGGTGACCGCGTTGCTCATGCTCCGGTCGCCGGTGGCGGGGTTCAACACCACGACCGAGTAACTCACGACGACGGAGGCGCCGACCGCGAGGTCGCCGGTCCAGGTCAACACCGGTGCGGCGTACGAGACGGCTCCGCCCGTCGCGGCGGCGTCGTTCTGGTAGGTCGCGTCGTCGAGCACGCCCGCGAGGCTGTCGGTCAGGGTGGCCCCGGTGTACGGGGTCTGGCCGCTGTTGGTGACGGTGATGGTGTACCCGACCGTGGCGCCCGGTGTGGTGGTGCCGGCGCTGGCGTGCTTCGCGATGCTCAGCGCCGGCAGCAGCACCTGTACGGTCACGGCACAGTCCGGGTCGGATCCTCCCGGCGGGCAGTTGCTGCCCGAACTGGTGGAGCTGACGGTGTTGGTGAGGACCCGCTCGCCGGTCTGCGGATCGTCGGCGGTGACCGTGTACGTGATGGTCGCCGTCCCACCGATCGCCAACGCACCCGTCCAGGTGATGGTCGGGGCGCTGTAGGAGACGTCGCCGGTGCTGGCGGTGACGTCGGCGTTGTAGCTGGCGTCGTCGAGCAGCCCGGCCAGGTCGTCGCTGATCGTCGCGGCGGGGTACGGGGTCTCGCCGGTGTTGGTGACCGTGATCGTGTAGCCGACGATCCCGCCGGGGACCGTGGTGGCGCTGCTCGCGGTCTTCACCACCGCCAGGGCCGGGACCAGGATCGTGGCCGTCGCGGTACAGGCCGGGTCGGTGCCACCGGGCGGGCAGTTGTTGCCGGGTACGGCGGAACTGACCACCGAGGTCATGATCCTGTCGCCCAGGTCGGGATCGTTCACGGTGAACGAGCCGGTGACGGTGAGGATCGCACCGACGGCGAGGTTCCCGGTCCACCGGATCGATGCGGTCGCCGGGATCAGGACCAGGGTGCCGGTCGAGGCGGCGGCGTCACCGGTGTAGGTCGCGTCGTCGACCGAGCCGGCAAAGCTGGCGTCGATGCTGATCCCGGTGTACGGCGTCTGCCCGGTGTTGGTCACCGTGGTGCTGAACACGACCGTCCCGCCCGGCACCGAGGTGGCGGCACCCACGCTGTTCACGATGGTCAGCACCGACACCGTGACCGTGCTCGTACAGGCCGGGTTGGTGTTGCCCGCCGGGCAGGTGCTACCGGTGGCCGCCGAGGTGACCGTGCTGGTCAGGAGGCGGTCTCCGGGATCCGGATCGAGGACTGTGACCGAGTAGGTGACGGTCGCCGTCGCGCCTGGTGCGAGGGTGCCCGACCAGACCAGGTTCGGGCTGGTGAAGACGGCCGTGCCGGGTGACGCCACGACGTCACCGTTGTACGACGCGTCGTCCAGCACCCCGGCCAGCGCGTTCGTGACCGTGACGCCGGACTGCGCGGTCTGGCCGGTGTTGACGATGGTGACGGTGTAACCGACCACGGCGCCGGGTGTCGTACTGGCGGTGTCGGCGGCGACGGTCATGCTCAGGGCGGGCGTGAGCACGGCCACCTGCACCGCGCAGGCCGGGTTGCCGCTGGCCGGTGGGCAGTCGCTACCGACCTCGGTGGACGACGCGACGTTCACCATGACCTTGTCGCCCAGGTCCGGATTGTTGACCGTCATCGAGTACGTGATGGTGGCGACCGCACTCACCGGCAGGTCCCCGGTCCAGGTCAGCGTCGGCGCGGCGTACGACAGGTCGCCTGTGTCGGCGGTCGCGTCGCCGCCGTAGGTGGCGTCGTCGAGCGCGCCGCTCATCGTGTCCGTGACCACGGCGCCGAGGTAGGGGGCGGTGCCCGTGTTGGTGACCGTGATGGTGTAGGTGACCGTACCACCGGGCACCGTGACCGGGGTGTCGGCCGTCTTGGCGATGCTCAGGCCGGGGACCAGCACCGCCACGCTGACCGTGCACCGTGGGTCAGACCCGCCGGTCGGGCAGTTGCTGCCCGGAACCGCCGAGCTGACCGTGCTCGTCATGAGCTTGTCACCCGGATCGGGGTTTCGTACCAGGAAGTTTCTCTCCACCGTGACCGTGCCGCCCACCGGTACGTCGCCGGTCCATTCCAGAGTGGTCGGAGTGACCACGATGGTGCCCGAGGAGACCGTGTCACCGATGAGGATGGCGTCGTCGAGCAGGTCCACCCGGTCGAAGGAGACGGTCACACCGAGGAACGGGGTGCCGCCGGTGTTGCTGATGACCCCGGTGAAGGTGACCGAGCCGCCCGGAGTGGTGGTGGCGACGTTGGCGGTGTTGACGATCGTCAGCTCCGAGACGGTCACGACCGTCGTACACCGCGCGTCGACGCTGCCCACCGCGCAGTTGCTGGCCGCGTCCGTCGAGACCAGGGTGTTACTCATGCTGTTGTCGCCGCCGGGGGCGTCCACCGTCACGGAGTAGGTGACGGTGACCGACCCGTTCGCCGGCACGTTTCCGCTCCAGGACAGCACCGGCTCGACGTAGCCGACGGTCCCACCTCCCGTCGCCACCGCGTCGTTGTTGTAGGCGGCGTTGTCGACGACGTCGACCAGTGAGTCGGTGAATTCGGCGCCCAGGTACGGCGCCGGGGCCGAGTTCGCGACGACGATCGTGTACGTCACCACCGATCCGGCGCTGGCGGAGGCCACGTCGGCGGCCTTGGTGAAGGTGAGCTCGGTCGACGCGACGACCACGACGGTGACCGTGCACCGGGGATCGGTCGCCACCACCGGACAGTTCGCCCCGGCCGCGGCCGAGCTGACCGAGTTCACCAGGCTCTGGTCACCGAGATCGGGATTGTCGACGGTCACCGTGTAGGTGACGGTGACGGTGGCTCCGACGGCCAGGTCACCGGTCCAGGTCAGCACCGGTGCGGCGTACGACGTCGAACCGCCGGTGGCGCTCGCGTCGGCGTTGTAGACCGCGTCGTCGAGCACGCCGGTCAGGTCGTCGGCCACGCTGATGGCGGTGTAGTCGATCTGTCCGGAGTTGGTGATCGTCACCGTGTAGGTCAGGGTGCTGCCCGGGTTGGTCGTCGTGGCGTCGACGGATTTCACGGTGGTCAGCGCGGGCGTGAGCACCTGCACCGTCGCGGTGCAGGCGGCCGCCTGGCTCGTGGCCGTACAGGAACTGCCGGCCGCGGTGGAGTTGACGGTATTGACCATGATCTTGTTGCCGGGGTCGGGGGACTGCACGGTGACCGAGTAGGTGATCGTCACTACCCCGCCGACCGGGACGTCGCCGGTCCAGGTCAGCGTCGGTGCCGCGTACGACACCACACCCGTAGTGGAGCTCGCGTCGGCGTTGTACGTCGCGTCGTCCAACACGCTGGTCAGCGGATCGGTGACGCTGATGCCCGTGTACGGCGCCGTACCGGTGTTGGTCACCGTGATGGTGTAGGCGACCTCCGCGCCCGGCACGGCGGTCGCACTGTCCGCGGTCTTGGTGATGCCGAGCCCCGGAATGAGCACGGTGATACTGATCGCGCACCGTGGGTCGGACCCGCCGGACGGGCAGTTGTTTCCCGGTACCGCCGATGTCGACGCCCCGGTGATCAACGGGTCCCCCGCATAGGGGTCGACCACGGTCGCGCTGCCGCTCAGGGTGATGGTCGCGCCCACCGGTATGTCGCCGGTCCAGACCGCCCCGCCGAGCCCTACGGTCAGCGTTCCCGACGACGCCGTCTGGTCGCCGTTCCCGATGACGTTACTGCCGACGTCCGACAGGGTGAAGCCGACACTGATGCCGGTATAGGGAACCTGTCCGGTGTTGGTGTATGTCGCGTTGATCCGGAACGTGCCGCCCGGCAGGACGGTGGACACGTCGGTCGTGGTGACGATCTCAAGTCGGGCGACCGGTACGCTCACCGCGCACGCCGGAAGGGTGTTGCCGACCGGGCAGGTGCTGCCGACGGCCGCCGAGGCGACCCGGCTGTTCAGGATGAGGTCCCCGGTGTCGGGATCCGCCACCGTCACCGAGTAGGTGACGGTCGCCGAAGCGCCGGGGGCAAGGCTTCCGGTCCAGGTCAGGTTGGGGCTGGTGAAGCCGACCGTGCCGGCGGAGGCCGAGGCGTCGTTGTTGTAGGCCGCGTCGTCGAGAACCCCGGCCAGTGCGTTGGTGACCGTCAGCGTCGGGTACGCCGTCTGGCCCGAGTTGGTGATCGTGACGGTGTAGCCCACCACCGAGCCCGGCGCGGTGCTGGCCACGTCGGCTGTCGTCGTGATCGTCAACGCGGGTACCAGCACCCGCACTGTCGCGGTGCAGCGCGGGTCGGCACCGGCGGCCGGGCAGTTGCTGCCGGGGGTGCTGGAGACGGCCGTGTTGACCATGACCTTGTCGCCCGGATCGGGGTCCAGGATCGTCATCGAGTACGTGATCGACGCCGAGGCGCCGACGGCCAGGTCACCGACCCAGCTCAGGGTGGGGGCGGCGTACGACACGGTGCCGGTGGACGCGGTCGCGTCGTTGTTGTACGTCGCGTCGTTGAGCGGGTTCGCCAGCGAGTCCGTCACGCTGGCACCCACGTACGCTGATTCGCCGGTGTTCGTCACGGTGATCGTGTACGACACCACGCCGCCCGGCGTCACCGTGGCCACATCGGCGGTCTTGACCACCTCAAGGCCCGGGACGAGCACGGTGACACTGGCCGTACAACTCGGAGCGGCACCGCCCGACGGGCAGTTGCTGCCGGCGGCCGTCGAGGTCAGCGTCGAGGTCAGCGTCCGGTTTCCCGGATCGGGACTGTTTACGGTGACCGAGAACTGGACGGTGACGGTGGCCCCGAGGGCGAGCGGACCGGTCCAGGTCAGCACGGAGCCGGAGAGTCCGACCGTCCCGGCGGTGGCCGTGGCGTCCGAGTTGTAGACCGCGTCGTCGAGCACATCCGTCAGCGACTCGGAGACGCTGACCGACGGGTACGCCGACTCGCCGGTGTTCGCGATCGTGATGGTGTAACCGATCGTGTCGCCGGGGGTGGCGGTCGCCGCGCTCGGCGTGTTGGTCAACGTCAACCCGGGCACCTGCACGGCGACCACCGCCGCACAGCGCGGGTCGGTGCTGTCCGTGGGGCAGTTGGCCCCCGCCGTCGAGGAGACCACCCGGTTGGTCAGCGTCCGGTCACCCGCGTCGGGAACGGTGATCGTGACCGAGTACGTGATCACGGCGGTCGCACCCACCGCGAGGTCACCGGTCCAGGACAGGACGGGGGCGCTGTAGCTCACCGCTCCGGCGGTGGCGGCGGCGTTGGCGTCGTACGTGGCGTCGTCGAGCACACCGGCGAGGGAGTCGGTGAAGGTCGCCCCCAGGTAGGCACTCTGACCGGTGTTGGTCACCTCGATCCGGTACACCACCACGGAACCGGGCGTCGCGTTCGGCGCGCTGGCCGTCTTGAGCAGCGTCAGGCCGGGAATGAGGATGGTGACCGTCGCGGTGCACCGGCCGTCGGTGCTGCCGGAGGCGCAGTTGTTGCCGACGGCCGCCGACGAGAGCACGGTGGTCAGCACCGACTGACCGGTGGTGGCGGCGGTGACCGTCGCGGTGAACGTGATGGTCACCGAGGCGCCGACCGCGAGGTTGCCGGTCCAGGTCAGGTTCGGGCTGATGTACGCGAGCGCACCGCTGGTGGCGGTCGCGTCACCGTTGTACGTCGCCCGGCCGAGCAGCCCCGCCAGGGAGTCGGTGACGCTGATCCCGGTGTACGCCGTCTGACCGGTGTTGGTGATGACCACCGTGTAGCCGACCGTGGATCCGGGGGTGGTGGTCGTCGTACTCGGGGTGTTGGTCAACACCAGGCCCGGCACCAGCACGGTGACCGTCACCGTGCAGCGGGTGTCGCTTCCGCCCGACGGGCAGTTGCTGCCCAGGGTCGCGGAGGTCACCGGGTTCGTCATGATCCTGTCGCCCGGATCCGGGCTGCGCACCGTCACCGAGTAGGTGATGGTGGCGCTCGCGCCGGCCGCGAGCACACCGCCGCTCCAGGTCAGGTTCGACGAGGCGAAGCCGACCGCGCCGACGGTCGCCACCGCGTCGGCGTTGTACGTCGCGTCGTCCAGCACCGCGGCCAGCGCGTCGGTGAACCCGGCACTCGCGTACGTGGCCTGGCCGGCGTTGGTCACGGTGACGGTGTAGCGCACGACGTCTCCGGGCGTCGCGGTCGTCACGTCCGCCGTCTTCACGATGGTGAGCACGGCTACCGGGACGCTGGCGGTACACCGGGCGTCGACACTGCCCACGGCGCAGTTGGTGCCCAACGTCGCGGAGGTCACCGTGTTGGTGAGTCTCAGGTCACCGGCGGCCGGGGTGTTGACGGTGACCGAGTAGGTGATGGTCACGACCGCACCCGCGGCCAGGTCACCGGTCCAGGTGAGGGTCGGGTTGACGAACGACACCGTGCCCGAGGTGGCGGTGGCGTCCGCGTTGTAGGTCGCGTCGTCGAGCACCCCACCGAGCGGGTCCGTCACGCTGACACCGGTGAAGGCGATCGAGGCGGTGTTGGTCACCGTGATGGAGTAGTTGACCGTTCCGCCGGCGGCGACGGCGTTGACATTGGCGGTCTTCACCACGACCAGCGGCCCCGCCGCGATCACCTGGGTGACCGCCTCGGTCGCCTCCTGACCGGCGGCGTCGACCACCCGCACGGTGTAGGGGTAACTCCCCACGGTGGTCGGGGTCCCGGAGAGCAGACCGGTGCCGGCGTCGAGGGTGAGGCCGGGCGGCAGGCTACCCACCGAGACCGACCAGGTGAACGGGGCCGTGCCACCGTTGACGGTCAACTGGTTGCTGTAGGGCACGCCGACCTGACCCGACGGTGGTGCGGGGAACGTCAGCGTGGGTGAGGCGGTGATGCCGAGCGCGACCGTACGGTTCGCGACCTGGGCGAACGCGTCCACCACCCGGACGGTGAAGGAGTAGTTGCCGCCCAGGGTGGGCGTGCCGGAGAGTACGCCGGTGCCGGTGTTGAGGGTGAGGCCGGGTGGCAGGCTACCCGCCGGGATCGACCAGGTGAACGGGGCGGTGCCACCGCTCACCGTGAGCGGCACGCTGTAGGCGACGCCGACCTGGCCCTGTGGGGGTGTGGGGAAGGTCAGCGTCGGCGGCGGCGCGATGACCACGGTGAACGCCTGGGTGGCCGACTGGTTGCTGGCGTCGGTCACCCGGACGGTGAAGGGGAAGCTGCCGGCGGTGGTCGGGGTGCCGGAGAGCAGACCGGTGGAGGCGTTCAGGGTCACGCCGGGCGGCAGTGTGCCCGCACTGACCGACCAGACGTACGGTGCCGTACCCGCCGTCACCGTGAGCGGCACGCTGTACGCCGCACCGACCTCGCCGGCCGGTGGCGGTGGGTTCGACAGGCTCGGCGAGGCGTTCGGCGTGACCGGCGCGGACCGGGCCGAGGGCGGGCCGGCGCCGCCGGCGTTCGTCGCGGTGACGGTGAAGGTGTACGCCGTACCGGCCGTCAACCCGGTGACGGTCTGGGTGGTGGCCGCCCCGGCGAACGTCTGCGGGGTCTGCGCGACGTTGCCGATGTACGGGGTGACCACGTACGACGTGATCGGGCTGCCCCCGTTGCTGGGCGCGGTCCAGGTCAACGTCGCGGACTGGTCCCCGGCGCTCGCGGCCGTGATCGTCGGCGCTCCGGGCAGGCTGAACGGCACCACCCCGGCCGACGCCGGGCTGGGCAGGCCGGTGCCGATCGCGTTCACCGCCGCGACCGTGTAGGTGTACGTCGCGCCGACAGTCACCCCGGGCCCGCTGAGCACCCGAGTGGTGGTGGAGGCGTCGTACGTGATCGGGATCTGGGCCACCCCGTTGCGGGTCGGGGTGACGATGTAGTTGGTGATCGGACTGCCGTTGCTCGCCGGTGCCACCCAGCTGACGGTGACGCTGCCCAGACCGGCGGTCGCGGTCGGCGCGGCCGGGGTGCCCGGCCGGTCGGTGTAGACGTAGCTCGCGGCGGCGGCGACGCCCCTGGTGACGACGGTGACGTTCACCGTGGCGGCGGTGGTCCGGGCGGGCATGGACGAGATGGCGAGCGTCCCGTCGCCGTTCACGGTGAAGCATCCGGCCGCCGGGCCGGACTGGCACGGCAGCAGTGTGACCGGGGTGCCGGCCTGCTGCTCGGCCGTGGTGCCGATCTCGATGGCGGTGGCCCCGGCGATGTTGGTGCCGCCGACCGTCACGGGGATGCCACCGGCGATCGTGCTGGTGGCCGGGGTGACGGTGATCCCGCTCGGCGTGGCCGGGACGGTTCCCGCGGTCGTCGTCGTCGCGAGGCCGGGGTTGGCGTCGATGGACGACGCGGCGGCGGTCGAACCGGTCTGGATCAGGGCGGGGGTGACACCCGATCCGGTCACGATGCCGACGATGTTGATCGGCGGCAGGCTGGAGCCGTTGGCGAACGGGGGGCTGCTGTTGGTGCACGTGATTCGCTGTCCCACCGGGGAACCGCAGGACCAGCCCGTGCCGAACGCGCCCACCGGCACCACGCCGGTCGGCAGCGTCTCGGTCACCGACACCGGGACGGTCTCGTCGACGCCGGGGTCGACGCCGGCGACCACCGTGTAGTTCACCGGATCACCTGGTTGCGGCGTCGGGCCGGTGTAGCTCGTCTGCGTCACGTGCAGGTCCGGCACCGGGTTGAAGGTGACCACCCGTGCGTTGTCGACCTCGTGGTAGTCCACCACCGAGCCGGTGGAGCCCACCCAGCCGAAGGCGAGCTGGCGTGGCACCCCGTTGCTGTTCGTCCAGGTCGCGGAGGGGTACAGACCTGCGGCGACCGCGGGTAGCGGGCCCGTCAGGGTCCGTGGGCTGCCACCGACCGGCGTGAACACCACCTGGTACGTGCCGGGAGCGACCACCAGGCCGGAGGCGGTGGTGAACGAACTGACCGTCGGGTTGACCACCACCTCGACCGGGACGACCGACGCGGCCCGGGTGGGCGCGCGCAGCGGAATCACCGGGGAGGAACTGTTCGTGGCGGTGCTGTTCAGCCCGCAGTAGCCGACCGTTCCGCGCCCCGGCCCGCGTACCACCACCTGGCCTGCGATCTTGGCAGAGCTGATGAACGGCGGGTTGGTGCAGCCGCTCCCCTGGTACGTGGTCGTGCTGTAGTTCCCGAAGACGTCGAAGCCGATGCCCAGGTAGCCGTTGGCCAGGCCGGCCAGGTTCGTGGTGCTGGTATAGCCCAGACCGCCGCCGGTCTGCCCGAGGCTTGCCGGCGCGGTCCCACCGGCGGGGTCGACCGCGGCGAGGACGAACGCGATCCCGTCCGCGTTGCCACCACCCCACTGGTAGAGGTTGAACGTGACGTCCAGCCCCATCGAGGTGGGGACACTCGCCGCCCCGAAGACACCACCGGTCTTGTTGGTGGTGTTGTCGGTGAGACGCAGTTTGCCGCTACCCGCCGGGTCCGTCGCACCCGCGCAACTGTGCAGCGCGCCCGTACTGGGGTTACCCGTCGCGGTCAGGCATGCGGCGTTCGGCGTCACGGTCCCGGCGGCTACGGCCGGCAGGACGACAGGCCCGAGACCGTCCGGCGAGTTGTTGTGGAAGGGCTGGTCGAACAGCGTCGATCCGGCCGCCGATACCACGGTCGGCGGCAGGACGACCGCCAGTGTCGCGAGCAGCACGGCCACCACGCCGGCGCTGATCCTCCGCCGCGCCGCCCGCCTACTGACGTTCACAGCGTCGTCGCGGTTTCGAAGCCGACCCCGACCACCAAAACGAGCAAAAGTCGTGTTTTCACGCATACCCCCCATGCAGCCCACCGAGGGTATAACAGCACTAATCCCCGTATATGGGATACGAGGAACATGCCCGGCGTCGTGACGGTCCGGGACTCCAAGGACCGCGATGGTGGCCCCCTGGCCCTCGGGCCGGCGGCATGGAACGCGTTCGTCGCCTTCGCGAAGGTCTCGGCGAGCTGACGACAGCCCAACCGAAAGAAAGCCTCCGGCGTTGACGCCGGGGGCTTTCTTTGTTGTGCTGGCCCAGCGCCGGTCCCCGGCCGACCCGTGGGCGCGGGCCGGCCGGGGCTCCGGTCACCAGTCACGGAGCGCCCGGCAGCGCCCTGTCGCGATCCAATGTGGTACGACGGAAGAGGCGGCCCGAGCAGGTGGTGGGCGAGCCGCCCACCCCGGTACGCCGGACCGGAACTGGCCGCCGACTACCTCGCTCGGTATGGCTTACCCGTCGAGGACGGGCCAACTCCTACTCCTCCTGATCGAGGCAGAGGCAGAAGGGGTGACCCGCCGGGTCGAGCATCACCCGTACGTTGTCCTGCGGTTGGGCCGAGGCCAGCGAGGCGCCCAGGGCGACCGCGTCGGCGACGGCCGAATCGAGGTCGCCGACCTGGAAGTCGAAGTGCATCATCGGGCGCTGTCTGGCGTCGACCGGGGGCCAGACCGGGGCCTGGTAGTCGGTGGCCAGTTGGAACACCAGGTACGGGCCCCCCTGGGACGCCGCGACGATCGCCGTACCCGGCTCCTGGTGGGCGACGGGCCAGTCGAGCAGCTCGGAGTAGAAGCGTGCCAGAGCGCCAGGGTCGGGCGCCTCGATCGCGGTGCCCCACCACATTCCAGCCTTACGAGATCGCATGCCCCGAATCCTGTCTTACCACCCCACTCCCGTCCACCGTCCACACCTCAAGATCGGCGACGCTGTGGCGAGTTGCTACCCCGGTAGGGGTGGTGAAACGCCACAGCCCGACCGGGCCCAACCCCGCCGATGGCATCGGGGGATGCCACTGCGCACGGCAGGGCATGACGGGCTTCGGCCGACCCGTGGGCGCGCGGGTCGGCCGAAGCACTACTACTGCTGCTGGTGGTACGTGTTACCGAGGTGTTACGTCAGCCGTCGGCTCAGCCGAGGCCGTTCTTGACCGCCGTGATCAGTTCACCGTTGCTGGTGTCGCCGGACAGCTCCCAGAAGAAGGAGCCACCGAGACCCTGGTTGTTGGCGTACGACATCTTGCCGTTGATCGTGCTCGGGGTGTCGTAGCTCCACCAGTTGCTGCCGCACTTGGCGTACGCGGTGCCGGCGATGGTGCCGGTGACCGGGCAGGTGTTCTTGAGGACCTTGTAGTCCTCGTTGCCGGCCTCGTAGGTGCCCGGTGCCGCACCGGTGGCGGAGCCGCCCGGTGCCGCCTGGGTCACGCCGGTCCAGCCGCGACCGTAGAAGCCGACCCCCAGCAGCAGTTTGCTGGCCGGGATGCCCTTGCTCTTGAGCTTCTGGATCGCCGCATCGGAGTAGAAGCCCGCCGTCGGGATCCCGGTGTACGACGTCAGCGGCGAGTGCGGGGCGGTCGGGCCCTGCGCGGCGAACGCGCCGAAGTAGTCGTAGGTCATCGGCATCAGCCAGTTGAGGTTGTTGATCGCCCCGGCGTAGTCGGTGGCGTCGATCTTGCCGCCGTTGGTGCCGTCGGCGGTGATCGCCGCGGTGACCAGGGCGGAGGAACCGAACCGGGTACGCAGCGCCTGGATCACGTTCTTGAACGCGTTCGGGCCGCTGGCGTCACAGGTCAGGCCGCAGGCGTTCGGGTACTCCCAGTCGATGTCGATGCCGTCGAACACGTCGGCCCAGCGCGGGTCCTCGACCAGGTTGTAGCAGGAGTTCGCGAAGGCGGTCGGGTTCTGCGCGGCCTGGGTGAAGCCACCGGACCAGGTCCAGCCACCGAACGACCAGATCACCTTGATGTTCGGGTACGCCGCCTTGAGCTTGCGCAGCTGGTTGAAGCTGCCCCGCAGCGGCTGGTCCCAGGTGTCGGCGACGCCGTCCACACTGTCCGCCGCCGTGTACGCCTTCTCGTAGTCGGCGTAGCTGTCACCGATCGTGCACTGGCCGTTCGTGGTGTTGCCGAAGGCGTACATGATGTGGGTCAGCTTGGACGCGGACCCGCTGGTGACGATGTTCTTGACGTGGTAGTTGCGGCCGTAGACGCCCCACTGCGCGAAGTAGCCGACGACCTTCTTGCCGCCCGGCGGGGTGGTCGGCGGGGTGGTGGTCGGCGGGTTGGTCGGCGGCCGGGTGGTCGGCGGAGTGGTGGGCGGCGTGGTCGGCGGGGTCGTCGGCGGCCGGGTGGTCGGCGGCGTGGTCGGGGTGGTCCCGCCGCCGCACGAGGCACCGTTGATGGTGCAGTTCAGCGGGGCCTTGTAGGCGCCGGTGCCGTTGTAGCCCCAGGAGAACGAGGCGCCGGGTGCGAGCGCGCCGGCCCAGCTCTTCTTGACCGCCACGTAGTGGTTGTTGGTCCGGGTCACGTCGGCGTCCCAGAAGCTGCCGATGGTGGTGCCGGCCGGCAGGTCGAACTCCAGCCGCCAGGTGGCGAGCGACGCGTCGGTGCCGTTGGTGATCGTGACGCGGGCCTCGTGACCGGTTCCCCAGTCGGAGGCGGCCACGAAGGTGGTGGTGACGTTACCGGCGCCGAAGGCCGCGGTCACCGGGACGGCGGCGACCGCCACCGCGACCACGGCGCCGGCCCAGAACGCCCGACGGAGGGAACTTCTCATGTGGCGTCTCCCCGAACAGTTAGGAAACTTTCCAAATAGCAAGTGAGACGCTACTCACGGGTTCACCACTCCGTCAAGATGTCCATGTTTCGATTTCCGAATGTCGGCGGACGAGCAGGTCAGCGGGTAACCTCACGACATGACGATCTTTGACATCGACCTGGCGGCGCTCGGCGGCGGCCCGGCCCGACTGGACCAGTACCGGGGCAAGGCAGTCCTGGTGGTCAATGTCGCCTCCAGGTGCGGCAGCACCCCGCAGTACGCCGGCCTCCAGGCACTCCAGGACGGCTACGGCGAGCGGGGCCTGGTGGTGCTCGGCGTACCGAGCAACCAGTTCGCCGGCCAGGAACCCGGCACCGCCGCCGAGATCGCCGAGTTCTGCTCGACCAACTACGGCGTCACGTTCCCGCTGACGGAGAAGATCGAGGTGAACGGCCCCGGTCGGCACCCGCTCTACACCGAACTGGTCGACGCCCCGGACGCCGAGGGTTACACCGGCGACGTCCGGTGGAACTTCGAGAAGTTCCTGGTCGCCCCGGACGGCACGGTCGCCGCCCGGTTCGCCACCAAGACCGACCCGCAGTCGGCCGAGGTGACCGACGCCATCGAGCGGGTCCTGCCCAACTGACCCACCCACGGGAACGCCGTGATCGCGAAGAGTCTCGGCGTTTCGCTGGTCGGAGAATCGGACCGGGCGGGCCGACGGACGTGCTTTGCTCAAGCCATGAGCCTGGTGACGGAAACCCACGGGTCGGGTCTGCCGATGCTGTGCCTGCCCGGTTTCAGCCTGGCCGGGTCGGCGATGGTCGCCGCGCTGGAGCCGGCCGTGGCCGCGACCACCGGGCTGCGCCGGATCTACCCCGACCTGCCGGGGACGGGCCACTCCCCGGCGGGCCCGGCGAACTCCGACGGCGTGCTCGACGCCGTCGTCGACCTCGTCGACCGGGAGATCGGCTCCGCCCGGTTCCTGGTCGTCGGCTGGTCCTACGGCGGTTACCTCGCCGCCGGGCTGGCCCGGCGGCGGCCGGAGCAGGTGGCCGGCCTCTTCCTGATCTGCCACGGCACCCGGATCCTGCCGGTCGACCGGGACGTGCCGGTGGCGCCGGTGGTCAGCGAGGAGGCCGACTGGCTGGTCGACGTGCCACCGGACCTGCGGGCCCACCTGTCGGTGGCGTTGGGCAACCGGAACCGGGAGACCGCCGAACGGGTGGCGACCGTGCTCGTCGCGTCGGGTCCGGGTGACGAGGAGTACCTGGGCGGGTTGCGTGACACCGGCTACCAGCTCTCCGACGAGGGTTCCACGCGGGCCTTCCTCGGACCGACCGGCCTGGTCGCCGGCCGCCAGGACTACATCGCCGGGTACGCCGACCAGTTCCGCTCCCTGGCCAGCTACCCGGCGGCGAGTTACGCCCTGCTCGCCGACGCCGGGCACTACCTGCCGTTCGAGCAACCGGAGGCGTTCCGCGGGCTGGCCCTGGACTGGCTGGCCCGATGCACCGCATCCGTCGGCGGCCCCGCCCTGGACTACCCGGGCGGGTAGGACGCGGTGTACCACCCCGGATGGGTGGGAGGCGCGGGTAGGACGTGGTGTACCACCCGGGCGGGTGACGGGCGCTGTGCTACCCCGCCGGGTAGTAGGCCGCCATCGCCCGCGCGGTCTCGCCGATCCGGGCGACCAGTGCCGGCGGGGCCAGTACCCGGACGTGGGCACCGAGCCGGAGCAGGTCGGTCGCGGCGTGGTCGATCGACTCGATCGGCAGCACCACCCGGCACCAGCCGTCGACGTCGGCGGGCCCGGTACCCTCCAGCGCCAGTCGACTGATCTTGCCGCCGAACAGGTCGGGCAGGAGCCGGACACCCTCCGGGGAGAGCCGGACCACCGCCCGGTCGTGGTGTGCGGTCCGCTCGTAGCGTTCGACGTGCGCCCGCCAGAACTCGGCGAGCTGGAAACCGTCCGGCGGGACGGCGGTCTCGGCCAGGATGGTCAGAGCGAGGATGCTCGCCACCCGGTAGGTGCGTACCTCGCCGTCGCGGCTGCCGACCAGGTACCAGACACCGGCCTTGAGGACCACACCGAGCGGGTGCAGCCGGCGGGTGACCACGCCCGGCCGGGGTGCCCACCGCCGGTAGTCGATCTCGACGACCCGTTCCCGCCAGACCGCGTCGGCGACGCCGAGCAGGTGCGGCACCGGCTCCGGCTCACGGAACCAGGCTGGCGCGTCGAGGTGGAACCGCTGCCGGATCCGCAGCGACGCCTCCCGGTACGCGGTCGGCAGCGCGGCCATCAACTTCAGCTCGGCGGCGGCCAGTTGCGCGCCCAGGCCCAGTTCGGCGGCGGACTCGGGCATCCCGGTGAGGAACAACGAGCCGGCCTCGTCGGCGGTGAGCCCGGTCAGCCGGGTCCGGTAGCCGTCGAGCAGCCGGTAACCGCCGGCCGGTCCCTGTTCGGCGTAGACCGGAACCCCGGCCGAGGCCAGCGCCTCCACGTCGCGGTAGACCGTCCGTACGGTGACGCCCAGCTCGGCGGCGAGCTGCGGGGCGTTCATCAGGCCACGGTTCTGGAGCAGGAGGACCAGGGAGAGCAGGCGGCTGGCACGCATGGCGGAAACCTAACCCGGATCACTGACAGAAGATGTCAGGTACACGGTCCAGGATCGTCGACATGAACGACTTCGACTTCCTCATCGGCTCGTGGAACATCGTCAACCGCCAACTGACCAAGCTCTTCGTCGGCAGCGACGACTGGGACGTCTACCCGTCCAGCAGCACCTGCCAGCCGATCCTCGGCGGTGTCGGCAACCTGGAGGAGATCGTCTTCCCCGGCACCGGAACCCGGGGAATGACCCTGCGGCTGTTCGACACCGAACGCGAGCAGTGGTCGCTGTACTGGGCGAACAGCCGTACCGGGGTGCTCTTCCCACCGGTGGTCGGCACCTTCGACAACGGCCGGGGCGACTTCTACGGCGACGACACCCACGCCGGTACGCCGATCAGGGCGCACTTCGTCTGGTCCGGGATCACCCCGACGTCGGCCCGGTGGGAGCAGGAGTTCTCCGCCGATGGTGGCCGCACCTGGGAGACGAACTGGATCATGGAGTTCACCCGCGCCTGACCACCGGTGCCGCCGGGCGGGGCAGCCGGGTCAGGAAGTCGCGCAGGATCCGGTGCCATTCGTCCGGAGAGTCCAGGTGCGGATCGTGGCCGGCGCCGGGCAGTTCGACCAGTTCACTGCCGGGCAGCCGGTCCAGCATCCGCCGGGCCCGCTCCACCCCGACGGTGCCCCGCCCGGCCCGGACCACCAGGGTGGGGCACCGGATCGCCGCCCAGTCGGCCCAGAACGCCGTCGTCGCCGACTCGCGCAGCGACTCGACCACCAGCTCCGGCGCGAACCGGGGCCACCAGCCGTCGGCCTCCTCGACCAGCCCGTCCGCCCTGACCCGCCCCCGACCGCCGTCTCCGCCACCACTGCCGCCGCTGCCGGCACTGCCGCCGCTGCCGCCGCTGCCGTCGCTGCCACTGTCGGCGCTGCCGCTGCCGCTGCCGCTGCCGTCGCTGCCGCTGGCGCTGCCGTCGGCGCCTCCGCCCTCGCCACCATCGACACCGGGGCCGCCGCTGAAGAAGCGCACCGCGTCGGCGTAGGACGAGAACGGGACCGGCCAGCCGGCCAGCCGGTCGCCGACCCGGCTCGGGGCCGCCGGGTCGGCTCCGGGCCAGGCGTCCACCACCACCAGGGCCCGGACCAGCCGTGGATAGCGGGCGGCGGTGAGCATCGCGGTGTGCCCGCCGAGGGCGTGTCCGACCAGCACCACCGGCGCGGCCCGCAGCGCCGCGACCACGGCGGCGACGTCGGCGACGTACGCCGATCGGGTCAGTTGGGTCGGCCGGCGTTCGCTGCGGCCGTGGCCGCGCTGGTCCAGCGCCAGCACCCGGTGGGTGCCGTCGAGGGCGGCCGCACTCGCGTCCCACTCTCCCGCGTGGCCGGCCGCGCCGTGCAGGAACAACACCGCCGGCTCCGGGCCGGACCGGTCGAGGCAGGCCAGCCGTACGCCGTCGCGACTCACGGTGCGCCAGTCACCCACCGCCACCATGGGCACCCCCTCGCGGGTGGGTTTCGCCCACCCCACCGCCCCGAATTCTCGGCCGACACAGCCCCGACCAGGCAATATCCTCCGGTAACGATTTGATTACTTGGAGTGCTGCACTTGCCCCGGAGTCCGATGAACGGGACTCTTTGTGCGGAACCGCCCACCCGGCGCAGGCCGTACCAAGGAGGCAGTATGCGTATCTCCCGACCGCTCGCCCATCGGCTCCGGTGGATCCTGGCGCTCGGCTCGGCCACCCTGCTCGGCCTGGGGCTGAGCACGGTCGCGGTGGCGCCGGCCGGTGCCGCCGGGGTCGGTTACGTCCGGCTCGCGCACCTGTCGCCGGACACCCCGGCGGTCGACGTGTACGTGGCCGCGGCAACCGGCTCGGCCGAGCCCCGGATCTTCCCCGCGGTCGGGTACGGGGTGGTCTCGGGTTACCTCTCACTACCGGTCGGTCGGTACGCGGTCGCGATGCGCCAGGCGGGCGCCCCGGCGAGCACCAAACCGGTGCTGACCGCCGAGGTGGCGGTGACCGCCGGGGAGGCGTACACGGTCGCCGGGGTGGGTCGCTACGCCGACCTGGGGTTGCGGGTGCTCGACGACGACCTCAGCGCGCCGGACGCCGGGCGGGCGAAGGTACGGGTCGTACAGGCGTCCGTCCGGGCGCCGGTGATCGACGTCGCCGCCGCCGACGGGCCCACCATCGCCGACGCCGTCCAGTTCGCCACCACCACCCCCTACTCGCAGGTTGAGCCGGGTTCGTGGAAGCTGCGGCTGAGCAGTACCGGTGGCACCCCGACCACGGCCGACGTACGGCTGGCCGCCGGAACGGTCTACTCGCTGCTGGTGCTCGACGCCGAACGCGGCGGGCTCACCACCGAACTGCGGGTCGACGCCCGGGGCGGCGAGGTGGTGCCGGCCGGTGGTGTGGACACCGGCGCGGGTGGCGCCCGGGACACGGTCGACGGCCGGGAAGCCGCCGGTGCGCAGGCGTCGGAGGTGGTACGCGAGCCGGCCGGTAGGGGCTACCCGCTGATGACCGCCGGCTTCGCGGCCGGCGCGGTGATCGCGGTGATCGCGGTGGCCGTGGTGCTGCTGCTCCGACGCCGCGCGCGGCGCACCTGGTGAACATCGCGCCGCTCAGCCGTGCCGCCGAGATCAGGCGACACCGTGGGCGGTGGCTCCGACCAGCGGACGAACGTCCCCGGTGGATCCTGCCGACCCCGCTCGGTACCGGTGTCCTGGTGCTGGCCATTGTCACCGGCGCCGGGCTGGGCCGGGCCGACACCGGGCCGGAGCACGCGGTCGGGGTGTGGCGGGCGGGCTGCGTCACCGACTGCCTGCCGACCGGCATCCAACCGCTGCCGACCGGCGCCCAACCGCCGCCACCGCAACCGGCCGCACCCACCGGGCCACCGAACCGGGTACGGATCCCGCGCATCCACGTGGACTCGTCCCTGATGGTGCTCGGGCTGGACCGGTCCGGCCAGCTCGCCGCACCGACCGACTACAACCGAGCCGGCTGGTTCGGCGCCGGTACGGCACCGGGCGACACCGGTCCGGCGGTGATCGCCGGCCACGTCGACTCGACCACCGGCCCCGCCGTCTTCTACCGGCTGTCCGAGCTGCGCCCCGGCGACCGGGTCGAGGTGCGGCGCGGGAGCCGGTGGATCCCGTTCCTGGTGGTGGCCACCAGCCGGCACGACAAGGACGACTTCCCCACCGCCGAGGTGTACGGTCCGACCCCCGGCCCGGAGTTGCGCCTGGTCACCTGCGCCGGCCCGTTCGACGACCACACCCGGCACTACCGCGACAACCTGGTCGTGTACGCGATCGCCGCCCCGTAGGGCAGCTCGCCGATCCGTGGGACACCTCGCCACCACAGCGGGCCACGCCGCCGGCCCCAGCCCCGGTCGACTCGGGCTCACCGAGAACTTCCGGATCAGCGCGGATCGTGGCGCCGCGGGCCAAGCTCGCCACCGGTCGACTCGCCCCGAGGGTACGACGGTCAGAGCCGGCGCCGGAAAACCGCTCAGAGCCGGCGGCGCCCCGGGAAGCCGCAGTCGGCCCGGTGGTACCAGCGGATGTCGTCGTCCCCTTCGAGCCAGCACCAGAGCACCGCCCGGCCCTCCCGCTCACCGGCGAAGTCGAGCAGCACCGGGGCGAAGCCCTTGACCTGGATCTCGTGGTCGTTGAGCTCCTCCAGGATGCCGTGCAGCCGCGCCTCCAGCGCCTTGAGCTCCGGCATGCCGCCGAGCGGACTCAGCCCACCGCCGGTCAGATCGGCCCGCAGCTCGGCCAGGTCGGCGCGCAGGGTGATCAGCTCGTCGATCCGGGGGCGCAGGGTGGCGATCAGGTAACTGGCCTGGGCGAGGGTGAACACACCGGACAGTATGGGCCACCACCCCCCGCCCCGGCTCACCCCCGAACCCACCCCACCCCGTGTCTCCCCCATCCCCCCATCCCCACCCCACCCCCCGCACCCCCGACACCGCCGTTGATCATGAAGTTAGCGCAGGCATTCCAGACTTACGCCCGCGCTAACTTCATGATCAACGGCGCTTGCGTTCGGGCGGGGAGGCGTTCGGGGCGGTTCGGGTGGGAGGGGGTGTCGGTTCGGCGGGTTACGCCGGGCGGCGTTTTCTCAGGTCGGCGAGCCAGAGCCGGAGCTGCTCGTCGTCGTGCAGGTAACCGCCGCCCTCACCGGCGGGAAGATCAATTCCATGGAGGAGGTTCAGCGCCCACCAGGACAGATCATCCAGGTCGAGCCCGTCCTGCGTCACCCACCGGGCGGCCCAGCGGTCGACCTCGTCCCGGCTCAGCCGACCCTCGACGAGCGCCACGAGACGATCTTCGACAACCATCGAGTGTTACCTGGGGAACGGCATCCATGCGCTGACCGTACGGAGAGGGCGGACGTTGCTTGCGGCGAGGCTAGTCGCTCTGCGCGGCGATCTCCCGGGCCCGGTCGCGGGCCGCTTCGAGGGCGGCGAGCAGCGCGGCGCGTACGCCGTGCTTCTCCAACTCCCGGATCGCCGAGATCGTGGTGCCGGCCGGGGAGGTGACCGCCTCCCGCAGTTTCACCGGATGTTCACCGGAGTCGCGCAGCATCGTCGCCGAGCCGATCGCGGTCTGCACGATCAGGTCGTGGGCGACCTGGCGGGGCAGCCCGAGCAGGATGCCGGCGTCGACCATCGCCTCGACCAGCAGGTAGAAATAGGCCGGGCCGGAGCCGGAGAGCGCGGTGACCGCGTCCTGCTGCGACTCGGGCACCCGGATCGTCGCGCCCAGCGGGGTGAACATCTCCTCGGCCAGGGCCAGGTGCGCCCCGGTCGCGTACGGCCCGGCGGAGATCGCCGTCATCGCCTGGTCGACCAGAGCCGGGGTGTTCGTCATGACCCGGACCACGGGTGTGCCCTCCGGCAGCCGCCGGCCGAAGAAGCCGGTCGGCAGTCCGGCACAGAGTGAGATCACCAGTTTGTCGGCCGGCACCTTGGGGCCGATCTCGTCCAGCAGTGCACCCGCGTCCTGCGGCTTCACCGAGATGGCGAGTACGTCCGCCTCGGCGACCGCAGACAGGTTGTCCACCACCCGGATGCCGTAGCGGGTGGCCAGTTCCTCGGCCCGGGCCTGCCGCCGCGTGGTGGCCAGCAGTCGGCTCGCCGGCCAGCCGGCCCGGAGCAAGCCGGAGAGCATCAGCTCACCGATCTTCCCGGTGCCGATCACCGCCACCGTGTGCACGCCCGGTGCCATCTGGTTTCCCCCATCCTCGCCCCGCGCCTGCGGCTCCAACCCGTCCTCGCACCGAACCGGGGCGGACTCCGCTGGCGCGAACCAGCTGACGGAGCCCACCCCGGCCCGGGTGGTACGCGGCCGATCAGCTACCGAAGAAGACCTCGGCCTCGTCGTAACGCTCGATCGGTACGGTCTTCAACTCGCGGGTCGCGTCCGCCAGCGGCACCCGGACGATGTCCGTGCCCTGCATGGCGACCATCTTGCCCCAGTCGCCGTCGTTCACGGCGTCGATCGCGTGCAGGCCGAGCCGGGTGGCGAGCACCCGGTCGAACGCGGTCGGCGTGCCGCCGCGCTGGATGTGCCCGAGCACGACCGTACGGGCCTCCTTGCCGGTCTTCGCCTCGATCTCGCCGGCCAGCCACTGGCCGATGCCGCCGAGCCGGACGTGCCCGAAGGAGTCGAGCTCCTGGTTGTGCAGGACCATCTGCCCGTCCAGCGGCTGGGCGCCCTCGGCGACCACCACGATCGGGGCGTACTGCTTCTGGAACCGCTTCTCGACGTAGGTGGCCACCTGCTCCACGTCGAACTGCCGCTCCGGCAGCAGGATCACGTTGGCGCCACCGGCCAGGCCGGCGTGCAGGGCGATCCAGCCGGCGTGCCGGCCCATGACCTCGACCACCAGGGTGCGGTGGTGGCTCTCGGCGGTGGTGTGCAGCCGGTCGATCGCCTCCATCGCGATATTGACCGCGGTGTCGAAGCCGAACGTGTAGTCGGTCGCGCCGAGGTCGTTGTCGATCGTCTTCGGTACGCCCACCACGTGGACGCCGAGTTCGGTCAGCTTGGTCGCGACGCCGAGGGTGTCCTCGCCGCCGATCGCGACCAGCGCGTCCACGCCCTGCGCGGCGAGGTTGTCCTTGATCCGTTCGACCCCGTTCTCGATCTTGAACGGGTTGGTCCGGGACGAGCCGAGGATGGTCCCGCCACGGGGCAGGATCCCCCGTACCTCGTCGATACCGAGCGGCTTGGTCAGCCCCTCCAGCGGACCGCGCCAGCCGTCGCGGAAGCCCACGAACTCGTGACCGTAGGTAGCGACACCCTTACGCACGACCGCTCGGATCACCGCGTTCAGACCCGGGCAGTCACCGCCGCCGGTGAGCACGCCGATACGCATGATCTGCTCATCCTCCAGGAGCTTCAGGTAAGCCCAATTCAGCCCCAGGAGCGAAGTCACGTCAGACCATCGGCGTCGTTGCCGGCCCGGGGCGGGCCGTCAATGCGCACTGTAGTCGTCGCGCCGGAGCCAGGCCAGCAGGCCTCACGGGGTCGGCGGCCCGAGATCGGCTCGGCCGGCACCGGCCGGGTTCAGCCCCCCATGGCCCGCCACCGGGCCAGGTTGTGCCGGGCGTCGACCAGCGCGTCGTGCCGCTCCGCCGCCGCGTCCGGCAGCGGCGGGCGCCCCTGGTCGTCCCAGAGCTGCCGCAGGTCCTTGGTGAACCGGGGAATCTCCCGCGGCAGCGCCGGCATCGCCCCCCAGAGCTGCGCGAGCGCCACGTGGTCGTACGCCGCGTACCAGGCCCACAGCTCCAGCTTCTCGTCCGGCCGGCCGCGTACCGGTTCGGTCAGGAACTCGTAGAGCTCGTCGCGGATCCGCTCCCGTGAGCGCCAGACCCGGTCACCGGGCGACGGCAGCTTGTCCAGCACGTTGCGGCGGACCCAGGGCACGGCTCGGGAGTCGTCGAACTGCGTGGAGACGGCGTAGAACTCCCGGCCGTACTCGTCGACGACGCCGATCGACACGAGGTCGACTATCCGGCCGTCCTCGATGAATTCGCAGTCGTAGAAATAGCGGTAAACCATCCCCACCATCCTTGCCGACCCGCTCCGGGGTGCCGGCGCCGGGGGCGGACCCCCGCCCACCCCGACGCCGGCAGCACCCCGGACACGCCGCCCGGCCACCGCCGGAGCCCCACCCCGCACCGCTCACGCGACCCCAACCCGCCACGCCCCCGTACAGCCCCCACCCAGCGGCGGATCTGGGCACAAGAATGCCGCCGGCCAGGACGCAGGACTGTCACAGAACCGATTCGAGGGGTGTACAGCACGCGACAGGACCGTCATGATCTGATGTGTACCGCTACCGGACAGGTCATCCGGTGTCAGATCATGTTGCTCTCGGGGGCGAGAGCCTCGACCGAAAGCAGACTGTGAGGGGTTGAGCCTTGGAGGTTCGCCTGCCGGAGCCGGGTGACGCGCTCACGGGTGTGCAGATGTTCGCCGGCCTGGAACCGGAGGTACGGCAGCGGGTGATCGCTGCCGCGGTCCCGCGCACCTACCGCAAGGGCCAGCTCCTGTTCGTCGAGAACGACCCCGGCGAGTCACTCATCGTGCTCCGCCGAGGCGCGGTGGTCGTCTTCCGTACGGCACCGACCGGCGAGCGCGCCGTGCTGTCGGTGATCCGGCCGCCCGACGTACTCGGCGAGGTGTCCCTCCTGGACGCCTCCACCCGGTCGCTGTCGGCCGAGGCGATCGAGGACTGCACCGCGCTCGCCCTGTCCCGGGGCGCCTTCATGGAACTGGTCCACTCCAACCCGCGCATCCTCGACGCGGTGATGCGCTCGCTGGGCGGTCTGATCCGCCGGCTCACCGAGCAGAACGCCGACCACGTCTTCCTCGACCTGCCCGGCCGGGTGGCCAAGACCCTGGTCCGGCTGGCCGGCGAGAGCCAGGCACCGATGATCACGATCGAGCTGAACCAGAGTCAGCTCGCCGAGATGGCCGGCGGCTCACGGCAGAGCGTCAACCAGGCGATCGGCTCCTTCGCCAGCCGGGGCTGGCTGCGTACCGAGGGGCGCCGGATCGTCGTCACCGACGTGGGCGCGCTGCGCCGCCGGGCGGGCATGTCCGACCGCTGATCGGTGGATACATTCCAACCGAACGGAACGTGGGGTCCCACCGGTCGCTGTCGGCGACCCGTGGAACCCCACGGTTCATGCTGTGACGCGGTGCCCGAGAAATCAGGGCTTGGTGCTGGTCGGGCCGACCCAGTCGGTGTCCTCGCCGCCACCGGCGCCGCCACCCGCTTCGCCCACGATTCCCTCGGCCTGCAGGCGGGCCAGGGTCGCAGCGTCCACATCGACCATCTCGCCCGCGGGGTGGTTGACGCCCGCGTCGTCGGTCCACCCCTGCACCAGCTGGACGTACACCATCGACGTATCTCCCTAACATCGCTCGATCACTTGGCTGCCCGACTGTAGCCGGGAGGCGCTTGCGTCAGCCGGCCGAACGAGTGTCTGCTAGCCAACAGCCCGGTTCCCGACACTGGCGCGGACCGGCGATACTCGGCGTTGGCGACCAACACGGCCAGCACCCCGCAACACGGCCAGCAAGCCGCAACCCGGCCAGCACACCGCAAGCCGGGCAACGGCTCGACCGGTTCGCCACCGTGCCTCGGCCGGCGTTCCCGTCTGGCGGCGGCAGAGCCCGACCCACCCGACCCGACTGCGGTAGGAGGACGCAATCTCCGCTCCGTGTGCCAAGTGTGGCCGGATCGCCGCCGCCGAAGACCGCTTCTGCGGCGGCTGCGGCAACGAACTCGTTCCCGCCTGCCCGCACTGCGACCGGCCGCTCGCCACCAACGCGTCGTTCTGCACCTCCTGCGGCAAACCCCGTCCGGGTGGGACCCGGCCGGCGGCGACGCCCCAGGAGGACCGGCGGCGGGTCAGTGTCCTGTTCGTCGACCTGATCGACTTCACCCCGTACGTCGAACGCGCCGACCCGGAGTTGGTGCGCGGCATGCAGACCAGCTTCTTCTCGGCCGCCCGTCGGGTCGTCGGCCAGTACGGCGGCGTGGTCGAGAAGTACATCGGGGACGCGGTGATGGCGTTGTTCGGGGCTCCGGTGGCGACCGAGACCGACGCGTTGCGGTGTGTCCGGGCCGGACTGGAGTTGCAACGGGTGCTGGCCCGGTTCGCCCCCGCCGACGCGGGCGGGCTGCGGTTCCGGGTCGGGGTGTCGACCGGTGAGGCGCTGGTGGACGTCGCCGCCGCCCGTGACGGCGGTCAGGCGATCGTCGCCGGTGACGTGGTCAACACCGCCTCCCGGATGCAGTCGGTGGCACCACCCGGCGGGGTCCTGGTCTGCGGCAACACGTACGCGCTGACCAAGAACGCGATCCGGTACGACGAGCAGCCGGCGGTGACGCTGCGCGGGCGGTCGTCACCGACCGAGGTGTGGTTGGCGTTGGCACCGGTACGCCGCCAGCACCCGGACCGGGAACTCGACTCGACCCCGCTGATCGACCGCGAGCACGAGCTGGGCCTGCTCGTCAACGCGCTGCACCGGTCGGCGCGGGAGCGGGTCCCGCAGGTGGTGACGGTGTTCGGCCGGGCCGGCATCGGCAAGAGTCGGCTGGTGCGGGAGCTGTTCCGGCACGCGGACCGGCTGATCGACGAGCGGGTCACCTGGCGTACCGGGCGCTGCCCACCGTTCGGTGAGAACGTCACCTTCGCCGCGCTGGCCGACATCGTGAAGTCCGAGGCGGGCATCCTGGACACCGACCCGGCGACGGTGGCCGCGCAACGGCTGGAGTCGGCGGTCGGCGAGCTGGTCGGCACCGACGGCGAACGGGCCCGGGTGGTGGACGCGCTGCGCCCGCTGGTCGGGTTGCCGGGGCCGGCGCTGCCGGTGGAGGAGACCGAGTCGGCCTGGCGTCGACTGTTGGTGGCGCTGGCCGCCCGGCGGCCGACCGTGCTGGTCTTCGAGGACCTGCACTGGGCCGACGAGCCGATGCTGCGCTTCGTGGAGCTGCTCGGCGCCTCCGCCCGGGACGTGCCGCTGCTGCTGCTCTGCACCGCCCGACCGGAGCTGGTCGACCGGGAACCGAGCTGGGCGGCGAGCATCACCTCCTCGTTGACGATCAATCTACCGCCGCTGCGTAACACCGGGATCGCCTCGCTGTACGCGCACATGTTCGGTCAGGCGGCGTTCTCCGCCGACATGCTCAGCCCGCTGGTCGAGGTGGCCGACGGTAACCCGCTCTACGCCTACGAGTACGTCCGGATGCTGATCGAGCAGGGGGCGTTGCGCCAGTCGGGGCGGGGCTGGTCGCTGGAGAAGCAACACGACCTGCCGATGCCGGACAGCGTGCACGCGGTCATCGCGAACCGGGTCGACCTGCTCGACGTCACCGACCGTACGGTGCTGCTGGCCGCCTCCGTGGTCGGGATGCAGTTCTGGCCCGGTGCGGTCGCCTCCGCCCTCGGCCAACCGGTCGAGTCGGTCGAGCGGGCGCTGCGCCGGCTGGAGCAGCGCGACTTCGTACACGAGCAGTCCGGGTCCATCATGGCCGGTCAACCGGAGTTCCGGTTCCGACACGTGCTGGTCCGCGACGTCTGTTACCAGCGGCTGCCGCGTACCGAGCGGGTGGCCCGGCACGAGCGGACGGCGGACTGGCTGGACGCGCTGTCGCGCAGCCGGGACACCGACCTGGCCGAGGTCCTGGCCCACCACCGCTGGGCGGCACACGAGATCGCCGGCACGCTCGGCGTCGACACCGAGCGGTACGCCCCGTCCGCGCGGGACGCGCTGCACCGGGCGGCCCGCCGGGCGTACGCGTTGCACGCCCTCGACGCCGCCGCCAACCACGCGGGCAAGGCGCTGCAGCTCGCCGGCCTCGACGACAAGCTGGACCGGTTGCAGCTCGAACTGCTCAGCACCGAGATCTCGTTCTTCCGGGACGGGCCGGCGTTCCTGTCCGGTGGCGGGACCGAGCAGCTGACCGCGCTCGCCGACCGGCTGTACGCGATCAACGACCAGGGTTCGGCCGCCCGCGCCTGGACCCTGCTCGGCAACGCGGCCTGGTTGCGCGCCGACCGGGCGACGGCACTGACCTGCCTGGACCGGGCGGTGGAGTTGTTCGACGCGCTGCCCGACACCGAGCACAAGGCCGAGGCGTACGCGGAGCTGGGCCGGCTGCACATGCTCAACATGGAGCGTGACCCGGCGCTCGCCGCCGCCGGTGCGGCCGCCGAGATCGCCGAACGGCTCGGTCTGATCGAGGCGCAGACCAACGCCCGGATCACCGTGGCGACGACCCGCTACTACGCCGGTGACCGGACCGGCCTGGACGAGTTGCACGCCGCCGTGCAGTTCTGCCGGACCCACAAGCTCCAGGCACTGCACCGGGCCATGCAGAACCTCGCCTACGCGATGCTGGAGGAGGGCGACTGGGTCCAGTCCAACGCCCTGCTCACCGCCGCGGCGGCGGAGAACGAGGACGGGCAGCCGCTGGCCACCGGCTACTCCGGCGAGGCGATGCGGGCGTACTTCAACGGGGAGTTCGGCAAGCTGCTCGCTGCCGCCGACGCCTTCGTCGACACCGAGCAGGGCCGGTGGGACATGCAGGTCCGGGGGCTGCGCGCCTGCCTGCGGGTGCTGCGCGGCGAGCCGGTGCCGAGCGGTCGGGACAGTCTGGCCAGCCGGGCCGTGCAGGCCGGCGCGCAACCGGGCACGGGTGCCACCCCGGGCCCGGCGGCCCAACCGGACGGGTCGTCGGCGGTGTCGCCGCAGCCGAGCGGGCCGCAGGCCGTACCCGCCCAGTCGGGTCCGGTGCCGGCCGGGGCGCAGCCGGTGCCGCTGGCCGACGACATCGCCGAGGCACTGGAGACGGCGCGGCGCAGCGGCTTCCACCGGCTGCACTGGACCGTGCTCGGCCCGGCCGCGCTCTGCCGCGCCCTGCAGGGGCGCACCTCCGACGTGGTGGAGCTGATCGACGAGCTGGCCGAATCCTGGTCCAAGGTGCCGGCGCTGGCCAGCGGCGAGTGGATCACGGCGGCCGCGTACGCCGCCGCGCTGACCGGACGGGACCAGGCGGTACGAGTACGCGGGATGCTGGACCGGGTCACGCACCGTACGCCGTGGGCGGAGGCCGCACTGCGTACGGTGACCGCGGCGGTGGCGGCGGCGGACGGTGACCACCCCCGCGCGGCCCAGCTGTACGCGGCCGCGGCGGAGATCTACGCGCAGATCCCGGACGTGACCGACCGGATGTTCGCGCTGGCGTTGGCCGGCGGTGAGCTGAGCCGGTCCGGCGAGCGGGCGAGCGCCCAGGTCACGCTCGCCGAGGTACGCGCGTTCGCGTTGCGCAACCAGGCACCGGGTCTGCTCCGGTTGGGCGGTAACCAGGGCGGCGCGGGCAACTGGTCACCGGTGCTCGCCTCCTGAGGCTGCCGAGGCGTCGCACCGGTGGCGCCGGGGCGGGGTGCGGCTCAGGCGAGGTGCGGCTCAGGCGGCGATCGGGTCGACCGGCTCGACGGCTTCGGTCGGCGGCTCGGCCCCGGCCGGTGTCTGCCGCTTCTTCACCTGCTGGGCGTAGACGTCGACGTACTCCCGGCCGGAGAGTTCCATCAGCTCGTACATGATCTCGTCGGTGACCGCCCGTTCGACGAACCGGTCGCCGGACAGCCCGGCGTAGCGGGAGAAGTCCAGCGGCGCTCCGAACCTGATCTTGACGCGCCGGAGTCGTGGGATCAGTCGGCCCGGCGGCTGGATCTCGTCCGCGTTGAGCATCACCACCGGTACGACCGGGGCGCCGCTGGCCAGCGCCAGCCGGGCCACCCCGGTCTTGCCCCGGTAGAGCCGACCGTCGGGGGAACGGGTGCCCTCGGGGTAGATGCCGGCGAGGTTGCCGGCACGCAGCACCCGCAGTTGGGTGTCGAGCGCGGTCCGGGCCGCCGGCCCGCCGTCGCGGTCGACCGGGATGGTTCCGACGCCGACGAAGAAGGCCCTGATCAGCCACCCTTTCAGCCCTCGGCCGGTGAAGTATTCAGCCTTTGCGACGAATGTCACTTTTCGCGTGACCATCAGCGGCATGAAGATCGAATCCGAGAAGGACAGGTGGTTGCCCGCGATGATCGCCGGACCCTCGTCGGGGACGTGCGCCCTCCCCTCGACCTGCGGCCGGAAGATCAGCCGGAGCCAGGGCCCGAGGATGACGTACTTCATCAACCAGTACAGCACGGGCGTCCCTCCCGAGCCGGTTGGGCGCCCTCGCGGGCCGACTCTGCGGGCGGATCTGTCGGGAATGAGCCTACGAAGCGAGTACGGCACGCCACAACGCACTCCCGGAACCCGCGCCTGCCGTGTCACGATTCAAGGCACGGCACGCGCGATCTGCGCGGCGGGGGTCTGGGTCGGGCGCGCGCACGCGCCGGTGAGGGAGGGTATCCAGTGTCACCGGGTGGTGCCCGCCGAGGGCGGCGGGACAACGGGCTCGACGCGACCGAATACGCCGTCGCTGGCGACGTGGACCCACGGGTGGGAGAACACCTGCTGGACGTCCTGGCCGCCGGCGGCATCGCCGCCTACCTCCAGCCCTCCGCCGACCTCAACCCGGTCACCCGGACCACCACGGTGCCGGCGCGACCGACCGACCGGCTCTACGTCGACCGGACCCACCTGGCGACCGCCCGGGACTACCTGACCCAGCTCGCCGACGAGGGCCCGGCGCCGTCGCGTCCCGATCCGGACGTGGACGCCGAGTGGGCGCGGATCGTCGCCGGCTACCACGCGGACGTGACCGACGGCGCCCGCCCGTGGCCGGCGGCCGAGGACGTGAGCGCGGACCAGCCGGCCGACCCGACCGGTCCGACCACCGCCACGGCCACCCGTACCGGCCAGGAGAGCGCCGGCGCGGCCACCGAGGTACGGCCGCTACAGTCCGCCACCGACATCTCCGGCATCTCCGTCGACCCCCGGTCCGACCCCTCCTCCCTGCTCGACGGCCTCGACACGTTCGGCGCGGACCTGCCCGACGACGCCGAGGACCGCTACATCCCGCCGCCCCCGCCGCCACTGCCGCACGTGTCGAAGTACGCCGTGGCCGGCGTGATCGCGGTCGTCGTGGGCTTCATCCTCTTCGTCTTCCCCAGCCTGCTGCCGATCGACCGGGGCCTGGTCACGCTGATCGGCTTCGCCGGGATCCTGAGCGGGTTCGTCACCCTGATCTGGCGGCTGCGTTCGGGGGACGACGAGGAGGACGACCCCGACGACGGTGCGGTGGTCTGAGCCCGTAACAGGCAAATAGTGAGATTGATCGCACACAGCGGGTGTGCGTAACACTCGTGTAACTTGATGTCAGTAGGAATACCCCTGTACGTCACCTCTCTTCACTCCCCTCACGACTGCCCGATCGCGCATCATTCGCGGTGGTCGCCTCGCCCGGAACGAGGTGCCCGAATGCGACAGAGTCCGCTTGTGGTGGTGGCCAACCGGCTGCCGGTCGACGACGGTGTGGCGCTCGACGGCGCCTGTGAGTGGCGTCGTAGCCCCGGTGGTCTGGTCGGTGCCCTCCACCCCATCCTGAAGAAGACCCCGGCGGTCTGGGTCGGCTGGGCCGGTGGCAGTGGCCCCGCCCCCGCCGTACCCGACATCGACGGCGTACGGATGCACGCGGTGCCGCTCAGCGAAGAGGACATGCGGGACCACTACGAGGGTTTCGCCAACGCCACCCTCTGGCCGCTCTACCACGACGCGGTCGAGCAGCCCGTCTACCACCGCCGCTGGTGGGAGGCGTACCAGCGGGTCAACCAGCGGTTCGCCGAGGCCGCCGCGGAGGCCGCCGAGCCGGGCGCCGTGGTCTGGGTGCAGGACTACCACCTGCAACTCGTACCGGGGCTGCTCCGGGCACTGCGCCCGGACCTGCGGATCGGCTTCTTCCTGCACGTGCCGTTCCCGCCGCCCGAGCTGTTCATGCAACTGCCCCGCCGGGCCGAACTACTGCTCGGCATGCTCGGCGCCGACCTGGTCGGCTTCCAACGGGCCCAGGCGGCGCACAACTTCGCCCAGCTCGCCGCCAAGGTGCTCAAACTGCCCGCCACCGACCGCCGGATCGCGGTCGACGACCGAGTGGTCCGGATCGGCGCCTTCCCGGTCTCCATCGACATGGCCGAGATGGAAGCGCTCTCCCGGCGCCCGGACGTGGTGCAGCGGGCCCGCCGGCTCCGTGGCGACCTGGGCGACCCGCAGCACGTCATCCTCAGCATCGACCGGATGGACTACACCAAGGGCATCGAGCAGCGACTCAAGGCGTACAGCGAGCTGATCGCCAACGGTCACATCAAGGTGCGCGACACGGTCATGGTCCAGGTGGCGGTGCCGAGCCGGGAACGGGTCGAGCAGTACCAGGTCCTGCGCGAGCGGGTCGAGCGCGAGGTCGGCCGGATCAACGGGGAGTTCGGGCGGGTCGGCGAACCGGCGATCCACTACCTGACCCAGCCGTTCGACCGGACCGAGCTGGCGGCGCTCTACCGGATCGCGGACATCATGGCGGTGACGCCGCTGCGGGACGGGATGAACCTGGTCGCGAAGGAGTACGTCGCGGCCCGGGTGGACAACGCGGGTGCGCTGCTGCTGAGCGAGTTCGCCGGGGCGGCGGCGGAGTTCACCCAGGCGTACCTGGTGAATCCGCACGATCTGGAAGGGTTGAAACTGACCCTGATGCACGCGTTGCAGGCGACGCCGACGGATGTGAGCGACCGGATGCGGTCGATGCGTGATCATCTGCGGACGTATGACATTCGGGCTTGGGCTCGGGCTTATCTGACATCGTTGGATCAGACCGGGGCGTTGGCTGATCGGTTGGCTCCGGCTTCTTAGGTTGTTGCGGTGGTGGGGGGGGGGGGGGGGGGGGGGGGGGGGGGGGGGGGGGGGGGGGGGGGGGGGGGGGGGGGGGGGGGGGGGGGGAGGCGGAGGTGGAGGGGGGGGGGGGGTGTAGG
>NZ_JBVJHT010000009.1:71946-157297 GCF_055586685.1 Micromonospora sp. NPDC049529
TCCTGTGGCGGGTGTGTTGGTGTCGGTTTTGGCCCCCCCCCCCCCCCCCCCCCCCCCCCCCCCCCCCCCCCCCCCCCCCCCCCCCCCCCCCCCCCGAACCCTGACGTGCTCGTTGCGCGTCGACCGGTTGCGGCTGGCGCGGCTGCTTTTGGTCAGCGGGTGGGGATGTCCTTGTCGAGCCAGTCGAGGATGGCGTCGATGGGTTCGCGCCAGCGGGCGTCGAGCATCAGGTCGTGGCCCATGCCGGGGAAGAGCAGCGGGGCGGCGTCGTAGCGGCGGGCCGCGCGGGTGAGGGCGGCGGCGGAGACGATCCGGTCGTCGGGGCTGCCGAGGACCAGCAGCGGCGGGTTGCCGACGGGGGGCTCGGGGTCGCGGTGCAGCAGGAGCTGCCACTGGGCGCGGGCGGTGGCCCGGCCGAGTCGGGTGGTGTAGTCGGCGGCGGTCGCGGCGGGCAACTCGCGGCTGAAGAGTTGGCGGCGGTTGAGCCGAAGGCGGCCACCGAAGATCGCGGGCACGGTGCCGGCGGGATTGCGCCGCAGGGCGCCGCCGAACGTGCCCCAGCCGCCGAGGACCGGCGCGACCAGCACACCGGCCCTGGCCGGATAGCGGGCCAGGGCGTGCGTCACCACGAGCGCACCGGCGCCGTGCCCCACCAGCACCGTCTGCCGGGGCAGGCTCGCCGCCACCTGGACCACATCATGGACGTACGCCCGCAGCGTCGCCTTCGGCGCCGCGCCGCTGCCGCCGTGCCCGCGCAGGCTCAACGCGTGCGCCGAGAACCCGCGCGACGCGCAGTGCTCCAACCAGTGCTCGGCGAACGCCCACGCGCCGTGCCCGAAACCGGGGACGAACAGCAGCGGAGGCTTACCCTCGTCGGCCTCGGGGGTGGCGCCGCGCACCTCACGGCGTACGGGTGGGACCGGGTTGGTCCAGTCGCGCGTCCGGATGATCCGGGTACCGGCCGCGCTCATTTGCTGACCTCCAGGTCGTCGAGGACGGTTTGCAACTCGCCCAGGTACTCGCGGTGGCTGATCTCGAACCAGTGCCGGGTGCTGTCCTTGACCTTGGCCGAACTCCACCGGCGGGCGGCCCCGGCCTCGACCCGGGCGGCGAACGCGGCGGCCCGGTCCGGTTCGGTCTGGTGCAGCCGCAGGCGCCGGGCGACCGCCACCGTCTGCCAGTGCACCAGCGGGAAAATGCCCGAGTCGGACTGGAGCAGGCCGGCCACGGCCAGGGTGGGATGGCGGCGCGGGAAGGCGTTCAGGTAGAGCGTGGGACGGCCCGAGGTGTCGTCGCCGAGGAGCTTCGGATCGAGGAACTCGAAGCGCGGCAGGTAACCGGTGGCGAGCACGACCAGGTCCGGTTCGATCTCCTGGCCGTCGGAGAGTTCCACGGTGTGGCCACGGAACCGGACCACATCCGGTACGGGGGTGATCCCGCCGTGCCCGACGTAGTAGACGAGTTGGCTGTTCGCGATCGGGTGCGTCTCGTAGATCCGGTGGTCCGGCGCACGCAGGCCGAACCGGGTCAGGTCCCCGACGGTGAGGCGCAGCGTACGGGCGGAGAACCACTGGCGCAGCCGCAGCGGCAGCCTGGCCAGACTCGCGTTGACCTGGTCGGTCGGGCGTCCCAGCAGGTACTTGGGGGCGTACCAGTAGCCGCGTCGGGTGGAGTGCCAGCATTTGGTGCCCTGCTGGGCGGCCTCGACCGCGATGTCGCAGCCGGTGTTGCCGCCCCCGATCACCAGCACCCGCTTGCCCCGCAACTGGGTCGTGTCCTTGTACGCCGACGCGTGGACAACCTGGCCCCGGAACTCGTCCAGCCCGTCGTACGCGGGGATCTTCGGGGCCCAGTTGTGCCCGTTGGCGATCACCACGGCGGCATAGCGGGAGGTGCGCTCGGCGCCGTAGCCGCCGGTACTGCGGGTGGTGACGTCCCAACGGCTGCCGTCGGCCGGCTCGACCCGGATCACCTCGGTGCCGAACCAGACGTCCTCGCGCAGGTTGAAGTGGTCGGCGTACCGCTCCAGGTAACCGAGGAGCTGACTGTGGTGCGGGTAGTCCGGCCAGGAGTCCGGCATCGGGAAGTCGGGAAACTGGGTGAACGGCTTCGACGAGATCAGGTGGGTGCTGGCGTAGACCGGACTGCGGTCGTGCCGCCAGTTCCAGGCCCCGCCGACGCTGGTTTCCCGTTCGTAGCAGTCGACGCCGAAGCCGTACTCCTTCAGGTTCTTGATTGCGGCCAGGCCGCTGGCCCCGGCGCCGATGACGCAGACGGTGCCGCCCCGGTCATAGACGGGGCGCCCATCCGACCGCACGATCGCGCCCGTTTCGGAGTTGTCTTGGCCAGTGGAGGTGGACACCGGGAATCTCCTTTTGTCCGGCACGAATGCCGAGTGCTGCCGAATCCTCTCGGCTCGCGTGACCCTTTGTCCAGCCCGACGCCCAACGTTTGGTCATTCCTCCGGCTCGACGTACGGCCCGTCCCTGAGCCGAACGGAACGAGCCGGCCCGGTACCCGGTGGCCGGGTCAGGCGGTACGGGCGGGCCGGGCTGCGGGGCGGGTGACCCGTACGTGGGCCGGGAGCAGCAGGTCGGCGAGGACCGGGAAGTGGTCGCTGGCCCGGCGGGTCTGCGGGGTGTCCAGCACGTCGTAGCCGGTGACGACGATCCGGGGGTCGACGAAGAGCGCGTCGATCCGGTCGCGCGGGTCGGCGCACGGGAACGTACGCGTGTCCGCCCGGCCGGTGGCGACGGCGGTGTCGGTCAGCCCGTCGGCGAGGGTGCGCCAAGCCGCGCCGCCGGAGTTCTCGTTGAGGTCTGCGCCGAGCACCACCGGCGAGCCCAGCTCGGACAGTTCCCGTTTGAGCAGCGCGGCCTGACCGGGGCGCTCGGTCGGGTCGGTGCCGAGGTGCGAGCCGGCGACCACGAACGGGGCGACGCTGTCGGATCCGACCACGCATTCGGCGAAGACCGCACCGCGCATGTGCCGGCCCGGGGTGAGCGGGAACTGGCGGTGCCAGGTCCGGCCCACCCGGACCCGCAGGCTGGTCAGGATCAGGTTGCCCAGGGACGGGAGCCCACCGGCACCGACCACGAGCCCGAGCGCGGCGGCCAGGGCACCGGTCTTGTGCCGCCAGCGGAACCGGCGCGGCCCCTCCTGCACGATCACCACGTCCGGCTCGGCCGCCCGGACCGCCGCGGCCAGCGCGGCCACGTCGTCGCGCTGGCCGTGCACGTTGTACGACAACACCCGCAGGCGTACGCCCGCGACGGCATCGGTCGCGGTGTCGCCCCGGTCGGTCACGGCATCGCCGGACGGTTCCGCATGTGTCACGCCGGGTACCCCTTCGCTCGTCGTCGGGCCGCCAATGTCACTCGTCGTCGTCGGGCCGCCGGTCTACCCACTTGCCCCGTCGGGCCTCGGGTCGGTCAACCTGTCCGGCCTCGGGTCGGTTGGGCTACCGGCGTCGGGCCAGGTCGGCGGCGCCGACCATGCCGGCGGTGTTGCCCAGTTCCGCCGGCCGGATCTCGGCGACCGGCAGCCGGCCACGCTGGGCCAGTGCTTCCACGAAGGTCCGCTGGGTGGGGCCGAGCAGCAGGTCGCCCGCCTCGACCACGCCACCGCCGACGACCAGCACCTCGGGGTCGAGGATCTGCACCATGTCGGCCAGCCCGAGGCCGAGCCAGTGGCCGATCTGGGCGAACGCCTCGCCGGAGATCGGGTCGCCCTCCTGGGCGGCGCTCGTCACCATCGGTCCGGTGATCGACTCGACCTCGCCGCCGGCCATTTCGAGCAGCCGGGTCGCGCGGGCCGGTGCCTGACGTGCCCCGGCTCGGGCGAACCGGACCAGGGCGCGGCCGCTGGCGTACTGCTCGATGCAGCCGAGCCGGCCGCAGCCGCAGAGGTGGCCCCCGGGTACGGAGAGGGTGTGCCCCAGTTCGGCGGCGATGCCGTGCGATCCACGTACCAGTTCGCCACCGAGGACGATGCCGCCGCCGACGCCGGTGCCGATGGTGAGCATCACCATCGAGTCGTTCGCGTGTCGGGCCGCACCGTGCCGGAACTCGGCCCAGGCGGCCACGTTGCCGTCGTTCTCGACGATCACCGGCAGGTTGACGGCCGCGCTGACGTAGTCGCGGATGGGTTCGTCGCGCCAGGCGATGTTGGGTGCGAACAGCACAATCGAGCGACTGGCGTCGATCCAGCCGGCCGCGCCGATTCCCACCGCCTCGATGTCCCGGCCGGTGGCCAGTTCCGCGACGACCTCGACGATGACGTCGCGGGTCTTGGCGACATCATCGGCGGGGGTGTCCCGCCGGGTGCGTACCAGGACCTTGCCGTCGGCGTCGACGACGCCTGCGGCCACCTTGGTACCACCGACGTCGACTCCGATGGTCAGCGTCACCGCCGCCGCTCCCCTCTGTGCTCTGCTCTGCCGGCACCACACCGGCCGATCACGTGCCGCGTGCCGCTGCCCTGCGGCAGGTCCGGCCCGCTCAGTCCCCGTCGCCCGTGTCGCCCTCGGCGAGCACCGGCTCCCCCGGTACGCGGGCGGCGGGTACCACCGGCGACGCCCCGGCGGACTCGGCGTCCGCGCCGGCTCCGCTGGAGCCGGTCGGCGCCGGCCGCGCGTACGCGCCGGTGGTCCCGGCCGCATCGGCGGGCGGGGCGGCACGGTCGGTTCGGGTGTCGGCTGCCGCGCGGGTCGCGGCCGCCCAGACATCCCGCTCCGGTGCCGGCCACGAATCATGCCCGGTACGGGTGGCTCCGCGCCACACCT
Organism: Micromonospora sp. NPDC049529; assembly: GCF_055586685.1. NCBI lineage: Bacteria > Bacillati > Actinomycetota > Actinomycetes > Micromonosporales > Micromonosporaceae > Micromonospora > Micromonospora sp. NPDC049529. The sequence goes on from NZ_JBVJHT010000009.1 coordinate 76,730, forward strand.
CGCCGTCCGACCTGGGCCGGGCGACCGGCCCGGTGGCGCGGAAGGGAGCCGCGTCGTCGGGTACGGCGGGGCGGAAGGAGGCCGCGTCGTCGGAGACGGCGGGGCGGAAGGGGGCCGCGTCGTCGGGTGCGGCCGACACAGTGGTGTCCGCCGCCGGGGCCGGGGTCTCGGCGGGCGACGCCGGGGTGCCGGTGGCTGTCGTCGGGGCGGCGGGCGGGGCTGACGGCGCGTCGGGGTGGGCCGGAGTGCTGGTCGGCGGGGTGTCGGCGGGTGCGGTGCTGGTCGGTGCGGTGCCGGTGGGGGCGGTGCCGGTCGGCGTGGACAGGGCTCGGAGCAGGCTGGCCAGGCCGGCGGCGAAGTCGCCGGCACCGGTGGCGAGCCGCTCGGCGAACTCCGGGCTCGGGTCGCGCAGCGCGGTGATGGTCCGGCAGATCGGGCAGACGCAGCATTCGGCCGAGCCGGTGGCGAAGGCGCCGCCAGCCGTGCCGGTGCCGTGGCCGCCGGACGATCCGGAACCGGCGCCGGTGGACGCGTCGGGGTCGCTGTGACCAAGCACACCGGTGATCAGGTCGCCGAGCGGGCCGAGGCCACCGGACCGGGCGGACGTACCCAGGCGCACCGCGGCCAGCGCGGTGGCGACCAGGCGCTCAGCCTCCGTACGCGCCGACGTTGGATCGGTCGCCGCCATGCCCGCCTCCTCTCACCACGATGACGCCGCTGTCCGCGGTCGGCTCAGTTCGTCGCACCGAGCGACTCCACCCGCCGCTTGAGCTGCTTCAACGCCGTATCCATGATCATTTTTTCGGCCTTGCGACGGAACATGCCCAGCATGCCGACGGACAGTTCGACCTCCAGCATGTAGGTCACCGTCGAGGTGCCGTCGCCGTTCTCCTCGATGTCGTACGACCCGTTCTGGGCCTGCTGCATCCGGGAGGGCTCGGCCAGGTGCCACACGATGTGCGAGATGTCCTCGGCGTACTCGTAGACGAGGGTGTACTCGTCCGCGAGCACTCCGGCATCCAGGACAAAGTGCACCTGATGGGCGTAACCGTCCTCGTACTCCTCGACCACCTCGACGCTGCGCACCGCGTCGGTCCACTCCGGGTAGCGCGCGAAGTCGCAGATCACCGCCGCCACCCGGTCCGCGGGCGCGGCGATGACGATCGACTGGGTGGAGGTGTCCGCCATGGGGGGCAGGCTACCCGGTGTACGGGCCCATCCGGCCGTCCGGCTCGACCCCGGCACGTCCTCCTCCGACCGGCCTGCCTGGGTGACCGACCCGGACGGGCGGGTAGGTTTCGTATGTCCGGCCCGGCCCGCGCGGCTGATCCCCGCCGTCGAGTACGAGCACGAAGGAGTGCAGGTGCGCGAGTTCTCCGTCCCACCCGTCGCCACCATCGGCGAAACGGCGAACCTGACCGACCCGGTCTGGGACAACGCGGAGGTGGCACCGGAGGCGGTTCAGTTCGCCCGGCGTACCCGGGGCACGGGCGACACGCCGACGGCGGGTGACCGGGAGGGCTGGACCGAGATCACCACCCGGCAGTTCCGCGACGAGGTGGTCGCGCTGGCCCGCGGCCTGGTCGCGGCCGGGATCGCGCCCGGCGACCGGGTCGCCCTGATGAGCAAGACCCGGTACGAGTGGACCCTGCTCGACTACGCCATCTGGACGGCCGGCGCGGTGACCGTGCCGATCTACGAGACCTCCAGCGCCGAACAGGTGGCCTGGATCCTCGCCGACTCGGGCGCGGTGGCCTGCGTGGTGGAGACCACCGCGCACGCACTGCTGCTGACCGGGGTGAGGGACGAGTTGCCCGCCCTGCGGCAGATCTGGCAGATCGAGACCGACGACCTGGACGGGCTGGTCGGTGAGGGCGCCCGGATCGACCCGGCCGAGGTCGAGAGCCGTCGGCGCGACGTCCGGGCCGACGACCTGGCCACGATCATCTACACCAGCGGCACCACCGGGCGCCCCAAGGGCTGCCTGCTCACCCACCGCAACCTGTACACCGACGCCGCCAACGCGGTCGCGGTGCTGCCGCACCTGTTCAACGAGGGTGCCTCCACCCTGCTGTTCCTGCCGCTGGCGCACTCGTTCGCCCGGCTGATCCAGGTCGGCGTGATCTACGCGCGGGCCACCCTGGCGCACAGCTCCGACCCGAAGAACCTGATCAACGAGTTGCAGGCGTTCCGCCCGACGTTCGTCCTCTCGGTGCCCCGGGTGTTCGAGAAGGTCTACAACGGCGCCGCCCAGAAGGCCGCCGCCGACGGCAAGGCCGCGATCTTCGCGCGGGCCGAGCGGGTGGCGATCGCGTACAGCGAGGCGCTGGACTCCCCCGGCGGGCCCGGCATGGCGCTGCGGATGCAGCACCGGGTCTTCGACCGGCTGGTCTACCGCAAGCTGCGGGCCGCGCTCGGCGGCCGCTGCCGGGACGCGATCTCCGGCGGCGCCCCGCTCGGCGCCCGGCTCGCCCACTTCTTCCGCGGCGTCGGGGTCACCGTGCTGGAGGGGTACGGGCTGACCGAGACCGCCCCGGCGGTCGCGGCGAACCTGGTCACCGCGATGCGGATCGGTACCGTGGGCCGGCCGCTGCCGAGCGTGTCGGTCCGGATCGCCGACGACGGCGAGATCCTGGTCAAGGGCGACATCGTGTTCCAGGGCTACTGGAACAACCCGGAGGCGACGGCCGAGGCGCTCGACTCCGATCACTGGTTCCACACCGGTGACCTGGGCAACCTCGACGGGGACGGCTTCCTCAGCATCACCGGCCGGAAAAAGGAGATCATCGTGACGGCCGGTGGCAAGAACGTCGCCCCGGCGGTGCTCGAGGACCGGGTCCGGGCCCACCCGCTGGTCAGCCAGTGCGTGGTGGTCGGCGACCGGCGACCGTTCATCGCCGCGCTGGTCAGCATCGACGAGGACGCCTGGCCGAAGTGGCTCGCCGAGCACGGCCACCCGACCGATGCCCCGGTCGCGGACCTGCGCGACGACCCGGCGCTGACCGCCGAGATCCAGTCCGCGGTCGACGACGCGAACAAGGCCGTCTCCGCCGCCGAGTCGATCCGGAAGTTCCGGATCCTGCCGCGCGACCTGACCGAGGCGACCGGTGAACTGACCCCGTCACTGAAGGTCAAGCGCGCGGTCGTACACCAGACATACGCCGCAGAAATCGCCGCTATCTACGGAGACTGACTACGATCCGTCAGGTGCCCGCCTCGACTCCCGCCCTCCCCCGCCCGCATCCACTCGCGGCGGCGGCACGCGTCGTCATGCTCGCGCTGGTCGCGATCCTCACTCTGATCACCACCGGTGAGGTGAGCCAGCTGCGCTGGATCGCCCTGCTGGCGGTCGCCGGCATCCCGGCCGTACTCGCCCCGCGTCATCCGGTTCTCGCCCCGCTCGGTCGGTTCGCCGAGGTGGTGATCGTCGGATTCGCGGCAAGCCAGGTGGCGGCCGAGGCCTCGATCGGGGGGATGGGGGCGGCGGCGATCCTGCCGTACCTCGCCGTGCCGCTGACCGTCGCCGCCCTGCAACGGCGCTCGACCGAGGGGGCGGCGCTGCTCGCGGTCACCGCGGCCAGCCTCGCCGTCGGCGGGTTCATCAGCGGCAACAGCAGCAACGAGCCGCTCGGGCACCTCGGGCAGCTCGGCTACCTCGCCGTCTCCGCCCAGTGGCTGGTGCTGGCCGCGCTCGGCCTGTACGCCGCCGGCACCCTGCAACGGATCTGGCAGGCGCGCGGCGAGAGCCGGCCCCAGCCGTACGCCGAGGCGACCCGACTGCTCACCCAGCTCCGCAGCGTCGCCCGGCAACTGCCCGGAGCCACCCTCGATCCGGGCAGCATCTCCGAGCACCTGCTGGAGGAGCTGCGCGGGGTGGCCCCCGCCGACCGGGCGGCCGTGCTGTCCGCCAGCGGCGGCGGCCGGCTGGTGGTGCTCGCCCAGGTGGGCGTGGACCGGGTCGACTGGGAGACCACGCTCGACGCCGACTCCGCCATCGCCGACGCGTGGGCCAGCCAGCAACCGCAGACCGCCCCCCGCTCACAGGCCCGCTCACACCCCGGCGGAGAGGTGTCCGCCCTGGTGGTGCCGTTGGTCGCGGGCGTACGCACGGTCGGACTGGTGATCATCGAGGCGGACGCGGCGACGGCGTACCCAGCGGCCGTGGTGAATCGGGTGACCGCGCTGACCCGTCCCGCCGCGCTCCGGCTGGAGGCCGCGCTGCTCTTCGACGAGGTCCGCTCGCTGGCCACCAACGAGGAGCGCCAACGGCTGGCCCGGGAGATCCACGACGGGGTGGCCCAGGAACTCGTGATGGTCGGCTACGGCATCGACAACGCCATGGCCACGCTGCCCGAGGGGGCCGAGGAGACCGCCGGTGAACTCCGTACGCTGCGCGGTGAGGTCACCAGGGTGATCCAGGAACTGCGGCTGAGCCTGTTCGAGTTGCGCAGTGAGGTCGACCGGCACGGCGGACTGGCCGCGGCGATGGCCGAGTACGCCCGAACCGTCGGCGCTTCGGGCGGACTCCGTGTTCATTTGTCCCTCGATGAGTCCACCGCCCGGCTTCCCGCCGCTACCGAGGCCGAGTTGTTACGTATCGCGCAGGAGGCGATCACGAACGCGCGCAAACACGCCCGCGCGTCCAATTTGTGGGTAACTTGCGCCGTCGACCCCCCGTACGCCCAAATTGAAGTGTCGGATGATGGTCACGGCATCGCTGACCAGCGCCCGGACGGGCGGTATGGTCTTGCGATCATGGCCGAGAGAGCGGAACGTATCCGGGGCCGGTTGGAGATCCGTCCACGGCATCCCAGCGGCACGACGGTGGCAGTGGTGCTCGGAACCACGCCCCGACGAGATAACGTGCGCGATAGCGTCACCGCATCAGAAGGGGAGTAACCCGAGCATGACCACGAGCCCCACGCCGGCTGGCCGTACCAAGGTCCTTCTTGTCGACGATCACGACCTGATCCGCAAGGGCCTGCGCCACGCGTTCGAACGGGACCGGCAGTTCGAGGTCGTCGGTGAGGCCGCGACGGCGGCGGAGGGGGTCCGGCAGGCGGGTGCCCTCCAGCCCGACGTCGTGATCATGGACCTCCGGCTGCCCGACGGCAGCGGCCTGGAGGCCACCCGCGCCCTGCGCAAGTCCAGCGCCACCATGGGCATCGTCGTCCTCACCATGTACGCGGGTGACGACCAGCTGTTCGGAGCGCTGGAGGCGGGTGCGAGCGCCTTCGTACCGAAGACCGCCCCGGCCGACGAGGTGGTCGCCGCCGCCCGGCACGCCGCGTCGTCGCCGAGCGCGTTCACCGCCGCCGACCTCGCCGAGGCGATGAAGCGCCGGCTGGCCCCGTCCGGCCCGCAGCTCTCCCCCCGGGAGGGCCAGGTGCTGCGGCTGCTGGCCGACGGGATGAGCGTGGCCGGCATCGCCAAGCAGCTCTTCGTCAGCGAGTCGACGGCCAAGACGCACATCTCGAAGCTCTACGAGAAGCTCGGCGCCGCCAACCGGGCCCAGGCCCTGATGACCGCGCTGCGGCTGGGGCTGCTGGAAGCCCCCGACGCGCCGAAGTTCTGATCCCCACGGTCCGGCCGGCTCCGGTGTGAACACCCGAGCCGGCCCGGACCACGGATCCGGCGACAGCGCCCCGTCCGACCCACCGGTAATTCGACCCGCCTCGGTGGCGGGGTCAGGACGCGTCGACCGACACCCGCGCCGGGACCGCCCGGCCGCTGAGCCGGCGGAACGCCAGGTAGGCCTCGCAGCCCAGGCAGAGCCCGAAGGCCGCGTTGAGGAACGCCGCCGCGAGCGCCAGCCCGGCCGCGACCAGACCCACCGTGTCCACGCCGCCGAGATAACCGGCCGCCGCGACCAGCGTGAACACCAGCCCGACAAGCTGCGCGAACCGCACCGGCGCCGCCGGTTCCAGCTCCGTCGGCGGGCGCAGCCGACGCGCCACGAAGGCACGGAACAGCATCCCGTACGGCCCCCGGCGCGGAGCGGCGGCGGTGATGGCGAACACGACCGCCTGGGCCAGCGCCAGCCAGCCGGACCCGGTGAGCAGCACGATGATCAGGACCACGGTGGTGACAGCCGCGGCGAACCGGGGGCCACGGGGATCGAGCAGCATGGTTACCTCTGTCGGAAGGGGTGACACGGTGACGGCCACCCGGGAGCCGGGACTAACGGGGTCCGGGCTCAGCGACAGAGGCTGGTGCAGAGTCGGCCGTGATCGACGATCCGGCGTCGGGTGAGCAGGCGGGCGGTCGAGCTTCGGGTGAGCACGCGAGCGGTCATCGGGCGGCACCTTCCGGCGTCGTCCCGCGCCGCGTCGCACCCGGCTCGCCGACACCGCTGCCGGCGGGGCTGAGCAACGGCGCCAACGTCGCCACGACCTGCGGCTTCGCCGGCACGCCGGTGGCCCGCGCGACGATCCGGCCGGTGGCGTCGACCACCAGCACGGTCGGCGTACGCCAGATGTTCAGCGCTCGTACCTCGGCGAGATGGCTCTCCGCGTCGACCTCGACGTGCCGTACGCCGTCGAGCATCCCGGTGACCTCGCCGAGCACCCGTCGGGTGGCCCGGCAGGGCGCACAGAACGCGGACGAGAACTGCAACAGGGTGGCGGGCGTGCCGGGCCGTACGCCGAGCGCGGCCAGCAGGTCCGGATCCACCGCCATCCCCGGCGCCCCGGAATCCGCGACCGCCCCGTCCCCCGGCCGATGCGCACCCGCGATCTCCGTCGACCCCGCTGCCGCTTCCCCGGCCCGGTGCGCCTTCTCGGCTTCCCCGGCGCCGTGCGCCGTCTCCGCCTCCCCGGTCCGGTGCGCGCTCTCGGCCGACACCGCCTCCCCGGTCCGGTGCGCCGCCGACGCTCCGGTCGAGGGTGCCGCCGTGGAGGCCACGGCCCCGGACACGTCGACGGGCCGGATGCGGGCGCCGGTGGGGTGACCCGCCGGGCGGGCGAGCACCGGTCGCAGCCGGCCGTCACGGCGACGCCGCCACAGCCCGAACGCGGTGGCGGCGACCAGTACGGCCACGACCACCAACGGGCCGGTCAGCGTGGTGTCCTGCACGGTCCCAGAGTGCCACGCGTCGGCGCGGATGACCACGGCCGCCGACGCCGGGGTGGGCCACCGCACCCCACCGGCACCCCGTCGCGTGGCGCCGACCCCGTGTCCACACCGGATCCGGGATCGTGCGATGGTGACTGCCGTCATTGATCCGGGTGACGATCCGGCGCGGTCTGGATAGCTGGGCAGACGACGGGCAGAATAGCCGGAGAACACCCGCCGGGCAGTATTTCGTGCGTTCTCAGCGTAGGGGCAGGTAGGCATGCAACGGCCGGACTGGGCACCGCAGAGCATCGACATCGAACGACCCAGTGTGGCCCGCATGTACGACTACTACCTGGGCGGCTCGCACAATTTCGCCGCGGACCGCAGGGCGGCCCAGGCGATGATCGCCTCCGTGCCGGAGGCGCCCCTGATGGCCCAGGCGAACCGGGCCTTCCTCCGCCGGGCGGTGCAGTACCTGATCGACGCCGGCATCCGGCAGTTCCTCGACATCGGCTCGGGCATCCCCACGGTCGGCAACGTGCACGAGATCGCCCAGCGGGCCGCCCCCGACACCCGGGTGGTCTACGTCGACGTGGACCCGGTCGCGGTGGCGCACAGCCGGGAGATCCTCAGCGGCAACGAGCAGGCGACCGCGCTCTGGGGAGACCTCCGCCAGCCGACCGAGATCCTGAACCACCCCGACGTACGCAAGCTGCTGGACTTCGACCAACCGGTGGCCGTCATGGTGGTCGCCGTACTGCACTTCGTCCCGGACTCGGACGACCCGCGCGGCATCCTGGCCACCATCCGCGACCACCTCGCCCCCGGCAGCCACCTGGTCCTCTCCCAGGCCAGCGACGACGGCCGGACGCTCGACGAGCGCGAGGAGGCCGAACGCGTCTACCAACGTACGGACAACCCGCTGACGGTCCGCAGCCGGGCCGAACTCACCCGGCTCTTCGACGGTTTCGACCTGGTCGACCCCGGTGTGGTCTGGGTGCCGCAGTGGCGCCCCGACTCGTTCGACAGCCTGGACGACGCCGAGCGGGCAGTGTTCATGGGCGGCGTGGGACGGCACGGTGGATGACGATCTCGGCCACCGGACCGTGTTGACCGCCGCCCGGCCGGGGCTGCCCACCTTCGCCCGCGCCTGGGCCAAGGCGGTGGCCGGCACCAGCTACCTGCCGATGACCCAGGCCCAGCTTGAGGAACTCCTGCAACGGCTGACCGGCGACCTGGCCGACGCGTTGCAGTCGGAGCCGTTCGACCTGCGTACCGGGCACCGGGTGGGGGCCGCACTCGTCGCCGCGCACGTGGCCTCGGCGGAGGGCCTCGGCCGGACCATCGAGGTCATCCAGCTGCGCCTGCTGCGCGACCTCGGCCTGTCCCAGGACGACGCGCAGGACCGGATGGCCCGGTTGCTGGCCACCGTCGCCACCGGCTACAGCCGGGCGATGCACGACCGTACGCTCGACGAGCAGGAGTCGATCCGCCGAGCCGGCATGGTCGCCCGCGAGCAGGCCGAACGCGCGCTGCGCGAGAGCGAGGCGCGGTTCCGCCACCAGGCCACCCACGACCCGCTGACCAACCTGCCCAACCGCGCCCTGTTCACCGAACGACTCGGCGCGGCCATCCGCCGCCCCCGCGCGGGCGGCAAGCGGATCGGTGTCTGCTTCATCGACCTCGACCGGTTCAAGGTGGTCAACGACACCCTCGGTCACCCGGTCGGCGACCAGTTGCTGGTCTCGGTCGCGGAACGGCTGCGGGCCCGGGTCGGCGAGCACCTCGTCGCCCGGCTCGGCGGCGACGAGTTCGTCATCCTGGTCGAGGACACCACCTGCACCGACGACGCGCTCAAGGTCGCCGACGCCGCGCTGGCCGCGATCAGCGAACCGGCGGTCGTCGAGGGGCACGAGCTGACCATCTCGGCGAGCGTCGGCGTGGTCGAGCGACCGGTCACCGACACCACCCCGGACGACGTGATGCGGGCCGCCGACGTCACCCTGCACTGGGCGAAGGCGTCCGGTCGGGGACGCTGGGCGTTGTTCGACGCCGAACGCAACGAACGGGAGCTGACCCGGCACGCCCTGTCGGCGGCGATGCCGGGGGCGCTGGACCGGGGCGAGTTCTACCTGGACTACCAACCGCTGGTGTCCCTGACCCAGGGCGGGGTGCTGGGGGTGGAGGCGCTGGTCCGCTGGCGCCACCCGAAGCTGGGCGTCCTGCACCCGGACAGTTTCATCGGGCTGGCCGAGGAGACCGGGCTGATCGTCCGGCTCGGCGACTGGGTGCTGAACGAGGCGTGCCGAGAGGCCCGACGCTGGTTGACGATGAGCCCGGACGCACCGTTCGTCAGCGTCAACCTGGCGGTACGGCAGGTGCACGTGGCCGGGCTGGCCGACGAGGTGCGGGCCCTGCTCGACCGGACCGGCCTGCCGCCGAACAAGCTCCAGCTGGAGATCACCGAGAGCGCGTTGATGACCACCACCGGCGAGCCGGTGCAGGCGCTGCGCTCGCTCGCCGAGTTGGGCGTACGGATCGCCATCGACGACTTCGGCACCGGCTACTCCAACCTCGCCTACCTGCGCTCGCTGCCGGTCTGCGAGCTTAAGGTGGCCGGCTCGTTCGTGGCCGGGCTACAGGCCGCCGACGACGACCCGGCGAGCCACACCGACGAGCGCATCCTGGCCACCCTGGTCTCGCTCGCGCACGCGCTCAACCTGACCGTCACGGCCGAGGGTGTCGAGACCGCCGGACAGGCCGACCGGTTGCGCGAACTCGGCTGTGACGCCGCGCAGGGCTGGCACTTCGGTCGCCCCGAACCGGCCGGCCGAATCCACGACCGGCTCGGCCACCGAGGCTAGAAGCCGCGACCGCGCGGCCGGAGGCTGACCGGGACCGCGCAGCGGGGGGCTAGCCGGTACCGGAGCGGAAACCGGCGGGATACAGCAGGTCGGCCAGCCGGTCGGCCTGGAGTTCCCAGCGCCACTCCCGCTCCACCCAGGCCCGACCGGCGGCACCCATCCGCCGGGCCGACGCCGGGTCGGCGAGCAGGGTCGCGACCCGGTCGGCGAGCTGTGCCACGTTCCGGCCGTCGACCAGGTAGCCGGTCTCGCCGTCGCGTACCGCGTCCGGGGCGCCGCCGGAGTCCCCGACGACCACGGGCAGGCCGGTCGCGGAGGCTTCGAGGAACACCATGCCGAGCCCCTCGACGTCCAGGCCACGGTTGCGGGTCCGGCACGGCATCGCGAACACGTCACCGGCCGCGTAGTGCGCCGGCAGGTCCCGCCACTCGACGTTGCCGGCGAACACCACGTCCCGCGACAGGTCCTGTTCGCGTACCAGTTTCTCCAGCGTCGGCCGGTACGGCCCGCCGCCGACGATCAAGAGTGCGGCGTCCGGCACCCGGCGCCTGATCAGCGGCAGCGCCCGGATCAGCGCGTCCTGGCCCTTGCGCGGCACCAGCCGGGACACGCAGACCACCACCGGCCGGTCGGTGAGCCCGTAACGGCCCCGCAGCCCGGCCGCGTCGATTCCCGGATGGTGCAGGTCGACGTCGACACCGGGCGCCAGCCGGCGCAGCTCGGTGACGTCGTGCAGCACCCGGTCGAGCCGGATCCGGGTGTACTCGCCGAGGTAGGTGGTCACGTCCAGTCCCCGGCCGATCCGCCGCAGCGTGGCACGGGCACCGGGCAGCGCGGCCCAGCCGATCTCGTGGCCGTGGGTGAGCGCCACCGCCCGCCCGATCCCGGCCCGCCGGCGCAGGCCCGCCGCGAGCAGCCCGAGCGGGGCGGCGGCACCGAACCAGAGCGTGTCGCAGTCGTACTCGGCGGCCAGCCTGGCTGCCCGCCGGGCGACCGAGGGCGTCGGCAGCAGCATCCCGGTCGACTCGCGGACCACCTCGAACGGCTGCTCGGCGTCGAACTTCTCCGCGCCCGGATGGGTCGAGGCGTAGACCACGATCGAGCCGGCCGGTTGGCGTACGGCGAGGTTGTGCACGAACGACTGGATCCCGCCGGCCCGGGGTGGGAAGTCGTTCGTGATCACCAGGGTTCGGCTCACCGGCCGTCGCCCCGGGCGTACGCACGCGCGGCGGCCATCCGCTCCACCGTCGACGGATGGGAGGCGGAGTAGAGGTACTCCCAGCGGGGCGGGTCGGGGTCGGCCAGGTTCACCGTGGCCAGCCGCCGCTGCATCGCCTCGAAGGTGGCCGGGTCCCCGGTCAGGTCGAGCGCGTGCGCGTCGGCCCGTGCCTCGACCCGCCGGGACAGCAGCGCCTGGGCCGGGGTGCTGACCAGGCCGACGATCGCGACGACGGCGAAGAGCAGGGCGAAGGCGCGCGGTTGGGCGATCGAGTCGACACCGGCTGCCCGGAGCAGTCCGCCCCAGGAGCCGAGCAGGTAGAGCGCGGTCACCGCCGCGGCGGCGCCGAGCGCGCCGGTGAGGGTGCCGGAGAGCACGTCCTGGTCCTTGGCGTGGCCGAGTTCGTGCGCCACGACGCTGGTCACCTCGTCCGGGGTCGCCTCGCGCAGCAGGGTGTCGTAGACGACGATGCGGCGGGTCGGGCCGAACCCGGAGACGTACGCGTTGACGGCGCGGGTCCGGCGGGAGGCGTCGGCGACCAGGACGTCGCGTACCGGCACCCGGTCGTGTTCGGCCAACGCCATCAGCTCGGTCCGCAGCGGCCCGGCCGGCATCGGGGTGAACCGGTTGAACACCGGCTCGACCAGCACCGGCAGGACGAACGAGAGCAGCACCACCAGTACGGCGGCACCGGCCGCGCCGAGCGCCCACCACCAGCGCGGGGCGAACCGGGTCACGGCGTAGAACCCGAGCAGCGCGATTGCCCCGATCACGGCGCTGACCGCGTACGACTTGAGCAGGTCCACGCCCCAGCCGCCCCAGCTCTGGGTGGACAGGCCGTAGCGGGTCACCACGGCGTGCCGCCAGGCCGCGAACGGGAGGGTGACGAGGTCGGCGACGAGCACCACGGCCAGCCCGCCGAGCACCGCCTGGGCGATCCAGTGCTCGCCGAACGGGCGGCTGACCAGGCCGATCAGTTTGCCGCCGAGTGGGGTCAGGCCGAGCAGCAGGGCGATCAGCAGGCCGACGAGCAGTGCGCCGTACGAGCCGGGGCGCAGCGCGGCGCGGAAGGTCCGGGCGCGGGCCACCTCGTCCGGCGCCAGTTCACGCAGGGCCGCGAGTTGGTCGGCGCGGGGCGCCGGTGGACGGTGCCACGGCACCAGCAGCGCGCTGCTGGCGATCAGCAGGACCACCAGTGCGACGAGCGTCACGACCGCCCACCCCCGAGGCGTCATCCGTGTCGCTCCTCCCGTTGGCCCGTGCGGCGGGGCCCATCCTAAGCGCAGCGCACCCCGAGCGGGCCGGTCAGGCGACACCGCAGCCGCTCAGGGAACGCGGCAGCCGGTCAGGCAACGCGGCGGCGGCGGGTGCGGCGGCCGGAGGTCAGGGGCAGGGCGGCGGGCGCGGGCCCGGACAGCACCGACACCTCGAACCCGGCCCGGGTGAAGACCTCGATCGCCCGGTGCTCCTCCGCGGTCGGCCCGGCCTCGGCGGCTGGCTGGTCGATCAGGGCGCTGACCAGGCAGCCGTCACAGGACGGCCCCCGCGCCGTGCAACTGTCGCAGTCGATGAGCATCGCTCCTCCTAGCGGTACGGCCGGCCCCTGTCGCGCTCCGGCCACCCTCAGTCACATCGACGCTAAGTCAGGGGTACGACAAACCCACCACCACCCCCATAACCGCCAGTGCGACTAATACAGAGAATGAGTGGCTATCCGGGGACGAATAGCCACTCATTCTCTGTATGAGCGCGCGCCAGCGCCGGGGTACGGCGCGGCGCGGGTGGGGTACGGCGCGGCGCGGGTGGGGGTGGGGTGGGGTGGGTTAGGAGCGGGCTAGGCGGCGGAGGAGGGAGTCGGCGCCGAGGGGGTAGGCGCCGTGGCGGCGTACACCGTCGGCTACCTCGCGGTCGGAGGAGACGACGACCACCGGGCGGCCGGCGGGTTCGGCCCGGACGAGCCGGCGGATCAGGTCGTCGGCGGTTTCGCCCTTGCGGGAGAAGAGCACCCGTACGCCGCGTGGCGCGGGCGGCAGCCCGTGCATCCGCTCGGCGCCGTCGAAGACCACGGTGACCTCGGCCCCGGTCTGCGCGGCCAGCCCGCCGAGGCCGGTGATCAGGCGTTTGCGCTGCTGTTCCAGCGACATCTCGCCGAAGCCCCGCTTGGTCACGTTGTAGCCGTCCGCCACCAGGTGCACCCGGGGCATGGTGAGCAGTTCGTCGAGCCGGGCCGGGTCGTCGGTGTCCAGGGCGCGGGCGGAGGTGGCCGACGCCGGACGCTCGGCGAACGCGTCCGCGACGTAGTCGGCCGGCATCCGGTCGGCGGGGTCGAGGGCCAGCTCCCGGCGCAGCCCGACGGCGGCCTGGCCGATGGTCTCCAGCAGCAGCCAGAGCCGGGCGTCGTCGACCGAGCGGGCCTCCTTGGCGGTCTGCCGGGTGGCACCGGCCACCGCCTCGGCCTCGGCCAGCCGGGCCCGCAGGCGGCGCAGTTCGGCGTCGTGGTCGGCGCCGAGCCGGGCGGCCCGGCCCTTCTCGGTGGCAAGCATCTCGCTGGCCTTGCGTTCCTTGGCCTGGGACTCGCGCAACGACCGGCCCAGCACCCGGGACTCCTCGCGGAGCTGGCCCAGTTCCTCCCGGACCCGGGCCAGTTCGTCGCGGAGCTTGTCGGCCTCGACCCGGGCGACGGCGCGGTCGTGTTCGGCCCGGGTGGCCCGCTGTTCGGCCTCCCGGACCAGTTCGGCGACGACCGCGCTGTCCGCCTCGGCCCGGACCGCGACGCCGGCCGCCTCGACCAGTTCGCGCCAGCCGCGCGGGCGGACCAGGTACGCGAGGGCGGCGACCTCCACCGGGTCGGCGGCTGCCGGGGCGGTGCCGGCGATCACGGCGGCGCCGAGTTCCCCCGCGTCGCCGAGCACCCGCTTGGTGATCCGTTGCCGGAACAGCGGGTCGGAGGCGAGCTGGCTGGCGATCATCGGGGCGCCGAGCCGGGCCCGCCGGTTGGGGGCGAACTTCGCCACCCGGCGCAGCGGGACCGGCAGTTCCTCGGTCGGCAGGCCGGGCAGGGCGACGGCGGTCAGCGCGACGATCCGTTGCCGGACCGGTTCGGGCAGTACGGGCTCCGGTTCGAGTTCCAGGAGCGCGTCCTGCTCACCATCCCCGTCGACGGCCGGCACGGCGGCCACCCCCGGTTCGGGGAGGCGGTCGTCGGTCGGTTCGGTGAGGGGCATGCGCCCAGTCTCCCACCGCCGACGCCACGAGCGCCCGATGACTCAGATGATCTCTTGTGGTAGATCGGCTGTTACCAACGGTACGGATGGTGCGCGCCTGTCGTACCCAGGCCCTAACCTGCCCGAATGGCACAACCCGAGCCCATTGTCCCCCGGCCCGGCCCGCCCCGGCCCCGGACCGGGTCGGATCCGGCCCGACGCGCCTCCGACGCCGTCCGCCCCGACCCCGCGGCGGCCCGGCCCGGCTACGTGCAGGGCACCCTGGACGGCCTGCTCGCCGGCACCGGCGCCGCGGACGAGTTGCCGCTGTTCCAGACCACGTTCGTGGTGGTCGACCTGGAGACGACCGGCGGCGCCCCGGACGGTGGCGGCATCACCGAGATCGGGGCGGTCAAGGTGCGCGGCGGCACCGAGCTCGGGACGCTGGCCACGTTGGTCAACCCGGACCAGCCGATCCCGCCGTTCATCACCGTGCTGACCGGGATCACCCAGGCGATGCTGTTGCCGGCGCCCCGGATCGCGCAGGTGCTGCCGAGTTTCCTGGAGTTCATCCGGGGTGCGGTGCTGGTGGCCCACAACGCCCCGTACGACGTGGGGTTCCTCAAGGCCGCCTGCGCCCAGCTCGGGCACGTCTGGCCGAATCCCCGGGTGTTGGACACCGCCGCGCTGGCCCGCCGGGTGCTGACCCGCGACGAGGTGCCCAACCGCAAGCTGGGCACGCTGGCCGCGTACTTCCGGACGCCCCGGCAGCCGAGCCACCGGGCGTTGGACGACGCGCTGGCCACGGTCGACGTGCTGCACGGGTTGATCGCCCGGCTGGGCGGGCACGGGGTGCACACCCTCGGCGACACGATCGAGTTCGCCCGCGCGGTCACCCCGACCCAGCGACGCAAGCGTTACCTCGCCGACGGGCTGCCGAAGGTGCCGGGGGTCTACATCTTCCGGGCCGCCGACGACCGGCCGCTCTACGTGGGCACCTCCGGTGACATCGCCACCCGGGTACGCAGTTACTTCACGGCCGGTGAGAAGCGGGCCCGGATGTCGGAGATGCTCGCCGCGGCCGAGCGGGTGGAGGCGGTCGAGTGCGCGCACGCGTTGGAGGCCGAGGTCCGCGAGCTGCGGCTGATCGCGGCGCACGCGCCGCCGTACAACCGGCGGTCGAAGTTTCCCGAGCGGAGGGTGTGGCTGAAGCTGACCTCGGAGGCGTACCCCCGGTTGTCGGTGGTCCGGGCGCTCGCGCCGGACGACGACGCCTATCTGGGTCCGTTCTCCTCGCGGCGCGGCGCGGAGCTGGCCGCGGCGGGCATCCACGACGCGGTGCCGCTGCGGCAGTGCACGCACAGGCTTTCCACCCGCACCACCACGCCGGCCTGCGCGCTGGCCGAGCTGGGTCGGTGCGCGGCACCCTGCGAGCACCGGATAACCCCGCAGGAGTACGAGCGCAGGGCGACCATCCCGCTGCGGGTCGCCACCCGGGAGGATCCGCAGGTGGTGGTCGACGCGCTGCTGGCTCGGATCGAGGTGTTGGCCGCCGAGCACCGCTACGAGGAGGCGGCGACCGTACGGGGCCGGCTGGCCGCGGTGCTCCGGGCCACCCTGCGGATGCAGCGGCTGGCCGGACTGACCTCGATCGGTGAGCTGGCGGCGGCCCGACGCACCGATGCGGGCGGCTGGGAGCTGGCGGTGGTCCGGTACGGGCGGCTGGCCGGGGCGGCGACCGCCGCGCCGGGGGTGCATCCCCGGCCGGTGCTCGATCTGGTCCGGGCGACCGCCGAGACGGTGCTGCCCGGTCACGGTCCGGTACCGAATGCCTCCGCCGAGGAGACCGAGCGGATACTGGCCTGGTTGGAGCGTCCGGAGACGCGGCTGGTCGAGGTTTCCGCCGGCTGGGCGTCACCGGTACGCGGCGCGGCACGGTTTCGGGACCTTCTCACCAAGGCCGAGTCGGCGTCCTCCGCCCAACTCTCGACCGAACGCCTATGAGCAACTGACCGATCGGACTACGTCAACCCAACTAGGCTGTTAAGGAAGTGCAGTCCTGCCCGTTTCATTCGGGCTGCTCCCGTACGACCTCGCCGGTCCGTAGGGGAGCCGGGTTGAGGAGGTGTCTCCGCGTGGACGTCGACGCCGGACACGGCGCCGCTCTCGGAGGCGCCCAGACGACCCGACCGGGCGAGTTACCGCTGACCAGACGTCTGCGTTCGCTGCTGTCCTGGTCACCCGGGGAAGACGACCCGGTGACCCAGTTGGCCCGCAGTCATCGCAGCATCCATCCGACCGCCGACACCGGGGTCCTGCGCCGGGGTTACACGACGGCGGAGAACATGCACCGGGGGCAGTTCCGCAAGAGCGGCGAGCCGTACATCACGCACCCGCTGGCGGTCGCGCAGATCTGCGCCGACCTGGGGATGGACACCACGACGCTGGTCGCGGCGCTGCTGCACGACACAGTGGAGGACACCCGCTACACGTTGCAGGCGCTGACCGACGACTTCGGGCCCGAGGTGGCGCACCTGGTCGACGGGGTGACCAAGTTCGACAAGGCGTTCTACGGCAAGGCCGCCGAGGCGGAGACCATCCGCAAGATGATCATCGCGGCCGGCAAGGACGTCCGGGTGCTGATCATCAAGCTGGCCGACCGGCTGCACAACATGCGTACGCTCGGGGTCCGCTCCCCCGCCTCGCGGGCCCGGATCGCCCGCGCCACCCTGGAGGTGCTGGTCCCGCTCTGTGACCGGCTGGGCATCCAGGCGCTCAAGCGGGAGCTCGACGACGTGGTGCTGATGCACCTGGAACCCGAGCAGTACTCCCGGATCGAGGAACACGTCAACAACCGTCCACGGTGGGCGAGCTACCTCCAGGACGTGGTCGGCCGGGCCCGGGTGGTGCTGCGCCGCAACCGGGTGGTCAGCATGGTCGAGGCCCGCCCCCGGCACTACTACTCGATCTGGAAGGACACCGTCGCCGGGGAGCACTCGATCCCGTTCGACCTGCCCCGGATCGCGATCGTGGTGGACGGCCCGGACACCGACTGTTACGCCGCACTGGGCGCGATCCACGGCATGTGGCGGCCGGTCGCGGGCCGGTTCAAGGACTTCATCGCCTCGCCGAAGAACAACCTCTACCGTTCCCTGCACACCACCGTGATCGGTCCGGAGGAGCGCACGGTCGAGGTGCTGATCCGGACCAAGGCCATGCACCAGTCCGCCGAGTACGGCATCGCCGCCGAGTTCCGGTTCCCCCAGACCGCCGGCGGATCCAGCGTCAACCAGCTCGACTGGCTGCGCCGGGTGCTCGACTGGGAGCAGGAGACCTCCTCCGACTCGGCACAGTTCCTCCGGTCGCTCCGAGGCGACCTCGCGGAGAACCAGATCCAGGTTTTCGCCGAGGGGCGCCAGATCGTGCTGCCGTCCGGGTCCACCCCGGTCGACCTGGCGTACGAGCTGAGCATCCACAAGGGCGACCACTGTCTCGCCGCGAAAATCAACGGGCGATTGGTGCCGCTGGCCTCCCCGCTCGACGAGGGCGACGTGGTCGAGATCTTCACCGAGGCGGACGGGCACAGCGATCTCGACATGGCGACCGAGCCGACCGGCCCCCGCCGGGAGTGGCTGGAGTTCGTCAAGTCCCCGCACGCCCAGATGCAGATCAACCGGTTCTTCGCCGAACACCAGGAGCCCGGCATCTCGATCGCGGACAAGGTACGCCTCGGTCGCGCGACGATCGGGCTGACCCTGCGCAAGCACGATCGGGGCCTGGCCAACGATCTGCCGCTGCGCCGGCTCTCCGAGGAGCTGGGCTATCCCGACCTCGAAACCCTGCTGGTCGCCGTGGTCGACCGGGCGATCGAGCCGGACCTGGTGGTCGACCGGCTGATCGCCCTGGTCGACCAACCCGAGTGACGCTTCATGCCCCGCCTGCCCCCGACCGCCCCATCGACCTCTAGCCTGGTTTTGTGATCACCCGTCGAGCAACCCGGGCCCTGTTCTACCGCGCGTTCTACCGACTGCCCCACCCGGTACGGCGGAAACTCGTCCGGCTGGCCGTACCCAAGTTCATCGTCGGCGCGGTCACGTTGCTCTACGACGCGGACGCACCCGAGCCGGGACGGCTGCTGTTGCTGCGCCAACCGCCCGGCAACGGCTGGAGCCTGCCGGCCGGGCTGCTCCAGCACCGGGAGGAGCCGATCGTCGGTGCCGCCCGCGAGCTGTACGAGGAGTCCGGCGTACGGCTGGCACCGGAGCAGTTGCGCCCGGCCACCCCGAACGCGGTGATCCACCTGAAGGGCTGGGTCGACTGTGTCTTCGAGGCTTCGGTGCCGGCGGCCAGCACACCGCTGGTGGTCGACGGTGGCGAGGTCTACGAGGCGGCCTGGTTTCCCCTGGACGACCTGCCCCGGCTGACCACGTCGACCGCACGACTGCTCGGCCGCTACGGCATCGGCCCGCTGGCCTCCGCCGTGGCCGGGGGCGGCGAGTCACGGGTGGGCGGCCCCGAGGCCGACGAGCCGGGACGGACCGATCCCGGACCGGCAGCATGAGCGGCGCACCCGACGGGATCTGCGCGATCATCCTGGCCGCCGGTGAGGGGACCCGGCTGCGGCCGCTGACCGAGCGGGTGCCGAAAGCGCTCTGCCCGATCGGCAACGTACCGCTGCTGGATCGGGCGTTGGACCGGGTGGCGGCGCTGGGCTTCACCGGCGTCGACCGGGTAGCGGTCAACGCCTGCTACCTCGGCGACCAGGTGGTACGTCACGTCGGCGCGCGGGCACAACTGTCGGTCGAGCCAGGTTCCCCGCTCGGCACCGCCGGTGGGGTGGCGAACCTGCGCGACTGGATCGACGGGCGGGGCGTACTGGTCGGCAACGCCGACAGCTACCTGGCCGACCCGGATGCCGTACCGGGGCCGGACATCGCCGCGCTGCTCGCCGGCTGGGACGGCCGGACCGTACGCCTGCTCGGCCAGCCGCTGGCCGACCCGGCCGACCCGTACGGTTTCGCCGGTCACCGGTTCGCCGGGTTCTCACTGCTGCCCTGGCACCACGTACGCGACCTGCCGGTGGAACCGGCCGAGTTGGTGCGGGCGGTGTGGCGACCCGCCCAGGCGGCCGGGGAGCTGACCGTGGTGCCGTACGCCGGCACGTACCTGGACACCGGCACGCCCGCCGACTACCTGGCCGCGAACCTGCACGCCGCCGGGGGCGGCAACCTGGTCGATCCGACCGCGACGGTGACCGGCGGGCTCGACCGCGCGGTGGTCGGTGCCGGCGCCGAGGTACGCGGCACCGTCCGCTCATCCGTGGTCTGGCCCGGTGGCGTGGTGGCCGAGGGCGAGTGCCTGGTGGGCGCGGTCCGGGTCGGCCGCGAGCTGACCATGACCGTCGGTGACCCTCTAGCATGAGCGGCAGGTCCACGAAAGGAGCCCGACGGTGATCACCGCGATCGTCCTCATCGACTGCGCGACCGACTCGATTCCCGAGGTGGCCGAGGCGCTCGCCGCCCTGCCCGGGGTCAGCGAGGTCTACTCGGTCGCCGGCAACGTCGACCTGATCGCCGTCGTGCGGGTACGCGAGTTCGACCAGATCGCCGAGGTGATCGCCGGCCGGATCTCGAAGGTGCCCGGTGTCATGAACACCGAGTCGCACATCGCCTTCCGGGCCTACTCCCAGCACGATCTGGAGGAGGCGTTCGCGATCGGCCTCGCCGACGCGGACTGACCCGCCCTCACCCGGCACCCGAGCCACCCTCGGCGCCTCGGTCACCCTCGGCCCAGGTCAGGCTCACCGCCTTGGTCACGCTGACGACCTTGGCCGGGCTCGCCGCCTTGGTCAGATCCAGCGCCTTGGTCAGATCCAGCGCCTGGGCCGGTCCTGCCGACGACCCGCCGCCCGCCAGCTCTCGTTCGCTGGCGGGCGGCGTGGTTCGCTCCGGGTGGGATCAGCTACGGGTCAGCTGACACCGGGGTTGGGCGAGAGCGTCGATCCCGGACCGGGTGCGTTGCCGGTGCTGGTCGGGCTCGGGCTCGGGCTCGGCGATCCCGACGAGCGGCCCGGGCTGGGTGCGCTCGGGTTCGGGGTGGGGCCGACGGACGGGTTGGCCGGCACCGGTACGCCGAGCTTCCGGGCCAGTTGCAGCAACTCGTCGAAGTGCATCTGGAGCTTCGGCAGGGCGGCCTGGGCCACCTTCTTGACCGCCGGGTCCGAGCCCTGCGCCAGCTCGGTCTGGGTCGCCTGGATGTTCTTCAGGTGCGCGGTCAGCTCCGCCGAGATCCACTGGGTGTCGAAGGCGGCGCCGCTGGTGCCCTGCAACTGACTGATGACCGCCTGCTGGTCCGGGGTCGGCGAGTCGGGCAGGGTCACCCCGGTGGACGAGGCGGTGCTCTGCACCTGTTTATCCAGCGCGGCGTGGTCCATCACGAATTTTGAGCCGAGATCCTGGACCTGCTTGTTCGTACCATTCTGTCGGGCCAGGTTCCCGCTGGCGATTTCGGCCAGATTTGCCTGGTGGATCGCCTGTAGATACTGCGAATCCTGCTGGGACGGCGCGGCGGCACCACGTGCGGCGGTAGCGGGCGCCAGGCTCACCAGCGCCAACCCGAGCATCGCCAGACCGGCGCCTATCCCCAAGCGTTTGACAGCCAACATGTGCTTCCCCCCTCGCATCGTTGGACAGCACCCGCTTACCCCGTTGCAGCCCCCACACGCAACCCACCCCACCCCCACCCGCCCCTTACACGTTGATCATGAAGTTAGCGCGCGTCCGGAGCGAAAAACCTGCGCTAACTTCATGATCAACGGCGCAAGGGAACGGGGGGTGGGGTGGGGTGGGGGAAAGCCGTGGCGCCCGCCGGGTTGGCGGGCGCCACGTTGGGGCTGGTGGTGCGGGAGGGGGGGTTAGTGCTTGCTGCCGATTTCCTCGCGATCCAGGGGTTCCACCGGGGGGTGGCCCGGTGAGACGGGGGCCTCGACCGGCTTCTCGATCGGGTAGAAGAAGCCCTTGATGGCCGGCCCGAGCGCGCCGAGGCGGTTCATCTTCTTCGGGACCACCCAGCCGACGTACTCAAGCTGGCCGTGGCCGTGCTCGTCGGTGTCGGCCAGCGGCTGGTGCACCTCGATGAAACGACCGTCCGGCAGGCGGCGGATGATGCCGGTCTCGACGCCGTGCGCCAGCACCTCGCGGTCGTGCTGCTGGAGACCCAGGCAGAGCCGGTAGGTGACGTAGTACGCCAGCGGCGGCACCAGGATCAGACCGATCCGGCCGGCCCAGGTCATCGCGTTCAGGCTGATGAAGAACTTGTCGGCGATGACGTCGTTCGCCCCGGAGAGGGTCAGCACCAGGTAGAACGAGACCGCCATCGCACCGAGCGCGGTACGGCTGGGGTTGTCCCGGGGGCGCTGCAACAGGTTGTGGATCTTGTTGTCCTTGTTCAACCGCGCTTCGATGAACGGGTAGAAGATCGGCAACATGGTCAGGATGCCCGGCAGTACGACGGTCGGCCAGAACAGCGGCGGGATGACGTACCCGTCACCGATCGGCAGGTTGATCTGCCAGGCCGGCATCAGTCGGGTCGACCCGTCGAGGAACATGACGTACCAGTCGGGCTGGCTGGCCGAGGAGACCACCCATGCCTCGTACGGGCCGAACAGCCAGATCGGGTTGATCTGGAACAGACCGCCGAGCAGCGCGATCACGCCGAAGACGATCATGAAGAAGCCGCCCTGCTTCAGCGCGTAGCGGGGGAACATCCGCTCCCCGACCACGTTGCTGTTGGTCCGGCCGGGGCCGGGCCACTGGGTGTGCTTCTGCTTGAAGACCAGGCCCAGGTGGGCGGTGATCAGCGCCAGCAGCAGACCGGGGATCAGCAGCACATGGGCGATGTAGAACCGGCTGATGATGATGTCGCCGGGGAACTCGCCATTGAAGATCGACGAGGTGAGCCAGGAGCCGATCACCGGGATGGAGAGCATGATCGCCGAGGCGATCCGCAGGCCGGTGCCGGAGAGGCCGTCGTCCGGGATGGAGTAACCGCTGAAGCCGGCCAGGAAGCCGATCCAGAACAGCAGCGTACCGATGATCCAGTTCAGCTCACGCGGCTTGCGGAACGCGCCGGTGAAGAAGATCCGCATCATGTGCACGACGATCGACGCCATGAACATCAGCGCGGCCCAGTGGTGCATCTGCCGCATGATCAGACCACCGCGGACATCGAACGAGATGTCCAGGGTGGAGGCGTACGCGGCCGACATGTGCGCCCCGCGCAGCGGCGCGTAGCTGCCGTTGTACGTGACCTCGGTCATCGCCGGCTCGAAGAAGAAGGTCAGGAACACACCGGTCAGCAGCAGCACGACGAACGAGAACAGCGCGATCTCGCCCAGCAGGAACGACCAGTGGTCCGGGAAGACCTTGTTCAGCAGCGCCCGCAACGGGGTGGCCACCTGCAGCCGGTCGTCGACCTCGCCGGCAGCCTTGCCCGGCACCGCTGCTACGTCGAACTTTCGGCGCTTCACGGCCGCTCCCAGAAGTCTGGCCCGACGGTCTCGGTGAAGTCGGACTTCGCCACGAAGAAGCCTTCCTCGTCCACCTCGATCGGCAGCTGAGGCAGGCGACGGCTGGCGGGCCCGAATACCGGCCGGGCATTGCTGGTGATCAGGAACTGCGACTGGTGACACGGGCAGAGCAGCCGGTTGGTCTGCTGCTCGTACAGGCTCGCGGGACAGCCCGCGTGCGTGCAGATCTTCGAGAAGGCGATGTAGTTGCCCCACATGAAGTTCGCGTGCCCGGTGTCCTCGTTGGCGATCTGGGCCCGGCGGGCGTCGTCCTCGCGCAGGTGGATCAGGAGGGTCGGGGAGTCGGCGTGCTTGTTGCTGACGCCGTCCTCGATGCCCGGGAAGACGGTGAGCTGGCCACCGGCGCTGACGTCCTCGGGACGCAGCGGCGAGCCGTCCTCGCGGGTCAACCGGATCTTCTTGCCACCCTCGGCCGGAGCCCAGCCGGTGGTGAACATCTGGTTGTTCTTGTGCGGCTGCTGGATCAGACCACCGACCAGCGGTGCCGCCGCGACCAGACCGACCGGGGCGAGCCCGGCCAGCGCGGCGAAGCCGAGCAGCGGCCGGCGCTTGAAGCCGAGTTCCTCGGCCATGTAGACGATCGTGCTACCGGCGATCTTCCGGTCGGTCGGGTCCGAGCCGCCGTCGTGCCGACCCTGGATCGACACCTCCTTCGGCAGCAGCTTCTTGCCCCAGGCGAGGATGCCGAAGCCGATGCCGAGCAGCGCGAGGCCGAGGGTCAGGCCGAGCAGCGGGGTGAAGACCTTGTCGTCGCCGGAGCCCGGCTTGTACTCCCACGGCCACCAGATGTAGATCGCCAGGAAGGCGGTCGAGGCCAGGCCGGTGAGCAGGAAGAACAACGAAATCGTACGGGTCAGCCGACGCTCGGCCTTGGTGCCGAGGACCGGGAACGGCGGCTCGTAGTGGACGATCTCGATGCCGTCCCGGCGCGCACCTTCCTTCATGACCTCGAAGTGCGACAGCCTGGGGTCGTGCAGGTCGAGCTCGTCCTGCTCGGCCGTCCCGTGGCTAGACGTGCCGGTGCTCATGCCATCCCCTCGCTGCACTCGGCGCTGGCATGAGTAGACACAGCACCGATGATTCGTTCGCTCCGCTCACTCATGACTTCCCCGCAATCCAGAGACTGGTGAAGACCAGCGCGACGATGCCGACCAGGAAGATGGCCAGACCCTCGGTGGACGGCCCGAACCGGCCGAGGTTGAAGAAGCCACCCGGGTCCTGCTCGTGCTTCAGCGTCTCCTGCACGAACGCGATGATGTCCGCCTTCTCCTCCGGGCGGATCTGGTTGTCACCGAAGACCGGCATGTTCTGCGGGCCGGTGAGCATCGCGGCGTACAGCTGCCGGTCGGTGGCCGGCTTCAGGTTGGGGGCGAACTTGCCCGAGGAGAGGGCGCCACCGCCGCCGCCGAAGCCGTGGCAGGCGGCACAGTTGATCCGGTAGAGCTCGCCGCCCTCGGCGACGTCCCCGCCGGCCCGCAGGTTCTCGCGCTCGGGCACCTGCGGCCCACCGCCGAGTTCCTGGACGTACTGGCCGAGCTGGGTGGTCTGGTCCTCGTTGAAGACCGGGGGCTTCCGCTCGGCCTGGGCCTCCTGGCGGCCCAGCGGCATCCGGCCGGAGCCCACCTGGAACTCGACCGAGGCGGAGCCGACGCCGATCAGGCTCGGCCCGCGGCCCTCGATGCCCTGGGCGTTGCGGCCGTGGCAGGAGACGCAGCTGACGTCGAAGAGCGCCTTGCCCTCCTGGGCCGCGCTGGAGAGCTGCGGGGTGTCCTGCGCCTGTAGACCGGGCGCGAACACGGTGTAGGCACCGCCGGCCAGGATCAGGGCGGCCACCAGGCGCACCGCGGCGCCCAGCCGCCGGCGGCCCCGGCTGCGGGGCGCGGACCGGCCGCTGCGCAGCCGCGCGAAGATGCCGCGTTGGCGATCGCCCCGGCTGGCCCGCGTCCCGGGGCCGCCCGCGTCGGAGCCGGCCGCGCCGGATCGCGCGCTGGGGGTGTCAGAAGTCATGGCCTGTGTCCTTAACGGTGTCTCGACCTTTTCTCAGGGACGGGGCGTCGGCGCGCAAGGTGACGGCGCCATGATCACTGAAGCCAGTAGATCATGCCGTACAGCGCAATCCACACGACGTCGACGAAGTGCCAGTAGTAGGACACGACGATCGCCGAGGTGGCCTGAGCCGGGGTGAACCGACCCATGGTGGTGCGCATCATGAAGATGATGAACGCGATCAGACCACCGGTGACGTGTAGGCCGTGGAAGCCGGTGGTCAGATAGAACATCGATCCGTAGCCGTCCGTGTTGATCTTGACGCCCTCGTGCACCAGGGTGCGGTACTCGTTGAGCTGACCAAGCACGAAGATCAGGCCCATCACGAAGGTGAGCGTGAACCAGCGCCGCAGCGCGTGCACGTCACCCCGCTCCGCGGCGAAGACGCCGAGCTGGCAGGTGACCGAGGACAACACCAGGATCACCGTGAACGTCGTCGCGTACGGGACGTTGAGCACCTCGGTGTGCTTCTCCCACTGCTCCGGTGCAGCCGCACGGATGGAGAAGTACATCGCGAAGAGCGCCGCGAAGAACATCAGTTCGCTGGAGAGCCACACGATCGTCCCGACGCTGACCATGTTGGGACGCGTCAGAGAGTGGATCCGGCTCTTGTCAATGGCTGGGGCCGCTGTCACGCGGTCATTATTGCCCCCGATCAGCACCCGCGATCCTCGGGGTGGCAAAACCGGCACGAGTTCCGGGGTAGTTAACCCCGTCCGGTTCGACTGGCCTAGCCTGAAAAACGTGCTGCGCGTCGATCCGATCCACACCCTCACCTCGACCTTGACACCATCCCTGGCGTCGGCCGAGGGTTCCGCTCCGCCCCCGTTCACCGTCTCCGCGATCTTCAGCCAGACCAGGCTGGACAGCTGGCTGGCCGTCGGGCTCGTGCTCGCCACCGGCCTCTACCTGTACGGGGTCCACCGGCTGCGGGTACGCGGCGACCACTGGCCGGTCTCCCGTACGGTGCTGTTCATCGGCCCCGGACTCGGCTCGATAGCGGCGGTCACGGTCAGCGGACTGCACGCGTACGACACGTCGCTGCTCTCCGTACACATGGTCCAGCACATGGTGCTGTCGATGATCGCACCGATCTTCCTCGCGCTCGGCGCACCGATGACCCTCGCGCTGCGTACGCTCACCGGTGCGCCGCGTCGCCGACTGCTCGCCGTGGTGCACAGTCGGGTGGCCCGGGTGCTCGCCTTCCCGTTGTTCGCCTTCGGGCTGTTCGTGGTCAACCCGTTCGTGCTCTATTTCACTGACCTCTACCGGTTCACCCTCGAACACGCGTGGGCGCACGAACTGATCCACGCCCATTTCATCCTCACCGGCTGCCTGTTCTTCTGGCCGCTGGTCGGGCTGGACCCGCTCCCCGGCCGCTGGCCGTACCCGGCGCGGGCGCTGTTGATGCTGCTCTCGGTGCCGTTCCACACCGTGCTCGGGCTCACCGTAATGCAGAGTTCCACCCTCTTCGGCGGCGACTGGTACCCCTCGCTCGCCCTCGACTGGGCCGACCCCTGGTCCGACCAGAAGGTCGCCGGCGGCATCCTCTGGGCCGGTGGCGAGTTCGTCAGCGTGACAATGATCGCGGTCCTGGTGTTGCAGTGGATGCGCCAGTCCGAGCGCGAGGCCCGCCGGGTCGACCGGGAACTCGACCGCCAGGAGGCCCGCGAACACGCCGAGGCCGCCGCCGGCTCCGCTGCCGCCACGCCGGCGGACACGCCGGGCTGAGCGCGGGCGGCCGGGGCGACGTACCCCCGGTCCCGCCATCCGGGCGGGCCCGGCCCCGGTCCACGGGTGGAACCGGGGCGCCCGGCGGCGCCCGGTACGATCAGCGGGCAGCTACGACCTGGGAGCCCTGGGACCGATGACCGAACGCCTTTACACCGTCCTGCTGTACAGCGACGACCCGCAGGTCCGGGACCGGATGCGCCTCGCCGTGGGCACCCGCCCGGCCAGTGACCTCACGGTCGAGTTCGTCGACGCCTCCAGCTACGCGGAGTGTGTCCGGCTGGTCGACACCTACGAGATCGACCTGATGGTGCTCGACGGTGAGGCGACCCCGGCCGGCGGCATCGGCATCGCCCGGCAGATCAAGGACGACCGTGAGGACGCGCCGCCGACCTGCGTGGTGATCGCCCGCGCGGCGGACCGATGGCTGGCCGCGTACGCCCAGGTCGACGCGACCCTGGTGCACCCGCTCGACCCGGTGACCACCGGCCGGACCGTCGCCGACCTGCTGCGCGTACGCGCGAGCGGGGCGAGCACCGCGGCCTGACGCCGGCCCGGCCCGACCCGCTCCCCTGCGGCTCGGGCCCACCGGGGACGCTCCCGCCACAGCCCGTATCCCAACCCCCGCTCGGGAGGCCCACCGTGGGCGAACGGACCTGGTCGAACCTTCTCGCCGCGCTGCTGCGGGCCGAGGAACTGTCCACCGCCGACACGGCCTGGGCGATGGGCGAGATCATGTCCGGGTCGGCCACCCCGGTCCAGATCGCCGGGTTCGCGATGGCGCTGCGGGCCAAGGGCGAGACCTCCCCCGAGCTGGCCGGTCTGGTCGAGGCGATGCTCGCCAACGCGGTGCTGGTGGACCTGCCGGACGAGATCCGGGCCGGCGCGGTCGACGTGGTCGGCACCGGCGGCGACCGGGCGCACACGGTCAACATCTCGACGATGACCGCGATGGTGGTGGCCGGAGCCGGCGTACGCGTGGTCAAGCACGGCAACCGGGCCGCCTCCTCCTCGTGCGGTGCCGCCGACCTGCTCGAATTCCTCGGCATCCCGCTCGACCTCAGCCCGGCCGGGGTGGCACGGTGCGTCACCGAGGTCGGGATCGGCTTCTGTTTCGCCGCCCGGTTCCACCCCGGCTTTCGACACGCCTCGGTTCCGCGCCGGGAACTCGGCGTGCCGACCGCCTTCAACTTCCTCGGTCCGCTGACCAATCCGGGCCGCCCCCGGGCCGCCGCCGTCGGCTGCTTCGACCAGCGGATGGCGCCGGTGATGGCCGGCGTGTTCGCCGCCCGTGGCGACTCGGTGCTGGTGCTGCGCGGTGAGGACGGGCTGGACGAGTTCAGCACCGCCGCGCCGACCCGGGTCTGGATCGCCAGCAACGGCCGGGTGACCGAGACGGTGCTCGACTCGCTCGACCTCGGCCTGCCCCGCTCCGCCCCGGGTGACCTGCGCGGCGGCGACGCCACCTTCAACGCCGACGCGGCCCGCCGGCTGCTCGCCGGGGAGCGCGGACCGGTCCGGGACGCGGTGCTGGTCAACACGGCCGCCGCGCTGGCCGCCGCCAAGGGTCTGGACGGCGATCTGACCACCTCGATGCGCGAGGGGCTGCGGGTCGCCGAGGAGTCGATCGACTCCGGCGCCGCCGCCCGTACCCTCGACCGTTGGATCGAGGTCGCCAGGGCCGCCAAGGCCGCCGAAGAGGGCTGACACCCTCCCCGACCCTACCCACCGGCCGGTTCGGGCCGCTGGCAGCACTTTCGCGGGGCTTTTCGCGGGTGTCTGTGCGCCGTCGTCTGATCAGTTCGCGCAAAAAACCGTCGACCGGGGATCCGGCGGTGGTCGACCCTCAGCGGGGTCGAGCCACCGGGGGGATCCCCGGTCGACGGCGGTGAACGTGCTGCCGGCTCAGTGCTCGGCGGTGCGCCGGGTGCCGGAGTAGTACTCGAAGAGCAGGCCGCAGGCGGAGAAGATGACCGCGAGCAGGCCCACGCCGATCAGCCACCAGAGCCAGAACACCAGGCCGAGGCCGGCGATGCTGGCCGACACGGCCAGGCCGAACGGCCAGTAGCTGCCGGGGCTGAAGAAGCCGACCTCACCGGCGCCCTCGGAGATCTCCGCGTCCGGACGGTCCTCCGGACGCGGGTCGATCCGCCGGGAGACGAACCAGAAGAAGCCACCGCACATCAACAGGAGCAGGGTGGACAGCGCCAGCGCGGTGCTGCCGATCCAGTCCACGTGGCCCATCTGGCCATCGGTCCAACCCGCGTAGACGAAGGTCGCGATGAACAGAAAGACCGCGAGGATGCCGAAGAGGCGCCACTCAGACTTCATGCCCGTCCTCAGCTTCCCACGCCGGTAGCGCTGGTCTTGTTGAAGTTGTTCTCGTCACGCCGGGTCTTGAACGGCTCCGTCGTGGTGGCCAGCGGGTCCTCGCCGATCGAGGTGAGCGCGTCCTGGGTCGACTGGCCGGCCTTCTTCGCCGCCAGGAACCGGTCGTACTCCTCCGGCGAGACCACCCGCAGCTCGAAGTTCATCATCGAGTGGTAGGTGCCGCAGAGTTCGGCACAGCGGCCGACGTACGCGCCCTCGGTGGTGAGCCGGTCGACCTCGAAGACGTTGCGGACGTTGCCCGGGAAGACGTCCCGCTTGAAGAGCAGCTCGGGCACCCAGAACGAGTGGATGACGTCCTTGCTGGTCTCCTCGAACCGGATGCTGCGGTCGGTCGGGAGCACCAGAACCGGGATCACCTCGGTGGTGCCGAGGGTCGAGGCGACCGTGTTCGCGTCCGCGCCGATGCCGTCGCGGTAATTGAACTGCCAGTTCCACTTGAACGCGACGACCTCGACGGTCACGTCCGGGTTCTTCGACGTCCGGTCGACATCGGTCTGGATGATCGCGGTGTAGTAGAAGAGCACCGCCACGATGAGGACCGGCGCGATGGTGTAAAGGAACTCCATCGGCATGTTGAACCGGGTCTGCACGGGCAGCGAGTCACCGCGCTTGCGGTAACGGATGATGCACCAGAAGATCAGGCCCCAGACGAATACCCCGACCGCGAGTGCGGCGATCGCCGACGCGATCCAGAGGTCGTACATCCGGTGCGACTGCGGAGTGATTCCGCCCTGCGGCCAACCGAAGCCGTGAACCGCCTTGCCGACGTCACAGCCGGTGAGCAGGGTCAGCAGCGCCGCGCCACCGACACCGAGCCCGGCGAGCCGCACGGCATTACGCCGTTGGCTGCGCCTTCCGGCCGTGGGCCGTACATCTGAACCCCTTGCGACCACCTGGTCCTGCCTCCCTAGCGCGCCGCTGGTGTCTGTTTTCCGTACCAACAGCAAAGGCGTCACCGACGGTCGCAGATTACTCGACCATGCCGGGCTGGACGGCTCTGGGGTCACTCTGTCCCCCAATGGGGATCTTGCTCGATCCGTCACGGGTTAACGTAACGAGTGTGAACCCCGTACCGCCGCCGGAGAGCGTAACGCCGGTCTACTTCGACACGGCGACTGCCGCTCCACTGCATCCGGTGGCCCGCCAGGCCCTGCTCGCCGCCCTGACCGACGGCTGGGCCGACCCGGCCAAGCTCTACACCCAGGCCCGCCGGGCCCGCCAGCTGCTCGACGCCGCGCGGGCCGCGACCGCCGACATCCTGCGGGTACGCCCCGACGAGCTCTCCTTCACCGCCAGCGGCACCACCGCCGCGCACGCCGCCGTGCTCGGCGGGTTGGCCGGGCGCCGCCGAGCGGGCGGCACACTCGTGCACTCGGCGATCGAACACTCCGCCGTGCTGCACGCCGCGCAGGTGCACGTGGCGGCCGGCGGCGCGGCGGTGTCCGTACCGGTGGACCGGCTCGGCCGGATCGACCCGGACGCCTGGGCGGCGGCGGTGACCGCCCCCGGTGTGGCGTACGCCGCACTGATCAGTGCCAGTCACGAGGTCGGCACGGTGCAGCCGGTGACGGCGGCGGCCGAGATCTGCGCCACTGTCGGGGTGCCGCTCTACGTCGACGCGGCCCAGTCGGTCGGCCGGGTGCCGCTGCCCGAGGGCTGGTCGGTGCTGTCGGCCAGTGCGCACAAGTGGGGCGGGCCGCCGGGGGTGGGGCTGCTGGTCGTCCGCAAGGGCACCCGCTGGGTGTCGCCCTATCCGGAGGACGAGCGGGAGGCCGGGCGTACGCCGGGGGTGTTGAACCTGCCGGCGATCGTGGCGGCGGCGGCCGCGCTGCGGGCGGTGACCGCCGACGCGGCGGCGGAGGCGGCCCGGCTCTCGACCCTGGTCGACCGGATCCGGGCGACCGTGGCCGCGACGGTCCCGGACGTCGAGGTGGTCGGCGACCCGGACGACCGGCTGCCGCACCTGGTCACCTTCTCCTGCCTGTACGTCGACGGCGAGGCGCTGCTGCACGCGCTGGACCGGCGCGGGTTCGCCGTCTCCTCCGGCTCGTCCTGCACCTCTTCGACGCTGGAACCGTCGCACGTGCTGGCCGCGATGGGAGTGTTGTCACACGGCAACGTGCGGGTCTCGCTGCACCGCGAGAGCACCGCCGCCGAGGTGGACCGCTTCCTGGCCGAACTGCCGACAGTCGTGGCCGACCTGCGGGCCGAGGCCGGGGTGGTGGGCCTGTGACCGGGTCGACCGATCCGGTCGAGGTGCTGGACTGTCGGGGCCAGCGCTGCCCGCTGCCGGTGATCGCCGCCGCCCGCCGAATGCCCGACCTGCCGATCGGCGCGGTCCTGCGGGTCCTCGCCGACGACCCGGCGGCGGCCCTCGACTTCCCCGCCTGGTGTCGGCTGCGCGGCCAGGAGTTCGTCGCTGCCGTCTCCGTCGACGGCTCCCCCGCCTACGACCTGCGCCGCCTCCAGTGACCCTCGTTGCGCGGCGGCGGCACGCACTCGTCGGTCGCGTACGCGGCTGAGGGCTGGTCGATCCAGATCAGGCGCAACCGCCGGCCGGTACGGCGGAGAACCCGCATCGCGATCTCCGCGTTCGGGAAGCTTCCGGTGAGGGTTCTGTCGTCCGCGCTGAGCCAGACGCGCTCCTCGAACGCGACGCCCCAGGCGTAGACCCGCCCGTCGAGGCGGTCGCCGTACTCCTCGCAGACGGCGAAGCGCCGGGGTGCGTAGTCGGTGGCCAGTTCGACCATGAGCTGGTGGAACTCCTCGGGCGTGCCGAGCGGGGTGTCGACCGGTACGGGCATCACGTCGTCCATCTCAACCTCCTGCGCATCACCTGTTGCTATACGTATAGTCGACTCCCTTGCGTAATGGAAGGGCTACCGGGATGATGCTCTGTATCGATCCCCGTTGGAGGTGCCGTACCCGTGACGACTCGTACCGACCCTTCCGCGCTGCGCTGGCTGATCGGCGCCGAGCTGAGCCGCTACCGGCGCGACGTACCGATGTCGCTGAGCGAACTCGCCACCGCGACCGGGATCGGCAAGCCGAAGCTCGGCCACATGGAGAGCGGTCGCTACCAGCAGTTCCCGGACGACATCGCGACCGTGCTGAGCGCCTGCGGGGCCGACCAGGCAGCGATCGAACGGCTCACCTCGCTGGCCACCCGCTCCGACGCCAAGACCTGGTGGGCACCGTGGGCGAACGTGATGCCGGACTGGTTCAAGACCTACGTCGGGCTCGAAGGGCTCGCCGAGGGTGCCTTCGTCTTCGAGTCGATGGTGATCCCCGGACTGCTCCAGACCGAGGAGTACGCCCAGGCGCTCACCATCGGCACCGGCTTCGTCCGACCCGACCACGCCGAACGGTTCGTGTCCTTCCGTCAGACCCGCGCCCGGCGGCTGACCGAGGACGAACCGCTGACCCTGCACGCGGTGATCGGCGAGGCGGCACTGCGCCTGCGGGTCAACGGCGACGAGACCCGCCGCGCCCAGCTCGCCCACCTGGTGAAGATGTCCGAGCTGCCGAACGTCACGGTCCAGGTGATCCGCCCCGAGGACGGCCCACATCCGGCGACGCCGATCGGCAAGTTCGTGGTGCTGGAGTTCGGCAACGTCCGGCCGATCGCCTACACCGAACTGCTCGACGGAGCGATGTACGTGCAGGATCCGGACAGCGTCCGGACTTATAGCATGGTGGCAGACAACCTGCGCCAGGTCGCCCTCTCCCCCGCCGATTCACGGGCGATGATCCGGGAGCTGGCCGATCCGGCCTAGCCACCACCCCGGAGGCCCCTCGTGTCCACCCCCGACCTGAGCCACGCCCACTGGGTCAAGAGCAGCCGCAGCGCCAACAACGGCGACTGCGTCGAGTGCGCGTTCCAACCCACCACGGTCGCCGTACGCGACAGCAAGGACCCGTCCGGCCCCGTGCTGCTCTTCGACCGCGCCGCCTGGGCCGCGTTTCTGTCCTCTTCTCGCGCCCGGCGATGAGTTCTCGGGTCGGCACGGGTTGTACCTCCTGACGGATGCAATCGAGCCGGAGGGATTGTGCTGACCCATGGCAACCAACGAACCCACTTCGACGAACGAACCCGCTTCGACCAACGAAGAGCAGATCCGCGCGCTGATCGAGCGCTGGGCCGGGGCGGTGCACGGTGGTGACCTGAACGGCGTACTCGCCGATCATGCCGAGGATGTCGTGATGTTCGACGTGCCGCCGCCGTACGAGGGGGTGCGCGGGCTCGACGCCTACCGGGACACGTGGCCGCCGTTCTTCGAGTGGCAGCGCACAGGCGCCGCGTTCGAGATCGAGTCGCTGGAGATCACCGCCGGTGAGGACGTCGCCTTCGCGTACGCCCTGGCGCGCTGCGGCACCGAGCGGGATCTCGCCGCCAACCCGGCCAACCGCCTCCGGCTCACCTTCGGTCTACGCCGGCAGAGTGGCCGCTGGGTGATCGCCCACGAGCACCACTCGTTCCCGCTGGCTGACCCGGAAGGCGACGATCTCGACGCCGAGCGGGAGGTACGTGACCTGCACGAGCGGTGGTTCGCCGACACCGCCGCGAAGAACCTGGACGGCATGATGGCCGCCATCGCCGACGACGTCGTCTCGTACGAGCACGAGGAGCCGCTGCGCTACGTCGGCATCGACGCCGTACGCGAACTCTGCAAGCGCAACCTCGACGCCGTTTCCGATGGAACGGCCGTCAGCTGGACGGTCCCCGACCTGAAGATCCTGGTACGCGGCGATCTCGCCGTCGCCTGGGGACTCAACCACGTACGGATCGAGCCGCCCGACGCCGCGCCCATCGACACCTGGTCACGCGGCACCCGAGTCTTCGAACGCCGCAACAACACCTGGCTGCTAACCCACCAACACCTCTCCATCCCCCACTCCCCCACCGACCTCCACCGCTGACCAAGGCCGTTGATCATGAAGTTAGGGCACCTCTGAGCGCGAAAAACCCGCGCCAACTTCATGATCAACGCCGCTAGCGCGGGTAGCGCGGGTAGCGGTGGTGGTTACTGGAGGTAGGTGAGGATGGCGGGGAGGGGGTCGCCGGGGATGGAGGTGTCGACGATCAGGCGGGGGCCGATGTAGGGCTCGTACTCGGCGCGGCGCACCAGGGTCTGGTCCCAGGTGGGAGTCAGGGGCGCGGCGGGTCGCTGTTCCACGCGGCGGCGGTGTTCGGCCTCGTCGGCGCAGCAGACCTCGATCACCCGCAGTGGCACCCCGGCCCGCTCGGCCAGATCGTGCCAGAGGCCACGGGCCGAGGCGACCGGGTTGACCGCGTCGACGATCACCGGCAGGCCGAGGCCGAGCTGCACCTCGGCCAGCGCGGCGACGCTCAGGTAGGAAAGGTGGCCGGCGGAAATGCCGTGCTCGGCGAGGACCCGTTCGATCGGGTCGACCGGCAGGACCGGCGCGTTCAGGGCCGCCCCGAGCCGGGCCGCCAGGGTGCTCTTGCCCACCCCGGGCAGCCCGGCGAACGCGACCAGCGGTTCGCTCACAGGTACGGGCACCCGCTCACGCGTTCAGGTACGGCCGGATGTCCTCGGCCGCCTCGCCCCCGTACGACTCCGCCATCCGCTTGATGAACAGGTCGCTGCGGACCTCGTACTCCTGCGGGCCGACGGTTTCCAGCACGTGGGTGGCGATCAGCGAGCCGACCTGGGCGGCCCGTTCCAGGCCCAGTCCCCAGGAGATGGCGGCGAGGAAACCGGCCCGGAAACCGTCGCCGACACCGGTCGGGTCGGTGGCCTCGATCTCGCGGGCGATCGGCACCCGGAACGGCGCGAAGTCGCGGCCGGCGATCTCCACCCCGTCCTTGCCGAGGGTGGTGACCCGGACCTTGACCCGCTCCAGGAGCTGGGCGTCGGTCAGCCCGGCCTTGCTCTGCAGCAGCGACTTCTCGTACTCGTTGGTCATCAGGTACTCGGCGCCGTCGATCAGGGCGTTGACGTCGCTGCCGTCCATCCGGGCGAGTTGCTGCGACGGGTCGGCGGCGAAGGCGTAGCCGCGCTCCCGGCACTCGGCGGAGTGGCGGAGCATCGCGGCCGGGTCGTTCGCGCTGACCAGGACCAGGTCGAGGCCGCCGACGCGGTCGGCGACCGGGGCCAGTTCGATGTTGCGGGCCTCGCTCATCGCCCCGGCGTAGAAGGAGGCGATCTGGCACATGTCGAGGTCGGTGGTGCAGACGAAGCGGGCGGTGTGTGCGACCTCGCTCACGTGCACCGAGTCGCAGTCGACGCCGTGACGCTCCAGCCAGGAGCGGTAGTCGGCGAAGTCGGCACCGACCGCGCCGAGCAGGATCGGCCGCAGCCCGAGTTGGGCCATGCCGAAGGCGATGTTGGCCGCCACCCCACCCCGGCGCAGGACGAGGTCGTCGACGAGGAAGGAGAGGGACACCTTGTCGAGCTGGTCGGCGAGGAGTTGGTCGGCGAACCTGCCCGGGAAATGCATCAGGTGGTCAGTGGCGATCGAGCCAGTAACGGCGATCTTCATGTCGGCCCTCGGGTCGGTGTCGGTTGTACAGCCGAGTCAGACTACCGGCCCGGTCACCGTGTCGTCGCCGGTCCGTCGGTTAGCGGCCATCGGCGAGCAACGGTGAAGAAAACCTTTCCGGTACGACAGAAGCGAGGCCTCCCCGCCGCCTTCGCTGCCCAGCCGGCGTGTCGACACGTCGGACGGGCAACGGAGGCGGCCTGGGAGGCCCCGCCGGTGGTTCGTGGGACACGCCGGGGGCGTGTCGCCGAACGGTCGACTCAGTGGAACGAGTCGCCGCAGGCGCAGGAGTTCTGCGCGTTCGGGTTGTCGATGGTGAAGCCCTGGGCGTCGATCCGGTCGGCGAAGTCGATGGTCGCGCCGGTGAGGTAGGGAACGCTCATCCGGTCGACGACCACCTCGACGCCGCCGAAGTCGTTGACGACGTCGCCGTCGAGCGAACGCTCGTCGAAGAAGAGCTGGTACCGCAGGCCGGAGCAGCCACCCGGCTGGACGGCGACCCGCAGCCGCAGGTCGTCGCGGCCTTCCTGCTCGATCAGGGCCTTGACCTTCTGCGCCGCGATGTCGGTGAGGACGATGCTGCTTGGGGCCTTTGCCTCGGTCGACTCAGTCGACTCGGTCTGCACTGGCGTGGTCACGTGAAAGTCTCCCCTGCGACGGTGTCTTTGGGTCCGTACTGGCCAACGCTAGCCCTCTGACCGGCCATTCCCAATGTGGTTCGGATCTAATTGTAGGTCGATGAGGTGCGGGTCACCCGGCTGCCGGCACCGGGGCCGGGCCGAGGCTCGTTTCCAGCACCGCCCGCTGGGTGGGCCTGGCCTCTTCCTGCCGCTGCCGACCGGCGTCGGTCAGCGTGACGAAGACGCCGCGACGGTCCTGCTCGCAGAGCGCCCGGCAGACCAGCCCGTCGCGCTCCAGCCGGGCGACCGCCCGGCTCAGTGCGCTCTGACTCAGGTGTACCAGTTCGGCCAGTTCCTGCATGCGCAGTTTGGCCGCCTCGGTGGTGGCGAGCCGGTCGATCACCTCGAACTCGCTCATCCCGAGGCCGTGCCGGTCCTGCAGCTCACGTTCGAGCGCACACGAAGCCGCCGCGTACCTGCTGGCGAGCTGGCGCCATTCGGTTACTAGCCGGTCGTCTTCGGACACGTTCGCGATCGTACCAGATGCTCAGTCAAAATGTGTTCACGCACTTATTGCTTGTGCATTAGATGCAGGCGCAAGTAAGTTCCCTGGCATGGCGCTTCCCACGACTCCGGCCAAATCCGACTCCGAGCCACCATCCGGGCACGACGCCCCGCTCCCGACCACCGGCGCCGGGCCGCACATGACCGCCCGGCTGTACGGCACCCTGCTCGTACTCTGTGGCGCGCTCTTCCTCGACGGACTCGACATCTCGATGGTCGGCGTGGCACTGCCCTCGATCCAGAGCGATCTCGGCCTGTCCAACTCGGCCCTCCAGTGGATCGTCAGCGGCTACGTGCTCGGCTACGGCGGCCTGCTGCTGCTCGGCGGCCGGGCCGCCGACCTGCTCGGCCGGCGTCGGGTCTTCCTCTGGGCGATCGGCGTGTTCGCCGTCGCGTCGCTGCTCGGCGGCCTGGTCGACGACCCGAACCTGCTGATCGGCACCCGCTTCGTCAAGGGCGTCGCCGCCGCGTTCACCGCACCGGCCGGCCTGTCGATCATCACCACCACGTTCCACGAGGGCCCGGCCCGCAACCGGGCGCTCAGCTTCTACACCGCCTGCGGGGCCAGCGGCTTCTCCATGGGCCTCATCCTCGGCGGGCTGCTGACCGAGGCCGGCTGGCGCTGGACCTTCCTGCTGCCCGCGCCGATCGCCCTGGTCATCCTGCTCACCGGCATCAAGCTCATCCCGCGTCACCGCACCGAGCGTCCGGCCGGTGCCGGCTACGACCTCGGCGGCGCGGCCACCTCCACCGCGGCGCTACTGCTCCTGGTGTACGCCGTGGTCGAAGCGCCGAACGCCGGCTGGCTGTCGGCCCGTACGCTCGGCTCGTTCGCCCTGGTGGCGGCGCTGGTCGTGGCGTTCGTGGCGATCGAACGACGGGTTGCCCACCCGCTGGTGCGCCTCGGCATCCTGCGTGACCGGACCCTGGTCCGGGCCAACCTGGGCGCGCTCGCGGTCACCGGCTCCTACATCGGCTTCCAGTTCATCGGCACCCTGTACGTGCAGGTGGTGCTCGGCTGGTCGCCGCTGTCGATGGCGCTGGCGTTCCTGCCGGCCGGGCTCATCGTCGCCTTCGGCGGGCCCCGGACCGGCGGGCTGGTCAACCGGTTCGGCACCGCCCCGGTGGTGGCCGGCGGCTTCGTCGCCTTCCTGGCCGCGTACCTGCTCTTCCTGCGGATCGACGGGCAGGCGAACTACGTGGGCGTGATCCTGCCCACGATGCTGCTGCTCGGCGCCGGGTTCGCGCTGGCCTTCCCGACGCTGAACATCCAGGGCACCTCCGGCGTCGCCGACGAGGAACAGGGTCTCGCCTCCGGGCTGGTCCAGACCTCGTTCCAGATCGGTGGGGCGATCGCGCTGGCCGGGGTCACCGCCATCCTGGCCAGCGACGCGCCGGCCCCCGGTCACGTACCGGACTCGTTCTACCCGGCGATCGGGCTGGTCAGCGTGATCGCGGTGTTCGGCCTGCTGGTCGCCGTGGTCGGCGTGCTCGACCGGCGGGGGCGGCACCGCGGCGCTCCGGTCGACCGCAGTGGGCTCGACCACCTGCCGGCGGACTACGGCCGGGCCGAACTGGAGCGGATCGGCCGCGCCTGAGGGACGAGGCGGAGCGGAGCGGCCGCGTCCGAGGGGGGCGCGGTTGGGCGGAAGGGGGCCCCGGACGGGGTCCCCTTCCGCCTGTCCACCACCGCTCAGCGGCTCCACTGACCGGCGAGGCGGGCGCTGACCGCGCGCAGCCCCTCGGCCGGGCGGGTCATCGCCCGCTCGACCCCGCCGTGTTCCTCGCCACCGAAGTGGTCCACCAGGCTGTACGACTCGGTCACCCCGGCCGCCGCCGCCTCCCGCCGCCCGGCGCTGACCCGACCGGCCAGCACCACGCAGGGCAGGCCCCGGTCGCGGGCCGCACCCGCGATCCCGGCGACCACCTTGCCGCGCAGCGACTGGTGGTCGAACGAGCCCTCACCGGTGATCACCAGATCGGCCTCGTCCAGCGCGGCGGCCAACCCGATCTTGTCGCTGACCAGGGCGATACCCGACTCGCAGCGCCCGCCGAGGGCGAGGATCGCCGCGCCGAGCCCACCGGCCGCACCGGCACCGGGCAGGGCGGCCAGGCCCGGCGGGCAGGTCGGCAGGTCCCGCTCCAGCACCCCGGCGAACACCTCCAGCGCCGAGTCGAGCAGGAACACGTCCTCGCGGGAGGCGCCCTTCTGCGGGCCGTACACGTTCGAGGCGCCGTGCAGACCGGTCAGCGGGTTGTCCACGTCCGTCGCGGCGACCAGTTCCACCTCCCGCAGCCGGGGTGCGCCGGCCAGCGACGCGGCGGCGGTCAGCGCGGCACCCCCGTACGGCAGGGCGTGGCCGATCTCGTCGATCGGGGCGGCGCCGAGCGCGGCGAGCATGCCCGCACCGGCGTCGTTGGTGGCCGAGCCACCGAGCCCGATCACCACCCGTCGGGCCCCCGCCTCGACCGCGGCGGCGACCAGCAGCCCCAGCCCGTACGAGGTGGTGGTCTTCGGGTCACGCTCGTCCGGGGCGAGCAGGTGCAGGCCGCAGGCCATCGCGCTCTCGACGTACGCGGTGGGTCCGCCACCGGCGGCGTCCGGGTCGGTGACGAGGATCTCGCCCTGCGCGGGGCGGCCGAGCGGATCGACGGTCGGCACCGTCAGCCGCCGCCCGGCGACCGCCTCGGCGAGCACCTCGACGAAGCCCGGACCGCCGTCGGCCAGCGGTCGGGCGATGGCCTGGTCCCCGGGCGCGGTGTCGTGCCAGCCGGCGATCACGGCGGCGGCCACCTCGGGGGCGGAGAGAGTACCGGCGAATTTGTCTGGACAGATCAGAACCCGCATCCCGGCAGTGTGGCAGCCCACATCGGCAGCCGCTGTAGCCGGCCCGCGCTGTGGGAGCATGGAGGGCGTGACTTCGACCTGGGTAGAGCCGTCAAACACCGCTGCCGCCCTGCTCCTGCTGGGTCGCGGGACCGACCCGGACAGTGAGCGTGGCGTGGACTGTCCGGGGGAGCTGCCCCCACCGAGCGACCCGAACCTGGTCGCCCGGGCGACCGCGGCGAAGGCCAAACTCGGCCAGCGGGTGTTCGTGCTCGGCCACCACTACCAGCGCGACGAGGTGATCCAGTTCGCCGACGTGACCGGCGACTCGTTCAAGCTGGCCCGCGAGGCCGCCGCCCGGCCGGACGCGGAGTACATCCTCTTCTGCGGCGTGCACTTCATGGCCGAGAGCGCCGACATCCTCACCACCGACAGGCAGCAGGTGATCCTGCCCGACCTGGCCGCCGGCTGTTCGATGGCGGACATGGCCGCGCTGCCGCAGGTCGAGACGGCCTGGGAGGTGCTGGAGGAGCTGGGCGTCGCGGGTTCGACGGTGCCGGTGACGTACATGAACTCGTCGGCGGACATCAAGGGCTTCGTCGGCCGCAACGGCGGTGTGGTCTGCACCTCGTCGAACGCCGAGCGGGCGTTGCGCTGGGCGTTCGAGCGCGGCCAGCGGGTGCTGTTCCTGCCCGACCAGCACCTGGGCCGCAACACCGCCGTGCTGGAGCTGGGGCTGGACGCGGACGACTGTGTGCTCTACGACCCGCACAAACCCGGCGGCGGGCTCACCCCGCAGCAGTTGCGCGAGGCCAAGATGATCCTCTGGCGCGGGCACTGCTCGGTGCACGGCCGGTTCACACTCAGCAGTGTGAACGAGGTTCGGATGCGGGTGCCCGGGGTAAACGTGCTGGTGCACCCGGAGTGCCGTTACGACGTGGTGACGGCCGCCGACTATGTGGGTTCCACCGAGTACATCATCAAGATGATCGAGGCCGCGCCGGCCGGCTCGGCCTGGGCGGTCGGCACCGAGCTGAACCTGGTGCGCCGGCTCGCCAACGCCCACCCGGACAAGCAGATCATGTTCCTCGACCGGGCGGTCTGCTACTGCTCGACGATGAACCGGATCGACCTGCCACACCTGGTCTGGGCCCTTGAGGAGCTGGTCGCCGGCCGCGTGGTCAACCAGATCACGGTGGACCCGGACACCGCGCACCACGCCAAGGTGGCGCTGGACCAGATGCTCGCCCTCCCGTGAGCAGACCCAACTACGTGCAGTAATGGCCGCCGTACCGATAGGCAGTGACGTCCCGATTTCGTGCCATCTAGGTCGGGGTGACCAACGCCATTTCGGTCACGGAGCGCTATGCTGCCCAGGCGACACAGAGCCAGCCGTATCCCCGCGGCTGCGCCCCGCGGGCTACGGCCGTGAGTGACGCTCAGCCGCCGCCCCGCACCCCTTTTACCCGGCAGCACCTATCCGCTGGAGGTTGCGTTGACCGACGACGTTCTGGTCGTGCACGGAGGTACCCCGTTGTCGGGGAAGATCCGGGTCCGCGGCGCCAAGAATCTTGTTTCGAAGGCGATGGTCGCCGCCCTGCTCGGCGACACCCCGAGCCGCCTGTTCGACGTGCCGCGCATCCGCGACGTCGAGATCGTCAAGGGTCTGCTGGAACTGCACGGAGTCCGGGTCAGTGACGGCGCCGAAAACGGCGAGCTGGTCTTCGACCCGGCGAACGTGGAGAGCGCCACCACGGACGAGATCAACGTGCACGCCGGGTCGAGCCGGATCCCGATCCTGTTCTGCGGGCCCCTGCTGCACCGGCTCGGCCACGCGTTCATCCCCGACCTGGGTGGCTGCCACATCGGCCCCCGGCCGATCGACTTCCACATCCAGGCACTGCGGCAGTTCGGCGCGATCGTCGACAAGGCGCCGGAGGGCATGCACCTCACCGCACCGAGTGGTCTGCACGGCACCAAGTTCGAGCTGCCGTACCCGAGTGTCGGGGCGACCGAGCAGGTGCTGCTGACCGCCGTGATGGCCGAGGGCGTCACCGAGCTGCGCAACGCGGCGGTGGAGCCGGAGATCATCGACCTGATCGCGATCCTGCAGAAGATGGGCGCGATCATCAAGGTGCACACCGACCGGGTGATCGAGATCCAGGGGGTGTCCCGGCTACAGGGCTACACCCACCGGCCGATCCCGGACCGGATCGAGGCGGCGAGCTGGGCAGCGGCGGCACTGGCCACCGGCGGCGACGTCGAGGTGCTCGGGGCCGAGCAGGTCGACATGATGACCTTCCTGAACGTGTTCCGCTCGGTCGGCGGCGCGTACGAGGTCACCGACGCCCGCCCGCCGAAGCTCGGCTCGGCCGGCCAGGAGGGCGGCATCCGGTTCTGGCACCCGGGCGGTGAGTTGCAGGCCGTGGCCCTGGAGACCGACGTCCACCCCGGCTTCATGACCGACTGGCAGCAGCCCCTGGTGGTCGCGCTGACCCAGGCCCGGGGCCTGTCGATCGTGCACGAGACGGTGTACGAGCAGCGGCTGGGCTACACCGAGGCGCTGAACAAGATGGGCGCCACCATCCAGGTCTACCGCGACTGCCTGGGCGGCACCCCGTGCCGGTTCGGCCGGCGCAACTTCAAGCACTCTGCGGTGATCGCCGGGCCGAGCAAGCTGCACGCGGCCGACCTGGTCATCCCGGACCTGCGGGCCGGCTTCAGCCACCTGATCGCCGCGTTGGCCGCCGAGGGCACCTCCCGGGTGTACGGCGTCGACCTGATCAACCGTGGGTACGAGGACTTCGAGGCGAAGCTCTCGGACCTCGGCGCCCACGTGGAACGCCCGTAAAGTCCGGATCGCGTCGCGGCTGACGCTTTCCGCACACCGTGATGTGTGGAAGGCGTCAGCCGCCCGCTACCCTTCATCCGTGCCGTCGTTGTTTCGCCGTAAGTCCACCGACCTTGTCGAGGAGAACGTCACCGAGGTGACCTCCGACGAGGCGAACGAAGCCGCCCGCCCCCGGGGCTACACCCCGAGCAAGAAGGAGCTCGGCGTGCAGACGCCGAAGCGTCCGAGTGCCGGGCGTCGAGCGGGTGCCGTGGAGACCCGGCCCCCGGCGAACAAGCAGGAGGCACGGGAGCGCCGCCGGGCCGCGCGCGCCGAGGCGGCGGCCGAGTTCCGGCGCGAGGGCGGACCCCGCGACCGGGGACCGGAGCGGATGCTGGCCCGCGACGTGGTCGACTCGCGTCGCACGATCGGCACCTGGTTCTTCGGTGGCGCCCTGATCGTGCTGATCGGTTCGTCGGGCGCGATGCCGCCGGCCGTACGGCTGGTCTCGAACCTCCTCTGGGGTGCGCTCGCCATCGGTCTGGTGATCGACTCGATCCTGATCTCGCGGAAGATCGGCAAGCTGGTGCGTGAGCGGTTCCCCAAGACCCAGCTGCGGATGGGTTCGCTCTACCTCTACGCGATCATGCGGTCGATCACGTTCCGCCGGATGCGCGCCCCGGTCCCCCGGGTCAACATCGGCGACAAGATCTAGTCCACCGCCCTCGGCGAGCGCCGCCGTGGCGGCCAGCGCGGCGAGTCGCCCCGGACGCCTTCGCCATCCTGGTCACGGAGCACCCGTGCGGTCCGTACGTGATGCCGGTTCCGCCGCCTGCGACGGGATGACGACGGGCGGCGCCGGGGCCCGGTAGAG
Source organism: Micromonospora sp. NPDC049529 (assembly GCF_055586685.1). Lineage (NCBI taxonomy): Bacteria > Bacillati > Actinomycetota > Actinomycetes > Micromonosporales > Micromonosporaceae > Micromonospora > Micromonospora sp. NPDC049529. Next base: position 120,049 of record NZ_JBVJHT010000009.1, read on the forward strand.
GCGGCGGACCACGTCCTCGATGTCCGGCTCGACGATGGCGAGGTCGCGCAGGGTCGCCAACCCGGCCAGCCGGGCGACCACCTCCCCCGCCGTCGCCGACTCCAACTCGAAGACCAGCCGCCGACCGTCCGCCTCGACCCGGCGCACCGGGGCGCCCGGCAGCACCGGCGGATCCGCCAGCGGCTCGTCCAGGTCGACCACGACCAGGCGACGGGAACCGTACCGGGCGTGCAACGCGTCGATGCCACCGTCGTGCATCACCCGACCGTGATCGATCACCACCAACCGCCGGCAGAGCCGTTCGATGTCGGCCAGGTCGTGCGTGGTGAGCACCAGGGTGGTGTCACCGGCCCGGCCCAGCTCGCCGAGGAACTCCCGGACCGCCTGCTTGCTCACCAGGTCCAGGCCGATCGTCGGCTCGTCCAGGAAGAGCACCTCCGGCCCGTGCAGCAGCGCCGCGGTCAACTCGCCGCGCATCCGCTGACCGAGGGAGAGCTGCCGGACCGGGGTGCCGAGGAACTCGTCCAGGTCGAGCAGGTCCCGGCAGCGGCGCAGCCGGGCGGCGTGCTCGGCGGCCGGCACCCGGTAGATGTGCCGCAGCAGGTCGAACGACTCCCGCAGCGGCAGGTCCCACCAGAGCTGGGAACGCTGACCGAACACCACGCCGATCCGCAGCGCCAGCCGGGTCCGCTGGGCCACCGGGGTCAGCCCGCAGACGCGTACGTCGCCACCGGAGGGCATCAGCACACCGGTGAGCATCTTCAGGGTGGTGGACTTCCCGGCGCCGTTCGGCCCGATGTAGCCGACCATCTCGCCCCGGGCCACCGTCAGGTCCACCCCGTCGACCGCGCTGACCACCTTCTTCGCCCGGCGCAACCGGCCGACCTTCACCCGTACGGTGAACTCCTTGCGCAGCCCGCGCGCCTCGATGACGTCGCTCATGACCCCGTACTCCGGTAGTGTCCGATGCCGACCCGCCAGGCGGCGGCGGCGCCCACGGCGGCCAGCCCCGCGACGCCCGGCGCGACCCAACCGACCCAGCCCGGCAGGCCCACCGGGTCGGCCCGGCCGAGCAGCGCCAACGCCGGGTAGTAGGCCACGAAGGCGAACCCCAGGCCGTACGCGAAAATTGTCCGGAACCATCCACCGTAGACGGTGATCGGGTACGCGGTGAAGTCCCGCCCGCCGTAGGTGAAGGCGTTGCCGACCTCGCCCGAGTCGATCCACCAGAACGCCAGCGTGGCCGAGGCGACGAAGATCGCGCCGAAGAAGACGGTGCCGGCGACCGGGGCGACCACCACCAGCAGCACCCGCGCCGGGGTCCAGTCGATGTCGGCCGCCACCAGCGCCACCACCAGCACGGCGAGCCCGAACACCGCCCGGGACAGCTTGCGCAGCGGCAGGTCCATCAGCAGCAGTTGCGGCAGCGCGCCGAGCGGGCGTACGAGCACGGCGTCCATCAGCCCGGTCCGGACGTACTGCCGGACCCGCTCGATGTTGCCGACGGTCAGGTCGGCGGTGGCGAAGGAGCAGGCGGACAGGCCCACCATCACCATCGTCTCGCGTACGTCGAACCCGCCGAGGGTCCGGGTCACCCGGAACAGCACGAGCACCGTGACCACGTCGAACACGGTGGCGCCGACGTTGCCGACCAGGTCGACGACGAACGAGGTCCGGTACGACGCCTGCGACCGCGCCTGCCCGCGCAGCAGCGCCAGATAGCCCGCTCCCGCCCCGGCGGTGCGAAACGGGTCAGCCACCCTGCACCACCAGTCGCCGTTCGGCCCGCCGCTGCACGCCGTGGCAGGCCCACAGCAGCAGCACCGCCCAGACCACCTGTACGCCGACCATCGCGGCCTGCGTCGACAGCCGGTCGCGTTCGACCACCACGTCGAGCGGGGTCTGCATCAAACTCGGGAACGGGGTGGCCAGCCACAGTGGCACGCTGACCCGGTCGGGCAGGAAACGCAGCGGGAAGTAGAGCCCGGCGAGGACACCGGAGGCGAGCGTCCAGAGCAGCATGGGCCCGCGCGCGTCCTCCAGCCAGTACGTCGTCGCGTTGACCAGGAAGCGGCAGCCGAACGACACGACCACGGCGAGGACCATCGAGACCAGGAACAGTGGGGCGGTCTGCCACCGGGTCGGCAGGTAGACGTCGAAGAAGAGCGGGCCGGTGAGCAGCGGCGGGACGAACCTGGTGAGCACCGCGTACGCCGCCCGTCCCAGGTCGGTGGCGAGGTAGCCGAGCACCGGGTGCACCGGTCGGAGCAGGTCGGTGGCGATGTCCCCGGTCCGGATCCGATCAGCCAGGTCGGTCCAGCCCCAAAGGCCCACCACGGCGAGCAGTCCCTGCCCGACCCAGACGAAGGTGGCCAGTTGCGCCGGGTCGTAGCCGGCCGCCCGGCCGCCGGCCCCGGTCGCCACGGCGAGCAGGATGTAGCACTTGAGGAAGCCGAACACGACATTGGTGAAGGCCCCGGCAAACGTCGCCTGTCGGTACGTCGAATAGCGGCGGTACCCTGATCCTGTTATGGCAGTAAATGTCCGGAACAAGGACATGATGTTTCTACTGATCGGCGGTGCCGCAGTGGCGGTGACCGAGCCCACGCCGTTACCCTCCTTCCGCGACCACGCTGCAGCGAGCCGGGCGACTTTACCCGGCGCCCCCGGCTGCCCAGTGCGAATTTCCGACGAGGTGACACCGCCGTGAGTGAGCGACGCGAGCCGTTCCACCGGCCGCGCCGCGCGCCCCGCCGGAACGGGGTCGACTCATGACCGATCGCTACCGGGACCGCTGGGGAGACCCGGCCGAACCCTCCTGGGTCGGTGAACCGACCACGGAGTGGCAGGCCGCCTTCCCCGGCCAGCGCTACCCCGGCGACCCCGGACCGAAGCGCCCACCGCAACGCCCGGCCAGCGGCCGCGCGTCGGTCGTCTCCGGCCGGGCCGGGGTCTACCCGCCCGACGGCCCATCCTCGCACCCGGACGACACGGATCCGCCCCAGTTTTCCGGCCAGTCCGCCGGTCGCGGTCCGACTCCGGGGCACGGCCAGCCCTCCGGCCCCGGCCCGGGTCACCGTCCGACCTACCCGTCCGGCCCGTCGCCGGACCAGGGTCAACCCTCCCGGTACGGCCGCCCCCCGGACCACGGTCCACCCTCGATGTACGGCCAACAGCCGGACCACGGCTCGCCGACCCGGCACGGCCAACAACCCGACCACGGCTCGCCCTCGCGGCACGGCCAACCGGATCACGGCTCGTCCTCGCGGCACGGTCAGCAGCCGGATCACGGCTCGCCGACCCGGCACGGTCAGCAGCCGCCCCACGGCGCCGCTCGCGGTCCGGGGCAGCCCTCCGGATACGGACAACCGGACGAGCGGGGCCAACAGCCGAACCTCGACGGTCGGCGCCCGGCCCAGGACGGCTGGGCCACACCGGTCGCACCCGACCGGGCCGAACACTGGGGTGGTCCGCTCCCGCCGGCCCGCCCGGTCGGCCCCGCACATCCCGTCGGCCCCGCCCACCCGGCGAACTCGCCGCATCCCGTCGGCCCCGCCCACCCGGTCAGTCCGGCCCCACCCGGCGGCCCGGCACGCCCGGTCAGTCCAGCTCACCCGGTCAGCCCGGCCTACCCGGTCGGGTCGGCGCACCCGGTCAGCCCGGCCCACCCGGTGAGTCCGGCCCACCCCGTCAGCCCCGCGCACCCGATCAGCCCGGCCCACCCCGGCGGCGATCCGGCTCGTGGTGTGCCCACCGGTGCCGGACCCGGTGGACCACCCGCACCGGGGCACGGCGGCTACCCGCGGACCACTCCACCGCAACAGCGGTACCAGCAGGATCGGGGCCGCCCCGCCGGCTACGAGCCCGCCGGCTACGAACAGGATCGGGAGGCGCGGGAACGCCGGGCGTACCGGCCGGACGTGGAGGCACCACGGGACGGCGCGGGACCGGCGGCGCCGTACGACCGCTCCGGCGGTTGGCGAACGGGCTCCCCGCCGGAGGAGACCCAGGCGCTGCCCGGCCGTCGGCCGTCGTCTCCCGACCGCCGGTTCACCGACCCCGAGGGACCGGGTCGCGCCCCACGGAGCGGACCCGGCTGGTCCGCACCGGACGCGCAGGTTCCGATCGGCCCCGGCGGCATCCCCCGCCCCAGCCGGAGTGACGGACCGGTCGAGCGGCCGGTCCGGAACGAGCCGGGTTACCAGCCCGGTGCCGAGCCGCCCCGCCGGCAACCGCCGAACACCGGACGCGCCGACCAGGAGAACGCGCCGCCGTACGACCGACGGACCGGACCGGGGCCGGACGGCGGTTGGTCTCCCGACCGCGGTCCCGCCGTACGCCGGGACGCACCGCCGCCCCGCGATGGTTACCGCTTCCCCGAGGCCGACACCCGCCGACCACCGACGGCCGATCCCGGCCCGGCAGCCGGCCGCCCCCACGTGCCGACCCGGCCCGACCGTCCCGCCGAGCAGGTACGCCCGAGCCACGACCGCCCCGGCGAGCAGGTACGCCCGAGCCACGACCGGCCCGGCGAACACCCGCGTCCGGCCCGGGACCGGGCCGCCGAACAAACGCGCCCAGGCCATGACCGGCCCGGCGAGCAGACGCGCCCGAGCCATGACCTGCCCGTCGGGCAGGGACGGCGCGGTCAGGTGCCGCCCGGACAGGGCTGGCCGCTCGATTCCGTACCGACGCCGTACCTGGCACCGGAACCGGGGAGCATGCCCACCTCCGGTGCCCCGGTGGCGAACGACCCGCTGCCCAGCGGTGCCGACCTGTTCACGCCGAAACGCGAACGGCTGCACCAGGCGCCCGAGTCCGCCCCGACGCCGACCGAACCGCCGGTGTCGTCCCCCCGCGCGGGCGAACCGGTCGAGCGCCGCGAGCCCACCGGAGGCTGGCCGCTTCCGCCGACCGACGACGAGGCGACCAGCCGTACCGCCGAGCCCACCGGGGCGAAGGAACCCGGCGAGTCGCCGCGTACGCCGATCTCCGCGCCGCCCGCCGCCGGCCTGCGGCTGGAGTTCCTGACCGCGCCGCCACCACCGACCACCCCCCGCCCCGCACCCGTCCAGCCCGCGCCCGTCGATCTCCCACCACCGGTGGTCCGGCTCGATCCGGCAGCACCGCCCGCCGGGGCCGCCCCGGCCACTCCCGTCCCGACGACCGGACCGACGGCACCGACCGGCCCAACGTCACCGACCGGGTCGGCGGCATCCACCGGGTCGGCACCGCCATCCGTCGACTCGGCATCGGCATCGGCATCGGCGGAGCTTGGGACACCGGGTGCGGTCCAGGCGCCGGCTGGCGGCGCCTGGGCCGGACACGACTCCGAACTCTCCGCCGGGCCGCAGGCCGGCCCGGTCCGGGCGCAGGCGCCGACGGGCAGTCCCGGCGCCCCGGAGCCGGCCGAGTCCGACCGGGCGCCGGCAACTGCCGCGCAACCCGTGCCCGCCCCCACGTCCACCACCGAGTTCACCCAGGCCCAGACCTCCGCCCCGGCGCCCTGGCCGCCCGCCGGCCCGCCCCCGGCCGACGGTGCCGCCGCGAAGACGGCGACGTCCGCCGGCATCTCCACCGAGGCCGCGCCGTCCACCGGCACCGGCGATGCACCCATCGGCACCACGGACTCGGCGCCGATCAGTGGCAGCGCCCCGGAGTCGGCGCCGCCCGCCGGCACGGCCATCGACCCGGCACCGGCACTCGGATCGGCAACGGACGCGGACACCGCCGGCGGATCCGCAACGGATGCCGACGACTTCGGCGGATCGGCAACGGATGCCGATGCCTCCGGCGGATCCGCAACGGACGTGGACGCCTCCGGCGGGTCGACATCGGTTATCGGCGTCTCCGACGGATCGGCGACACACATCGGCACTCCAGACGGACCGGCAGCGGCGGCGGCAGCGGATAACCGCGCTTCCGGCGCATCGGCAGTGGACGGCGACGCTCCGGGCGAGCTGGCGGCGGACAGGGGCGGTTCGGGCGGGCCGGCGGCGGCGACCGGGGCGCTGACAGGCGCGGCCAGCGGTGCGGGAACGGACACCGGCTCGGCCACGGTCGACCCGGCGCCGACGCCGCCGAATCCCGCTCCGACCGGCGTACGGACCGAGCCGGCTGCCGAGCCGGCCGCCTCGGTACCGGCGAGCCCGGTCGGCACGGCCGCTGCGGAACGGGAACCGACACCGGCAGTCGGGGCCACCACCGTCACGTCCACTCCGGATGGTCCGGGAGCCGACGAACCGATGGCCGAGGCGTGGACGGGGCGGGCGGGCGGCGGTACGTCGGACGAGCCGGCGGACGACGGGACGGCCGCGCCGCGCCCGCTCGCTGCGCAACGCCCGGCCGACGACGGGTACCCGGTCGGGGACGCGCTGCCGGGGGACCCGGTGCCGGTGTCCGGGCCGCCGCTGGCCACCACCGCACCCGGGTCGCCGGTCGCCGAGGCCAGTCCCGACACCGTGCTGCCGGCACCGGAGGGCCCGGCGGCCGGCGCCGCCACGGCACTGCGGGCGCCCACCATGCTCACCCCGATCATCACCCCCGATCAGCCGTCCACGCAGGAGGAACCGCCGCCGGACGAAACGCCCGAACCGCCGCCACCCGACCCGGAGCAGGTGCTCTCGGCGTACCGGTGGCGGTTCCACCACGAAACGCTGCGGGAGCTGGTCGAGGACCCGGACGAGTTGCGGGCGATCCGGGAACGGCTGACCGAGAAGGTCGACGTGGCGCAGGACAACCGGACCCGCGCCCGACTGCTCAGTCTGCGCGCGGTGGTTTCCCGGATCCTCGGCGAACTGGGCAAGGCGCTCGCCGACGGCAAGCTCGCCCTGGGACACGCGGAGGCCACCGGTGAGCTGCGGCGGATCGCCATCGCCCAGGCGCGGCTGGCGCACGTGCTCCAGTGGCGTGGCGACTTCGCCGAGGCCGACCGGCTGTTCGAGGAGGCGAACTCGTCGGAGTTGCCGGACCGGCTGCGCGCCACGATGCACGAGCACGCCGGCCGTTCCTGCTACGACCAGGGGCGCTACATCGAGGCGTGCAACCACTTCGAGAAGGCGCTGGAGCTGCGCAAGGTCGAGGACCCGGACCTGATCGCCCGTACCGAACTCGCCCTGGACGCGGTGTTCAGCAAGGTGGCACAGCAGGGCTGGGGACCGTACCCGCGGGAGCGGGACGACATCCTCCAGGTGCACCGGCCGCCGGTACCGACGTTCAGCGAACGGATGCAGCGCTGGGGCTACACCACGCCGGACGGCGAGTCGGCAATCGCACCGAGCTACGCCGACGCCCAGCCGTTCCACGACCGGGTGGCCTGGGTACGCCGGCCGGAAGCCCGTACCTGGGAACTGATCGACGAGTCCGGCGAGCTGCTGATCGGGGCGGACGCCGGTTATCTCGGCGTCGGCTCCTTCGCCGACGGGCTGGCCTGGGTGTCGCGGGACGGCACCGCTGGTTGGATCGCGGTGGACCGGAACAACCAGGTGGTGATCGGGCAGGGCTGCGACGACGTACGGCCGTTCCGGCGGGGCGTCGCCGCGATCCGGCGCGGTGGCTGGGGTGCGGTCGACAAGACCGGCCGGGAGGTACTGCCGACCCGGTACGCGGCGTTCGCGACCGCCCTGACCGACGGGCGCTACGTGGAGGGCTTCACCGACGAGGGACTCGCCATCGTCGACCTCGGCGGGCGCAAGGGTGTGGTCGACCGGACCGGCCGGGTGATCGTGTCACCGGCGTACCCGGCGATGGTGATCCACCCGGTGGCGTTCCTGATCGCGACGCCGGACGGCCAGTGGGGCGCGCTCGACCGGCGCGGCGAGTTGCTGATCGACCCGGTCCACCCGAGCCGCAACGACGTGATGGACGAGATCGACCGCCTGTTGGCGGACACCAAGCCGGTGCTCTGACCGGGCACCGGGCGCTCCGGCCCGAGCCCGGCTAGTCGATCATCGAAACGATCTCGGCAGCGGTTATGGTCTGAAGCATGGACTTCCGACACCTTGGCCGTTCCGGTCTCCAGGTCAGCGAGATCTCGTACGGCAACTGGATCACCCACGGCTCGCAGATCGAGGAGGACGCCGCTCTGGCCTGCGTCCAAGCCGCGCTGGATCATGGCATCACCACTTTCGACACCGCCGACGTCTACGCCGGCACCCGCGCCGAGTCCGTGCTCGGTCGCGCCCTGCAGGGGCAGCGCCGGGAGGGACTGGAGATCCTCACCAAGGTCTACTGGCCGACCGGGCCCGGCCCGAACGACCGCGGGCTGTCGCGCAAGCACATCCTGGAGTCGATCAACGGCTCGCTGCGCCGGTTGCAGACCGACTACGTCGACCTCTACCAGGCCCACCGGTACGACTACACGACGCCGCTGGAGGAGACGATGGAGGCCTTCGCCGACGTCGTACGCTCCGGCAAGGCGCTCTACATCGGGGTGTCGGAGTGGCGCGCGGACGAGATCCGCGAGGCGTACGAGCTGGCCCGCCAGCTGAAGATCCACCTGGTTTCCAACCAGCCGCAGTACTCGATGCTCTGGCGGGTCATCGAGGGCGAGGTGGTGCCGGCCAGCGAGGAGCTGGGGATCGGCCAGATCGTCTTCTCGCCGATGGCGCAGGGTGTGCTCTCCGGCAAGTACCTGCCCGGCCGGCCGCCGCCGGCCGGTTCGCGGGCCACCGACGAGAAGTCCGGGGCGTCGTTCATCGCCCGGTTCATGACCGACGAGGTGCTGAGCACCGTGCAGCAGCTCAAGCCGCTGGCCGACCAGGCCGGGCTGAGCATGGCCCAGCTGGCGCTCGCCTGGGTGTTGCAGAACCCGAACGTGTCGTCGGCGATCGTCGGCGCGACCCGCCCGGAGCAGGTCGCCGACAACGTCAAGGCGGCCGGGGTGAAGCTCGACGCCGAACTGCTCAAGGCGATCGACGAGATCGTCGCGCCGATCACCGAGCGGGATCCGGCCAAGACGCAGAGCCCGCCCCGCCCGTAGTCGTGTCGCCCCGGCACCCGCTCCTCGCCCGGAGTGGGTGCCGGGCGGCCGTCACAGCTGGTATGCCCGAACGTCACAGCCCGCGTCGGGCCGTCACATCCAGTCCTGCCAGAACCGGATCAGGTTGTAGCCGGCGGCGTAGAGCGGGCTGGGCAGCCCGATCCAGTCGCCCACGGTGAACACGACGGAGAAGAACCAGTTGCTGATCCGGGGGTTCCAGAGCAGGGCGAACAGCAGCAGGAAACCGTACGGGGCCATCAGGTCGTAGCCGCGCCGCCACTGCCGGGACAGCCACGGGTAGAGCATGTTGCCGCCGTCCAGGCCGGGCACCGGCAGCAGGTTCAGCACGCTCGCGGTGAGCTGGAGGAAGCCGAGCAGCGCGACTCCGGCCCAGAACTCCGGGTGTGCCCCGATGTCCAGGTCGAACGCGAACGGCAGCACCAGCACCAGGGCGAAGAGAACGTTCGTCGCCGGTCCGGCGAGGCTGACCAGGGTGTGCCGCAGCCGGCCGGGGATCTGGTGGTGGTCGACCCAGACCGCGCCACCGGGCAGGCCGATGCCGCCGAGCAGCACGATCACCACCGGGAAGACGATCGACAGCAGTGGGTGGCTGTACTTCAGCGGGTTGAGGGTGAGGTAGCCCCGGTGGGCCACTCCCCGGTCCCCGGCCCGGAAGGCCACGATCGCGTGGGCGTACTCGTGCAGGCAGAGCGAGACCAGCCAGCCGGTGACCACGAAAAGGAACACGTCGAACCGGACGTTGCCGAACCTGTTCCAGCTCAGTACGCCACTGGTCACGAAGAGGGCGACCAGGGCCAGGAAGATGGGGCTCGGTCGGAACGCCTCCCGTGGCACCCCGAGTACGAGCCGGTCCCGGCCCGAGTGTTCGAAGCCCATCAGGTTCACTCGGCGACCGGTTGCAGGCTCATCCGGTACTCGACCCGATCGTCCTCCAGCAGGATCACCGTGGCGACTCCGGCCGCGGACAGCTCACGCCAGGCCTGGCCGATCCAGGACTCGGCGTCGGCTTGGCTGCCGAACGTCTCGTCCGGCCCGCTCACCGCCTGGCCGTCCGGGCCCTCGTACCGCCAGCTCCACGGCATCTCGCGTCTCCCCTCACCGATTTCCCCGACGGACCCCGCCAGCCTAGCCGTCCGGCGGCGACCGTCGATCGCCCGCAGCGGGGCCGCTGGTTGTGGGAGGGCGCTAGCGTCCCGGAGGAGTGTGCGGGGAGGGGGCGGGGTGCGGGGGCGGACGGGTGCGGCCTGGTCGCCGATTCCCCCGGCGGGACACCTGCGAACACTCGCCTGGGGGACCCTGGCCAACACGGTCGGTACCGGGCTCTGGGGTGCCGGGGCAGCGCTGTTCCTGACCCGGGGCGTGGGGCTCTCCGCCACCTCGGTCGGTCTCGGGCTCACGATCGCCGGTCTGGTCGGGCTCTGCGCCAGCGTGCCGCTGGGACACCTGGCGGACCGGTGGGACCCGCGTGCGCTGCGTGCCGTACTTCAGGTGGGGCAGGCGGTGGTCGCGGCGTCGTACCTGGTGGTCCACTCCTTCTCGGCGTTCCTGGTGGTGGCGGTGCTCGACGCGCTGCTGGTCACCGGGAACCTGACCGTGCGGGCGGCGCTGGTCGCGGCGGTCGCCGGGCCGCAGGGACGGGTCCGCGCGTTCGCCACGCTGTGGGCGGTGGCCAGCGTCGGGGTCAGCGTGGGTGCCGCGCTGGCCGGGCTCGCGCTGACCGCCGACACCCGGACCGGGTACGCCCTGCTGGCCGTCGGCAACGCGGTCACGTACCTGATCTCGGCGGGCCTGTTGATGCGACTGCCCGCACTTCCGCCGACGCCCGGCGTGGTCCGGACGGGTGGCTGGGCGGCCCTGCGTGACGTGCGGTACGTCACGGTCAGTGCCGCCGCCTCGGTGATCTCGGTGCATCAGGTGGTGCTCGGCCTGGTGCTGCCGATCTGGATCGCCGGCCAGCCCGGGGTGCCCCGAGCGGTGATCGCCGCGGTGCTGGTCACGAACGCCGCCCTGACCGTGCTGTTCGGGGTACGGATCAGCCACGGCGCGCAGGGGGCGGGGGCCGCCGCCCGGACGATGCGCCGGGCCGGGGTGGTGCTCGCCGCCGCGATGCTGCTCTACGCCGCGTCGGCCGGACTGAGCCCCGGTGCCGCCGTCGGGCTGCTGCTGGTCGCCACGGTGGTCTACACCCTCGGCGACCTCTATCACGGGACCGCCACCACGGGCCTGGCCTACGACCTCGCACACCCTTCGGCGCTCGGCCAGTACCAGGGGGTGCACGGGCTGATCACCGGCCTGGCCCAGGCTGCCGGTCCGGTGCTGCTCACGCTGCTGCTGATCAACGGCGGAAGCGCCGGCTGGGCGGTGCTGGGCGGGATCTTCGTCGTCACCGGATGGGTGGTCCCGGCGCTGACCCGCTGGGCGTCGCACCCGGAGAGGTCCGGCGCCCCGACGACGTCCGGCACCGCCGCCGGACCGCTCGGATAGGGCACGAACCGGGATACCTCGCCGCCGGGGTGTGGTGGTCGCCGACGGTGGACCGACCTCCCAGGCGAATCCCCGGCTGGGCGCTCTAAGGTACGGACATGTCCGTTGACGGTTGGAACACGGTTCTCGTGCTCGGCGGGATACGCTCCGGCAAATCCGAGTTCGCCGAGTCGCTCGTACGCGACACGATGGCTGTCCGTTATGTCGCGACGGCCCGCGCCGCCGAACCGGACGACCCGGAATGGGCCGCCCGGATCGAGGCCCACCAACTGCGCCGCCCGGCCGGCTGGACGACCGAGGAGACGGCCGCCGACCCGTCCCGGCTGGCCGAACTGATCGCCGGTGCCGGGCCGAACGACACGCTGCTCGTCGACGATCTCGGCGGGTGGGTGACCGTACTGCTCGACCCGGTCCACCAGCCCGCCGACGACCGCGCGACCATCGCCGAACTCGCCGCCGTGATCCGCGACTGCGCCGCCCGCCTGGTGCTGGTCAGCCCGGAGGTCGGACTCTCCCTGGTGCCGACGACCACCCTCGGGCGGGCGTTCACCGACGCGCTCGGCACCACGAACCAGGCCCTCGCGCAGGTCTGCGACGCGGTGGTCCTGGTGGTGGCCGGGCAACCCGCCTGGCTCAAGCCCGGCCCGGCGCAACCGAACGTGGTCGTACCCAGCCAGTCCGGGCCGAGCCGGAACACGCCGGCCAGCACCGAGATCGCGGTGGAACAGCCGGTGGCCGAACCGGACGTCTCGAACCGGGTCGCCTCGCCGGACGTCCTCACCCCGCACCTGCCCGAGCCGGAACCGGAGAAACCGGTCGACAGTTCGCCCTGGTCCGCGCCGACCATGATGCTGCCGATGGTCGCCACCGGACTGGTCATCCAGACCGGCATGGACCTGCCGATGCCGGACGAGTACGCCGGGCCGCAGGCGATCGACCGGCTCGCCACGCTCGACCTGCCCGGTGCCGGGCTCGGCAACCTCGAACGGGTGGTCGGTTTCGCCGCCGGCACCCAGGGCACCCCGACCCCACGCCCGTGGCGGTCGGTACGCGTACTGCTGCTGCACGGCGACCATGACGGTGGCGCCGCCGCCGGGACGGTGGCCGGTGACTCCGGCCGCCGCGCCGACCAGGCGCGGGCCGGACGTGGCCCGCTGGCCCGGCTGGCCGCCGAGGTCGGCGCGAGCCTCCAGGTGGTGGACGCGCCCACCGCCGCCCCGATCGAGGACGGGCCGGCGCTGACCGCCGAGGCGGTCGAGTCGGCCCTGCGTTACGGCTGGCGGCTGGCCGAGGAGGCGGTGGACGACGGGGTGGAGGTGATCGTGCTCGCCGCCTGCGGCGCCGGCACCGAGGCCGCCACCGCGGCCGTACTGGCCGCCACCGCCGGGGCCGAGCCGGCCGCCGTACTGGGTCGGGTGATCAGCCCCGGCGGCCAGGTGGACGACGCGGCCTGGATGATCCGCTGCGGCACCGTACGCGATGCCCTGCACCGCAGCCGGCGCAGCCCGCGCGGCCCCAAGGACATCCTGGCCGAACTGGGCGGCGGCGACGTGGCGATCGCGGCCGGCATCCTGCTCGGCGCCACCGCCCGGCGTACCCCGGTGCTGCTCGACGGCCCGGTCGGCGTGGCCGCCGGCATGGTCACCCGCGATCTCGCCGGCCAGTCCCGGCACTGGTGCCTGCTGCCCGACCACGGCGGGCACCCGGCGGTCCGGCTCGCGGCCGACGTGCTCGGCCTGACCCCGCTGCTGGACCTGAAGCTCGACCTGGGCGAGGGGGCGACCGCGCTGGCCACCCTGCCGCTGCTGCGTACCGCGCTGACCCTGGCCGGGTCGGTGGGCGGGCACCCGTTGCTGGCACCCGCCGGCTGGGCCGAACCGGAGGACGAGCCGGCCACCGACGAGCGGCGGGGCGACGGCGGATCCGACCGCGACGGCACCGGCAACGGCGGCGAGTTCGACGAGCCGGAGCCGGCCGGTCCCGGCCCGGCCCGGCCCGACTGGTTCCCCGCCGGCTCCCCCGAGGAGCAGTCCGCGCCGGCCGACGGGACCGACCGGGACGGCGAGCGGACCGACGGGACCACGACCCGGGCCTCGGGATTCGGTCCGGGGCCGCAGGCCGGGGAATTCGACGCGCGGGCCGGCGACGGCGCCTCGCGTGGTGCCTGAGCACCGGTTCGCGGCCGGCGCCCGGCTGGCGCTGACCACGTTCACCACCCTGCCGCTGCGTACCGGCAGGGTGGACCGGGAGACGGCGGCGCTGGCGATGGCGCTCGCTCCCGCCACCGGTGTGCTGCTCGGCGCGGTGCTCGGCGCGATCCTGCTCGGCGTGACCGCCGCCGGTGCCCCGGTGCTGGTCGCCGGCACGGTGACGGTCGCCGCCGGTGCGCTGTTCACCCGGGGACTGCACCTGGACGGGCTCGCCGACACCGTCGACGCGCTCGGCTCGTACCGGACCGGGCCGGCGGCGCTGGAGATCATGAAGAAGCCGGACGTGGGCCCGTTCGGGGTCGCGGCGCTCGTTCTCGTACTCCTGATCCAGGTCGGCGTGCTCTCGGCGCTGCCGGACCGGACCTGGCCGGCGCTGCTCGCGGGCGTGGTCGCGGCGAGCGCGGCCGGCCGGCTCGCGGTGAGCTGGGCCTGCCGGCGCGGAGTGCCGGCGGCCCGGCCGGACGGGCTGGGCGCACTGGTCGCCGGAACCGTCGGGCGGGTGCCGCTGGCGGTGGCCACGGTCGCCGTCGCGGGCGTGGCGGTGGCGGCCGTGCCGGACCGCCCGTGGCAGGGACCGGTCGTGGTCGGCCTCGCCCTGGCCGCCGGGCTGGTGCTGCTGCGACACACGGTACGGCGGTTCGGCGGGATCACCGGCGACGTGCTCGGTGCCCAGGTCGAGGTGGTCACCACGCTCGTCTACCTCGGTCTGGTGCTGACCGGCTGATCCGGCCGGCCATCTTCGGTAGCGTTCGCGAAAGAGAATCACTACTTTTCGTCGAGCGGGGCCCGTCATGATCATCACGGACGATTTCCTGCCCTTGCCGGTGCCGGAGTCGCTCACCGCGACCTACCTGGTGCCGGTCTCGACCCCGCCCGAGCTGACCCCGGCGCAGGCCATGGCGGCGCTCGGCGACCGGGTCACCGAACTGGTCCACGACCTCACCCGGCAGATGCTGGACAGCCCGCTGATGACGGTCGACCTGCGGCCGGTGTCGGAGTTCCCGCACCTGCCACCGGACCTGCTCACCGCGTTCGGCGCCACCGACGAACAACTCGCCCGGCTGGCCGACGCCAACAGCCTGGTGGTGGTCCAGGCGAGCTACCGGCCGGGCTGGCCACCGGCACACGAGTGGGCCGCCCGCGCGGTCGGCGCGGCGATGGCGGAGGCGGTCGGCGGCGACCTGGTCGACGTGTTCGGCTTGCAGTTCCTCGACCCGGCCACCGCGCTGCGGTCGCTGCCCGACGCCGAGGGCCGGGTCCGGCTGGTGGACTGGGTGCTGGTGCCGTACTCGACCGCCGAGGGCGGGCTCTGGTTCACCACCAAGGGCCTGCGCCGGTTCGGCCTGCTCGAACTCCAGGCCCAGGAGGTGCCCGGACACCTCACCCGGGGCTGGGGCGCGGTGATGACCGGGGTCGCCCGCCGGCTGCTGCGTACCTGGACCGACGGGCTGTCCGGGATCGAGGTGCCGGCCTTCGTCCAACTGCCGGTCGTCACCACGGTCACCGACCACGACATCGCGGTCGCGTACGGCTATCCCCGGCAGGCCGACGCCGCCGGACCGGCCGCCCTGCGGCTGGAACTCGACCCGGCCACCGACCCCGAGGCCGACTCGTTCCTGACCCTGCTGCCGCCGATCGGCCACCAGGGCACCGCCAGCCGGTACTTCGCCGGGGTCTGCACCACCCTGTTCGGCACCCCGCGCTCCGACATCCGCTACGACCGCAGCGACGACGCGATGGCGCGGGCCGTCGCCACCGCCCGCGCCGGCCTGGCCGGCGTCCGGGAACGGTACGTCGGCGGCCTGCTCGCCGGGGACCTGCAACTGCTGATCAAGTACGGCCTGGTCACCGCCGAGGGCCCCGAGTACGTCTGGGCCGGCGTGGACTCCTGGCACCGGCCGGAGCAGATCCACGGCACCAGTGCCTGCGACGCCGTCGCCGACCCGTCGGTACGGATCGGCGCCCCGGTCGTGATCGCCACCGCCGACGTGGTCGACTGGGCGCTACTGGACCGGGGCACCGTCGTCGAGGGCGGCTGGACCCAGGCCGTACTCGACTCCGGCCGACACAGCTGAGCCCCTGCGGGACGGACGAGCGGCGGACGAGCGGCGGTCAGCGCACCGACGGTTGCACGAACGGGGGCCGGACCACCTTCATCACCGAGCGGCGGCCGCGTACGTCGACCTCGACGGTCGCGCCCTCGGTGAGCCCGGCGGCGGTGTCCAGCAGGGCGAGCCCGATGCCGGTCTTGTTGGTCGGCGAGAAGGTCCCGCTGGTGACCGTGCCCACCCCGGCGTCACCGTCGAGGACCCGCATGCCCGGACGCGGGATGCCCCGGTCCTGTGCGGCCAGTCCCCAGAGCAGCCGGCGCGGGCCGGCCGCCTTCTCCGCGAGCAGCGCCTCCCGCCCCCAGAAGGCCGGCTTGTCCCAGCCGACCGCCCAGCCGGACCGGGCCTGCACCGGAGTGATCTCCAGCGACAGGTCCTGCCCGTGCAACGGGTACCCCATCTCGGTACGCAGCGTGTCCCGCGCGGCCAGGCCACAGGCCCGCAGCCCGTACGGCGCGCCGGCGGCGAAGAGCGTGTCCCAGACCCCGGTCGCCCCGGCCGCCGGTACGACGAGTTCGTACCCGTGCTCGCCGGTGTACCCGGTCCGGCACACCACCAGTTCGACCGGCTCGCCGTCGCCGGTGGCGAGGGTGGCGGCGGAGAAGCTCATGTAGTCGTGTTCGGTCGGCAGCCCGAGCGCGGCGAGCAGGTCGGCCGAGCGCGGCCCCTGCACCGCCAGGACCGCGTACGCCCGGTGTTCGTCGGTGACGGTGACCCTGGCCGGCGCGGCGGCCCGCAGCCGGCGCACCACCTCGGCGGTGTTGGCCGCGTTGGGGATGAGGAAGACGTGCTCGTCGCCGTGGAGGTAGGCGATGATGTCGTCGACCACGCCGCCGGTGGCCTCGTCGCAGCAGAGCGTGTACTGGGCCCGGCCGGGGCCGATCCGGCCCAGGTCGTTGCTGAGGCAGGCGTTGACGAAGTCGGCCGCGCCGGGCCCGGTGACCCGCGCCTTGCCCAGGTGGGAGACGTCGAACACGCCGACCGCCTCGCGGACCGAGGTGTGCTCCTTGAGCACTCCGCCGCCGGCGTACTCCAGCGGCATGGACCAGCCGCCGAAGGCGGCGAACTTGGCGCCCAGCGCGGCGTGCCGCTCGTGCAGGGGTGAGCGGAGCAGCGCGTCGGCGGCGGCCGTGGTCAGGTCGGTCATGAATGGCAACTTACCGGGGCTCGACCTCCTGGCTCACCTGGGCTCGACCTGGTGATTAACATCGGCGGGATCCCTTCGGCGACAGTCGCTGGGACAGCCGACCTCTCCGGCGGGTAGGTTCGCCGGAGACCTTCGTCGCCGGACCGCGCACAACGCGGCCGGCCGAGCCCGCCCGGAGACGCCGAGTGACATCGCCCAGCACCACCCTCAGCTTGGTCGACACCGACCCCGCCGAGCTTGCCGTCGACGCTCTCGTGATCGGCGTGCACAGCCAGACCGGGTCCGCGGACACCGGAGGTGAGGGGCCCGGCGGGTACGCCGGCACGCTGCTGCTGGCGACCGGGGCGGAGAGCATCGCCGCCGCCTTCGACGGACGGTTGACCGAGACCCTGGCCCTGCTCGGCGCGACCGGCGCCCAGGGCGAGGTGATCAAGCTCGCCACCCTCGGCACGGTCACCGCCCCGCTGGTCGTGGCCGTCGGTCTGGGTGCCGAGCCGACCGGTGCCGCCCCGGCGCCGGAGACGCTGCGGCGGGCCGCCGGGTCGGCGATCCGGGCTCTGGCCGGCGCCGACCGGGTGGCGCTGAGCCTGCCGGTGCCGGACGACGAGGACGCCCCGGCCGCGTTGCGCGCGGTGGCCGAGGGGGCGCTGATCGGCGGTTACCGGTTCGCCGGTTACAAGACCCGCCCGCAGCCGACCCGCCGTACGCCGGTGGTGGAGATCTCGGTGCACGTGCCGGACGCCGCCGACGCGACCGCCCGCGCCGAGATCGCCCGCGCGACCGTGGTCGCCGCCGCCGTCGCCCGGACCCGGGACTGGGTGAACACCGCCCCGAACGAGCTGCGCCCGCCGTCGTTCGCCGACTCGGTGGTGGCCGCCGCGAACGGGGCCGGACTGACCGTCGAGGTGCTGGACGAGAAGGCCCTCGCGGCCGGCGGCTACGGCGGCATCGTCGCGGTCGGGCTGGGCTCGGACGCGCCGCCCCGGCTGGTCAAGCTGAGCTACCAGCCGGCCGGCGGCGCCGGGAACGGCAAGCGGGTCGCGCTGGTCGGCAAGGGCATCACCTTCGACACCGGCGGCGTGTCGATCAAGCCGGCGCAGGGCATGTGGGAGATGAAGTCGGACATGGCCGGCGCCGCTGCGGTCGCCGCGACCATGCTCGCCATCGCGGAGCTGAAGCCGGCCGTGTCGGTGCAGGCGTACCTGCCGATGGCGGAGAACATGCCGTCGGCGACCGCGTACCGCCCCGGTGACGTGGTGACCATGTTCAACGGCAAGCGGGTCGAGGTGCTCAACACCGACGCCGAGGGCCGGATGATCCTGGGTGACGCGATCGCCCGGGCCTGCGCCGACGGTTGCGACTACCTGCTGGAGACCTCCACCCTGACCGGTGGCCAGGTGGTCGCGCTCGGCAAGCGGGTGGCCGGGGTGATGGGTACGCCGGATCTCTGCGACCGGGTACGCGCCGCCGGTGACGCGGTCGGCGAGCCGGCCTGGCCGATGCCGCTGCCGGAGGACGTACGCACCGGGATGGATTCCGACGTCGCCGACATCTCGCAGGTCAACGCGGGCATGGACCGGGCCGGTCACATGTTGCAGGGCGGGGTGTTCCTGCGCGAGTTCGTCGCCGACGGGGTCGACTGGGCGCACATCGACATCGCCGGGCCGAGCTACCACTCGGGTGAGCCGACCGGTTACTGGACCAAGGGCGGCACCGCCGTACCGGTCCGGACCCTGCTGCACCTGGTCGAGGAGATCGCCGCCGGCAACTGAGCGGCACGCACGCGAACCGCCCCCCGGCCAACGCCCGGCCGGGGGTCGTCGCGCTTGCGCCACAGCTCAGGCACCCGCGTTTCGTTTACGGCGTTCGTTGAAGTCGCGCATCCGCTGCGGGTAGCCGACCAGTCGGACGTCGTAGATCGGGATCGCCATCCTGTGCGCGAACCGCCGGGCGCCCTCGGGGCTGTCGATCCGGCGCCGGGTCCACTCCCCGTCGTACGCGATCAACATCACTGTCGTCTCGGTCACCGTCGTGCGCGGCTCGATGAACGCCTCGACGCCCCGCCGCGACGTGACGAACTGCTCCAGGTGCTCCACGTCGCCGCGGTTCGCAACCCGGTCACCTGCCGTGCTGCCGCCCTGCTTGCGGCGCCGAAACCAGGCCACCCGCTCGTCTCCTCCCGCCCGCCCGTGCCGGCCATGTCCGGTGGTTGGGCAAAGCGTACGTGGAACGGACGTGTCCTTGGGCACCTCAGTTACGCGGCGCGGCACTGCAAGTGACAAGATGGCCCAGGTAGAAGGTATCCGGCCGGAATGCAACGGCCGGTGAGGACGAAATGCCCGTTTCCATTGGCATGGCCCTCGTGGCAGCGACGCGACCTGGGAGTTAACTGTGAGCGAGCCGAACGGCGAAACCTTCGATGTCGTCATTCTCGGCGGTGGCAGCGGGGGGTACGCGGCGGCGCTGCGCGCCGCGCAGCTGGACCTGTCGGTCGCGCTGATCGAAAAGGGCAAGCTCGGTGGGACCTGCCTGCACAACGGCTGCATCCCGACGAAGGCGCTGCTGCACGCCGCGGAGATCGCCGACCAGACCCGTGAGTCCGAGCAGTTCGGCATCAAGGCCGAGCTGATCGGGATCGACATGTCCGGGGTGAACTCCTACAAGGACGGGGTCATCTCCCGCCTCTACAAGGGCCTCCAGGGCCTGATCAAGAGCGCGAAGATCACCGTCGTGGAGGGGCACGGCACCCTGGTCGGCCCGGACACCGTCGAGGTCGACGGCCGCCGCTACACCGGCCGCAACATCATCCTCGCCAGCGGCTCGTACGCCCGCAGCCTGCCCGGCCTGGAGGTCGACGGCGAACGGGTGATCACCAGCGACCACGCCCTCGTGCTGGACCGGGTCCCCGCCTCCGCGATCGTGCTCGGCGGCGGCGTGATCGGCGTCGAGTTCGCCAGCGTGTGGCGCTCGTTCGGGGTGGACGTGACGATCATCGAGGCGCTGCCCCGACTGGTCGCCGCCGAGGACGAGGAGTCCTCCAAGGCCCTGGAGCGCGCCTTCCGCAAGCGTGGCATCAACTTCAAGACCGGCAAGCGGTTCGAGAAGGTCGAGCGGACCGAGACCGGCGTGAAGGCGACCATCGAGGGCGGCGAGACCTTCGAGGCCGAACTGCTGCTGGTCGCCGTCGGCCGGGGCCCGACCACCGCCAACCTCGGTTACGAGGAGCAGGGCATCAAGGTCGACCGGGGCTTCGTACTGACCGACGAGCGGCTGCGTACGGGCGTGGGCAACATCTTCGCCGTCGGCGACATCGTGCCCGGCCTCCAGCTCGCCCACCGGGGCTTCCAGCAGGGCATCTTCGTCGCGGAGGAGATCGCCGGGCTGAACCCCGCCGTGATCGACGAGAACGGCATCCCGCGGGTCACCTACTCCGACCCCGAGCTTGCCTCCGTCGGGCTCACCGAGGCGAAGGCCAAGGAGAAGTACGGCGCCGACAAGGTGTCGACGTACAACTACAACCTCGGCGGCAACGGCAAGAGCCAGATCCTCAAGACGGCCGGCTTCGTCAAGCTGGTCCGGGTCGCCGACGGTCCGGTGGTCGGCATCCACATGGTCGGTGCCCGGGTCGGCGAACTGGTCGGCGAGGCTCAGCTGATCTTCAACTGGGAGGCCTACCCGGCCGAGGTGGCGCAGCTCGTACACGCCCACCCGACCCAGACCGAGGCCCTCGGCGAGGCGTTCCTCGCCCTGGCCGGCAAGCCGTTGCACGCGCACGCCTGACCGCACAGCACAGTTCTTCCGCGACACCCGGCGGCAACCGGGTGACCGTCGCAAAGGCCACGAAGGAGTCTTGAGAGATGCCGGTATCGGTCACCATGCCCCGGCTCGGCGAGAGCGTCACCGAGGGCACCGTCACGCGCTGGCTGAAGCAGGAGGGCGACCGGGTCGAGGTCGACGAACCGCTGCTCGAGGTGTCGACCGACAAGGTCGACACCGAGATCCCCTCCCCGGCGGCCGGCGTGTTGACCCGGATCGTGGTGAGCGAGGACGAGACCGCCGAGGTCGGTAGCGAACTCGCCGTCATCTCCGGTGAGGGCGAGTCGGCCGGCGAGGGCGGCCCGACCACCCAGGCCGCCCCGCCCGCGCAGCAGGCACCCGCCGAGGACGAGCCGGTCGCGCAGCCGCAGGCGGCGGCCCCGGCACCGGAGCCGGCCGCGGCGGAGCCCGCACCGGCGCAGAGCGCCCCGGCCACCGGTGGCGGCACCGTGCTCAAGATGCCCGCTCTCGGCGAGAGCGTCACCGAAGGCACCGTCACCCGCTGGCTGAAGGCGGTCGGCGACACCGTCGAGGCCGACGAGCCGCTGCTTGAGGTCTCCACCGACAAGGTCGACACCGAGATCCCCTCCCCGGCGGCGGGCACGCTGCTGGAGATCAAG
Organism: Micromonospora sp. NPDC049529; assembly: GCF_055586685.1. Lineage (NCBI taxonomy): Bacteria > Bacillati > Actinomycetota > Actinomycetes > Micromonosporales > Micromonosporaceae > Micromonospora > Micromonospora sp. NPDC049529. The sequence continues at coordinate 141,435 of NZ_JBVJHT010000009.1, forward strand.
GTCGCCGAGGACGAGACGGCGGCGGGGGGCGCCGACCTCGCGGTGATCGGGACGGCGGGTGCGGCACCCGCCGCGACCCCGGCACCCGAGCCGACCCCAGCGCCCGCCAAGGCCGAACCGGCCCCGGCGGCGAAGGCCGAACCGGCCCCGGCGGCCGAGGCCGAGCCGGTCTCCGGTGCGTCGTACGTCGCGCCGGTCGCCGAGGCCGAGCAGTCCGCCAAGCCGGCGCAGACCGAGCGGGCGGCTCAGCCGGCCCCGGCCCGGCCGGCTGCCGCACCGGCCACGCCGACCAACGGCGAGGACGTGGCGAGCTACGTGACCCCGCTGGTCCGCCGCCTCGCCACCGACCAGGGCGTCGACCTGTCGACGGTCACCGGCACCGGTGTGGGCGGACGGATCCGCAAGCAGGACGTGCTGGAGGCGGCGGAGAAGGCCCGTGCCGCGGCCGCCCGCCCGGCACCGGCCGCTCCGGCGGCCGCCGCGAAGCCGGCCCCGGCCAAGGCCGAGCCGAGCCCGCTGCGTGGCCGGACCGAGAAGCTCACCCGGACCCGGATCACCATCGCCCGGCGGATGTTCGAGTCGCTGCAGAGTTCCGCGCAGCTCACCACCGTGGTCGAGGTGGACGTCACCAAGATCGCCCGGTTGCGCCAGCAGGCCAAGAACGACTTCGTGGCCAAGCACGGCGTGAAGCTCTCCTTCCTCCCCTTCTTCGCGCTCGCCGCGGTGGAGGCGCTGAAGACGTACCCGGTGGTGAACGCGTCGATCGACCTGGACGCGGGCACCATCACGTACCCGGCGAGCGAGAACCTGGGCATCGCGGTCGACACCGAGAAGGGCCTGCTCGTACCGGTGATCAAGGACGCCGGTGACCTCAACCTCGCCGGCCTGGCCCGGCGGATCGCGGACGTCGCGGACCGGACCCGGAACAACAAGATCGGCCCGGACGAGCTCTCCGGCGGCACCTTCACGGTGACCAACACCGGCAGCCGCGGGGCGCTCTTCGACACCCCGATCGTGCCGGCACCGCAGGCGGCCATCCTGGGCACCGGTGCGGTGGTCAAGCGGGCCGTCGTGCTGAACGACCCGGAACTGGGCGAGGTCATCGCGCCCCGCTCGATGGTCTACCTGGCCCTCTCCTACGACCACCGACTGGTGGACGGCGCCGACGCGGCCCGCTTCCTCAGCGCGGTCAAGGAGCGCCTGGAGGCCGGCAACTTCGAGGCCGAGCTGGCCTGACCGGCAGCACCACCAGAGCACGGTCCCCGGGGGCCGCGGGGCGATCGCCTCGCGGCCCCCGGACCCGTTCACCGGCCGCCCGCCGGCCGCTGAACGGGGGCTCTGCCAGGATGGACACATGCGGATCCTTGCCGCCGGCGCGTCCGGCTTCCTCGGCAGTCGGCTGATCGAACGGTTCCGGGCCGACGGCCACGAGGTCACCCAACTCGTACGCCATCCGGCCCGACAGCCCGACCAGGTCCGTTGGGATCCGGCGGCCGGGCAGCTCGACCCGGCGGTGGTCGCCGGCACCGACACGGTGGTGAACCTGGCCGGCGCCGGAGTCGGCGACCAACGCTGGACCGACCGCTACCGTGAACTGCTGCGGACCAGCCGGGTGGACACCACCCGGACGCTGGCCGAGACGATCGCCGCCCTGCCCCCGGCCGACCGGCCGGCGGTGCTGCTGAACGCCTCGGCGGTCGGCTGGTACGGCGACACCGGCGACCGGCCGGTCACCGAGGAGGAGCCGGCCGGCGACGGCTTCCTCGCCGACATGTGCCGGGTCTGGGAGGCGGCGACCGGTCCGGCGGAGAACGCGGGCGTACGCGTGGTCCGGCTGCGTACCGGCTACGCGCTGCACCGGGACGCCGGTTTCCTCAAGCCGCAACTGCTGCCGTTCCGGCTCGGCATCGGCGGCCCGCTGGCCGGGGGTCGGCAGTGGATGCCGTGGATCTCGCTCGCCGACTGGCTGGGCGCGGTGGAGTTCCTGCTGGCCCGCGACGACCTCGCCGGACCGGTCAACGTGGTGGGTCCGGCGCCGGTCACCAACGCCGAGTTCACGCGGGAGTTCGGGGCGGCGCTGCACCGGCCGGCGGTCATGCCGGTGCCCGGCTTCGCCCTGCGGGTCCTGCTCGGCGGGCTGGCGATGGAGGCGTTGAGCAGTGCCCGGGTGCTGCCGGGGGTGCTGCCCCGGGCCGGGTTCACCTACCAACATCCGGACCTGGGGTCCGCGCTGCGGGCCGCCCTGCACGACGACTGACGACGGTCGACCACGACCGAGGACTGACGGCTGACGGCTGACGGCTGACGGCTGACGGCTGACGGCGACCGTCCCGCCACCGGCTCGGGTTCCGGTGACGGGGCGGTCGGGGTGGTACCGGTTGGTACCGGGTTCAGCAGCCGATCACCCAGTAGTTCGCGCCGGTCTGCTTGAGCGACGAGCTGTAGAAGGTGTTGTAGAGGCCCATCCGCTGGGCGGAACCGTTGGCGTACGCGTACCCGCCGGACTGGTAGGCGCGACCGGCCTGGACGTGGGCGTAGTTGGTCGCGGTGACGCAGACCGGGGGCGTGGTGCCACCGGTGGTGGTCGCCGAGACCGTGGCGGAACGGGCGCTCTCGGTGCCGGCGGAGTTGACCGCGCTGACCGCGTACGCGTAGCTGGTGCCGGCGGTCAGGCCGGAGTCGGTGTATCCGGTGCCGCCGAGCGCGGTCGTGGTGACCCGGCTGCCGTTGCGGTAGACGTGGTAGCCGCTCGCTCCGCTCGCCGCGCCCCAGCTCAGCGAGACCGAGCTGGCCGTGGTGCCGGTGACGGCGAGGCCGGTGGGGGTGGCCGGCGCACCCGGCTCACCGGGGTTGCCCGGTCCGGAGGAGCCGCCGTCGAGGCCGAAGAAGAGCGCGTCCCGGTACGCCGAGCAGATCGTGTCCAGGAAGTACGCGGCGGCGGTGCCGCACTGGTCGGCTCCGGTGCCGGGGTCGACGGGGGTGCCGTGGCCCATGTTGGCGACCTGGTAGAGCCGGACGGCGTCGTTGCCGTACACCTCCATGGTGGTGCCGGCGGGCAGCGACGAGGTGCTGGTCGGGGTCTGCGAGACGCCGGCCACGTTGGTGAACTGGTCGCGCAGTTCGGTGCCGTTGGCCGGTACGACCACCGCGTCGGAGCGGCCGTGCCAGATCGACACCCGGGGGCGGGGGCCGGTGTAGCCTGCGTAGCCGGCCCGGACCAGGTCGCCCCACTGCTGCGGGGTCTTGCTGACGGTGGAGTACATGCAGGTGTACGCGTTGGTCTGCGAGGTGGCGCAGCGGTACGGCAGCCCGGCGACCACCGAGCCGGCGGCGAAGACGTCCGGGTAGGTGGCGAGCATCGCCGCGCTCATCGCCCCGCCGGCCGAGAGGCCGGTGACGAAGACGCGGGCCGGGTTGGTCCCGTAGTTGGCCACCGAGTAGTCGATCATCTGCTTGATCGAGGCCGGCTCGCCTTGGCCGCGCGCGGTGTCACCGGTGAGGAACCAGTTGAAGCAGGCGTTGGCGGCGTTGGCCGCACTGGTCTGCGGGAAGACGACGGCGAACTTCCACTGGTCGGCGAACTTCTTCCAACCGGAGTTGGTGTAGTAGGCGTTCGCGTCCTGGGTGCAGCCGTGCAGCGCGACCACCAGGGGCGCGTTCGACGGCAGGCCGTCGGGGCGGTAGGCGTACATGGCGAGGTTGCCGGGGTTGCTGCCGAAGCCGGTGACCTGGGTGAGGCTGGCGGCCTGGGCGGGTGCGGCTGCGGTGAGGACCGCCGCGGCGACGAGCACGGGTACGGCTGCGGCGCGGACGATCCGGGCGAGTAGTGCGGGTGGGCGGCGCACGGGCGGTCTCCTGACGATGAATTGTGAACTGAGTCACCCCCGAGTTGCCGAGACGTTACGTCCGCATGACGGCGCCATGACATGGTTGGCAGTCACATATTCACCTATGCCGGCATGTGCCCCTCCCGCCGAACGGAGACGGGAGAGGGTCCCCGGTCGCACCGACCGGGGACCCTCCGTCCATCGTCAGCAGTCGCGCAGTTCCGGAGACTGGTTGCGTACCTGGGCCAGCGGTGAGATGAACCGCCGGTAGGTGTCGCCACCGACCGCGCCGAGCTTGAACGCGGCCACCCGGTGGCAGTTCTGGAACGCGAGCTTCACTCCGAAGTGGCGCTCCAGGCCACCCCGGATCGCGTCGCTGGCCAGGGCGCGCAGCAACTGCCCGCGCTCGGCCTCGCTCGGCGGCGGCACCGCGTGGTCGGCGAACTCGACCGTCGGGTCCGCCGACCGGGCGGCCACGTCGGAGACCACGGTCCAGGCGTACGGCAGCGAGGTCCGGACACAGTCGACGAACTCGTCGTCGTCGACCCGACCGGCCTCGGCCCGCTCCAACAGCGCGGCGGAAACGTCAAGGGACATGCTTTCTCCTTCTGGTCATGGGGTACTCGGTTGTCGGTGTGCCGTCGTCATCCGGCCCGAGCGGCGAGGTCCACCGCCGTCGGGCCGAGGACGAAGTCCGGGTCGACCTGGCCGGCGAGGTCCTCGCCGACCCGGTCGTTGGCCCAGGCGGTCGCGTTGCGCAGGTGGAACTCGACCGCCTGCCGGGTGTAGGTGGGCCAGTCCTTGGCGCCCGCGTCGACCGTGGAGCGCATCCGTTCGAGCGCGTCGCGGTTGGTCGGCTCCAGGGCGGTCATCGGCAACGGGGTGCCCCGCTCGGCGGCCTTGACGTAGCCGGAGCGGCCGATCCAGGTGAGCAGGTCGGCACCGACGTGTTCGCGGAGGAACTCGACGTCGGAGGAGTCGTCCACCTTGTTGCCGACCACGTGCACCCGTACGCCGTACTCGCGGGCGTAGCCGACGTACTGGCGGTAGACGCCGATGCTGCGCAGGGTCGGCTCGCAGACCAGGAACGTGGTGTCGAAGCGGGTGAACAGGCCGGAGGCGAACGAGTCGGCACCGGCGGTCATGTCCACCAGGACGTACTCGCCGGGGCCGTCGACCAGGTGGTTGAGCAGCAACTCCACCGCGCCGACCTTCGAGTGGTAGCAGGCGACGCCGAGATCCTCGGTGGTGAACGGGCCGGTCACGGCGAGCCGGATGCCGCCGACCTCGCGCACGAGGCTGTCGTACAGCGGATTCGCCCCGGCGACCGGGAGCAGCCGCGAGCCCCGGCCGGGCGGGGTGGTCTTGACCATCGCCGCGGCCGACGTGATGCGCGGGTTCTCGCCGCGCAGGTACTCCTTGATCTCGCCGAGGTGGTCGCCGAGCGCAGGCAGGGTGAGTGCCTCGTGTTCGGTCGCACCGAGGGCCGCGGCCAGGTGCTGGTTGATGTCGGCGTCGACGGCCAGCAGCGGCGCGGTCGTGCCGGCGAGGTGCCGGGCGAACAACGCGGCCAGGGTGGTCTTGCCGCTGCCACCCTTGCCGACAAAAGAAATCTTCACGGTACGGACCTTTCCGACACGACACCAGCCATCAAGTGAATTGATATCCATTTTCAGTAACTCCGTCAAGGCTAGGCGCGACGCGGGCGTGTCGGACGAAAATTGGTAACGTCCGCCCCGTGCCGATTCCCTCGTCCCTGGTCGCCGGGCCGACGCCGGCCGGTTCCGACCCGCCGTCGCCCCCCGCACCGCCCATCCCGACAGGCCGCGACAGGCGGGTTGACCTGCTCGCCCTCGTCGCCGCCCTGGCACTCGCGGTCTGGGTCACCAGCGGCCTGTGGGCCGACCCGAACGGCCGGGCGATCACGGTCAACTCAAGCGACCAGGCCCTCTTCGAATGGCTGCTCGCCTACGGGGCGCACGCGTTCACCCACGGCGCCGACCCGCTCTTCACATCACTGCTGAACGTCCCCGACGGGGTCAACCTCGCGGTCAACACCTCGATCACCGTGTACGCCGTCGTCTTCGCCCCGCTGACGTACCTGATCGGACCACCGGCGACCTTCCTGGTGGTACTCACCCTCAACCTGGCCGCCACCGCGCTCGCCTGGTACTGGCTGCTCTCCCGGCACCTGGTCCGGCACCGCGCGGCGGCGCTGCTCGGCGGGCTCTTCATCGGCTTCGCCCCCGGCATGGTGTCGCACGCCAACGCCCACCTGAACTGGACCGCCGGCTGGCTGGTGCCGCTGCTGCTCTGGCGGGTGCTGCGCCTGCCCACCCCCGGCCGCTGGATACGCAACGGCGTCATCCTCGGGGTGCTGGTCGCGGTCGCCTTCTCGATCGCCGCCGAAGGGCTGTTCTTCACCGCCCTGGCCTGCGCCGTCTTCCTCGGCACCTGGTCGCTGGACCGGACCCGTCGGGCCGAGGCACGCGCCGCCCTACCCACCTTCCTGCGTGGGCTCGCGGTCGCCGGGGCGGTGGCGTTCGCGCTGCTGTCGTACCCGTTGTGGTTGCACTTCCTCGGCCCGCAGCGCTACCACGGCACCGGCTTCGACCCCCGGATCCACGCCGAGGACATCCTCGCCTTCGCCGCGTTCCCACAGCGCTCACTGGCCGGGATGGCCGGACTGGACTCCTCGCTCGCCCCGAACCCGACCGAGGAGAACTCGTTCTTCGGGCTGCCGCTGCTGATTCTCGCCGTGGCCTGCCTGGTGCTGCTGTGGCGGCACGCCGAACCCGGCCGCCGGGCCACCCTGCGGGCGCTCGCCGTCACCGGCGGGGCCTTCGCCGTCCTCTCCTGGGGACCCCGGATCAAATTCGACGGCCACATCCTCGACTTCCCGCTGCCGTACGCGCTGCTGGGCAAGCTGCCCGTGTTCAACGCCGCCCTGCCATCCCGGCTCGCCCTGGTGGTGGCGCCGATCATCGGCCTGCTGCTCGCGTACGCGGTGCAGCGGCTGGCGCAGGCTCCCCTGACACGACGGGCCCGGATCGGCGCGACCGTCGGCTTCACCGTCGCCCTGCTGCCCCTGCTGCCGGTGAGCCTGCTGACCATCGAACGGGAACCGATACCGGCGTTCATCACCTCCGGCGACTGGCGCGGGTACGTCACCACCGGGGGCGTACTCGCCCCGCTGCCGTTCACCCTCGACGTGACCCCGGACGGGCAACGCTGGCAGGCGTACGCGCTCGCCCACCGGCAGGGCGAGTTCGCCATCCCGTCCGGCTTCTTCCTCGGCCCCGGCGGACCGGACGGGCGGGGCCGGATCGGCCCGGTCCCCCGCCCCACCGACGCCCTGCTGGCCGAGGTCGCGCAGACCGGCACCGTACCGCCGATCAGCGACGCCGACCGGGCCGCCGCCCGCGCCGACCTGCGCTACTGGCGGGTCGAGGCGGTGGTGCTCGCCGACCGGGTGCACGGCGCCAAGTACCCGGTGCACGTCGACGCCCTCCGGCAGGCCGCCACCGAACTGCTCGGCCCACCCCAACGCGTCGACGACGTCTGGCTCTGGCGCCTGCCCCCACCGTGACCGTCTCTGCCTCGGTGAGCGGGCTCACCGGGGTCGGGAGGTGCGGGCGGGACTAGTCTGGAGGGCGTGACCAGCACTGTTTCCGGCCTGAAGGCCGTTGCGCTCGGCGAGATCGACTACCTGGCCGCCTGGGACGAGCAGCGCCGGCTGCACGAGGCGGTGGTCGCCGGTGAGCAGCCGGACACGGTCCTGCTGCTGGAGCACCCGAGCGTCTACACCGCGGGCAAGCGCACCGAGCCGGCCGACCGGCCGGTCGACGGCACCCCGGTGATCGACGTCGACCGGGGCGGGAAGCTGACCTGGCACGGGCCGGGGCAGCTCGTCGGCTACCCGATCGTCCGGCTGCCGGACCCGGTGGACGTGGTCGCGTACGTCCGGCGTACCGAGGAGATGCTGATGGAGGTCTGCGCCGAGGTGGGGCTGGCGACGACCCAGATCGAGGGGCGCAGCGGGGTCTGGGTGGCGCAGGACGAGCGCGGACCGGCCCGCAAGGTCGCCGCACTGGGCATCCGGGTCGCCCGTGGGGTGACCCTGCACGGGTTCTCGATCAACTGTGACTGTGAACTGGGCGCTTTCGACCAGATCGTGCCGTGCGGCATCCGGGACGCCGGAGTCACCTCGCTCACCGCCGAACTCGGCCGCCGGGTGACCGTGGCCGAGGTGCTCCCCCTGGTCGAGCGCCGCCTGCCGACCCTGCTCGGCTAGTTTCCGTCCACCGCGTCGAGAAGTGCCCCGGGTAGCACCACACCCGGGGCACCTCCGTTCGACGGGCGGCTACGGGGTCAGCCGGTGCAGGTCGCGGGGGAACGCGGTGACCTCCCGTACGTTGGCCGCGCCGGTCAACCGGGCGACGAACCGTTCCAACCCGATCGCGAAGCCCCCGTGTGGCGGCATCCCGTGCTGGAACGCCGCCACGTAGGTCGCGACCGGCTCGACCGGCTCACCCCGGGCGGCGAGCGCCGCCAGGTAGTCGCCGTGCCGGTGCAGGCGCTGTCCGCCGGTGACCAGTTCGACCCCACGGAAGAGCAGGTCGAACCCGTTCGAGTACGCCGGCTCCACGGCACCCGTACGCGCCGGCCGGTGCTCGGGGCTGCCCGGTCGGGCCGGGTGGGTGTAGAACGGGCGCTTGGCCATCGGGTAGCCGGTGACGAAGAGGAAGTCGCAGCCGTGCTCGGCGCCGGCCCACTCCCCCAGCGCCCGTTCGTGGGCGGGGGCGAGGTCGGGTTCGTCCGGCGGGGCACCGGCGATCCGCAGCGCCTCGGTGAAGTGCACCGACGGGATCTCGGCCGGCACCGACGGAAGCTCGATCCCGAGGGTGGCGAGCGCGGCACCGGCCCGCCCGGCGACCGAGTCGAGCATGCCGGCGAGCACCTCGCGCAGCATCGCCATCACGTCCCGGTGGTCGTCGACGAAACCGAACTCGACGTCCAGCGACGTGTACTGGGCCAGGTGGCGGGCGGTGTCGTGCGGTTCGGCCCGGAACACCGGCCCGACCTCGTACACCCGCTCGAAGACGCCGACCATCAGCTGCTTGTAGAACTGCGGCGACTGGGCCAGGTACGCCGGCCGGCCGAAGTAGTCGAGCGTGAAGACGTTCGCCCCGCTCTCGGTCGCACCGGCGACCAGTTTCGGGGTGTGCACCTCGACGAAGTCGCGGGCGTCGAGGGTGGCCCGGAAGCCGGCCACCGCCGCCGCCGAGATCCGCAGCGCGGCCGACCGGGTCGGGTGGCGCAACGCCACCGGCGCGTGGTCCAGCTGGGTCGGCAGGGTCGCGGCCAGGATCGGCCGGTACAGGTCGAACGGGGGCGGTACGGCGGGTTCGCCGAGCAGGCGTACCACGGGTTCCACCAGCTCGCCCCCGGCGGGCGCGGCAGGGTTCGCGGCCACTCGGCCGGTCACCTCGATCACGGTCTCCTCCGGCAGCTCGGCCAACCGGGCCCGCAGTTCCGGGTCGGTGACCACCACCTGGGCCAGGCCACCGGCGTCGCGCAGGATCAGGAACGCCACCGATTTGAGCAGCCGGCGGCGGTGCAGCCAGCCGGCGATCGTCACCGGGCGGCCGACCTGGGTGGGCAGGGAGGTGGAAAGGACGCGTCGCATGTGGTGTTACCTCCTCGTCAATCGCAACGCGATCCCCGGGAGGTGTGGGCGAGCGGGAACCTCGCGGTGCCACCACACCTTCACCGTCGGCGGGGAAGCCGACGGCCTCTTTCGTCGCCCGTGACGTGGGCCGGTCGGCGGGCTCTACTGGATGCCGTGACCATCTGCCCCGACGTCGTTCTTCCCGCAGCTCAGGAGGGTCTTCACGGCCCGGACGGGTGTCACCTTCGCAGCTGCCGGTGACTCTCTCGAAACCCGCTGGTCGAACCGTTACTCGGCTCCGTCGTCGCTGTTGCGGGAGACCCTAACAGGCCCCGTCCGGGACCGGCACCCGGTTTCGGACCGGGTGGGTGAGTGCGATCACAACCTGCGGGTAGTGAGCCCCGTCGCCTACGCCGCCACCGACCTCCCGCTACGCGTAGGCTCGGATTCGTGACCATCGAGCAATCCGGAACGCCGACTGCCGCGCCGCAGCCGGCCGGCAGTGTCGCCACCGCTTCGGGCCCTCGGACCACCGGACCCGCCGCACCCGAGGGACGCCGCCTGCTCCGCGTCGAGGCGCGCAACGCGGCGACGCCGATCGAGCGTAAGCCGCCGTGGATCAAGGTCAAGGCGAAGATGGGCCCGGAGTACACCCAGCTACGCGGCCTGGTCTCCCGCGAAGGTCTGCACACGGTCTGCCAGGAGGCCGGCTGCCCGAACATCTACGAGTGCTGGGAAGACCGCGAGGCCACCTTCCTCATCGGCGGTGACCAGTGCACCCGTCGTTGCGACTTCTGCCAGATCGACACCGGTAAGCCGGCCGAGTTCGACGCCGACGAACCGCGCCGGGTCGGCGAGTCGGTGGCGGCGATGGGGCTGCGCTACGCGACGGTGACCGGGGTGGCCCGCGACGACCTGCCCGACGGCGGTGCCTGGCTCTACGCCGAGACCGTCCGCCAGATCCACGCCCTCCAGGGTGGCTGCGGCGTCGAGCTGCTGATTCCCGACTTCAACGGCGACCCCCAGCAGTTGGCCGAGGTGTTCGGCTCGCGGCCGGAGGTGCTCGCGCACAACGTGGAGACGGTGCCGCGGATCTTCAAGCGGATCCGGCCCGGCTTCCGCTACGAGCGGTCGCTGGACGTCATCACCCAGGCCCGCGCGGCCGGTCTGGTGACCAAGTCCAACCTGATCCTCGGCCTGGGCGAGCAGCGCGAGGAGATCTCGCAGGCGCTGCGTGACCTGCACGCCGCCGGCTGTGAGCTGATCACCATCACGCAGTACCTGCGCCCGACCCCCCGGCACCACCCGGTGGAGCGTTGGGTGAAGCCGGAGGAGTTCGTCGAGCTGGCCGCCGAGGCCGAGCAGATCGGTTTCGCCGGGGTGATGAGCGGGCCGTTGGTGCGCTCGTCGTACCGGGCGGGTCGGCTCTACCAGCAGGCGCTCGACGCCCGGCAGGGTGCTGTCGCCGCGCTCGCCGGCTGACCCTTCCCGCGCCCGGAACCGGGGTGCGTGCCCGCCGAATCCGGCGCGGTACGCACCCCGGTTCCGTTGGTACGCGCAGCGTGCCGACCACCTGGGACGGGAGGGTGGCGGGTGGCCGGTTCGCGGCAAACCTCGCGTTGTGCCTCTCCCGGCCGGGAGGGACACAGCCCGCCCGAAACCCGTCACACGTGTTAGATTCCGGCCGTCCAGCCTCAGCCCCTGCGGGGCCGTGACGGTCATGCACCCGTTGGCGGGTAATGGTCGGTTTCGGCATCGGGGTTGCCGCCAACGCATCGAAGGTGATGAATAGCATCATGGCGACCACGCCCCACACCGTGATCATCGGAGCCGGCCCCGCCGGACTGACCGCCGCGTACGCGCTGACCAAGCGAAACGCCTCGGTGCAGGTCTTCGAGGCCGACGACGTGGTCGGGGGGATCAGCCGCACGGTCGAACGCGACGGCTGGCGTTTCGACATCGGCGGGCACCGGTTCTTCACCAAGGTCTCGTCGGTCGAGGCGCTGTGGCACGAGATCCTGCCGGACGAGGACTTCCTGCTCCGGCCCCGAATGAGCCGGATCTACTACGACGGGAAGCTGTTCGACTACCCGCTCAAGGCCGGCAACGCGCTGCGCAACCTGGGCGTGTTCGAAGCGATCCGCTGCGTCGGCTCGTACGCCTGGGCGCGGATCAGCCCACCCAAGGACCAGAGCCACTTCGAGGGCTGGACGTCGGCCCGGTTCGGCAAGCGGCTCTACACCAAGTTCTTCAAGACGTACACCGAGAAGCTGTGGGGCATGCCCGCCACCGAGTTGCAGGCGGCCTGGGCGGCGCAGCGGATCAAGAACCTCTCGCTCTCCGGCGCGGTGATCAACGCCCTGATGCCGAAGCGCAACCAGAAGGACATCACCAGCCTGATCGAGGAGTTCCAGTACCCGAAGTTCGGCCCCGGCATGATGTGGGAGCGGGCGACCGAGCACGTGACCAAGGCCGGCGGCACGGTGACGATGCAGTCGTGGGCGACCGCCGTGCACCGGGCCGAGCAGGGCGGCGCGGTCGCGGTGACCGTGACCGACGCCGACGGGACGCACCGGCACGACGCCGACCACGTCGTGTCGACCATGCCGCTGTCCCAGCTGGTGCAGATCATGGACCCGCCGGCCCCGGAGAACGTACGGGCCGCCGCCGACGCGCTGCGCTACCGCGACTTCCTCACCATCGCCCTGGTGGTCCCGGCCGAAGCCGGCTTTCCGGACAACTGGATCTACGTGCACACCCCCGGCGTACGGGTCGGCCGGATCCAGAACTTCGGCTCCTGGTCGCCGTACCTGGTCCGGGACGGTTTCACCTGCCTGGGCCTGGAGTATTTCGTCTTCGAGGGCGACGACCTGTGGGAGATGGCCGACGACGATCTGGTCAAGCTCGGCACCGACGAGCTGGAGCGGCTGCGGCTGGTCACGCCGGGCGCGGTCAGCGCCGGTTACGTGGTCCGGATGCCGAAGGCGTACCCGGTCTACGACGAGGGCTACGAGGACGCGATCGGCACCATCCGGGGCTGGTTGGCCGAGGCGGTCCCGAACGTGCACCCGGTCGGCCGCAACGGCATGCACCGGTACAACAACCAGGACCACTCGATGCTCACCGCGATGCTGACCGCGGAGAACATCCTCGACGGCACCACCCACGACGTGTGGCAGGTCAACGTCGAGGAGGAGTACCACGAGGAGAAGGACTCCGGCTCCGGTTCGGGTTCCGGCAACCACGGCACCGGACGGTCGGCGCCGGTGCTGCCGAAGCAGCCGAAGGGCTCCCGTACGACGGAACCGACCCGGTAGTCGCGCGGCGGTGGCCGCGGGTGAACGGGATCAGCGCCGCCCACTACACTTTCACGCATGGCAAAACCCCAGGAGAAGGTGTCGTTCGGCCAGCGGCTGAAGCAGATCGGCATGGTGTTCTCGTTCACCGCCAAACAGGACAAGTGGTTTGTCCCGTTGGCGGCCGGCGCCGTATTGATCCCGCTCGCACTGACCGTGGTCGCGTTTTTGTTCTGGGGTTGGATCTGGATCCCGATCGGCATCCTGCTGACCGTCCTGGCCGTGCTGATCGTGCTGAACCTGCGCTCGAACCGGGCGATGATGAACGCCGCCGAGGGGCAGCCGGGCGCCGCCCCGCAGATCCTGGAGAGCATGCGGGGTGACTGGCGGGTGACCCCGGCGGTCAGCTCGACCACCCAGATGGACATGGTCCACCTGGTGCTCTGCCGGGCCGGCGTGGTGCTGCTCGCCGAGGGCAACCCGCAACGGGTGCGCGGCCTGCTCGGACAGGAGAAGCGCCGGCTGGCGAAGGTGATCGGCAACGCCCCGCTCTACGACTACACCCTCGGTCAGGGTGAGGGCGAGCTGCCGATCCGCAAGCTGCGGATGACGCTGATGCGGCTGCCACGCAACCTGAGCGGCAAGGACGTGAACGCCCTCGACCGCCGGCTCAAGGCGCTCACCGCCCGGCCGCAGATGCCCAAGGGCGCCATCCCGAAGAACATGCGCCCAGCGAAGGGCGCGTTCCGCCAGACCCGGGGTCGCTGACCCTGATCTTCGGCGGCCACCGCCAGAAGACACAATCATGTCCCGTTGCGGACGGATCCGGTCAACTGCCTGGGGCGGGCCGGGCGGGGTCGGCGGACACGATGACCGAGCCGACCGCCCGGTCGTGCCAGCCGCGCCGACGCTCGTTCATGATCAGCACCGGGATCACGAGCGCCACCAGCACGCCACGGAGCAGGCCCCGGATCACCCCGATCCGACCGCCGTCGGCGTACGCGACACAGCGCAGGCGGGTGACGAACATGCCGGGGGTCTGCGCGAACAGGCCCACGAAGAAGCCGTACACACCGATCAGGACCAGGACCGGCGGCCAGCCGTCGCGTACCGGGTCACCGAAGAAGTTGGCCACCAACAGGCAGAGCACCCAGTCGATGACCAGCGCACCGAACCGGCGGGCCAGGCTCGGCGGTACGAAGGCCGGGTCCGTCGCCGGGCTGGTCGCCATGCTTCCATCCTGAATCGCCACGGAGAGTCAGGGTATCGGGGACCGTCCGGCGGCCCGGCACCGGCCGGGGCACCGGTCCGGTTCCGACCGGTTCCCACCCGCGACACGGAGTCCGGGCACTGCCGCTCAGGCCCGCGCAGGGGTATCGTCCGAGCGGGGGACCCGACCAGGGCCATCCAGTGGGGATCACGCTCCGCAAATGACGTAACACGGCAGAAACATAAGAGACATGCTCGGGCAACCCCATGGTCATAGCGTCCCCACCAGCCTAGCCACCCCGTGGACGTGCCAGGAGGATGTGTGTTCGCCAATCCCGAGGAACTCCTGCGATACCTCAAGAACGAGGACGTAAAGTTCGTCGATGTACGTTTCTGTGACCTGCCGGGCGTGATGCAGCACTTCAACCTGCCGGTCGAGTCGTTCGACGACAGTGTCTTCACCGACGGTCTCGCCTTCGACGGATCGTCGATCCGTGGTTTCCAGGCGATCCACGAGTCGGACATGCTGCTGCTCCCCGACGTCGCCACCGCCTTCATCGACCCGTTCCGGGTGGAGAAGACGCTGGCCCTCAACTTCTTCATCCACGACCCGTTCACCCGCGAGGCGTACTCCCGCGACCCGCGCAACGTCGCGAAGAAGGCCGAGGCCTACCTGGCCGCGAGCGGGATCGCCGACACCGCGTACTTCGGTGCCGAGGCGGAGTTCTACATCTTCGACTCGATCCGGCACGAGACCTCGGCGAACCAGGCCTTCTACTACATCGACTCGATCGAGGGCGCCTGGAACACCGGCCGCGAGGAAGAGGGCGGCAACCGCGGTTACAAGACCGCGTACAAGGGTGGCTACTTCCCGGTGCCGCCGGTCGACCACTACGCCGACCTGCGCGACCAGATCGTCCGCCGGCTGATCGACACCGGCTTCACCGTGGAGCGCTCGCACCACGAGGTGGGCACCGCCGGCCAGGCCGAGATCAACTACAAGTTCTCGACCCTGCTGCACGCCGGTGACCAGCTCCAGCTCTTCAAGTACATCGTGAAGAACCAGGCCTGGGCCGCCGGCAAGACCGCGACCTTCATGCCCAAGCCGCTGTTCGGCGACAACGGCTCCGGCATGCACACCCACCAGAGCCTCTGGCTCGGTGGCGAGCCGCTGTTCTACGACGAGACCGGTTACGCCGGCCTGTCGGACACCGCGCGCTGGTACATCGGTGGTCTGCTGCACCACGCCCCGTCGCTGCTCGCCTTCACCAACCCGACGGTCAACTCGTACCGCCGGCTGGTGCCGGGCTACGAGGCGCCGGTCAACCTGGTCTACTCGCAGCGCAACCGCTCCGCCTGCACCCGTATCCCGGTGACCGGCAGCAACCCGAAGGCCAAGCGGGTCGAGTTCCGGGTGCCGGACCCGTCCGCCAACGTCTACCTGGCCTTCTCGGCCATGATGATGGCCGGCCTCGACGGCATCAAGAGCAAGATCGAGCCGCCGACGCCGATCGACAAGGACCTCTACGACCTCCCGCCGGAGGAGTGGGGCTCGGTCAAGCAGGTCCCCGGTTCGCTGGCCGAGGTGCTCGACTCCCTCGAAGCCGACCACGACTACCTGCTTGAGGGTGGCGTCTTCACCCCCGACCTGGTTTCCACCTGGGTCGACTACAAGCGCACCAACGAGATCGACCCGGTGCGCCTGCGTCCGACCCCGCACGAGTTCGCCATGTACTACGACTGCTGACACCCGCAACACCCACGGCGAGGGGGGGGGGGGGGGGGGGGGGGGGGGGGGGGGGGGGGTGGGGGGGGTAACACCAAGACAGCACGCACCGCACGCGCCGCGGGGGAGGAGGG
>NZ_JBVJHT010000009.1:157307-243364 GCF_055586685.1 Micromonospora sp. NPDC049529
CCTCCCCCCCCCCCCCCCCCCGTCCCCCCCCCCCCCCCCCCCCCCCCCCCCCCCCCCCCCCCCCCCCCCCCCCCCCCCCCCCCCCCCCCCCCCCCCTCGCCGCATTCCCCCCACCCCCACCCCACCCTCAAGATCCCCACTCTTGTAGAGAAAGAGTGCGAATTTCCCCTCTGATAACGACACATTCTCTACATGAGGCGCCCTCGGGGGAGGGTGTGTGAGGGGGCGCTGTGGCTTCCCGCCCGCCCCCGATGGCTCTACGGGCGGGAATGCACGGCGGGTGGGTTGGTTAGTTCTGTGGGGGTGGGGTGGGCAGGGTTACCGCGCGGAAGGTCCGGGCCGGTACGTCGATCGCCTGCCGCGGGTCCGGGTCGGCCGCACGCTGGCGGTCGGCACCGGTCGAACGGGTGGCGGACGAAGCGGTGGGAGACGACGCGGCGGCGGGGAGGTCGCTGGCGACGTACACGCGGCTGGCGTTGTTGACGGTGCGGAACACGATGATCCAGGTCTGACCGTTGACGTTGGTCAGCGGAGCGACGGTCGGATCGGTGGCGGCCGGGTCGGGGAAGTCGAACACCGGCGCCCACTCACCGAACACGCCGGTCCCCTGCGCGGTCTCGAAACTGCGGTAGATCGTGTTGTCGGTGCCCCGGACCACCACGGCGGTGCGGCCGAGCACCGGGTCGAGGATCGCGGCGGGTGCACCGGCGGCCGCCAGGGTGCCGACCCGGGTCCAGGTGTCCGGCCAGGTGCCACCGGTGGCGTCCTGGAGCAGGGTGGCGATAGTGCCGTCGGCGGAGCGTACGAAGACCCGGAGTCGGTAACCGGGGTAGAGGACCACCGAGGGGGTCCCGGTCGCACCGGAGCCGCCGAGGCTGGTCCACGCCGAGACGGCACCGTCGGTGGCGTACCTGATCGTCTTGACCGTCCCGGTGGTGTCGACGCCGAAGACCTGTACGCCGCCGTTGACGGCCGCCAGCACCGGCGTACCGACGAGGTTCTGGTCACCGAGGTTGCGCCAGTACGGCACCGTCCCGGTCTGCGCGTACGCCCAGAGCCTGCCGTCGGGATCGACGGCGAAGAGCACCGTCGTGCCGGTGGTCAGTCGGGTCATCGCCGGTGTCGACGCCGGCGAGCCGCCCACGTCGGAGAAGGACTTCCAGGTGGCGGCGTTGGCGGCGGTCTGGCTGCTCACCCAGATGTTGCTGCCGGTGTGCTGCGCGGCGAGCTGCACCCGGCCGTCGCTGAGCTGGGTCAGGGCGGGGCGACCGGTGAGCGCCTCGTTGCCGGAGAGCACCGTCCACTGCACCGAACCGAAGTTGTCCGGGTCGGTCTGGTGCCCGGAGACGACCCGGCCGATGTTGTCGACGTAGGCGTACTCGACCATGCTGGCGGTGGCGCCGGCCGGCGGTGTGCCCTGCAGGACGGTGGTCGGGGCGTACTGGGCCACCGGGACCGGGGGGATCGGGTCGGCGAACCAGCCCTGGAGGTCGACGATGAGGTTGGCGGGCTTGTTGCTGGAGTTCCGGATCCGGATCTTGCCGTCGGTGCCGGGTTTCACGAACGACAGCGCCGAGCGGGTGATGCCGGCGGCCCGGTTGGCGAACGAGTTCGGTGCCTCGACGTCGCCGACGCCCCACATCTTGAGGAAGCCACCCTCACCGGTGCTGTTCGACTCGACGTCCACCGCCACCGCGGCGACTCCGCGCAGCGGCAGCCCGTTGGTGCCCGCCACCTGCACGTCGACGGTGGCGTTCGCGCCGACCTGGGCGGTGTTGCGGCTGTCGTACAGCCGGGTGTTGACCGGCCGGAACCCGGCGCCGGCGGTCGGGCTGGCCCCGAAGTACGCCTTCAGGTCGATGAACACGTCGACCGCACTGGTCCCCTTGTTGCTCAGGGTGACCCGCCCGTCGGCGGCGAGTTTGAAGGTGGCGCCGCTGTTGGTGGCCGCGCCGTCCTCGTAGTTGAGCAGGCCGACGCCGGTGGTGGTGCCGGCCGGGGCGGCGGCGAGCCAGCCGGCGGCGGTGGCGCCGCCGACGGTGATGGTGCCGTAGACGGCCGCCGCGCCGGCCGGTACGACCGCGCCGGTGACGGTGAAGGTACGGCTCGATCCGGCCGCCATCGCCCCGGTGGTGGTGCCGGTGCCGTTGCGGGTGTCGAAGATCCGGGTCTGCGGGATCGGCACCAACCCACCGCCGCTGGTGCCGGGAGTGCTGGTGAAGTAACCCTGGACCTCGATCAGGATGCCGGTGTTGCCGGCGCTGTTGTAGACGGCGACCCTGCCGTTGGCCCCCACCTTCGTGATGGCGGTGTTGGAGATGTTCTGCCCGGCGGTGACGTTGATGTTCGAGGTGCCGGGGCGGGTGGTGCCGTCCGGGTACACGGTCAGGTAGCTGGTCGCGGTCGGGCTGTGCGTTGCGACCCGGACCAGCACCGCGCTGACCCCGGTGGCCGGGATCGAGTTGACCCCCAGCACCGGGAACGCGGTGGTGCTGGCCGGGCCGCGTACGCCGGTCACCCCGCCGATGCCGGTACGGGTGTCGAGGACCGCTCGGGGCGTGGGGAACGCCACGAAGTCCCCGCCCACCCCGGCGGCGTCGGCCATCGCCGGAGCGGGTCGTGGTGTCAGCACCACGGCCACCGCCGCCAGCAGCACCGCCAGTACGGCCAGCAGTCGTACCGGTCGTACCCGATGGAGCTCTGCTCTGGACAAGTGAACCTCCCTATTGGTTTCCGTGCTTGATGGCACCGCGCAGGATCTGGAAGACCTTGAACACCACGAACCTCCCCCTGCTGCCGCTGCTCGGCGCGTCCGAGGTGTAGCGGATGATCTCCGGTTGGTTGTGCCGCAGGTCGCCACGGTTGCCGCCCCGGCTGAACGGTTTCTGCGGGTTCGGCACACCGACGATCTCGTGCGTGTCCTCGGCCCGGACCCGGCCCAGCTGCGAGTCGATGTCGTCCAGGTTCGTCACCCGGTCCAGGGCGCCCCGCTTCGGGCACTCGTCGTTGTGCACCAGCAGGTCCCGACCGCCGGCCACCACGTAGTACGTGTGCAGCCCGTCGACGGTGAGGTTGTGGACCCGCTCCCGCTCGGTCCATTTCCGGCTGGCCAGGACGGTCGCGGAAACCCCGTCGGCGGTCTCGATCCGCTGCCCCGGCAGGAGGTCGCCGGCCTTGACCCAGCGCCGCTCGCCGGCCACCCAGAACGGGTGGCCCTCGGTGGCGGTGACCGACGCGCTGGTGCCGGCGTCGTCCACGGTGACCTCGACCAGGTTCTTCTCACCGTCACCGATGATCAGGTCGGTGACCGTACGGGCGCCGCTGACCCCGGTCGTCGGATCGGTCGCGAGCACCTGCTCGCCCACCCCGACCTCGGCGATCGGCCTGGCGCTGCCGTCGGCCATCCGGACCCGGGTGTCGGCGGTGAAGCTGTTGACCGGGCAGGAGGCGAGCTGCTTCACCGCGCCGTCGGACCTGCTGGCGCCCTTCGCACCCTTGGCCGCCTTCACCAGGTCGACGGCCTCGTCGGCGTGCTTGGCCGCGAGTGACCCGGCCCGTGCCGCCCGGACCGCGCCGCCGCCGACCCCGCCGGCGAGGGTGCCGGCGACCGTCGCGACCGTCCAGGCGCACGCCTCCAGGTCCCCCTTGGTGACGCAGTTGACGAGGTCGGTGACGCCGACCGCGTCGGCCGCGATCTTCAACCCGGCCTTGACGTACGGGGCTGCCGCCTGGGCCAGGTCGACCACCGCGTCGACGGCTCGGGAGACGTCCTCGATCACGTTGCCGGCCACCTTCACCGCCGCCTGGTAGATCACCTCCACCGACTTGGCCACGTCGGCGACCACGTCCCGGGTGACGGCGAGCACCGTGGCCGGCAGGTGCGCGGCGGCCGACACGAGGGTCTTCAGGCCGGAGGCGAGCGGTTTGAGCGCGGCCCGGATCGCCGGCAGCGGGTTGTGCTTCGCCGCGTACGCGACGGCCGCCCTGGCCACCCTGGTGATCTGCCGGGCCCGTTCGGCCGCCGCCCGGCGTACCTCCTCGGCGCGTTGTTGCGCCCAGCGGGCCGCCGCCGCCCCGGCCGAGGCGACCTTGCTCGCCACCCAGCGGACACCGGCGGAGACCTTCTTGGCGACGTAGCGCACCGCCGCCTTCGCCTTCCTGTAGACCCACTTCGCCGCCGAGGAGATCGCCGACGCCGCCGTCCTGATCGCCGACCAGGCGTAGCTGGCCGCGGTCCGCATCGCCGACCAGGCGTAACTCGTCGCCGTGCTGATCGCGCGACCGACCGCCTTGGCCCCGGACTTGATCGCACCACCGACCTTCTTCGCCGCCTTCTTGCACCAGCCGCAGGAGGGCCAGTGGCCGTCCGGGTCGGTGAAGCCGAGCGGGTCACCGGCGGCGTAGACGTACCGGTTGGCGAGGATCGAGTCGCCCTCGACGTAGTCGACGCTGTCGCGGGAGGTGAAGGCGCCGGTGTCGGGGGCGTACCAGCGGGCGCCCATGGTGACCTGGCTGGTCACCGGGTCGGTCCAGTCGCCCTGGAAGCCCAGGTTGCCGGTGTCGCCGGTACGGGCGGTCACCACCCCGAACGGGTCGTACGCGGTCGAGTCGCCCGTCCCGGCCAGTGCGGTGTCCGCCGGGTCGAACCCGATCGTCACGTCACCGTGCTGGTCGCTGAGGGCCACCTGCTTCTCGCTGCCGACCGCGACGGCGAGCAGTTCATCGGCGGCACCCCGGGCGTACCGTTCGGTGCCGTCGGCCACGATCGAGTCGTCGAGTCCGGCGTACGTGAAGCCGGTCCCGTTGCGGGACGCCACCCGGTCCAGCCCGTCGTACGCGTAGGTCTGCCCGGCGGCCGAGATGAGCCGGTCGAAGGCGTCGAAGTCGAACGTCTCGGTCAGCCCGGAACTGGTCTTCGACGCCAGGGTGCCGCGCGGGGTGTAGGCGTAGCTGTAGTCGCCGTCGTTCAACAGTCGGTTCCGGGCGTCGAAGGTGCTGGTCTTCGCCCCGGCCCGGATCCGGTTGCCGGAGGCGTCCCAGTCGTACCCGACGGTGCCGGTCGCGCTGGTCCACTCCCGCAGCCGGCCCGCCTGGTCGTACCGGTAGGTGTTGTCCCCGGCGCCGGCCGTACCGGTGGTGGTCTTGCCGGTCGGCTGGTCGTTGAGGTCGTAGCGGTAGCTGGTCGCGCCGACGGTCCGGGCGGTCGCGTTGCGCAGCGTGTCGGAGGCGACCCGGCCCAGGTCGTCGAAGGTGTACGTACGGACCCGACCGGAGCCGTAGTCGATCGTCCTCAGCGCACCGGCGGCGTCGTAGCCGAGGGTCTGGGTGGTGCCGGTGAGCCCGTCGCGGACGGTGTCGAGGCGGGCGTTGCGGTAGCCGAAGACCGCCGAACCGGCGGCGTCGGTACGGCTGGACAGGTTGCCGTCGCGGTCGTAGCCGAAGCTGGCGTTGCCGGACGGGCCGGCGGCGTTCAGCAGCGCACCCCGGTCGTTGTAGCCGAAGGTGTCGGTGCCGCCGGGGGCGTTGACCGAGGTGAGCCGGCCGAGCGGGTCGTAGCCGAGTTGCCGGGTCGCGGTGCCGGAGTTCGTGCCGTCGCCGGTTTCCCGTTCCAGCCGACCGGCCGCGTCGTACGACTGGAGCCGGACCACCCCGCCGGGCGAGACCATCCGGATCGGGTTGCCGGTGCCGTCGTACGCGACGGTCCAGGTGCGGTCGGCGGGTGCGGGATGGGCCGGGGTGGACGGTTCGATCACCGACTCGGGCAGGCCGAGCGAGTTGACGGTGAAGATCGTGCTGTGGCCGCGCCCGTCGGTGTACCGGGTGCGGTTCCCGGCGGCGTCGTAACCGAAGCCGGTGCTGATCGAGGTGGTCGGGTCGACCGGCTCGACCTGCTGCACGAGCTGGTTCGCGGCGTCGTAGGCGTAGGTGGTGGTGACGCCCAACGGGTCGACGGAGGCGGTCAGGTTGCCGGCCGGGTCGTAGCGGTACCGCTCGGTCCGCAGCACGGTCCCGTCCGGCAACAGGTCGGACTCGCTGCTCACCTGCCCCAGTGGGTCGAAGATCCGCTGCGACGTACGGCCGAGGCTGTCGCTGGTGCGCACCTGCCGGCCGGCGTGGTCGTAGCCGTACAGGACGGCGGTGCCGGTCGGGTCGGTGCTGCGGGTCAGCTCACCGACCGCGTCGTACCCGAACAGGCTGCGAGCGCCGGTCGGACTGGTCACCTCGGTCAGGTTGCCCGCGTCGTCGTAGCCGTACCGGGTGGTCAGCCGGTCCAGGGTCGGTCGGCGTTCCACCTGGGTCGCGGTGAGCTGGCGGTCCAGGTCGTCGTAGGTGGACTCGGTCCGGGCACCGGTCGGGTCGGTCACCGACAGCACCTCACCGGTACGGGTGTACTCGTACCGCCACACCGCGCGCTCGTCGTTGGTACGGACCGGCTCGTCCCGTACGGTCATCCGGCCGAGTTGGTCGTAGCCGTACCGGGTGACGCTGCCGCGCGGGTCGACCTCCTCGACCACGTTGCCGAGCGGGTCGTAGCGGGAGGTGACGGTCGGGGTGATCTCGGCGAGGGTGCCGGGCCCGAAGTACCGGGGCGCGGTCAGGGCGACCTGCCGGCCGACCCGGTCGTACGTCGCCCGGCTGACCCGGCCCAGCTCGTCGGAGGTGGCGACCCGCTCGTCGAAGGTGTTGTAGCCGAACTGCTGGGTCGGGGTGACCGTGGCCGCCGCCTGCCCGCCGCTCTCCGCCGCCACCGCCGGACCCCGTACGGCGATCTGCCGGCCGAGTTCGTCGTAGCCGTACCTGCTCGTGTACGCGGCCGGGTCGGCCCCGGCGACGTTACCGCGCGGGTCGGTCTCGGCGACCAGCAGCCCGCGCTGGTCGTACGCGTAGGTGGTGGTCCGGGTGGTGGTGCCGTCGCTGGCGGTCTCCCGGACGGCGTTGCCGCTGTCGTCGTAGACGTAGTCGACGACCTCGGGGGCGGTCGGCATGATCCACGGCACGTTCGACGGCTTGCCGGAGGTGCTGGCCCGCAGGACGTTGCCGTTCTGGTCGTAGCTGTAGCTGGTGGTCCGGTCCAGCCCGCCGGGGTCGGAGACGCTGGTCAGGACCTTGCCGACCCGGTCGACGGTCTGCGTGGTGACCACCCGACCGTTGCCGGCGACCTGCCGGACCAGGTTGCCGGCGCCGTCGTAGGTGTTCTCCTCGACCACGTGGTCACGGGTGCCGCCGTCCGGGTCGCGGAAGTTCTTCAGCACCACCCGGTGCAGCGAGTCGTCGCCGTAGTAGTGGTACTCCAGCCGCCGGCCCATGGCGTCGGTGTCGCTGGCGGTCCGCCCGGCGAGGTCGTACGAGTACGAGTGCAGCACCAGGTAGTCGCCGGTGGGCGGGGCGCCGGCCGGGTCACCGGTCCACGCCCGCAGCCGTACCTCGGCGATGTCGTTGCGGGCGGTGTACGCGTAGTCGTACCGGTTCCCGGCCGGGTCCACCATCGACGTACGGTTGCCGAACCGGTCGTAGGTGTACGCGGTTTCGTTACCCTCGGCGTCGGTGACCCGCTCGGGCCGGTTGTGCTCGTCGTACTCCCAGGTGGTGGAGCGGGCGGTGTCGGTGCCGAGCAGGTCCTGCACGTCGACCCGGGTCACGTTGCCGTCGACGTCGTAGGTCTGCAACGACCGCTGCTGGTGCCGGGTCCCGGTGACCGGGTCGGTGGTGGCCGGTTCGGTCGTGCCCACCGGCCGGGAGAACGGGTCGTAGGTGTAGGTCGTGGTCACCCCGGCCGGGAAGCTGTCCGAGATCTCGGTGTCGGTGATCTTCCGGCCGAGCGGGTCGTACGTGCTGTTGACGACCAGGCCGGAGGGTTGGGTGGTCCGGGCCAGGTCGCCGTGCGCGGTGTAGCCGTACCTGGTGACCTTGCCTCGGGCGTCGGTCGAGGTGAGCACGAGCCCGGCCGGCACGGTGCCGCCGCCGGCCGCCGGTTCCGCCCCGTTGCTGTACGTGTGGCCGACCGAGCTGCCGTCCGGGTTCGTCTGCGTGGCGAGCTGCCCCGACGGGTGGTACGTGAACGTGGTCCGGTACGTGTTGTCGGTGGCGCTCGCCGACCGCCCGTCCCGGCTCTCGATCGGCAGGTCGTTACGCGGGTCGAACGGGTTCGTCACCGTCGCCGGGTACCTGTCGTAGCTGGTGAAGCACTGGGTGCTGGTCCGGCAGGTCTTGCGCGAGGTGACGTTGCCCCGGCTGTCGAAGGTCATCGTCACCGAGTCGCCGTTCTCGTTCGTGACGACGTTCTGGAACCCGTTGTCGTCGTACGAGAAGGTGCGAATCGCCATCCCGTCCAGCGGATGCGACACGAATACCGGGCCACCGGAGCCGCCGGGGATGATGGTGCAGAACGCCGGGTCGGCCGGGTCCGGCCGGGAGCAGACCTCCTGCGGCGGTGACGGCGTCGGGGTCGGCGGGGTGGGCCGGTCCTCCGGTCGGGTCTCCAACCCGAGCGGGGTGCCGGTACGCAGCAGCCGGCCGGCGAGCGCGTCGTACTCGTACAGGTGGGGGCGGTTGGCCGGGTCGAGCACCTGCACGCTGCGGCGCAGGTCGTCGTCACCGCCGTAGACCGCCGGGGCGCCGATCTTCCAGAGTCCGCCGTGGTTGTCGGTGTACTCGGCGACCCGGTCCAGGTTGACGTCGTAGGCGACGGTGGCGGCGGTTCTGCCGCTGGGCAGGGTGACCGTGGTGAGCTGGTCGGCCTGGCCGAGGCCGTACCGGTGGTGGGCGCTGACGGCGGCCGGGCCGAGCGGGCGGGAGTAGAGGGCCACCTCGTCGATCACCCCGGCGAAGTGCCGCTGAGGTGTGCTCCCCCAGCCGGGCCAGGACGCCGGGGTGCTGGCGTACCCGGCACCGATCTGGTTGAACGTCAGGGTCGAGTGGTCGAGCACCTTCCCGGTCAGCTCGCCGGCCTTCACCCCGTCGAGGTAGAGGGTCTGCGTGTCGGACATGGTGGAGAGCACCACGTGGTGCCACCGGCCGTCGTTGACCGGGCCCGCCGAGGCGATCGGGTTGACCCCGGCGGTCCGGAACTGGCCGCGCAGCCGGCCGTCGGTGCCGACATAGAGCAGCGGTACGCCGAGCGTCGACGCGCCGCCCAGCGCCTTGTCCTGGTAACCGAGCAGCGGTCCGCCGGTGCCGGTGGTGGTCGACCTGAACCACAGCTCGACCGCCCCGTCCCGGCTCTTCTTCAGCGTGCCCTTGGGCAGCTCGACCGAGGACGAGGTGCCGTTGAACGTGGCGGCGGTGCCGGCCCCACCGGCCAACGCCCCGGCGGTCCCGAGCGTGACGTTCCGGTACGTGCCGGCGTCCCGGCCGAGGTTCAGCGCCACCTCACTGCCGGCGCCGGTCCCCTCGTCCTCCCCGAGCCGCCAGTACGACTCCGGCCGCGAGTCCAGCACGGCGCTGCGGTAGTGCGAACCGGCCGCGTACGCGTAGCCGGTGCAGACGTCGCCGGGCGCGCAGACCCGGGTCAGCAGGTCACCGGTGTAGGTGTAGTTCCAGGTCAGCGCCGTGCCGTCGACCGGGTCGGTACGCACGCTCGCCACGTGCGCGCCGGACCAGGTGAAGTGCAGCGCCCGACCGGCGGTGTTGGTGGTGCTGGTCGCCGCCTGTGCCCTGGCCAGCCGGCCGTCGCCGCTGTTGTAGGTGAGCACCACCGAACGCAGGCTGGTGTCGGTGATCCGGCTGAGCCGGCCACTGGTGGCGAACTGGTAGGTGCTGCCGGCCTTGTCGGCCAGTTTCCAACCGGTGCTGTCGGCGGTCAGGGTCGCGGTGCGGCCGGTCGGTGCGGCGTACGTGCCGTCGGGGTTGCGGCCGAACCGGACCGCCTGCCCGTCCGGGTAGGTGATCACCACGTTGCCGGTGCCGTCGTCGTCGGGGACCAGGCGCATGTCGTACCTGGTCGTCCAGCCGGCGCCGAAGGCGGTGTCGCGGCGCGGGTCGAGGCTGTTGTAGGTGCGGACCAGGTTCAGTTCCGGTCCGACGGTGGTCACCGTGGCGTCCATCGCGGCGGTGCTGAAGTTGCCGACCTGGGCGTCGAACTCCCGGTCCTGGGTGCCGTACGGCGCACCGGCGATCCGGGAGACGATCTCCGGCTGCGGCACGTCCGCCAGCACCGTCGAGTACGGCGAGACGACCTCGGTGGTGGCGTCCTTGACGTACACCCGCCACTGGTAGCTCTCGCTCCACCGCAGTTTGCCCGCCGGCACCGTCCACGCCGTACTGGTCAGGTAGCCGGAGTTGAAACACTCGACCGGGTTGCCTGCGGTGTCACGGCGGCAGACCTCGTACTTGAAACGCAGGGCGAGTCCGGGCGGCGCGTCGATGTCGAGCGCCTGGGCCCAGAGCTGCGGGGTGAGTGTCGGCGCCTGATAGCCGTTGGGCGGGTACAGCGCCTGCACCACCGGCGGGATGTCGATCACCTTCAGCACGATCCGGCCCGGCGGCACCTGGTGGTCGGTGAAGACCACTCCCCCGGTACGCACCATCGTGAAGTCGAGGAAGTAGCTCCCCGGCGGCATCGCCCTGATCGTGGCGTCCAACGTCACCTTCCCACCCCGCGCCACCGTGGCGGTCAGGTCGGCGGCCCGCTGCTGCCCGACCGCCGCCCCGGTGACCGAGTTGTACGCCCGGTAGGCCAGGTAGTACGAACCGGGTGCCCACGCGTCGGCGCTCAGGTTCGTGACGGTGACCTTGACCTTGCCGTTCTGGTTCTGCAGCACCGGCGGCTCCGGCACCGGCTTCGGGATGGCGTACTTCGCGTTGTACGGGCTGTGCGTGACGTACAGCCTCGGCGGGTTCGCGGTGTTGGAGCCGGCGAACCGCTTCCACGCCGACGAGTCCGAGGTGGAGGCGCGCAGCGACAGCCCGTTGTTGGCCTGGGTCCCCTTCACCCAGCGCTGCACCAGGTCCCGACCGGCGACCCCGAGATCGATCAGCTCGGCGGCGGCCGGGCAGGCCGACGACGACTGCCCGGTGGCGATGAACCCGTGGGCGAACGACCGACTGGCCAGCGCCCCGCCCACCGCCGGCCCCGGGTACGAGTAACCGGAGCCGGCCGTCCAGGCGGAGGTGACCGGGTGCACGCTGACCGAACGCGGCCGACAGGACCCCGAGTCGTAGTTGACCACCTGGAGCTGCACACCGTAGATCGTGTGATGCTGCAACCGGCCGCTGAGCCCGTTGAACTTCAGGTACGAGGCGGCGTTGCCGCCGGACATCGCCCCGACCCGAAGTTCCGAACCACCGGAGGCCGAGCCGCCGCCCTGGACGTACATGCTGCTGTCGGAGCTGCCGGGGTCGACCGGCAGGTCCACGCCCTGCGCCGCGAACGCGCTGTCGATCGGCGCCCAGCTTCCGTCGGCGAGCCGCCTGTTGATCGGGGCGCCGGAGAACTCGCTGCTGGTGGTCCCGTCGGCGTTCGCGTACGTCCGCTCGAACTCGCCGCGTTCGGCCGGCAGTTCGCGGCTGGTGGCCCGGTCGAAGCCGCGCGCGGTCGACGCGGGCGGCTCGACCACCGAGGCCGTGTTGGTGCCGGCCTGCGGGGTCTGGTCGAGTTCGCGCAGCGGATAGCGGGAGCGTTGGGACGGCGGCAGGTTCCGGTTGACCCGCTCGCCGGTCAGGTGGCTCTCCCCACCGGCCGACCGCCAGCGCTGCTGCGGGGCGGACTCGGGCCGGGCGGTGCCGGTGCGTCCGGGTCCCGGCTGCGGTGCCGGCAACGCGGCGACCGCGTCCCCGGTGCCGGCCAGCAGGGCCGAGACGAGCACGAACGCGACCAGCGGCGCGATTGTCCTCAATAGACCTTTGACGTGCCTGTTTCCGTTGCGGCGCAAGGCGAACATCGACGTCCCCGTGGGCGAAGGAGTGGTTCGACGGCGGGTAGACCGTCGCACGGTCGTCGATGGATCACGCTCGTCCCGGAAAGAACTTGAGGATTTCTTGCAGATTCACGACAGCGGACGATGGTTGACATCTCGGGCCGCGCCCTGCCCACAGCCTCAGCCGACAGCCACGGTCCGCACAGACGGAACTGGCGCCTCCCGAGCGGGAAGCGCCAGTTGCCGCGTCGATCAGGGGCGCAGGTCCGACCCGGCTCGCAGTGCGGTCACGAAGCCGGACCAGGCCGACCCACCGAAGGCAAGCACCGGCCCACCGCGATCCTTGGTGTCCCGTACGTCCACGGCACCGTCGATGAACCGCACCTCGACACAAGCCGCGTTGTTCGCACTCCGGGACGACTTGAACCAGCCCGAGTTCGGGTTGTCGTTGAGGGGAGTCACGTCATCTCCTTGGCAATCCGCCGGATCAGCGCCAGCGAGTCCACCGAGCTTAACGCGCGCTCCCGCGCCTCCTCGAAAGTCACCGAGTAGTCCGCCACCCTGGTCGACTGATCGATGATGTCGCTGGAGGTCAGGATTTCCTGCCAGACCAAATCGGGCAGGCGAGGCGACGGGAACGAGAGGATCTGGAACGGGCCGCCGAGTGCGGGATGCGCTCCTGCCGTGAACGGCATGACCCGTACCTCGATCTGCTCCGGTCGCGCGGTCACGAGTTGCACCAGGTGTTCAAGCTGGTCGCGCATCACCGCCGGTCCGCCGATCTGCTGGCGCAGTGCGCCTTCGGAGATGACGGTGGTCAGCCGCAGCGGGTGCTCGGCATCCAGCCGCTGCTGCCGGGCCATCCGGACGCCGACCCGGCGCTCCATCTCTGTCAGCCTGACGTAGGTGTTGCCGCCTCGGATCACGGCTCGCGCGTAGTCCTGGGTCTGCAACAGCCCATCAACCAGCTCGTTGCAGTAGCTGCGGATCTGCTGGGCGCCTGCCTCGTAACCGAGGAACCGCAGGAACTCGGCGGGGAAGAGTTGGGCGTACTGGTGCCACCAGGCTCGTCGACTGGCCGCGACCCGTAGCTCCTCCAACTCAGCCGCGTCCTCGGGGTCGATCTCATAGATCCGCACGAGCTGAACCAGGCGATCGGCCGGGAGCTTAACTCGCCCGGCCTCCACTCCGGACACGTACGCCTGGGCGATGCCGGTCGCCCGACCAGCAGCCACTGCGGTCATGCCCAGCTCCTCGCGGCGCTCGCGCAACCGAATGCCCAGCTCCCATGCCTGCACAGTGGGCGACGTGAGGACGCTCGTGGCGAAGGCACCGGGCCTTGACGGCTTCGCTGACATCACAACTACTCCTAGACGAGTCCGGCGGACACGTCGAGACTATATGCGAGGAAGACTCCAAGACATAGGGGGTTGATATAAACAAAAACTTGCTCGAAGCTGTCTTGGGACAGCTCAACCAAGGTCGACGAAGGGGGCACGATGGCGTTCTCGGGTGGGTGGACCTACCAGGAGCCAGACGTGCGGCATGCGTTCTCGCTGTGCCGCGTGGTCGAGGCCGGGACGGCCGACGAGCGGTACGACCTGCTCGGCGTGATCGAGGTCAAGCCCGACCGTCGCGAGCCGGGGAAGCTGGGCGAGCAGTTGCGTTCCTGGGCGCTGGCCACCCTCGCGGCGGGCGGGTACGGATTCGGCCGCTACTACGCCGCGTTGGGCACCCTGGACGAGAACGGCGAACCGTACCTGGCCACAGCGCACGAGGACATCGACTGGTCCGGCACCGCGGTCCTGGTCCCCGCGTCGGGTGACCAGACCCTCGGCGACAGGAACTGAGCCGATGACGTGCCAGGAAGGCGTACGGGCCTCGTCACCACCGGCCGAGGCTCATGGATGCATCCTTCGCAACAAATAGATTGCGCTCCTCTGGCCGGCTGAGCGGTGTCCTAGCGGCCGCTCGGGGCCGTCTCCGCCAACTCCGGTAGGTCCGGCTCCACCCGGCGCCGCCGGGCCGAACGCACCCCGAGCAGCGCCACGACCAGCACGAACCCGGTCATCGCCAGGGCGCCGGGCAGCTTGCTGAACCGGGCCAGGTTGGTCCCGTCCGGCAGGGTCAGAAACGAGATCAACAATCCGGGTACGACCAGCCACCGGCCCGCGATCGCGGTCGCCGCCAGAACCGCCAGGGGCCAGGTCGCGTACCAGGGGTGGAAGACCGGGGCGAGGGCAACCGTGGCGGTCAGGGCCAGGCCCGCCCCGAGCACCGGATCCGCGCGCCGCGCCCGCCACCAGAGCAACACCAGGAGTACGCCGAGCAGCCCCAACCCCACCAGTCGGGTCGCCGGCACAGCGTCGAGATCGGCCCCGAACAGGCGCCCGGCGTAGTCCACGGTCAACCCGAACGCGGTCGGCGGCGAGGTCCACTGCACCGAGTCACCACTGCGGGCGAGCCCATCGACCCAGCCCCAGCCCAGCCCCGACAGCCCGGACACCGCGAGTACGGCGAACGCCGCCCCTGCCGCCACCGGCATCCCGTCGCGCAGCAGCGCCCGGAACCGGTACGGACCGGACAGCGCGGCGAGCACCGCGAACGGGACCACCACGCCGGCGGTGACCTTCACCCCGACCGCCAGCCCGAGCAGCACTCCCCCGGCGAACAGCGGCAGCGGCCGACCCGGCCGAGCGACGGTCACCAGCAGCCCGGCCGTCAGCAGCCCGATCATCAGGGCGTCGTTGTGCGCCCCGGAGATCAGGTGCACGGCCACGACCGGGCAGCCGAGCAGCAACCAGAGCGCCCGTTGCGGCGCCACCCCGCAGCGGCGGGCGAGTGCGGGCAGGCAGGCGGCGGTGAGCGCGACCCCGATCACGGCGTACAGGCGCAGCACGGCGAGGGTGCCGGCCAGTGTCCCGCCGATCGCCACCGCCAGCCCGGCGAGCAGCACGAACACCGGCCCGTACGGTGCCGGGCTGTCCTGCCAGGTCGGCGAGACCGAGTCCAGCCACGGGCAGCCGAGCTCCCGTACGCCACCGGTGTACGGGTTGCCGCCGTCGTGCAGCACCGCCCCCTGGCAGGCGTACGAGTAGATGTCACGGCTGCCCAGCGGCGGCGCGGCGAGCAGCGGCAGCAGCCACAGCCCGGTGGTGACGTACGCCCATCGGGTCGACGGGACGCCGTCGCGGGCGGCCCACCAGGCACCGGCGAGCAGGGCGGTGCCGACCAGCCAGCAGCCGAGGATCAGCGGCCCGTGCTCTCCCTGCCAGATGCCGGCCGGGGTGACCCCGGCGCGCCACCGCGGCAGCACACCGCCGAACCGGGCCGCGACCGCCAGCAGAATCGCCCCGGCCAGGCCGGCGTAGCGGACGAGACGGAACCGGGGCACGGCGACCATCGTGTCATGGGGGCTCGGATGCCCTGGTCACCCCCTCGATGTCACGCCACGACCAAGACCATTCCCGCCCTTATCGCAGCCACCTTGTCGCCAGCGAGCATCACTCTGGCAGTCTCCCCCACGGCAAGCTGCGGCAGGCGCTCCTCTCGACGGAGAATCTTCTCGACTTCAACCGATCCGACACCCGTTTCATCACCGTCGACATGCCCCAGCTCGTTTCCTTCCGAGACGGGCCCACCATCCGCCCGAGCTATGCAGTCGACGACTCGATCGCCAATCTTCCGAGTATCCAGAATCCGCAGCCGCGCCACGCCATCGGACGTGTCTGCCGACGGTTCGACCGAGAGCTCCTCCCGAGCACGCAGGAAGATCGCGAGAACTTCGTCACGCGAAAGGGAACGAGCCGCAAACCCCACGTTTCTCATGTGCCGAATGAACTGACCCGGGACAGCGATGTCGTACAGATCCACGAGATCTGCCGCAATGGTCGGCCACACCCACTCACTGTCGGTGCAAACACTTCCCCCACCCATGATCGACCGAGCCGGCCCGACGAATGGGTCATTCTGGTATCCGGGCACCACCACCAGCCCTGATCCAGAGCGGAGGTACGACACGACGTCCGCTTTGTCTGGA
The DNA here is from genome assembly GCF_055586685.1 of Micromonospora sp. NPDC049529. Lineage (NCBI taxonomy): Bacteria > Bacillati > Actinomycetota > Actinomycetes > Micromonosporales > Micromonosporaceae > Micromonospora > Micromonospora sp. NPDC049529. The sequence goes on from NZ_JBVJHT010000009.1 coordinate 173,202, forward strand.
CACGGTGACCGCGCAAATTCGCTAGCGCTCACCGTACGCCCGACGCGGTATCCGAGCTCCTTGAAGAAGGCAAAGTAGTTCAGTCGTCCAGCATCCATGATTCCCTCTCCATCGTGACCGACTCACGCCGACCTCCGGTGCGTCGCGCCGCCCTCAGGATCCCGAAGACTTCGGCCGGCTGTGGCGAGCCAAACTCTTCGAGATCATGAGGCGACGCGAGCAGTTTGGGTGGGTGCGACCGGGTCGGAGTCAGCAGTGGGGGCCGGGGTTGAGCAGGTCGCTGCCGAGGCGGTAGGTGCCGGTGGTGACCCGAACGATCGTCCAGCCGTCGCTGGTGGCTCGCAGGCAGGCGCCCGGCCCGGTCACGCTAAGAAAGCGCGACCAGTGCACCCGGACCACCACCTCGCCGGGAGCCTCGGCGACGAACGTCACCCCGGCCGGGCTCGATTCGGTCAGTCGTCCCGCCGCACCAACCAGCGGCATGGGGTCCTGCACGGCGTACAGCACCCAGGTGGGGTCCCGCCACACCTCGCGCAACTCGGGCAGGCCGGCGGTGACCAGGGCAGCCTCGTCGCGGGCGTACCGGTCGGGGACGCTGTCGGGAGCGAGGGCCACGTAACTGACGGCGTTGAGGCGCAGCCAGGTGACGTACTCCTGCGGGTCGAGGCGGTCGCGGTAGAACAGCGGGTTGCGGTCGACGTCGACCTGACGTTCCCAGCCTCGGGCGAGCGGAACGGTCGGGGCGACGTACGTCGACTCCCAGTGGTCGCGCAGCGGCACCACCTCGACCCGGCCGACCGGTCCGCGTCGGGCCAGTTCGTCGACCAGTGGCCGGTAGAACGCCGCCCGGCTCTCGGTCGAGCCGGCCCGACCGAGGTCGCTGACCATCACCGGGTTCTGCCACCAGACGGCGAGCGCCAGCAGCGGCACCAGCCAACGCAGACGCAGGTCGGCGAACGCGGCCAGCACCGGCAGTGCGAACAGCATCGGCAGCCGCAGAGCGTTCGAACCGACCGGGCTGTGCAGGTAGTAGGCGCCGACCAGCAGCGCCACGGTCAGCGCGGCGCCGACCTTGACCGCCCGCCACCGGCGCGGTAGCACCACCAGCACCACCAGCGCCAACACCACGTTCGTGCGCATCGACGCGAAGCTGTACGGCTGCACCCCGCCGTTGCCGAACAACAACGCCATCGGCGCCAACGCGACCGCCGGGGCAACGCAGAGCACCAGCGCCCCGGCCAACTGGTTGCCGAACCGCCAACGAACCGGCCGCCACCGGCCCGTACCCCGGGCTCCCGGTCGCGGCGGCGGGCCCGGACGCACCGGGCGACGCAGGTTGACCAGCAGCAGCGCCCCGCCGGCCAGCCCGACGAACAGCCCCGCCACCGGGCTGGCCCAGGTGCTCAACGCGGCCAGCACCCCGGCCCCCACCAACCAGCCGACCCGCGTCGCCCGTACCGGACTCCTCCCCGCGGAAGCCGCGACGGCGCAGAGGGCGAGCAGGCCGAGCAGCAGGCCGACGGCGAAGGTGATCCGGCCGCTGACCAGGTTCCCGACCAGCACCACGGCGCCGAGCAGCGCACCGAACACCGGGCGCCGGGCGCCGGTGGCCACCAGCAGCCAGGCGAAGGCGAGTGCCGAGCCGACCGCGGCGATCGCGCCGACCACCCGTACGCCGAGCGTGGCACCGAGGGCGGCGGTGAACAGGCTGTAGCCGAACTGGTTGATGCCGCCGTACCAGCCGAGGTCGATCGGGGTGGCGCCGAACCGGTCGACGAAGTTCGCCCGGGCCACCTGGGCGGCCAGGTCGGTGCCCATCTTCGGGGCCAGCAGGAAGGCGACCGCCAACAGCAGCGATACCACCCCCGCCACGCCGACCGGCGAACCGAGCCGCCCGCCGGTGGCCCGGACGGCACCGGTCCCCAGCGGGCGGCGCCGGTCAGGCATCGAGTACGCGCTCCACGGCGGCCCGCGACCGTCGCGCGGTACGCAGGTAGTGGTCGAGGAACTCGCCCGGATCGTCGCCGCCGAGCAGCCGGACCACGCCCGCCAACTCCACCCCGTGCCGGGGCAACTGGTCGCCGGCCCGACCCCGGACCAGCATCAACGCGTTGCGTACCCGGGCGGCCAGGGTCCAGCCGGCCGCCATCACGCCTACGTCGGCCGGGTCGATCAGCTTGGCGTCGCGGGCCGCGCCGAGCGCGTCGAGGGTACGCGTACCGCGCAGTTCGGGGACGGTACCGGCGTGCCGGAGCTGGACCAGTTGCACCGCCCACTCGACGTCGGCGAGCCCGCCCCGGCCGAGCTTGGTGTGGGTGGCCGGGTCGGCTCCCCGGGGCAGCCGCTCGGTCTCCACCCGTGCCTTGATCCGCCGGATCTCGGTCACCTGGGCGCGGTTCAGCCCGAGTTCCGGGTAGCGGACCGGGTCGACCATCAGCTCGAACTCCCGGCCCAGGTCGGCGTCACCGCAGACGAACCGGGCGCGCAGCAGCGCCTGCGCCTCCCACACCTTTGACCAGCGGGCGTAGTACTGGGCGTAGGCGGCGATGCTGCGTACCAGTGGACCCTGGCGGCCCTCGGGGCGTAGGTCGGCGTCGACGCCGAGCGGCGGGTCGGAGCTCGGGGTGCCGAGCAGCCGGCGCAGTTCCTCGGCGATGGCGTGCGCGGCGGCGCTCGCCGTGCTCTCGGCCACCCCCGGCGGCGGATCGTAGACGAACAGGACGTCGGCGTCGGAGAAGTAGTTCTGCTCGTACCCGCCGAGCCGGCCCATGCCGATCACGGCGAACCGCAGTCCGGGCAACTCCGGTACGGCCGCGCGGGCGACCTGGAGCGCGGCGGCCAGGGTCATGTCGGTGACCGCGCTCAGCGCCGCGCCGGTGCCGATGATGTCGGACTCGGCGGCGACCGCCGGCCCGAGCGCCTCCTCGGTCTCCGGCGACGGTGGGGCCAGCGAACCGGCGGAGTGCAGCACGTCGGCGCAGGCGAGCCGGATCAGCTCGCGGCGGCGCAGCGCCCGGACCGCGCTGATCGCCGAGGTCGGGTCGGCCGGGTCCGGGCCCCGTCCGGGCAGGTGCCGGCTGGCGGCGGCGGTGAACCCGTCGCGCAGTACGGCCGGGTCGCGCGGCACCAGCTCGGTGTCGTCGGCGAGCAGCCGCAGCGATTCGGGGTCGCGGGCGAGCAGGTCGGCGACGTACCGGGACAGGGCGAGCGTACGGGCGAGCCGCCGGGCGACCGGCCCCTCGTCGCGCAGCAGCCGCAGGTACCACGGGGTGCTGCCGAGCTTGTCGGAGACCTGCCGGTAGTTGAGCAGCCCCTGGTCCGGAACGGGTGCGTCGGCGAACTCCTGGAGCAGCACCGGCAGCAGGGTGCGCTGGATCGCGGCGGTCCGGGTCACCCCGCCGGTGAGCGCCTGGAGGTGCTGCAACGCGCGGGTCGGGTCGCCGAAGCCGAGGATCTCCAGCCGGTGCTTGGCCGCCTCCGGGGTCAGCCGCAGCCCGTCGGTGTTGACGCGGGCGACCGCCTCCAGCAGCGGCCGGTAGAAGATCTTGATGTGCAGTCGGCGTACCTCGCTGGCGTGGGTGACCCACTCGGAGCGGAACGCCTCGACCGCGTCCCGCTCCGGGGTGGCGGTGTAGCCGAGCGCGTGCGCCAGCCAGCGCAACGCCTGCGGCTCGGTCGGCACGGTGTGCGTACGCCGCAGGCCCTGTAGTTGCAGCCGGTGCTCGACCGTACGCAGGAACCGGTAGCCGCGCAGCAGCGACTCACCGTCGGCCCGGCCGACGTACCCACCGGCGACCAGTGCCCGCAGGGCCGGAATGGTGCCGCAGGCGCGCAGCGAATCGTCGCCGCGACCGTGCACGAGTTGCAGCAACTGGATGGCGAACTCGATGTCGCGCAGCCCGCCCGGCCCGCGCTTGATCTCCCGTTCGAGTTCGCGGGGCGGGATGTTGTCGATGATCCGACGCCGCATCGCGCGGACGTCCTCGACCGCCTCCGGCCGCTCGGCCGCGGTCCAGACCAGCGGCGCGAGCGCGTCGATCCACTCCCGCGCCAGATCCAGGTCACCGACGGCCGGGCGGGCCTTGAGCAGCGCCTGGAACTCCCAGGTGCGGGCCCAGCGACGGTAGTAGGCGAGGTGGCTGGCCATCGTCCGGACCAGCGGACCCCGGTTCCCCTCGGGGCGCAGCGCCGCGTCGACCGGCCAGGCGACCAGTCCGCAGATGTGGATCAGCCGGGTGGCGATCGAGGTCGCGGCGGTCAGGTCGTCGTCGGTGGCCGCGACGAAGATGACGTCGACGTCGGAGACGTAGTTGAGTTCGTCGCCCCCGCACTTGCCCATCGCGACCACGGCCAGCCGGGGCAGTGCCGTACCGGGGGGCAGTTCGGCGACCGCGATGTCGTACGCGGCGCTCAGGGTGGCGTCGGCGAGCCCGGAGAGCGCCGACATGGTCTGCTCCAGGCCCTGTCCGCCGGTCAGGTCGGCCGCCGCGATCCGCAGCAGGCTCAACCGGTACGACCGCCGCAGCGCGGCCACCACCGGCAGCGGCGGCAGGGCGACGCCGGGCAGGGTGCCGTCGTACAGTGTGCCGTCGGCGCGCGGGGCGAGCCCGTCGGCATCGGTGACCAGCACCCGCCACTGGTCGGGGTTGGCCACCAGGTGGTCGCCGAGCGCCGACGACGCCCCGAGTACGGCCACCAGCCGGCGGCGCAGCCCCGGATCGGCGGCCACCGCGTCCAGCACGGCCGACCCGGCCCCGGTGTCCGGGCCGGCGGCCCGCCGCTCCGCCTCGACCAGGCGGTGCAGTTGACGCAGGGCCAGGTCGGCGTCGGCGGACCGGGACAGGGCGGTGATCAGGTCGGCGGCGGACGGGTCCACCGGCTCCTGCGCGGTGTCGTCCCAGAGCCCGAGGCCGGTCGGACCGAGCAGGTCGGCGGCGCGGGAGCCGTGGTCGCCGTCGGCGGTGCCGAAGCCGTATCGGGCGAGCCGGCCGTGTGCGCTGGTCGGTCTGGTCACCGCGGCTCCTGCGGCCGGAGCAGCGGCAGGTCGAGCCGGGGCGCCGGCACGTCCAGCTCGCCCCGGGCCAGGGCGGCGAAGCGTACGGCGAACGGCTGCCAGACCTCCTCGACGTCGGCCATCACCGCGTCGGCGGCGGCGATGACGGCGTCCCGGTCGTAGCCCAGCTCGGCCAGGATCGCCGAGTCCGTCGCCCAGTTCGCGATCATGTCGGTGTCGGCCTCGATGTGGAACTGGAGCCCCCAGGCCCGGTCACCGAGCCGGAACGCCTGGTGCGGGTAGCGGGTCGAGGCGGCGAGCAGCACCGCGCCGCGCGGCAGCTCGGTGATCTCGTCCTGGTGCCACTGGAGCACGTCGGGGATGAGCGGCACCCACTTGAACAGCGGGTCGCCGTCGGCGGCGTCGCGCTTGCCGACCACCCCCGGACCGACCTCCGGCCCGGCCGAGCTGAGCGCGACGGTGCCGGCGTGCGCGGTCGCCAGCAGTTGCGCGCCGAGGCAGATCGTCAGCGTGGGCAGGCGGTGCCGGACCGCCTTGCGCAGCAGTCCCTCCAACTGCGGGAACCAGGGTTCCTCGGGGCTGCCGTCGGGCAGCGGGTACGCCTGCTGCTGCCCGCCGAGCACCACCAGCGCGTCGAAGCCGGCGAGGTCCTCGGGCAGGTCGTCACCGGCGTGCGGCCGGAGCACGTGCAGGTCGAGGTCGGCCTCGGTCAGCCACTCCCCCAGCCGACGGAGGTCGTCCGTCGGGTCATTCTCGATCACCAGAGCGGTTGCCACGACGTCGAGGCTATCCGGTGGCCCAAGACGATCCGGATAGGCTGGCACCCCATGACCGATGTCCGACCGGTGACCGCCGTCCCGCTGGCCCGCACGCAGCCCGTACGCCCGCCCGCGTTGCGTCCCGGCGACCGGGTGATGCTGGTCTCGCCGTCCGGTCCGACCGCGCCGGAGCGGGTGGCCCGGGGGCTGGAACTGCTCAGCGGCTGGGGTCTGCGCCCGGTGCTGGCGACCAACGCGTACGCCCGGCAGGGTTACCTGGCCGGCTCGGACGAGCTGCGGGCCGCCGACGTGAACGCCGCCTTCGCCGACCCGGACGTACGCGGCATCCTGTGCACCCGGGGCGGCTACGGCGCGCAGCGGATGGTCGACGCGATCGACATGGCGGCGGTGCGCGCCGATCCGAAGGTGGTGGCCGGCTTCTCCGACATCACCGCGTTGCAGTTCGCGCTCTGGCGCGGTGCCCGGCTCGCCACCGTGCACGGTCCCGGTGCCGCCTGGCTGGACCGGCGCACCCCGCCGGAGTCGGCCGAGTCGTTGCGCCGGGCGCTGATGACCACCGAACCGGCCACGGTCACCCGGCTGCCCAACGAGGAGACCGCCCCGGTCCTGGTGCCCGGTACGGCCAGCGGCCCGCTGATCGGCGGCAACCTCTGCCTGGTGGTGTCGTCGGTCGGCACCCCCGACATGCCCGACCTGACCGACGCGATCCTGTTGATCGAGGACATCGAGGAGCCGCCGTACAAGGTGGACCGGATGCTCACCCAGTTGCGCCGGTCCGGGGTGCTCGCCGGGGTGGCCGGGGTGGCGGTGGGCCAGTTCACCAACTGTGCCGACGACTGGGCGGTGAGCGTGGCCGACGTGATCACCGAACGCCTCGGTGACCTGGGCGTGCCGGTCCTCGGCGGCCTGCCGATCGGGCACGGTCACGGCCAGCTCACCGTCGCCGTCGGTACGCCGGCCACGCTCGACACCACCGCCGGCACCCTGACCGTCTCGTCCGCCGTGAGCTGACGTCGACCTCCCCGTGAGTTTTGCCGGGTCTGGGAGGGCATTTCGGTTCTCATGGCTGATTCACAGGCCTTGCATAGGTTCGGCACGGTCTTCGTACAGGTCGACCCGTGACGGTGGGTGGGTCAGACACCGCACACCGAACATGGGGGTTTCGATGTTGAGGACCATCTCCAGGAAGACGGCGCTCGGCGGGCTCGCCGCTGCCGGCGTACTCGCCGTGGGGGTCGCCGTACCGACCGTGGCGTTCGCCGAGGATCCGACCCCGGCCCCGTCGGCCTCGTCGGCGCCCGCACCGGCTCCCGGTGACCGGGGCGACCGGCCGGAAGGGCCCGGAGGATCGGCGGCGTTCGCCGAGGACCTGGCCAAGGAGTTGGGCATCTCCACGGACAAGGTGACCGCAGCGCTGGAGAAGCTGCGGGAGCAGCGCAAGGCCGACGCCAAGCCGCAGGGCAAGCCGAAGGGCGACAGGGCGGACTGGACGGCCAAGATCTCCGACCGGCTGGCCCAGGCGGTCAAGGACGGCAAGCTGACCCAGGAGCAGGCGGACGCGATCACCGCGGCACTCGACGCCGGCATCCTGCCGGCCTTCGGCGGCCACGGCCGTGGCGGCCCCGGCGCCGCCCCCGCCCAGCCGAAGTAACCCGCGCCGCCCGTCGACGGACGACTCGGGCGATCACGAAGGGGTCCGGCTCGCCGCAGCCAGCCGGACCCCTTGTGATCACGAAACCCTAGTTGATGGGCTCGATGTAGAACTGCTCCCAGACGCCCAGACCCAGATCGGGGTACTGGTAGTTGATCGTCCGGTTGGCGATCAGCGGGGCGGCACCGGCGGACTCCGCCGTCACCGCGTTTCCGTTGACGAGCGCCGTGAGGTAGACGCTGCCCTGCGCGTTGTACTGCTCGACGTAGAACTTCTCCCAGTCGAAGACCGCCCCGGCCCGGGCGATCAACCAGCTGGTCCCCGCGGCGTTCGCCGAAACGTACTTGGCGTTGGCGTTCGCCTTGAAGGAGAAGGTGCCGTCAGCCTGGTCGACGACCTCGAACCGCTCCCACGGGCCGACGACGTCACGGTTGGCGATCAGCGGTGCGGCACCCGCACTGTCCGCCGACACGAACTTGCCGTTGGCGTTCGCCCGGATGCTGACCGTCGGATACGGCAGCACGTAGTCGAACATCTCCCAGAGCCCGATCGCGGGCTTGTTCGAGATCAGCGGGTGACCCCCGGCGAAGTCCGCCGACACGTAGTTGCCGTTGGCGTTCGCCCTGAAGCTCACGCTGCCGTTGGCGTTGTGGACAACCTGGAACAGCTCCCAGGGCCCGATCGCGGGTCGGTTGGCGATCAGCGGCCGACCCCCGGCGAAGTCCGCCGAGACGTACAAACCGTTCACCCTCGACCGCAGGGCGACGAAGCCGTTGCCGGCGTCCACCTGGTCGAATCGCTCGCCCGGACCGGGCGCCGCAGCGGAAGCGACGAGCTGCTGGTTGCCGCCGGCACCCGGCGTCACGAACTTGCCGTTGGCGTGCGAGCGCAGACCGATGCCGGATCGCGCGATCTCGCCCGTGCCGATGCGCAGCATGCGGTTCGGTGAGCCGATGCTGTCCCAGACCGCACCGGAGGTGCCACCGGTCACGATGGCGTCACGCACCTGCTGCGGCGTCCAGGTCGGGTTCGCCGACAGCAGCAGCGCCGCCGCACCCGCCACGTGCGGCGAGGCCATCGACGTGCCGTCCGCGACCAGCCCCTCGGGGATGCCGGCCGCCGCCGAGCGGATGTTGACTCCCGGGGCGAACAGGTCCACGCAGGGCCCGAAGTTCGAGAACCAGGCCCGGTAGTCGAGGTGATCGGTCGCCCCCACGGTGATGGCGGCCGACACCCTCGCCGGCGAGGCGTTGCAGGCGTTCTGGGGCTGGACACCGAACTGGGTCGTGATGCCGTTGCCGGCCGAGACCGCGTAGGTGACGCCGGAGGCGATCGACGCCGTGACCGCGGCGTCGATCGCCGGGTCGCCCGACGCCCGACCGAGGCTCATGTTCGCCACGGCCGGCTTGACCGCGTTCTCGGTCACCCAGTCGATTCCGCCGACCACCGATTCGGTCGACCCCACGCCCCAGCAGTCGAGCACCCGTACGGCGACCAGTTTCACGTTCTTGGCCACGCCGTAGGTGGTGCCGCCGAGGGTGCCCGCAACATGCGTGCCGTGGCCCTCGCAGTCGGTCGCGTCGGGGTCGTTGTCGACGAAGTCGTATCCGGACTGGATCCGGCCGGCGAACTCGGGGTGGCTCAGCCAGACACCACTGTCGATGACGTACGCCGTGACGTTGCTCGCCGTGTTCGGGTAGGTGTACGTGTTGCTCCGCACCGGACCGGCCTGGTCGATGCGGTCCAGGCCCCACGACGGCGGGTTGGTCTGGGTGTCGGTCTTCGAGTAGGTGCGCACCGGCTCGACGGACTTGACGTCGGCGTGCTTGGCGAGGCTCTTGGCCTGCGCCTCGGTCATCTGGGCGGAGTAGCCGCGCAGGGCGGAGGTGTAGACCCGGCGGACCGTTCCACCGTTGGCCCGGGCCAACGACGAGGCGCTGGCCCGCGTCTTTTCGGCGCTCGCCTTGCCGTCCTTCAGGACGACGATGTACCGGTCCTTGATCACGTCGGAGGGGGCCGGATTCGGCCCCGCCTTCCGGACCGGGTTGACGGGCTCGACCGGAGCCGCCATCGCGGCACCGCCGGTGGCCGCGCCGAGCATGGTCGTCACGACGGTGAGGGCAACCCCCACCGCCGCCCAGCGGCGCAGTACGCCACGACGTTCCATAGATTGTTCTCCCCGTTGCTAGACACTGTCCACAAAGGATAGTAGGTCACGAGATCACCGGCCGCGATGAGAATTTGCCGGCCGGTGACAGCCGCTTAATACTCCGCGACTATCGATATCGGGGCGTCGTCCTTTCGGCTGATTTCCGTTACCGCGCCCCGCATCTCCACCGTTGCGTCCACGGGCCTTCACCGAACCTTCACGGAGCGAACCGGGCGGCACACCGACCGACTGTCCGCACACAAACAGAATCGGCTGGCCCCGAGACCGGGGCCAGCCGACGAACCGCTCCGCTCAGAGCGCGCCGAGGTAACGCTGGCGCTCGTACGGGGTGACCTCGCGGCGGTACTGTTCCCACTCGGCCCGCTTGTTGCGCAGGAAGAAGTCGAAGACGTGCTCGCCGAGCACCTCGGCGACCAGCTCCGAACCGGCCATCACGTCGATCGCCTCGGAGAGGTTCTCCGGCAGGGCTTCGTACCCCATCGCCTTGCGCTCGGCGTTGGACAGCGACCAGACGTCGTCCTCGGCTCCCGGCGGCAGCTCGTAGCCCTCCTCGATGCCCTTGAGGCCGGCGCCGAGCAGCACCGCGAAGGCGAGGTACGGGTTGGTCGCCGAGTCCAGCGAGCGCACCTCCACCCGGGCCGAGTTCGGCTTGCCGTACGCCGGGACCCGGACCAGCGCGGACCGGTTCAGGTGCCCCCAGCAGACGTACGCCGGGGACTCGGTGATCCGGTCGGGCAGCGCCTGCGGGAAGAGCCGCTTGTACGAGTTGACCCACTGGTTGGTGACCGCCGTGTACTCGCGGGCGTGCACCAGCAGCCCGGCGATGAACGCGCGGGCCACCTTGGACAGTTTCGACGGGTCGCCGCCGTCGTGGAAGGCGTTGCGCTCGCCCTCGAACAGCGACAGGTGGGTGTGCATGCCGCTGCCCGGCTGGTCGGTGAAGGGCTTGGGCATGAAGCTGGCCTGGACCCCGGTGGAGAGCGCCACCTCTTTGATCACGTGCCGGAAGGTCATGATGTTGTCGGCGGTGGTGAGGGCGTCGGCGTAGCGCAGGTCGATCTCCTGCTGGCCGGGAGCGACCTCGTGGTGGCTGAACTCGACCGAGATGCCGATCCGCTCCAGCGACAGCACCGCCTGGCGGCGGAAGTCGCGGGCGATGGCGTGCGTGGTGTGCTCGAAGTAGCCGCCGGCGTCGACCGGGACCGGGACCGAGCCGTCGTTGGGGCCGTTCTCCAGCAGGAAGAACTCTATTTCGGGGTGGGTGTAGAAGGTGAAGCCCTTCTCTGCGGCGCGGGACAGCGCGCGGCGCAGGACGTGCCGTGGGTCGGCCCAGGAGGGGGTGCCGTCGGGGAGCAGGATGTCGCAGAACATCCGGGCGCTCTCGCCGCTGACCCCGCCCTCGAACGGGAAGACCTGGAACGTGGTCGGATCGGGCATGGCGACCATGTCGGATTCGAAGACCCGGGCGAAGCCCTCGATGGCGGAGCCGTCGAAGCCGATGCCCTCCTCGAAGGCGGCCTCCAGTTCGGCCGGCGCGACCGAGACGCTCTTCAGCGTGCCGAGTACGTCGGTGAACCACAACCGGACAAAACGGATGTCGCGCTCTTCCAGGGTGCGGAGCACAAACTCCTGCTGACGGTCCACTTCAACCCCTCGTGACACTCCTGCTTGACCTGGCCAGCCGACCCCCGACCTAGCGGACCAGTCTTACCCGACCTCGTTACGCCGACGTTACGTGATCTCCGTCGCGCGCGGTACGCCGGGACGGCGACTGTCCCGTTCATGGTCTTCCACCCCAAAGATACGAGGACAAGCGTTTTCCAGCAGCCCCGGCCGGCAAACCCACCCGCCCGAACCAACCCCGAATGTCAGGAAGGGCCCCTTCCTACGCAAAATGCGATCGCACCGGTCCCGAGCTACCTCCCCCGGCGCGAGCGGACGGGGCGGCGGCGCGGCAAGATGAGGGCATGCCCACCCTGCGCCTCGCTCTCGCCCAGGTGAACCCCACCGTCGGAGACCTCGCCGGCAACGCCGAGACGGTCCGCCGGACCAGCCGCACCGCCGTGACCGCCGGGGCGCAACTGGTCGTCTTCCCGGAGATGATGCTCACCGGCTACCCGGTCGAGGACCTGGTGTTCCGCCGGTCGTTCGTGACCGCCTCACGGGCCGCCCTGCACCGGCTCGCCGCCGACCTCGACGCCGACGGCCTCGGTGCCGTACCGGTGCTGCTCGGCTACCTCGACTCGGACGAGTTCGGGCGCACGGCCGACGGCGCCGACACCGACGACTCCGACAGCTCAGACGGCGGCAGCGGGACCACCGGCAGCGGCACGGGCACCGGACCGCACCGGAGCCGGGGGCCGCGCAACGCCCTCGCCGTCCTGCACGGCGGGACCGTGGTCGCCACCTACTTCAAACACCACCTGCCCAACTACGGCGTCTTCGACGAGGACCGCTACTTCGTCCCCGGCGACACGCTCACCGTGGTCCGGGTCGGCGGCGTCGACGTCGGGCTCACCATCTGCGAGGACCTGTGGCAGGCCGGGGGGCCGTTCGCGGTCGCCCGCCGGGCCGGGGTCGGCCTGGTTGTCAACATCAACGGCTCGCCGTACGAGCGGAACAAGGACGACGTACGGCTGCCGCTGGTCCGCCGCCGGGCCGCCGAGGCGGGCGCCACGGTGGCGTACGTCAACATGGTCGGCGGCCAGGACGAGCTGGTCTTCGACGGCGACTCGATGATCGTCGCCGCCGACGGCACCCTGCTGACCCGCGCCCCGCAGTTCGTCGAGCACCTGCTCGTGCACGACCTGGAGCTGCCGGCGGCGACCGCCGACCGGGCCACCGAACAGACGGTCACCGCCACCGGCACCACCGACGAGGTGGCTGCCGGAACCCGGTACGCCGGCAGCGGCGACCCGACCACGATGCGGATCGCCCGGGTGACCGTCGGCGGCACCGTCCCCGCACCCGCCGCACCGCCCGCCGACGGTGGCATCGCCCGACCGCTCGCCGACGAGGCGGAGGTCTGGTCCGCGCTGGTGCTCGGGCTGCGCGACTACGTCAACAAGAACAACTTCCCGTCGATCGTGCTCGGCCTCTCCGGCGGCATCGACTCCGCCGTGGTCGCGACCATCGCGGTCGACGCGCTCGGACCGGACCGGGTGGTCGCGGTGTCACTGCCCAGCCAGCACTCCTCCGAGCACTCCCGCGAGGACGCCGCCGACCTGGCCAAGCGGACCGGGCTGGACTTCCGGGTCGAACCGGTGCAGGCGATGGTCGACGGTTTCCTGGCCAACATGTCGCTGTCCGGGCTGGCGGTGGAGAACCTCCAGGCACGGGTACGCGGAGTGGTGCTGATGGCGCTGTCGAACCAGGAGGGGCACCTCGTCCTCACCACCGGCAACAAGAGCGAACTGGCGGTCGGCTACTCCACCCTCTACGGCGACTCGGTCGGCGGTTACAACCCGCTCAAGGACGTGTGGAAGTCGCTGGTGTGGCAGTTGGCGAACTGGCGCAACGCGGACGCGGTCGCGCGCGGCGAACAGCCGCCGATCCCGGAGAACTCGATCCGGAAACCGCCGAGCGCGGAGTTGAGCCCCGGCCAGCTCGACAGCGACTCGCTGCCCGACTATTCGGTGCTCGACCCGATCCTGGTCGGCTACGTCGACGGCGACCAGGGCCGCGAGGACCTGGTCGCGGCCGGACACGACCCGGCGGTGCTCGACCGGGTGCTGCGGATGGTGGATACCGCCGAGTACAAGCGCCGGCAGGCGGCACCCGGCACCAAAATCACCATCAAGGCGTTCGGCCGGGACCGCCGGCTGCCGATCACCAACCGGTGGCGCGAGCGCGGCTGAACCGCCCGCGAGGTGTGAAATCCTCCACTGCACCCTGACCCGGTCCGGCGCCACGGTGCGACGATCGATCCGGACCCGGGGACCGCGAGCGCGGCCTCGAGGTGGAAGGAGAGTCGTGATGTCCGAGCAGGCGAACAACCCCACGACGCCGGGGACCGACCCGGCGGAGCCCGAGGTGACGGCGCTGTACGGCGGGCCGGCGAGCCGGCGGATCCGTACCCGTGACCTGGCCGCCGCCCGCGAACGCGGCGACCGGTGGGCGATGCTCACCTCGTACGACCAGTACACGGCGTCGATCTTCGACCAGGCCGGCATTCCGGTGCTGCTGGTCGGCGACTCGGCGGCGAACAACGTCTTCGGCTACGAGACCACCGTGCCGGTGACCGTGGACGAGTTGCTGCCCCTGGTCCGGGCGGTGGTCCGGGCGACCCGGTACGCGCTCGTCGTCGCCGACCTGCCGTTCGGCTCGTACGAGGAGGGGCCGACCCAGGCGCTGCGTACGGCGGTGCGGTTCATGAAGGAGGGCGGCTGCCACGCGGTGAAGCTGGAGGGTGGCCGACGGGTCGCCGCCCAGATCTCCGCGCTGACCAACGCCGGCATCCCGGTGATGGGGCACATCGGCTTCACCCCGCAGAGCGAGCACACGATCGGCGGCTACCGGGTGCAGGGCCGGGGCGACGCGGCCGACGAGGTGCTCGCCGACGCCCGCGCGGTCGCCGACGCGGGCGCCTTCTCGGTGGTGCTGGAGATGGTGCCGGGCGAGGTGGCCAAGCAGGTCACCGCCGAGGTGGGGATCCCGACGATCGGCATCGGCGCCGGCCCCGACACCGACGCCCAGGTGCTGGTCTGGCAGGACATGGCCGGTCTGCGTACGGGCAGGGCGCCCCGGTTCGTCAAGCGGTACGCCGACCTGTCCGGGGTGCTGACCGAGGCGACCCGACGGTTCGCCACCGAGGTACGCGACGGCGACTTCCCGAGCGCCGAGCACACGTTCTGACCTGGCCGTCCGGGGGTGTGGCGGTCCACCCCCGGACGTGCGACTCAGACGTCGGTGACCCGGATACCGGCGTGCGCCCGGTACCGCTTGTTGATCGCGATCAGGTTCGCGGTGAACGCCTCGACCTGGTGGGCGTTGCGCAGCCGGCCGGCGTAGATCCCGCGCATGCCGGGGATCCGGGCGGCCAGGGCGGCGACGACACCGACCAGCTCCCGCTCCTCGGTGCAGATCAGCACGTCCAGGTCGATCCGCTCGATCGCCGGGTCGGCCAGCAGCGGCGCGCTGACGTGGTTGAACGCGGCGCAGACCCGGGAGTCGGGCAGCAGTGCGGCGGCCTGCTGCACGGCGCTACCCTCCGGCACCGTCAGCGCGTACGGGCCCTGCTTGTCGAAACCGAGCGGGTTGACGCAGTCGACGACGATCTTGCCGGCCAGCGGTTCACGGAGCGCGGCGACGGTGTCGTGGTGACCGTCCCACGGCACGGCGATGACCACCACGTCGGCTTCGGCGCAGACGGTGGCGTTGTCCGCCCCGGTGACGTCGGCGTCGGCGGGTACGCCGGACAGTTCGGCGATCTCCTTCGCCGACTGTGCCGCCCGCTGGGCCGACCGGGAGCCGATCAGGACCCGCTGCCCGGCGCGGGCGAACCGGTAGGCCAGCCCCCGTCCCTGGTCACCGGTGCCGCCGATGATGCCGACGGTGAGCCCGGAAACGTCGGGCAGTTCGCTCGCCTCGTATGCCATACCCGCATCCTGCCAAACGATCGGCATCCACCGGTCGGCCTGGTCGACAGCCGGTCGACCGGGCCCGGTCGGTCAGTCCAGGGCGAAGAGGACCTTGCGGGTCACCGGGTCGGCGGTGACCAGGCGTACCCGTACCCGTTCGCCGAGCGGCAGGTCGCCCTCGCAGCGGGCCCGTACCGGTGGCTCGTCGAGCGCGACGGTCCCACCCGGCCGCCGCGCCGACCGCCCCGACTGCCGGCTCGCGGGAACAGCGGCGGGAGCGGGAGAAGCAGGAGGCGTCGGGCCGGCGGTCGCCGGTGGGCGGTCGACGTCGAGCACCGCCGCCTCGAAGGTCTCCCCCACCCGGTGTTCGAGCAGCACCGCCTCGGTCAGTTCGACCGCCGCACGGGTCGCGGCCGAGGCCGCCCTGTCCGTGCCGGCCATCACCGCCGGCAGCTTCGGCAACGCCGTACGGGCCCACTGCGGCACCGCCGTGCCGGCGTGCAGGGCCAGGCACACCTCGGTCGCGTAGCGGTCGGCGAGCCGGCGCAGCGGCGCGGTCACGTGCGCGTACGCCGCACCCACCGCACCGTGGCGGGGATCGGCGGGCGGTTCCCCGTCGAAGGCGGTGTACCCGGCACCGCGCATCAGCTCGGCGGCGTGGTCGAGGAACGCGGCGGCTCTCGGCTGCGCCGGGTCGATGGTGGCGAGCACCTGCCCGACGCTCGCGCCGTCCGGCCAGTCGATGCCGAGCACGCCCGCGGCCGTACGCAGTCGGGCCACCGCCTCCGGCTTCGGTGTCGGCATCGTGCGCAGCAGTCCGATCCCACCGGCGAGCATCAGGTCGGCGGCGGCCATCCCGGTCAGCAGGGAGATCTGGGCGTTGTAGTCCTCCATCGGCGCCGGTGCCCGGAGCACCAGCCGCCAGCCGCCGTCGTCCGGTTCGACGTCCTGCTCCGGCAACGGCAGGTTGATCGCACCCCGGTCCAGCCCACGGGCGATCAGCAGCTTGCCGAGTTCGGGCAGGAGGGCGATCGGTTCGGCCAGCCGACCGGCGTCCGCGTCGGCCTGCACACCGAGGTAGTCGAGCTTGGCGCGGCTGCGCACCCGTGCGCGTTCCAATCCGACCGCGACGGTCTCGCCGTCGGCGGCCAGGTCGATGGTCCAGACGACCGCCGCCCGGTCGACGTCGGGCAGCAGGCTCGCCGCGCCCTCGCTGAGGGTCGACGGGTACAGCGGGATGTTGCCGTCGGGCAGGTAGATCGTCTGCCCGCGCCGCCAGGTCTCCGCCTCCAGTTCACCGCCGGGGCGGACGTGGGCGGCCACGTCGGCGATCGCGTACCGCACGCGGTAGCCGCCGCCGGGGCGCCGGGCCAGGCACATCGCCTGGTCCAGGTCGCGTGAGCCGGCCGGGTCGATGGTGACGAACGGGATGTCGGTCCGGTCGACGGCCGGCGCCGCCGGGGCGGCCGCCGACTCGTCGGCCTCGCGTTGCGCCGCGACCGGGAACCGCGTGGGCAGTTCCAGTTCGCGGCGCAACGCGCTGAAGTCGATGCGGGGCGCCACTACGCGTCTGATCACCACGGGTCATTCTTATCAGCGCGACGCGAGGACATGCCGGAGCGCCCGGCACCGGTTTCTCAGCCGGCCGCCTTGCGTACGGTCGCCCGGGTCGACTTCTTCGCCGGCGCCTGCCGAGCGGCGACCTTCTTCGCCGGCGCCTTGCGCGCGGTGATCTTCTTCGCGGGCGTACG
Source organism: Micromonospora sp. NPDC049529 (assembly GCF_055586685.1). NCBI lineage: Bacteria > Bacillati > Actinomycetota > Actinomycetes > Micromonosporales > Micromonosporaceae > Micromonospora > Micromonospora sp. NPDC049529. Next base: position 190,146 of record NZ_JBVJHT010000009.1, read on the forward strand.
CGTGGCGGTCGCCGTACGCGTGCCCGTCGCCTTGGCGGGGGCCTTCTTGGCCGCGCCAACAGTGGTCTTGCGGGCGCCGGTGGCCGCGCGCGAGGTGGTCGACTTCGCGGTGGTGGCCTTCTTGGCCGGTGCCTTCTTCGCGGTGGCGCGGGTGCCCGGTGCGGTCGACCGGGTCGCGGTGGCCTTCTTCGCCGGAGCCTTCTTCGCCGTGGACTTCGCTCCCACGGTCTTCTTCAGCGCGGACTTCGCCGCCGTCGAACGGGTCGCCGTCGAACGGGTCGCGGTGGACTTTGCCGGCGTGGACTTGGCCGGTGTCGCCCGCTTCGCGGGTGCCTTCTTCGCCGCGGTCTTCTTCACCGCACCGGCGGCCCGGGTCGCTGCCGTGGTCGCCTTCTTCCGGGCGGTGGCCGCCTTCGACGCCACGGTCTTCTTCGCCGTCGTCGCCTTCGCGGTGGCCTTCTTCGCCGGCGCCCTCTTGGCCGGCGCCTTCTTCGCCGTCGCGGGTCGGGTCGCGGTCGCCCGGGTGGCCGCGGTGCGGGTCCCGGTCGCGCGGGCCGGCGACGTCTTCTTGGCCACGCCGGTGCTCTTGCGCGCGGCCGTGGTCTTCTTCGCGCCGGTGGTGCTACGGGCCGACGTGGTCTTCGCGCCGGTACGTTTGGCAGCCGGGCGGCTGGTGGCCTTTACTGCTTCGGCCATCTGGGTCCTCCTTGCGGGACATGCTCTCGGGGGTCTCCGGGTGGAGACCGCGGAGTCCTTCGACGACGCGGGCTCTGCGCCGCGCCGCTACCTCTCCTCCCCGGCCCAACGGGCATCCTCGGCGTCCCACTCCTCGTTGCGTTGCCGGACCTTCTCCAGCGCGTGCTCCGCGTCGTGTGCCGAGGCGTACGGACCGAGGACGTAGCGCGCCGCACACACGTCGGCATCCGTCTCGACCCGGTGGTGTCGGAGGCACCAGTAGTACCGCTCACCACTTCCGCTGTCGCTCATGTGATAACTGTGCACCGCAAAGTAACTGGAGCGCTACCTTTTCAGACAAAAAGTCGGACTCTTCTCCACAGTAGATAACTTCCGTTTCCGCAGGTGAGGAATCCACCGACTCGACCGTTATCCGGGAAATGCTTGCTATTAAAGGCAATCGCGCGATGTCCGCCCCCGGAGCAGGCACCCTCGACCCATCCGGGCCCGGAAAAAAAATATCCGCCACCGGTACGCCCACAGCCGCCCCGCGCCACTCGTGCGCCGCCCCGACGACCCGCGACACCCATGGTCGGACCTGTCGGTAGCCCGCGGACATGGGGTACCGGTCGGTGGCGGTGATCGGCGGCTCGGGGTTGCTCGACCGGTCGGTGCGCGGCGAGGTGGATCCGGACGACCGGTGAGCGGTGGCCGGCGGATCGGCTGGTCGGCTGATGGCCGAGGTGATCGCACGGTCACATCATCGGATCATGTCTCGCTACGAGTACGCCGAAATTGTCGCTCAATGCGTGCTTCACGGTCCGGCGGTGGTGCGGGAGTGGGTGGACTCGAACGGTCAGACGCACCCGCTCGGCGGGATCCATCCGGTCGCCCTGCTCACCGCCTGGTCGAGCGAGGGTTGGGACCTGGTCACCGCCACCACCTACGGCAACCTGCGCGTCTACACCGTGCGCCGTCCCGTCGGCTGAACACCGCGCCGCCCGTCGCGGGTTTGACCCGGTAGCCGACGGGAACCACCGGCTTTTGCCGCCGTGGCGGACCGGGGCCGTGGCGGACCGGGGCCGTGGCGGACCGGGGCCGTGGCGGACCGGGGTGGTGCCGCCGCGGCGCGCCGTCGTCGTAGGGGGTCGGGTGTCCGGACGGGGCGGGAACGGATGAGACTGCCGACGGGTCGGGGACCGGCGTCGGCGACGCTGGTCGAGGCACTCTCCGGCATCGCGGGCGGGTTACCCGACGACGCCGACCGCTGGTGGCCGACCGGCTCCGCCCCCGACACCGCCCCCGACACCGGCCTCGATCCGGTCCGGGACGAGGACCTGCAACTGTTCCTCTACGTCTGTTACGAGCTGCACTACCGGGGTTTCGACGGCGTCGACGAGCGGTGGGAGTGGGACCCGGCGCTGCTCTCCGTACGGGCGGCGGCGGAACGCCGGTTCGAGACGGCGCTGCACCGCGCGGTCGGACCGCTACCGGCGATCGCGCCGGATGCCGTACCCGATGCCCTGACCGCGCTGGTCGCGGCCGACGACGGCCCGTCGCTCGCCGCCGCGTTGCACCGGGAGGCCGACCTCGCGCGGTTCCGTGAGTTCGTCACCCAACGCTCGGTCTACCACCTCAAGGAGGCCGACCCGCACACCTGGGGCATCCCCCGGCTCGGGGGTCCGGCCAAGGCCGCCCTGGTCGAGATCCAGATGGACGAGTACGGCCGGGGCCAACTGCCCCGGATGCACGCCGAGCTCTTCCGCGACACCATGGACTGGCTCGGGCTCGACACCGGCTACGGCGCGTACGTCGACGCGGTGCCGGCGGTGACCCTGGCCGCCAACAATCTCATCTCCCTGTTCGGCCTGCACCGGCGCTGGCGGGGCGCGCTGCTCGGCCACCTCGCCGCGTTCGAGATGACCTCCTCGCTGCCGAACCGCCGCTACGGCGACGTCCTGCGGCGGCTCGGCGGCACGCCCACCGCCACCCGCTTCTACGACGAGCACGTCGAGGCCGACGCGGTGCACGAGCAGATCGCCGCGTACGACCTGTGCGGGTCGTTCGCGCTCACCGAACCGGCGCGCTCCGGTGACGTGCTCTTCGGTGCCGCCTGCTGCCTCGCCCTCGACCGACTCGTCGCCGAACACGTGCTGGACTGCTGGGCGGCCGACCGTTCCTCGTTGCGGCTGCCGCTGGCGGCGGGCCATTGACCGCCACCCGTCCCACCGTCGGTCCGACCGTCACCCGGCGGCTGCCGGTGGAGTACGTCCTGCCGCTGCGCTGGACCGACGACGATGGCGATGGCGGTGGCGGTGGCGGTGGCGGCGCGGAGCTGACCGGCTACCTGCGCTGGTTGTCCGAACGGGTGTCGGTGACCGTCGTCGACGGCTCGCCGCCGGAACTGTTCGGCCGGCACGCCGACCGCTGGTCCGCCCTGGTGCGCCACCTCGCCCCGGACCCGGCGCTGCGCTACCGCAACGGCAAGGTCAACGGTGTGCTGACCGGGATCCGGCTGGCCCGGCACGAGCGGGTGGTGCTCGCCGACGACGACGTCCGCTACGACGACAGCGCGCTGCGCGAGGTGTTCCGGCTGCTCGCCTACGCCGACCTGGTACGCCCGCAGAACTACTTCGACCCGCTGCCCTGGCACGCCTGCTGGGACACCGGCCGTACGCTGCTCAACCGCGCGGTCGGCGACGACTACCCGGGCACCTTCGGCCTGCGCCGGTCGACCGTGCTGGCGATGGGCGGCTACGACGGGGACGTGCTGTTCGAGAACCTCGAACTGCTCCGGACCGTACGCGGGTTCGGTGGTGTCGAGGCGTGCCCGGCGGGCCTGTACGTCCGTCGCCTGCCGCCGACCGCGCGCCGGTTCTGGTCCCAGCGGGTACGCCAGGCCTACGACGACCTGGCGATGCCGCCCCGGATGATGCTGTTCCTGTCCGTACTGCCGGCGTCGGTGACGCTGACGCTGGTCCGGCTCCACCGGTGGGTGTTGCCGGCCGCGGTCGCGGGTGTGGTGGCGGTCGCCGAACTGGGCCGCCGCAGGGCCGGTGGCCGGGCCGTCTTCCCGGTCCGCGCGTCCCTGCTCGCGCCGCTCTGGGTGCTGGAACGCGCGATGTGCAGTTGGGCGGCACTGGCCCTGCGTCTCGGTCGGGGCGGCATCCCGTACGCGGGTCGCCGGATCCGGATCGCGGCGCACAGCCAACGATGGTTACGCACCGCCCACTGAGTCACGTTCTGTCCCGGCAGCGGGCACGCTCTGTTTCGTCATCGGGCTCTGTTTCATTCATCGGGCTCTGCTTCGGCGGCGGGGCGGGGGTCGGGGTCGGCGCCGGCCCGGAAGCGGATCGCCTTGTGCGTGCCGTCGCAGAACGGTTTGATCGACGACTTGCCGCACCGGCAGAGCGCGATCGTGTCCCGGCCCGGGTCGACCGTCTCGCCCGCCGCCGTACGCAGGGTGAACTCGCCCCGGAGCAGCAGCGGACCGTTCTCGTAGACGGTCACGGTGGCGGCGCGGTCGGCCCGTTCGTCCGGCATGGCGCCTGCCTGCCCGATGCCCGCCCCGCGAAACCCCCGACGCGTCAGCGGCGGCGGTTTCGACCCGTGCTGGACGGGTAGCACCGGCCGGGAGCGGACGGTTCCCGCGAGAGGGGGAACCGTGGGCGGCAGGCGACAGGTTCGGCAGGTGGCGGACACCACGGTACGGGCGGCGGCTCGGGGTGCGATCGCCGCGATGGCGATGTCCGGCGTACGGCAGGCCACCACCTCGCTCGGGCTGGTCGAGCAGACCCCGCCGGAGGAGCTGCTCAAGCACGCCACGCCCGCGCTTTTCTCCCGGATACCGGTGAACCGGCGACCGGCGGTGGTGGAGTTCATCCACTGGAGTGTCGGTGCGGTCGGAGGCGCCTTCTTCGGCCTGCTGCCCCGACCGGTACGACGCCGGGCGTGGGTCGGACCGGCGTACGGGTTCGCCTTCTGGACCGTGTTCGAGACGCTCGGCGCACCGAAGCTCGGCATCGGCCGCAGGCCGCAGCGGCTCGGCGAAATGCTGGCCCTCCTCGCCGACCACACCCTGTACGGCGTGGTCGTCGGTTCCTCCCCCTGGCCGAACGCCGACTGACTCCGGCCGGCCCCTTCGTACGACTCGCCGACGCCACGCTGAGCTGCGCGTTTCCATTCCCTCCCGGTTGGGCAGGAAGGTCGGCGTTCAGCGGAAGGAGCCGGAGATGAAACGCTGGCTGCGGAGCAACGCGCTCTCGGTGACGATGTTCGGAGCCTTTTTCCTCTTTCTGGTCCTCCAGAGCGTCTTCGGGTGGCAGACCCGGAACGAGGAGCTGACCCAGTACGGTCTCGCCCCCGAGGGCTACCTCACCTATCTCGGTACGGGACACTTCGCCGAGGCGGTGTTCGAGAACTGGGAGTCGGAGTTCCTCCAGATGGGCGGTTACGTGCTGCTGACCGCGTACCTGGTGCAGCGCGGCTCGTCGGAGTCGAAGCCCGAGCAGAACTCGGACCGACCGGACGACCGGGCCGACCACGCCAGGCCCGACTCGCCGTGGCCGGTGCACGTACGCGGGGTGGCGCTGGTCGTCTACCGCAACAGCCTCTCGATCGCCCTGCTGCTGCTCTTCGCCGGCTCGTTCGTCGGACACCTGCTCGGCGGCACCGCCGAGTACAACGAGCAGCAGGCGATGCAGAGCGGCGCGGACCCGATCGGCGTCTGGCAGTTCGCACAGACCAGCGACTTCTGGTTCCAGTCGATGCAGAACTGGCAGAGCGAGTTCCTCGCCGTCGGGGCGCTGGTGGTGCTCAGCATCTTCCTGCGGCAGCACGGGTCACCGGAGTCGAAGCCGGTGACCGCCCCGCACGCGACCACCGGCAACTAGCCCCGACGGCTCACCGCTGCCGTACGTCCTGCACGGTCTGCTGGGCCTGTCCACGCAGGTTCTGCCCGCTCGACTGGGCCTGGTCACGCAGGTTCCCGGCGCTCTGGCCGGCCTTGGACTTCACCGACTCGGCGGCCTGCTGCGCCGGCCCGCGCAGGTTGTCCTGGGCCTGCCGGGCCATCCCGGTGGCCTGCTGCTTGAGGTCGCCGGAATGTGCCGAGGCCCGGTCGCGCAGTTGGCCCGCCATCCGACGCTCCCGATCGCTCGGCGGCAACAGCGCCGAGGCGAGGACGCCGAGGCCGAAGGCGACCAGGCCGGCGGCGAGCGGGTGGCCCTGCGTCTGCTGCTGGGCGCTCTGGCCCATCCCGTGCATCCGGTCGCTGGCCATGTGCCCCATGTCCTGCATCCGGGCACTGGTCGCGTGGCCCATCTCCTGCGCCCGGCCGCTGACGTTGGACGAGGTTTCCGACAGGCGGGACTGGGAGGTGTCGACCGCGTGCACGGACGCGTCGCGCGCGTGCGAAGCCGTACCCATGACGTTCTCCTTGACCTTCTGCCAGGTGCCCCGGGCCCGGTCGACCTGCTGCCGGGCCTGGTGGCGCGGGTTCACCTTGTCACCGAGGGCGTCCACATGGCGGCCCAGGTCGTCCTGCGTGTTCTCGATGTTGGCTCGAATCTGATCCGGATCCATGCTGCTCACTGGTGTCCCCCCGTTCGATGGTCTCCCTGGCCCCTGACCGCCTCCGGTATCCGCCGGACCGTTCCCTGGGTCTGCGGCAGGGCCTTCAGGCCGCGCATCCGCTGCCGGGCGGCGCCGACCAGGACGGCCGCGATCACCGCCCAGACCGCCGCGACGATCAGCGCCGACCAGCCCTGGTCGATGACGTTCGACAGCCCCCACCACATGGCGTACGACAGGAACAGCAACACCATGAACCCGCCGAGAGCGGCGCCGCCGAACATGCCCGCGACCTTGGCCGCGGTACGTATCTCAGCCCGCGCCTCCGCCTTCGCCAGCTGGATCTCCTGACGAACCAGCGTCGAGGTGTCCCGGGTGATCGCCCCGAGCAGGTCGCCGATCGACGCCTTCCCCGGATCGCGTTCCCGCTCCTGGGCGGCTCTCGGGCCGCCGGCCGCGCTGCTCACAGCCGTGCTCCGCCGGGTCGCGAGTCTGCGGCCGGTACCCCCGGATCCGCCTCCTCGTCGACGTTCCCCTTACCGGTGGCGCCGAACGACGCGCCGGGCGCGGTCGAGTCGGTCGGCCGGAACGGCGGCATCGCACCGGGCTGGCCCTGCCGACGCCCGTCACCGCGATGCCCGTCGCCGTGCTGGCCGTCGCCGTGCTGGCCGTCGCCGTGGTGGCCGTCGCCGTGCTGGGGCATGCCGCCGCTGTCCTGCTGCATCGCTCTCATGCTTCGGCCCAGCCGGCCGGCGAGGACTCCGGCAACGGCCGCGCCGGCCAGGAAGATGCCGGGATTGCGCCGGGCGTAGTCGCGTACCTCGTTGACCACCGTGCCCGGTTCCCGCTGGTCGAGCCATTGCGCGGCCTGGTGTGCCCGGTCGGCGGCGTGCCGTACGAGGTCGGTGGCGACGCCCTGCTGCTCGGTCCGCTCGGACATCGTCTGGAGTTCGTCGCCGAGGGCCCGCAGGCTGTCGGCCGCCCGGTGCTGCTGCTCGCTGGCCTGCTGCTTGAGCTGGTTGGATGCCTGCCCCATCAGCTCCCGCGCCTGCCTGCTGGCCTCGTTTGCCACGTCCCGGCCCTGGTCGACGGCGCTGTGCGCCAGCTGACCACCCGCCTGTGAAACCTGCTGGCCGGTTTGCGCGGCGCCCTGCTTGGCAGCCTGCGCCTTCGCCCCCCGACCATCGCCCGCGTTCTGCGCCATGACCGACCCCCAACAGTGCCGTCACCGGCTCGACGGATCCGCCGAGTCGGTCACGGCTACCCGCCCTTCCAACGGTTATGCCCGAGCCCGCCGCCGTTGTCCGCACGGCCGCAGTCGTTGTCCAGGGGCCTTCGCCTCCGGTCGCATTGCAGCTGCCGGGCCGAGATGGTCAGCTTCCGATGCGGGTGAGCAGTTCGCGCATCAGGGTCAGTTCGCCGGGGGTGAGGCCGGCGGCGTCCAGGTCGAGCGCGGCGAGCAGGGCGATCGCCGCCGTCGTACGTGACCCGGCGGCGCCTCCGGTCTCCCCGTGCGGTGGCGTGATCAGGATCGCGCCGAGAATCGCGTCCCGGACCCGGTTGGAAAGCCGCAGGTCACGGTCGTCATCGGGGCGGGTGATCAGGCTGAGCGTGACGCCGACGTTCGCGGCCAGGATCTGTGCCGCCGCGTCGGCCGGCGGCACCCGGAGCAGTCCGCGTCGGGCCGCGTCCTCCAGCAGCCCGAGCAGCATGTCGGTGGCCGGACCGGTGATCGCGCACGGCCGCCCCGGTACGACGTCCCCGTAGAGCAGGGCGTAGAAGTTCGGGTGTTCCAGGCCGAAGGCGACGTGCTTGTCCCACCCGTCACGCAGGTCCCGTACCGGGTGGTCGGAGAGTTCGGGTGACTCGGTGGGTGCGACATACTGGGTGAAACCATGGTGGATCACCGCATTGACCAGCCCTTGTTTGCTGCCGAAGTGGTGGTAGAGCGTCGGTGCGGTCACCCCGGCCAGCTCGCAGATCGCCCGGGTGGAGAAGGACTGGTCGTCGTCCCCCATCAGCTGCGCGGCGGCCAGCAGCAGCCGGTCCCGGGCCGGGGCGGCCTCGCTGAGCGGCGTCACCTCGGGCTGCACGGCGCTACATTACCCGGCGTAGCGGCATTGGAACCGTTTGGAGCGCGGCCGGAGCCGGTTGATGGGATCGTGTGACGAGGAACCACGGTCGGGGAAAGGTGTAAGCCGGATGTTCGTCTTCTTCTCCAACCGGCTCGGCTGCCTCGGCTCGATCCTGCTCTCGCTGGCGCTGACCGCCCTGCTCATCCTGGTGGCCACGCTCATCTGGTGAGCCCGCTTCGAGGCTGCGGCGATCGAGCGGATGTTCGAGCTGCTGGACGAGTTCCTGTCGATCAGAGAACAGCGCGACGGTTTGACCGGCATCTTCGCCCGCTATCTCGAATGGCAGGAAGCTACCGAATCCGGGAAGGGGTCGGTCGATCCCCGGGTTGCCCACCGAGGAGGGGGCAATCGATCAAACTGGAGGGTGACGCCGTGCCGGTCGAATTCAACGAGGAGACACGCGAACTGCTGGACGGGCGCAACTTCGCCACGGTGGCCACCCTGAACCCGGACGGCGGGCCGCAGACCTCGGTGGTCTGGATCGACCGCGACGGCGACACGGTGTTGTTCTCCACCACCGCCGGACGGCAGAAGGCGCGCAACCTTGCCCGTGACCCACGGATCAGCCTGACGGTCTTCGACTCGGCGAACCCGTACCGGTCGGTGGAGGTTCGTGGCACGGCCGAGCTGATCGAGACCCGGAGAAGGCATTGCCACATAAGGTCTCGCACAAGTATCTCGGCGTGGACCCGCTGGCCGAGTCGGCCGACGTACTCCGCCTGATCGTCCGGGTCACGCCACTGAAGGTGATCAACTTCTCCGTCTGAACCATCGGGGCCGGCACCGAGGTCGGCGGGCGTGGTTCAAGGTCGTACGGGCGGCGTGTCGCCGCGCTCCGTGGGGATCGTGGGATCGGCGTCCGGCTGCCGACCACGTACCGTCGCACGACGCCCGGCGAGAATGTTCACCAGGACGAGCGCGCCGCCGGCGGTGATCCCGATGAGAGCGGTGCCTTCCCAGTTCCGCCAGAGTGCGACACCCCAGACCAGCCAGCCGCCCCAGGCAGCAACGACGAACGTCCGCCACGCCAGGAGCCGCCAGGTCATATGGCGAGTCAAGCAGATGCCGGGAAGGGTGTCGATCGGCGCTCGCACGCCCAGCCGTACACATCGTCCGAGTTAGGAACGAAGAGGTCTACGAGGGCGGCCAACTGGGCCGTCACTGGGCTTCCCCGCCGTCGCCGGGCCGTGAGATGTAGACCAATGGTGGCCAATGACGACCGCAACGTCGGACGAAACCGCCGGTTAGCGACATGACGGATGCCCTGACATGATGGGCGACGGACGAGTCGACCTGTACGCCGGATTCTGTGCCCGGCGGCACCGTTGCCGGTACCACCGGCGGCGGCCATCCATCTCGGCCTGCCGTTGCCGGCAGGCTCCAGCGGCCTACCCGCAGACATCGGGCGGGCAGCCCTCAAGCGTCTGCGCGGGCCGTCACCTCGCGGTGATGGCCCTGTCTTGGCCTTGCTCCGGGCGGGGTTTACCTAGCCACCCCGGTCACCCGGGGTGCTGGTGGGCTCTTACCCCACCGTTTCACCCTTACCGGGCGTAATCCGCCGAGCTTAGCCAGCTCGGCGGGCACAACCCGGCGGTTTGTTTTCTGTGGCACTGTCCCGCGGGTCGCCCCGGGTTGCCGTTAACAACCACCCTGCCCTGTGGAGTCCGGACGTTCCTCGGCGACGGGTGTGACCCCGCCGACGCGACCGCCCGGTCAACTCGTCCGTCGCCCGGCAAGTCTACTTGTCGACAGCGTCACAACCCCGCCGGGCATGACGCGGTCCGTACCTGCACGATCGTTACTCTCGGCAGCGATGGATTTCCTCGACGCGGGTCTGCTCCTCGGCGCTGGGCTCGCCGCGGGCACCATCAACGCGGTTGCCGGTGGCGGGTCGCTGATCACCTTCCCGGCCCTGCTCGCGATCGGCATGCCGCCGATCCAGGCTAACGTGACCAATTCCGTGTCGGTTTGTCCGGGTTATTTGGCGGCGGTGGTCGGCAGCAAGGACGATCTGCCCAACTATCGCCGACTGCTGCCGCTGCTCCCGACTGCCGTACTCGGCGCCGCCGCCGGGGGTGTGCTGCTGCTGAACACCTCGGAGGGGGCTTTCAAGGTCGTCATCCCGATTCTGGTGCTCGGGGCGACGGCCGTACTCGCGTTCCAGGATCGGCTGCGCCGCCTGGTCGGGCATCCGGCGGACCTGGGCCCGCGCCGTCGTACCCTCACGCTCCAGGGCATGGTCGCGCTCGGTTCGGTGTACGGGGGTTACTTCGGTGCCGCGCTCGGCGTGATGCTGGTGGCCGGTCTCGCCCTGGTGCTGGACGAGACCCTGGCTCGGGTCAGCGCCCTCAAGAACGTGATCTCGGCGGTGGTCGGGCTGACCACGATCGCCATCTTCTCCGCGTTCGGGCCGGTCGACTGGGCCGCCGTCGCGATCATCGCGCCCGCCACCCTGGTCGGCGGTTACTTCGGCGCCCGGCTCGCCCGCCGACTCCCGCCGGCCGTGCTCAAGGTCGTGATCGTGGCCTTCGGTACGACCATCGGCCTGCTCCTGATCTGACGACCCACGTCCCACCGGGCTGCACGACCGCCTCGGTTCGGCGACGAGAACCAGTGCTCAGGTGAGCTTGGCGAGCGCTTCGGCTGCCACCGCACCGACGAACACCATCCCTGCCTCGGCGGTTCTCCGCGTCGTACCCCGAATCACCATCACCGACGACACCACCTGGCCCTTGGCAAGGTACGCCTCGCAGGCGAAGTAGTCTTCGCCGGCGGCCTGGTCGACGGCGTAGCAGAAGCCGAAACGAGCCTCCACACCCTGATACCGGGGCAGTTCCACCGGGCCGAGGATCTTCACCCGATCCTCCTCCGACGTGTACTCCACACAGCTTTCAGCCGCCGCCTTCACCTGGTCGATCACCTCAACGGCCGTGGTGGTGCCGTACGCGTGGGTGATGTTCCGCGCCCACATGCCATCACTGTCCCAGACCCGGAGATGACTGCGGTGCGCCCGATCCTTGTCTGCCGCGATGCTCTTGCCGCACACATCGGTGGTGCTGTAGATGTCCGGGTCGTCGGTTGACGGCGACTGTGCCCCGTCGACTATCACCAGGCCATCCGGGGCGATCAGCGCCTCGTCCGCCTGCTTCTGCATGTTCGAGGGGATCGGCCTCGGTGTGGGTGAAGCCGACGGTGTCACCGCGTCCGAGGGGCGACCGGACGCCGCCGACGTCTGCGGATCGGATCCGGCCGAGGCACAGCCTGCCAGCAGGAGCACCGCGAGCCCGATGATGACTGTCCCTGCCTGGACCCGACTCGTGTCCACCGATGTTCTCCTGCCGACCGAACCTGCGTGACGAGGCATCGTACGGTCAGGGCCGCGATCCCGACGCGGTCGCCCGCCATGTACGCAGTACCTCCGCCAACTGCACGGTCTGCGGGTGCTCTTCGCCGACGTACCGCCCGCTGTCGGCGACCAGCCGTTCGAGCGTGTCCATCGCCTCCTCGGTGCGTCCCGCCCGCCAGTAGAGGACGGCGAGGCCGCCCCTCGTGTCCGGCACGGTCGGGTGCAGTTCGCCGAAGACGCCCACGTTGTCGGCGACCACCCGTTCCAGGAGGGTGATCGCCTCGGCGAGCCGGCCGACGTCGGCGTACGAGGCGGCGAGGTTGCCGCGCGCGATCACGGTCTTCGGGTGCCGGTCGCCGAGCACCCGCTCGTTGTCGGCCAGCACCCGTACCTCGATCGGGATCGCCTCGGCCGCGCGGCCGGCGGCCCGGTACGTGGCGGCGAGGTGGGTGCGGACCGTCAACGTCTGCGGATGATCGTCGCCCTGGATCTCGGCACAGTCTGCGGCCACCCGTTCGGCGAGTTCGATCGCCTCGGCCGTACGCCCGGCGTCCCGGTAGGAGGCGGCCAGGTTCATCCGTGCGGTGAGGGTGTTCGGGTGCAGGTCGCCGAGGACTCGCGCGGCGTCGCCCACCACCTGTTCCTCGATCGTGATCGCCTCGGCGACGCGACCGGCCTGCCAGTACGACGCCGCCAGGTTGGTACGGGCGGTCAGGGTGTTCGGGTGCTGGTCACCGAGGTCTCGTGCCCGGTCGATGACCAGGCGCTCCTCGATGGTGATCGCCTCCGCGATGCGACCGGCGTTCCGGTACGCCTCGGCGAGACCGAGCCAGAGGGACGAGATACCCGGATGTCGCGGGCCGACCAGGCGCGCGGAGACCGCGATCAGATGTTTCCAGTAGCGCTCGGCGGCGTCGTTGAGGCCACTGGCGAGCAGGCTGTCGCCGAGCCGGAGCAGGACCACCGGCGGATCGGGATACCACAGGCCGCCGGTGGTGTGCTCGATCAGGGCGGTGGTGTTGGTGCGCAGTGCCGCGACGAGTTCCGCCTGGTCGGGGTGGGTGTCCGGGTCCGGCCACGCCTCCAGTAGCGCGTCCGCGACGGCCTGGATGGCGGCCTCCAGTTCGACCGGTGGGGTGGTCTCACGGACGGCCCGTGCGGTGAGCGCGTGGACGCGTACCGCCCGGGGGCCGGTTCGCGGGTCGTGGGCGAGCAGTCCGTAGCGGTGCAGCAGGCGCATCGCGGCCCGTGCCCGGCTGGCGGTGACTCCGCTCCCCGTCGGCGGGTTCTGCCTGCTCAGGTGGGCGACGACGGCGGGGTCGGTCCAGAGGGTGTCGGGGTGTCCGGCCGGGTCGAGCACGGCGGCGAGCCGGAGTGCGGGCAGCGCCAGGCCGACGGGTTCGCACGCCTGGGCGGCGTCGAGGGCGAGCAGCAGGGTGGTGGCGATCGACCGGCGCCAGCCCCTGGTGTCGGTGGCCGCCGGCAGCACCGAGTCGAGCCGCGACCGCCGGTCGCCGAACAGACCGAGGTACGCCGCACAGCCCACCGCCTCGTTGACCATGTACGCGGCGGCGTGGGACAAGGCCAGCGGCAGATGCCCCAGTGCTGCCGCGAGCGGGCCGGCGCCGGCGTCGAGCAGGTGCGGCGCTCCGGCCGTGGTGAGCCGTTCGGCGAGGTAGCCGGCGGAGTCGTGCTCGTCGTACACGTCGACGTCGACGACGGTCCGGCCGCTTTCGGAGAGGATCGCGTCCCGGCGGCGGGTGGTGGCGAGCACCCGACCGTTGCCGGTGTGACCGGCCGGCCACCATGGTTGCATCCGCTCCGGGTCGGTGATGTCGTCGAGGACGATCAGCCAGCTCCGTTCGGTGCCGGCCAGCCAGTCCAGCAGCGCCCGCGCCGCCGTGACGGCGTCGGAGCCGTTGCCACCGGGGGCCTGTACGCGGGCGGCGGTCTGCGCGTACGCGGCCACCACCGCGTCGGGTTCGCTGGCGTCGACCCAGAGCAGCAGATCGACGCCGTCACGGGCGGCTTCGGTGGCGTACGCGGCGGCGAGCTGTGACTTGCCGACCCCGCCCCCGCCGGTCAGCACCTGGGTCGACACGATCCCGGTTCGGCCCGTACGGCTGGTTTCGATGGTGGCCCGGAGCCCGGCGCGGTCCTGGTACGCCGACGCCAGCGCGGGTACGGCTCCCACCCGTTGCGGCCAGGCCAGCGGCGGCCCGGCCTGCACGTAGTAGTTGTTCTGCTGGGTGTTGACGCCACCCTGGTTGACCTGCACGCCCCGGCCACCGGAAGCATCAACCACGTCTCCACCATTTCCCGACCCTCAACCACCCACCAGCGCCCCACCCTCCCACCCTCCCCCACCCCAAACAACCCCCCACCCCGTTCCCGACACCGCCCTCACCGCCAACGTTGTTGACCATGAAGTTAGCGACAGTGTCGAACCCGATTCCTGTCGCTAACTTCATGATCAACGGGACGAGCGCGCGGGGGGAGCGGGGGTGGGGGTGGCGGGGGGTCAGGCTACGGGTTCGGTGGGGGTTTCGGTGGTGGGGTGGCGTTGGGTGGGGATGATGCGGGGGTCGTGTTCGTCGGCGAAGTAGTCGTCGCGACTGGTGCCGTCGGGGCCCTCGGTGATGCGCAGGGCGCGCAGGGCGAGGGTGAGGATGGTCGCGACCAGGAGGTTGACGGCGACGGCCACGAGTCCGACGTAGATGGTCTTCGGGGTGTCGAGGCCGAATTTTTCCAGCGCGAAGTTGGAGCCGCCGAAGTGGGCGCGGGTGCCGGCGGCGTTCGGGATCTGGTAGAGCATCCACATGCCCAAGGCCATGCCGGCGACCCAGCCGGCAATGAGGGCACCCCGGTGGAACCAGCGGGTGTAGAGGCCGAGCGCCACCGCCGGCAGCGTCTGGAGGATGATCACGCCACCGATGAGTTGCAGATCGATGGAGAACTGCGGGTCGAGGAAGACGATGCAGGCGACCGCGCCCACCTTCACCACCAGCGAGGCGATCTTCGAGACGTTCGCCTCCTGGGCCGGGGAGGCGTCCCGCTTCAGGTACTCCTTGTAGATGTTGCGGGTGAACAGGTTCGCGGCGGCGATCGACATGATGGCGGCGGGGACCAGGGCACCGATGCCGATGGCGGCGAACGCGATGCCGGCGAACCAGCTCGGGAACTGAGACTCGAAGAGCAACGGGACCACGGTGTTGTTGTCGACGGTGCCCTCGGTGGCGCCGGGCAGCGGCTGCACCCCGGCGGCGATGGCCATGTAGCCGAGCAGCGCGATCAGCCCGAGCAGCAGGCTGTAGGCGGGCAGCGCGGACATGTTCCGCTTGATCACGTCGCGGTTCTTGCTGGCCAGGATGCCGGTGATGCTGTGCGGGTAGAGGAAGAGCGCGAGTGCGGAGCCGAGCGCGAGGGTGACGTACTGGATCTGGTTGTTGGGGTTGAGCAGGGTGCCGTCACCGGCTGCGGCGCTCGCGTCGAACTTGGCGTCCGCCGCGTCGAAGATCTCCCCCCAACCCCCCAACTTGTACGGCAGGTAGATGATCGCCACCAGGATCACGATGTAGATGAGGGTGTCCTTGACGAAGGCGATCAGTGCCGGTGCGCGCAGTCCGGACTGGTAGGTGTAGGCGGCCAGGATGGCGAACGCGACGATGATCGGCAGGTGCCGGGCGATGGTGCTCTCCCCGGTCACGCCCATCGTCTTGAGCACCGCCTCGATGCCGACGAGTTGCAGCGCGATGTACGGCATGGTGGCGACGATGCCGGTGATCGCGACCAGCAGGGCGAGCAGTGGTGAGCCGAACCGGGTGCGGACGAAGTCGGCCGGGGTGACGAAGCCGTGCCGGTGCGACACCGACCAGAGCCGGACCACCACCAGGAAGATCAACGGATAGACGATGATCGTGTACGGCACCGCGAAGAAGCCGGCCGCGCCCGCCCCGAACAGCAGCGCCGGTACGGCGACGAAGGTGTACGCGGTGTAGAGGTCGCCGCCGACCAGGAACCAGGTGATCCAGCCGCCGAAGCTGCGCCCGCCCAGCCCCCATTCGTCCAGGTGCGCCATGTCCTTCGGTGCCCGCCACCGGGCGGCGACGAATCCCATGCCGCTGACCAGCAGGAACAGCAGGGTGAAGATGATGATCTCAGTGAGATGGTCGCGCCACATGTGGGCTCACCCCCGCCGCTTCGTGAGCTGGTAGACCACCGTCGTGGTCGTGACGCCGAGCAGGATGAAGGCCAGTTGCAGCCAGTAGAAGGCGGGGAAGCCGAACAGCCGGGGTGTGTCCCGGTTGAACAGTGGCGTCGCCAGCGGCACCAGGATCGGCAGGAAGAGCAGCCAGTTCCACGGGCTGCGGTCGCCGGCCTTCGACGCCACCACCGGCGCCGGGTCGGGGGCGGAACCGGGCGGGGTGCCGGTGCCGGCCTGATCCGGTGGGTCGGCCGTGCCGGGGTTGGCCGATTCTGCTTCGCTCATCGCACACCTCCGCCAGCGTTCTGATCTCGTACGCGGGCGGAGGTTATCGAGGCTGTGACCGCCGTCACGTACCGTCAGCGGTGGCGGTGCGCCGAACGGCGAGCGCGATGCGCCGAACGGCCGATACGGCGGCTGCCCCGCCGACCGGGTGGTCGACGGGGCAGCCGGTGTAACAGACGCAGGTGGCGACGCTTTCCCGGCCTCGGCGGGTCCGGGCGTTCAGAAGATCCCGGCTCAGAAGGTCCAGAGTCCGAGGGAGAGGGCCCGGGTCAGCGACGCGTTGTCGTCGTCACCGTCGAGCGACCAGATCATCGCCCCGCCCAGTCCCTCCTTGCGGATGTAGAGCGCCTTCTGGAGCAGCACCGCCGGGTCGTCGTATGTCCAGAGGGTGGTGCCGTCGAACAGCCAGGCGTGCCCGGCGCGCAGGTCGCGGTGCACGGTGAAGCCGTTGCCGGCCAGGTCCTTCAGCACCTTGTAGTCCTCGTACCCGGCCTCGAAGGTGGCCGGTGCGGGACCGGTGGCGGGGCCGAAGAGCCCGGTGCCGCCGCCGCTGATCCCGGTCCAACCCCGGCCGTAGTAGGGCACGCCGAGCACCAGCTTGCGGGCCGGCGCACCCCGGTCGATCCAGGTGTCGACGGCGACCTCGACGGAGAAGTCCGGGTTGTCCGGCGCACCCGCCGGCACCCGCAGCGCGGACTGCTGGTTGGCGCGGGCGTCCCAGCCACCGTGGAAGTCGTACCCCTGCACGGTCGCGAAGTCGAGGTACTTGAAGATCTTGTCGCCCTCGAAGCCGGCGTCGATGGTCGCCGGGGCGGCCGGCAGGAACGCGGTCAGCTCGAAGTGCTCCCGCTTCTTCTTGCCGTACGCGTCGAGCTGCTTGCGGAACTCGGCCAGCAGCTTGGTGAAGTTCTGCTTGTCGTCCGGTCGGATCACGTTGCCCGGCTCACCGGCCGAACCCGGCCACTCCCAGTCGAGGTCGATGCCGTCGAAGACTCCGGCCGCCGTGCCGGGGGCGGTGCCCGGCAGGTTCCCCTTGAGGTAGAGGTCGATGCAGGACGCGACGAACGCCTTGCGGGAGGCGTCGGTGGCGGCCGCGTTCGAGAAGTACGTCGACCAGCTCCAGCCGCCGAGCGAGATCAGCACCCGCAGGTCGCGGTGCTTCGCCTTGAGCTTGGCGAGCTGGTTGAAGTTGCCGTTCAGCGCCTGTCCGGGTGCGTCGGCGACCCCGTCCACGCTCTCTTCCGCCGGCACCGGCCGCTGGTAGTCGGCCCAGGCGTCGCCCTCGCCCGGCCCGCCGTCCACATAGCACCTGCCGTCCTCGGAGACGTTGCCGAAGGCGTAGTTGACGTGGGTGAGCCGGGCGGCGGCACCGGAGGTGTCGAGCTTCTTGACCGGGAAGGCCCGGCCGTAGATGCCCCACTGGGTGAAGTAGCCGACCTTGTAGTAGCCGTCCGGGCGCCGGTCGTTTCCGGTGGCGTTCGCGGCGGTCGGTGGGGCGGCGGTGAGCAGCAGGGACGCGGTGACGACCAGGACACCGAGTCGACGGGCGAGACGGTTATTCATCCACACTCCTTGAGGAGCCGTGATCTGTAAGGAAACCTTGCAGATCGATGATCTGCTGATCACCTGCTGCGGTCAAGGCCTGACTCTGGCATGCTGGTCGCGTGCCGAGGTTCCCCTCGTACGACGCGACCGAGTTGACCTTTCACGTGCACGGCGCCGGGCCACCGCTGGTCTGCCTACCGGGCGGCCCCGGACGCGCATCGTCCTATCTGGACGATCTCGGCGGGCTGACCGCGTACCGCACTCTGATCATGTTGGACCACCGGGGCACCGGCGAATCCGAGGTGCCGGCCGATCCGGCCAGCTACCGGGCCGACCGGCTGGTCGACGACGTCGAGGCGCTGCGCCGGCACCTCGGGCTGGACCGGATGACCCTGCTCGGTCACTCCGCCGGTGGCGACGTGGCCCAGCTCTACGCCGCCCGGTTCCCGGACCGGCTCGACCGGCTACTGCTGATCACCCCGGCGCTGCGGGCCACCGGCACCGAGCCGATCGGTGTGGACGACGCGCTGGACGCGCGGGCCGGCGAATGGTGGTACCGGGGCGCTCGGGCGGCCCGAGCCACCTGGCAGGAGGCGGTGGCCGGCGGGGCGAGCCTGGCCGACACCGCCGCGCTGCGGCTCGCCGCCGCCCCGTTCACCTACGGCCGCTGGGACGAACGTGCCCGCGCCCACCGCGAAGCCGACGCCTGGGAACGCTCGGACGCGGCCACCGAGGGCTTCCACGCCGGCTTCGCGCCCGACACCGAGGCGGTCCGGGCGGGGCTCGCCGCGCTCGACGTACCGGTGCTGGTGCTGGCCGGCGCACTCGACCCGATGCCGGCGCCGGCCGCCGCACGGGCGCTCGCCGACCTGTTCCCGTACGCCGAACTCGTCGTGCAGGACGGCGCCGGCCACTACCCCTGGGTCGACGACCCACACACCTTCGCCCAGCTCCTGCTCACCTTCCTCAGCCGCACCACGGTCCCCCGGTGACCGCCGGGCTCAGACCCCGCTGAGGTGGGCGGTGTCGTTGACGGTGCGTACGGCGACACCACCGTCGGGCCAGAAGTCCACGATCGACAGCCCGGCCGGCTCCAGGTAGAGGCGGTGCAGGAACGCGTCCCCGGCCGCGAGCGCGTCCCGGAGCAGGATCTTCAACGGCGACACGTGCGAGACCACCACCACCGTCTCCCCCGGGTACCCGGCCAGCAGCGCGGCCACCGTCCGGCGTACCCGGGTGGTCACCGCCCGGAACGACTCCCCGCCCGGCGGGGCCACGCTCGGCGAGGCCAGCCAGGCGTTCATCTCCCCCGGCCAGCGCGCCTGCACCTCGGCGAAGGTCTGCCCCTCCCAGGCGCCGAAGTCGCACTCGATCAGGTCCGGCTCGATCGCCACCGGCTTGCCGCCGAGCTGACCGGCGACGGTCTCGGCGGTCGCCGTACAACGGGACAACGGTGAACTGACCACGGCCGCGACCGAGGGTGCCAGAGCGGCCACCCGGACCGCCGTCGCCCGCGCCTGGGCCAGGCCGCGTTCGGACAGCGGCACGTCGCCGCGGCCCGAGTAACGCCGCTGCGCGGTCCGCTCGGTCTCGCCGTGGCGGACCAGCAGCAGCCGAGTGGCGGTCGACGCCGGCCTCGGCTCCCACGAACTGCGGGTGGTCGAGCCCTGCGCGGCCACCTCCTGCGCGCGGGCGCGGGCGGAGGCGTCCGGACCGGCCGTGGCGGCCGCCTCGGCAACCGCCGGCCGACCCGCCGCCAGGTCCATCGCCGCGTTCGCCAGCGCGTCCGCGTGCCGGTTCTGCTCGCGCGGAATCCACTGGTACCGCACCGACTCGAACCGGCGGACCAGGGTCGCCGCCTGCGCCGCCAGCGGACGCAGCCCGTGGTTCTTGATCTGCCAGCGGCCGGACATCTGCTCGACCACCAGCTTGGAGTCCATCCGTACGTCGATCTCGGCGGCCCCGAGCTCGACGGCGGCCTCCAGACCGGCGATCAGGCCCCGGTACTCGGCGACGTTGTTGGTGGCCACCCCGATCGACTCGGACCGCTCGGCCAGCACCTCGCCGGACTCGGCCTCCCGGA
This sequence comes from Micromonospora sp. NPDC049529, assembly GCF_055586685.1. Lineage (NCBI taxonomy): Bacteria > Bacillati > Actinomycetota > Actinomycetes > Micromonosporales > Micromonosporaceae > Micromonospora > Micromonospora sp. NPDC049529. The sequence continues at coordinate 209,990 of NZ_JBVJHT010000009.1, forward strand.
CCACCGCGCCGAAGCCGGCCGGGCCCGGATTGCCCCGCGCCCCGCCGTCGGCCTCCATCACGACCCGCAGCCGGCGGCTCACCGGTGCTCCCGATCGACGGGTTCCGGCAGGCCGGCGACCGGGCGCCGGGCGGACACCGTCACAACCCCGACTCGGTGGTTCGGACCATGATCCGCCGGCACTCCTCGCAGCGCACCACCTCGTCCGGCGCCGCCGCCTTGATCCGGGCCAGGTCCGCGCCGTAGAGCTCCAGCCGGCAGCCGCCGCACCGGCCGTGGGTCAGCAGCGCCGCGCCGAGCCCGCCGGACTGCTCACGGATCTTGTCGTAGAGGGCCACCAGGTCCGCCGGCAGGTCCGCCGAGAGCGGCTGCCGCGCGCCGACCTTGAACTCCTCCTCCTTGGCGATGTCGGCCAGCGCCTGGCTGCGCTTCCGCTCGGTCGCCTCGCGCGTCTCGCGGGTGGAGGCCAACCGCGCCTCGATGCCGTCGAGCACACCCTGGGCGGTCTCCCGCTGCTCCATCAGCTCCAGCTCGCCGTCCTCCAGCTCGCTCTGCCGCCGGTTGAGCGAGTTGAGCTCGTGTTGCAGCGCCTCCAGCTCGCGGGGCGGGCCGGAACCGATGGTCAGCCGGGCCTGGTCCCGGTCCTTGCGGGCCCGAACCTGGTCGATGTCCTTCTCCATCCGGTTGATGTCCCGGTCGAGGTCGTCGACGGCCACCTGGGCGCGTACCCGCTCGTCCTCCAGGGCGGAGAGCTGCCGGGCCAGCGCCTCCAGCTCCGCGATCTCCGGCAGGATGCGGCGCCGGTGGGCGAGCTGGGCCAGTGCGGTGTCGATCGCCTGTAGGTCGAGCAGGCGACGCTGCTCTTGCGGATTGGCCTTCACGGGAGGTGCTCCTTGTCCACGGGGGATGCGGCGTGCGCGGGAGGTACGGCGGCCGCAGCCGGAGGTACGGGGGTGACGGTCGACGCGGGCGCGTCGGGGGACGGCGATCCGGCCCGGACCGTCCACGGGTCGGTGTCCAGGTCGGACACGTACGCGGTGACGGGCAACTGTTCCCGCAGGTGGGTCGCGAGGTCGTCCAACCAGGGACGCTCGGTCGCCCAGTGGGCGGCGTCCAGCAGGGCCGGCCCGCCCTCGGCCAGGTATTCGCTGGCGGGGTGATGACGCAGGTCCGCGGTGAGGAACGCGTCCACCCCGGCGGCACGCGCGTCGTCGAGGTACCCGTCGCCCGCGCCGCCGCTGACCGCGACGGTGTGGATCACGCGGTCCGGGTCACCGGCGGCGCGTACGCCCCAGGTGGTGGGTGGCAGCGCGGCGGCCGCGTACCGGGTCAGTTCGGTCAGGGTCATCGGTCGGGGCAGCCGGCCGATCCGGCCGATGCCGCGTCCGGATCCCGCCGCCGGGCCGGTGGCCGGGCGCAGCGGGCGCAGGTCGGTCAGGCCGAGCCGGGCGGCCAGCGCGTCGGAGACACCGGGGTCGGCGACGTCGGCGTTGGTGTGCGCCACGTAGAGGGCGACGTCGTTTTTGATCAACTGGTGCACGATCCGACCCTTGTACGTGGTCGCCGCCACCGACGACACCCCGCGCAGCAGCAGCGGGTGGTGGGCGACGATCAGGTCCGCCCCCCGCGCCAGCGCCTCGGCGACGGTCTCCGGCACGCAGTCGACCACGCAGGCGACCCGGCGTACGGGCGCCTCGGGGTCGCCGAGCACCAACCCGACCCGATCCCACTGCTCGGCCCAGGCCGGCGGGTAACGACGGTCCAGCGCGGCCACCACTTCGGCCACGCTCGGCGTCTCGGATCCAGTTGTCCCCACGGCGGCCCAGCTTACCGGCGTCGGCCCGCCGACCGTGCCGCCGGCTCGACCCGGCCGGGGGATCCTTCCGGTCGGCCCGCCGACCGTGCCGCCGGCTCGACCGGCCCGGCGGGTCCGTCCGGCCCGACCAGTCCCGCCCGGGGACGTCCCCAGGCGGCGGCCGGGCCGGCCGGCGCGCTCAGCCGGGGCGGCCGTTGACCGCGCATCGGGTCCGCAGGGCGTCCAGCCCCAGCTCCCACGGGTACTGGTCGAGGTAACGCGCACCGCTGCCCGGCGGGAACGGCGGCAGCACGTCGTCACCGAAGAGCACCGTCACGTCCCAGCCGCGCAGCCGCTCCAGGCTGTCCCGGAAGGCCGGGTGGATCGCCATGGCCGCGTTCGTGAACGGCATCGCCACCAGCGGCAGCCCCAGCCCCTGCGCCTCGACCAGCAGCCCGAGGGCGAGGCTGTCGGTGATCCCGACCGCCCACTTGTTGACCGTGTTGACCGTCGCCGGGGCGACGATCATGGCGTCGGCCGGCGGTAACAGGTCCGGCTCGTCCGGCTGTTTGTACGCCGACCGGACCGGATAGCCGGTCTGCGCCTCCAGCGCCGGTACGTCGAGGAACTTGCGCCCGTCCGGCGTACTGACCACGCAGACCGTCCAGCCGTCCTGCTGGGCGAGTGTCACCAGCCGGCCGACGTCGCGGGCCAGCGGGGACCCGCAGGTGATCACGTAGAGGACTCGTTCGTCCGACAGCCCGGTCATCCGCCCACCGACCCACTCATATGCCGACACCCATGTGCTCAGCCAACTCCGCAATCGGCGCGGGCGGCGCACCCCGTGTGCGACGGAGGATGTCGGACATCACCTCGTGCGCGATCGGCCGGCAACGGATCTCGGACGGGGCCAGCCGGTCACCGTCGACCAGCATCTCCCCGGCGCTGCTCACGTCGCCGATCTGGGCGAAGCCCCGGGCGATGTCGAGCAGGTGGTGGGCCCGCCGCTCGGGCAGCAGGGCACCGAAGCGCCGCTTGTCGATCCGCCGCTCGTGGGTCTCCACCGCCTGTCGGCCCTCGCCCAGCTCCACCGCCGCCGCCGCCCGGTGCAACTCCAGGTTGGTCGGGCCGAAGCTGGTCCAGTAGTGGTTCTGGTCCGAGCCGAGGGCGGTGGCCGCCTCCTCGGCGCCCCGGATCAGGTCCCGCACGGTGGCGCTGTCGCCCAGCCGGGCGGCGGCCATCGCCCCCTGGAGCAGCAGCATGCCGTAGACCGAGAGCCGGTCCGGTTCGGCACCGTTGGCACCGCCGGGCGCGAGCCGGTTGGCGATGTTGACGTTGACCTCCAGCGCCGAGCGGGCCCGCCCGAGGGCGAGCAGCGCGTTGCCGACCCGGTAGGTGGCGACCCCGGCCAGCAGCTGGTCGTCGGCGCGTACGGAGACGGCCATCGACCGGTCGGCGGCGAGCCAGGCCAGCTCGTGCTCGCCGAGCTTGCGCAGGGCCGAGGAGGCGATCTGGTAGACCTGCCCGAGCAGGCTGGCGGCGAGTTGTCCGTCGTCGCCGGTGTAGTACGCGTCCGCCGCCTGGGCGTCGCGCAGCAGCTTCGGCAGCGCCCGGGTCAGTACGCCGTAGCGGGCGTACTGGTACGTCAGCCAGGCGTGGCCGACCGCCTTGCGGAACTCCGGCAGGGCCGGCGGCACCACCTGCGCGTCGAAGTACTTGCTCATCGAGACGTACCGCTCCAGGGCGGCCCGGATCTCCTCGACCTCGACCTCGTCGATGCAGTTCATCGCATCGGTGCGCCGTTCCGGGTCCTTGCCGAGCAGCAGTTGTACGTCGATGGTGAGCACGTCGGCGATCTCGTAGAGGACGGAGAACTTGTCCAGCCGGCGCACTCCGCGTTCGACCTTGTCCACCCAGCTCTTGGACTTGCCGAGTCGATCGGCGAAGACCTGCTGGGACAGCTTTCGTCGACCGCGCCAATAGGCGACGCGGCGCCCGATGGGCAGCTCGTCCACGTCCGTTCCTCCCCTTTGTCATGCTGCGGTCGAGCCATGTCGGGTGTTGCGGTATCCACTGTTCACGTGTGCTTTGCAGCCGTGCGAGATCTATTGTGCTTTTTGCTCGGTATATGTGGGTCGCACATTCTGTGCGTCTGACCCCTGTTTGGGGCTCGTACTTTTCGATGCAAGTTGCAGATGGCTTTATGCCAGGAGCAACGAACACCTCCGGCGCCGGTGACGGCGCCCACCCATCGATCTCACCGGATCGATCCCGAGAGGAGCTGCGTGCCATGTGGGGGACTACCCGACCACCCATCACCCGCCCGACGACGTTGGAACGGGTGCGCCTGCGACGCGTGGCCGTGCGGTACGCCATGCACGGCTGGGAGGTGACCCCGGGAGCCTTCCTCAACCGGCAGCGCTTCGTCTGCGGCCGGGCCGGCTGCCCCACCACCGGCTGCCACCCGGCTCTGGAGGAGTGGGAGACAGCGGCCAGTTCCGACCCGGCCCGGGTCGGCGCCTGGTGGCGGGTCCGGCCACACGCGGTCCTGCTCGCCACCGGGAACACCTTCGACGTGCTGGAGGTGCCGGCGTACCTCGGCCAGCACGTACTCGACGTCTCCCGAGCGCACCACGGCGTCACCGTCCCCGGCCTCGACCGGGTCCGCGGGCCGGTCGCGCTCACCCCCGGCGGGCGGTGGATGTTCCTGGTCCGCCCCGGCGACCCGCTCCGGCCGGAACTCGACCAGTGCCTTTACATCGTCCGGCACGGTCACGGCTCGTGGATCCCCGCCCCACCGACCCGGCTGCCCGAGGGCACCGTGCGCTGGGTGGTACCGCCGGAGGAGGCCCGCTGGCAACTGCCCGAGTCGTACGCCGTACAGGAACTGCTGGTCGACGCCCTCCAGGCACACACACCCGCGATCCCGGTCGCCCTGCTGCCCGGCCGGCTGCCCGCCCCCCGCCGCGGCTACTGAACCGACCCGGGCCGCCGCCCCGGACCCCGGCGGCGATCCCGGCGAGTCGGCGCGCGGGAGACGACGACCGGCCGTGGCCACGGTCGTTAACGCAGGTAGCACAGCCGAGGCCGGCAGCGCAAGAGGCGAACCGGACCAACGCGCACACGGGGGATGAGATGCGAACTGACAACCTGCCGCCGGCACCCGGCGGACCGGACGGAACGGAACCGACCAGCGGCGCACCGCCGTGCCGGTGGGCCGGAACCCGCCCGAAGGGCTCCCGCCCCGGTGGCGCCCGGCCGACCGGCTCCCGACCGGCCGGCACCCATCGCCCCGTACGCTGACCCGCGCCGCCACGTACGTCAGCCGCTGATCGGCAGGCGGTCGGAGCGGGGCGTACGCCGGTCGTCGGTGACCACCGCCCACTCGTGACCGGGCAGCCGGCCGAGCCAGCCGACCCCCGCCAGCCCCATCGCCAACGCCGCCGTGGCGTACGCGTCGGCGGTGCCGAGGTCCGTGCCGACCACCGTCACCGAACGCAGGCCCCGGGCCGGTGCGCCCCGGCGCGGGTCGAGCACGTGACGCCCCCGCTCGTAGACACCCGAGGTGGCGACCGCCAGATCGGTGCCGTGCAGCACCAGCGCCACCCGGTCCGGGTCCCACGGGTCCTGTACCCCGACCCGCCACGGCTCACCGGTGGCGGAGCACCCCCGCACCCGCACGTCGCCCCCGGCGTTCACGCAGTGGTTCGGCGCCCCGGCCGCCAGCAGCCGGTCCGAGGCGACCTGCGCCGCCCAGCCCTTCACGTACCCGGACGGGTCGAACCGGCCGGTGGCGTACGCGTCGAAGAAGCCGTCGGTGTCGCCCCACAGGTCGGCGCAGCGTTCCAGGGTCGCCCGCAGGTCGGCCGACGCCCCGGAGAGCAGCACCTCGCCCCGGTCGAACCGGCTCACCTCGCTGTCGGCCTTGAACGTGCTGAACCGCCGGTCGACCTCGCGCATCCAGTCGAAGACCATCTCGGCGAGCTGGTCGAGACGGGCCGGGGGCAGGTCGTCGGCGAGGTCGAGGCTGATCGCCGTACCCATGACGAACTCGACCCGGCGCTGTCCCGGCCTGGTCCGCACGCTGGTCACTCCGACCTCACATCCTGTCCAGGGCGGCCTGCAACGACCGCCGGTACGCCGAACTGGTAGCGGTCGCCCCGCTGACCGTGTCCGGCAGCCGGCCCTGGTTCGCCGCCGCGACCGCCTGCCCACCCGACCCGCTGTACGCCCGGTCGACCTGCTCGCTCTTCCCCTCGGAGGTGGCCGTCTCGCCCGGCAGTTCCAGCGCGGTGACGTTCGTGATCCGGTCCCCGGAGACGGTGATCTGCACCTGCACCAGGCCGAAGTCGGCGGCCGTCGCCACCGAACCGTCGATCTTGCGGGGCCCGCTCGGCGGCGGGGGCGCCTTCGTGGTGGTCGCTCCCCCACCGGTCGGCGCCTTCGACGTCGGCCTGCCCGACGGGGTCTTCGACCGGCCCGGTGAAGCGCTCGGCGCGCCCGAGCGCCCCGGAGCGGCACCCGACGCCGACGGCACCGGCCCGCCCTCGGCCGGGTCCGGGGACGGTTGCGGCGGAGCACCGGCACTCGGGTCGGTCGACGCGCCCGCCGTCCCGACCGGTACGTCCTGGGCGGTCGCGGTCGTCGCCGGCCCGCCCTTGAGCACCACCAGCAGGGTGGTGCTCGCGGCGAGACCGGTGATGCCGAGGATGGCGCGACGCAACGGTGGAACCTCCGTCAGAGTTCGAACGTGGCCAGGTGGATCTGCCGGCGCGGCACCCCGGCGCGACGCAGCGCCTTCACCGACTCGCGCAGCAGACCCTGCGGACCGCACAGGTAGACGTCCCGGTCGGTCAGGTCCGGCACCAGCCGGCGCAACCCCCGGGCGGTGAAGATCTGCTGCGGGCCGGGATCGTCGCGGGAGCCGAGCACGTACCACATCTCGGTGTCGCGGGCCTCGGCCAGCCAGTCCAGCTCACGCCGGAGCAGCAGGTCGTCCGGGGTGCTGGCCCGGTAGATCAGCGCCGCACCGGGCGGCAACTCCTCCAGCAGGGCCCGGATCGGTGCGATCCCGCTCCCCCCGGCGATCAGCAGCGCCCGCTCGGCGACCCGGTGGGCGGCGGTGAACGTACCGGACGGGCTGCCGGCCCAGACCCGGGTGCCGGGACGCAACCGACGCAGGTCGGCGGTGTGCCCGCCGACCACCTTCACGGTCAGCCGCAGCCAGCGGCCGTTGCGCGCGGCGGAGAGCGAGAACGGGTGCGACTGCCACCAGCGCCCGGCGGAGAGGAACCGCCAGCGGAGGAACTGGCCGGCGAGCACCGGGAGCCGGTCCAGGTTCCGGCCGGTCAGGTAGATCGAGATGGTGTCCCGGCTCTCCGCCACCACGTCGGCGACCCGGAGCCGGTAGCGCAGGTTCAGCCACAACGGGGTGACCACCCGACCCCAGAGCACGGCCACGACCACCAGGGCGTACACGGCGATCCACCCGGTCCGCACCGGGCCGGGCCGGAACAACTGCTGGCCGTACGTGAACTGGTGGCCGAAGCCGAGCAGCAGCACCGCATAGCTGCTCAGGTGCAGGTAGTACCAGAACTCGTACGGCAGCGCGTTGCGGACGAACCGGATGCCGGTGAAGCCGAGCAGCACGATGATCGCGGCGGCGGCGAACGCGCCGACCATGTCCTCGTAGTCGCGCAGGAGGGTGGTCGCCTCGGCGAGCAGCGTCTTCTGTTCGATCGCGGCGTAACCGGCGAGGATCAGCCCGACGTGCGCCAGCACCGCGACGAACAGGGTGGCGCCGACGTCCCGGTGCCACCGGCTGAGCTGCTCGGTGCCGATCCACCGCTCCAGCGACCGCAGCCGGCTCATCAGCAGCACCTGGACCAGCAGCAGGTAACCGGCGATCAGGCCGCTGATCCGCCCGGCGCCGGTCAGGGTGGCGTACTCGCTGTTCAGCGAGCCGGGGGCGGTGCCCAGCCACCACGGCAGCACGGCCGCCAGCAGCCCCACCCAGAGCAGGAGCACCACCAGCCACCGGCCGACCGGCCCGCGCCGCCCCGGCACCTGCGCCGGTACGCCGGTTGCCCGCTCGGTCCGCGCCGCCCGGGAGCGCCGGTTGTCCACCCGGGGCGGCTCGTCGTAGCGGGGGTCGTCGGGGTCGGGCAGATCGTCGTAGCGCGGCAGCTCGTCGTAGCGGGACTGGTCGGCGTAGGTGTACGGCTGCTGGCCACCGTCCGGGGAGTAGTCCCCGGAACGGTGGCCAGTCGAGGTCGACCAGGTTGTCACGCGTACAGCTTCACCGGGGTGAACGTCTGACGGGGGAACATCTTCTTCACCTCGGCGTCGGTCAGGTTGAAGCGGCCCTGGGCCACCGACCCGTACACGTTGAACATGTTGTTGAACTCCGGCACGTCACCGCTGTCGAGCTTGTCCAGCCCGTTCCAGGTGCCGAGCAGGGAGCCGGCCAGCTTCTTGCCGGACAGGATGGTGACCACACCACCGTGGCCGTGGTCGGTGCCGCCGCTGTTCGAGGCGACCCGGCGACCGAACTCGCTGCTGACCATGACGGTGACGTCGGCGGCCAGCGGGCCGAGGTCGGTGAAGAACGCCGCCATCCCCTTGGCCAGCTCGTTCAGCCGGTTGTGCAGCTGCCCACCGGCGGCTGTGCCCTGGTTCTCGTGGGTGTCGTAGCCACCCATGCCGATCGTCGCCACCCGTACGTTGGCGCCGCCCTTGATGAGCTGGGCCAGGGTACGGAACGAGTTGCCGATCCCGGTGTAGACCGCCCCCTCTGCCGGCGCGTACGGCTTCGCGGCCAACTGCTGCGCGGTCTTCAGCGCGCCCAGCCCGGCGAGCACCGACTCCTCCACCGGGTGGTTGATCCCGGTGAACAGGCCCTGGATCGCCTTGGCGGTGGCCTCCTTGAACCGGCCGTCGCCGTTGAAGCCGAGCGAGCCCACGTTGTTCAGCGACAGCGCGCCGTTGTTGCCGACCAGCGAACGGGGCAGCGTGCTGCCGACCCCGACGCTGCGGAACGCGGTCCCCGGCCCGAGGGCGTCGACCAGGGTGTCCAGCCAGCCCCGGCCACCGGTCTCGTTCGGCAGGCCACCGAGGTTGCAGGCGTCCGCGGCCTGGAAGTGGCTGCGCGACACCCGAGGGTCGGAGGCGGCCGGCACGAAGCCGAGCTGGCCGGCGTCGAGGAACTTCTGCAACGGGGCGAACGCGCTGGTCAGCTTGAACCCGCGGTCGAGGGCCAGCGAGTCGTTGCCGAGCAGCAGGTCGGGGCGGGCCTTGCTGAGCACCGGGTCGTTGTCCGGTGCGACCAGGCTCAGCCCGTCCAGCCCGCCGTAGAGGAAGACGTGGATCAGGGTGCCGCCGGGGGTGGCGGCGAACGACGCCTGGGTCGAGACGAACTGGGTGGTGGCCAGCGCGGTCACGGTGGCGGCGGCACCGGCGACGAACGTACGACGGGTCACGCCCCGCCCGTCCTGCTGGGCCTCCTCCACTTCGGACAGGTTGAGGAACTGCTCGCGTACGGCGGCGTTCTCCGCCGTCACCGCGGCGTGCTCGGCGCGCAGCACGGCCTCGGTCCGGTTCGGGGCGAGACGCCGCAGGTCGGGGCAGTCGGGGTGCAGGGGGTACGAGTGCACAGTCTTCTCCACTGTTAGCTCACCGGAGGTGGTGCTGGGGGGAGGCGAGAAGCGCCCGCGCGATGGCGGTGATCGCGCCGTTGAACGTGGCGTCGACCTTCGTCTCGGCGGTCACCCCGGCGATGCCGAGGATCAGGGACTTCTCCTTGTCCGTCAGCTTCTGGTGCACCAGCCGCAGCGACAGGGCGTCGAGGTAGGCGCCCGCGGTGGCCGGCGGGGCCGCCACCAGCTTGTCCGGCTTGACGTAGGAGAAGACCTTCCGGTTGCCGTTGAGCACGTCGTGGGCTTCGTTCCAGCCGTTGACCATCGTGCCGGCGGAGGTCCAGGCGACGTAGACGTCCGGGTAGCCGTTCGGGGTGGACAGGCCGGCCGGGAACTGGCCCAGCTCCTCCATCTTGTTCTTGATCTGGTTCAGCCCGTCGGCGAACGGGGTCCGCTTGAGGTCGGCCCGCTTCTGGTAATCCGGCGACGGGTCGGGCTGCATGCCGAGCACCCGGTACGTGGCGACCAGGTACTCCATCGGGCGGCGTACCTTCTGGCCGACCGAGCCCCAGAACTCGGTGGAGCTGAACAGCGTCATCAGGGTCGGCTTGATCGCGCCCTTGTTCGCCGCGTACGTCTTGGCCAGCCGGTCGACCAGGGACTTCGGCGGGGTGTCCGAGACGAACCGGGTGGCCAGGCTCTGCGCGATGTAGTTCGCGGTCGAGGGGTGCAGGGCGAGGTGCCGCAGGTACGCCTTGATCACCGCCTCACCACCCTCGGCGGAGCTGTTGTCGCTGGTGAAGCCGAGGATGCTGACCTTGCCGACGTAGTGCCGGTTGGCCCGGTAGACGTACTCGTCCTTGTCGACGCCGAGGCCGGTCTGGAGCATCGCGGCCTGCCGGACGTCCATCTCGGTGTAGCCGCCGTCGACGCCGACCGAGTACAGCTCCAGGTTCTCCCGGGCCAGGTTCTCGTTGATCGCGTCCTTGTGCGACTGGGTCTGGTTCAGGTAGACGAGCAGCGCCGGGTGGGTGTTCGCGGCCACCAGCATGTCGGCGTAGTTGCCGAGCGCGTGCTTGCGGATCACGTCCCGGTCGAACGTCGACCGGGTGATGTCGCCGCCGTCGAAGAAGGCTGCCACGTGCAGGAAGTCGTTCCAGAAGTCGACCATGACCTCGAAGAGCTGCCGGTCGGACCAGATCTGGCGGGCGACCGACGCCCAGACGAACTCGTTGTCGGAGTTGTCGACGTCCTTGACCGTGTCCCGCCGCTCCCGGAGCTGCTTGATGGACATGTTCAGGGTGGGCAGCTCGGAGAGCTTCAGCTCGGCCTTGGTCGGCGCGATCTTGTCCGGCTCCAGCTGCCAGCGCAGCCACTCGTCGATGCCCATGGTCTTGATCTCGGCGAGCACCTTCGGGGTGGCGCCGAAGGTGGCCCGGGTGGCGAGGTGCCGGATCGGGTCCTTGGCCAGCACGGTCTTGACCGTCACCTCGGTCGCGGCCGCTGCGGAGGCCGGGCCGGCGAGGGTACGGCCACTGGCGGGCGCGTTCTTCTTCAGCTCGGCTCCGGCCTTGGAGCCCATGTAGCTCTCGTTCTGCTCGGTGTAGGTACGCACCGTGCTCGGCTGCTGTCCACTGGGGCGGTCGGCGGTGCCGTCGGTGATCGCGGCGGCGGTCGCGTTGCCGCTGTTGCCGCCGCCGAACGGGGTGTTGCCGAGGATCTTGTCGCCGAGTTCGGTGCCGCGCGAGGCCAACGCGATCGCACCGCCACCGGCCACCACCGCGGCGGCACCGGTCAGCGCGACCAGGGCCCGGCGACGGCCGACGTTACGCTTGCCCGGCTCGTCGTCGTCCAGTTCGGGCAGCTGTGCCGGCCCGCTGTACGGGGCGCCGCCCTGCGGCTGGAAACCCTCCGGACCGACCCACTGCGGGCCACGGGGGCCGCCCGCGCGGTGCTGCTCGGTCCACTGGTCGACGTACTGGTCCGGGTGCTGCTGCCCGCGCTGTGGGCGGCCCGGCTGGGGGTGGCCCGACTGGGGGTGGCCGGGGTACTGCTGGTGGCCCGCCGACTGCGGGTAGCGCGCGTCCGGGTAGGCGTCGGCACCGGGCGCCGGGCGGCCGTACCCGGACTGGCCGGGCGCGGCCCGGTATCCGTCGGCGCCGGGCTGGGGTCGACCGTCCCAAGGGCTGTCGTCACGCGATCGGCGTGGTGGCACATTCTGGTCAGCCATGTACCAATCCGTCTGCTGAGGCGCGCCGGACCCGCGCCGCGTGAACGGCAGGGGCGGTGGTCCGACGGCGGTTCCTGAGGGGGTTGCTACGGCAAGGTAGCCAAGGCGCCGATCCGCTTCAAGGCCGCTGAAACCGCCATTGCGCGGCCACTTAAGGTATGGCTCAGGCCGATGAGCGGCGCGAGGTTTGCCCCGGTCCCGCCCACGACGGTCGCCAGCAGCGCCGATGCCTGCCCAGCGGCGGTTACGCCCGGGTCCGTAACCTGCGTGTAGCACTCACGGGGATTCGGCGGCAAAGACAAACTTAAGGTGGGAATAAGTAAAACCTGCGTCGATCCGAGTTCTGTACCGGAGCGAATCCGGTGCGATCCGGAGCGGGAGTGAAAGCGGCCCGGGATCGGGTATCCCCGCGCCGGACAGTTGACGCGTGAGGGGAAGGCTGCCGCCATGCTCAGCAAAGAGGATCAGCGTCGGTTCGACGAGATCACCCGCCAGCTGAGAATCAGCGACCCGGACTTCGTCGCCCGGCTCAGTGATCGTGCCCAGCACCGCCGGGGCAGACTTCTGCTCCTGTTGACCGTCGTACTCTGGAGCGCCGTACCGGCCGTGGTGGTGATCGGCGGCTGGGTGGCGGCGGTGCTGGCACCGATCGTGCTCGCCGCCGCGAGCGTGCTGGCCTGGCGGGTCCGCCGGCTGCACCAGTGAACCCTTTTCCACCTCCCCTTGCGGTCCGGTGGACAGCAGGGTCGGACGCGGTGCGGGCGCGCCGCGCGGTTCAGGTTGAAAAAAGGTGCCGCGCGGTTCAGGTTGCAAAAAGGTTCGGTGAACCGGCGTCGGGTCGGGCGCGGCACATCACCCGTGCCGGCTCGCGTTCCACCCGGTGCGGACGAGCCGTCCGGACCGTCACCGCTCCGGCTGGCCGAACCGGCCGTACGCCCGCCGGAGCCGCTCGACCAGGCCGGGACCGCCGATCGTGGCACCGGGTGCGCCGAGCTGGCGCAGCAGCAGGTCGGGTTCGGTGGCCAGGATCGGCACCGGATCCGGCAACGGCACCGGTGGTTGCCAGTAGCGGTCGACCGCCGTGCCGAGCGCCCGGTCGGGCAGGTCGGCCAGGGCCAGCCCGGCACCGGCCACCGGCACCGCACCGGCCGGTGACCCGAGTCCGGGCAGTGGCTGCGCCGCCACCGGCCCGGTGTAGGCCTCGTCGTCGGCCGGGTCGCTCCCGCCACCGGTGCCGATCGCCGGTTGCCCGGCGCGCAGTTCCCGCAGTCGGTCGAGCAGTTCCCGCCGGGTCCGGCCGCGCCAGTGCAGCAGTTGGAACGGGTCCGCGTCGAACGCCTCGGCGAGCAGGTAGAACGAGGCGGCGAGGTGCTTGCACGGCACAGCGAAGTCCGGGCAGTCGCAGCGCATCGCGAGGTCTCCGATCGTGGCCGGGAAGAGCGGGGCGTCCGCCTCGGCGAACACCCGTTCCAGCTCCGGCGGCAGATCCCCGGCGAGCAGTTGGGCGCTGAACAGCGCCTGCCCGGCGAGCACCGTCTCGATCCGGGCCCAGACCGGCCCGGCGTACGGTCGCAGGCCGACCGTCACCCGGTACGGCTTCGGCCGGGAGCCCTGCACCACCGCGCTCACCAGCCCCGGCGTGACCTCCAGCGACAGCACCTGACCCGCGCGGGCGTACGCCCGGCCACGGGTGAGCCGGGTGCCGAGCGCGAACGACTCCAGTACGTCGACGAACCGGCGGGACCACCAGGACGCGCCGATCGACCCTCGGGCCGTACGCGCCCGGAGCCCGCCGTCGACCTTCCGGGGGCGCCCGAAGTCGGCGAACCGTCCGGTGCCGGCCGTGCCGTCCGGTTCCCGTCCACCGGCCGCGCGCTGCGGGCTCACTCGACCACCGCCCCGGCCTCCAGCGCGAACAGCCCGCGCAGCTCCGATGTGGACAGCTCGGTCACCCACTGCTCCCCGGTGCCGACGATCTTCGCGGCCAGCCCGCGCTTCTCGTTGATCATCGCGGCGATCTTCTCCTCGACGGTGCCGGCGCAGACGAACTTGCGTACCTGCACCGCGCGGCGCTGGCCGATCCGGAACGCCCGGTCGGTGGCCTGGTCCTCCACCGCCGGGTTCCACCAGCGGTCCACGTGCACCACGTGGTTGGCGGCGGTGAGGGTCAGCCCGGTGCCGCCGGCCTTGATCGACAGGATGAACAGCGGCGGACCGGCGTCGGACTGGAACCGGGTCACCAGCGCGTCCCGCTCGGTCTTGCCGACGCCGCCGTGCAGGTAGAGCACCTCACGGCCGAGTCGGGCCGAGAGCTGCGCCCGGAGCATGCCGCCGAACTCGGCGTACTGGGTGAACAGCAGCGCCTTCTCCCCCGCCGCCAGCACCTCGTCGACGATCTCCTCCAGCCGGGCGAGCTTGCCGGACCGGCCGGTCAGCGCCGAGCCGTCGCGCAGCAGTTGCGCCGGATGGTTGCAGACCTGCTTGAGCTTGGTCATCGTGGCCAGCACCAGGCCGCGCCGCTCGATGCCCGTACTGGACTCGATCTTGGCCATCATGTCGTCGACCACCGCCTGGTAGAGCGAGCCCTGTTCGGCGGTGAGGTTGCAGAGCACCTCCATCTCCAGCTTCTCCGGCAGGTCGGAGATGATCGATTTGTCGGTCTTGGTGCGGCGGAGCACGAACGGGCCGGTGATCCGGCGCAACCGCTGCGCCGCGTCGTCGTCGCCGTGCCGCTCGATCGGCACCGCGTACCGCTTGCGGAACGCCGAGGCGGTGCCGAGCAGGCCCGGATTGGCGAACTCCATGATCGACCAGAGGTCGGCGAGGCGGTTCTCCACCGGCGTACCGGTGACCGCTATCCGGTGCCGGGCGGGCAGCGCGCGGACGGCGGCGGCCTGCCGGGTCGCCGCGTGCTTGATCGCCTGCGCCTCGTCCACCACCAGCCGGTGCCAGTCGACCTCGGCCAGCGCCGCCGCGTCCCGCGCCGCCACCGAGTAGGTGGTCAGAACCAGGTCCGCGTCCCGCACCGCCGCCGCGAACGTCTCGCCCCGCGCCCGCTCGGCCCCGTGATGCACGTGTACGCGCAGCTCCGGCGCGAACTTCGCCGCCTCCCGCTGCCAGTTGCCGACCAGCGACATCGGGCAGACCAGCAGCGTCGGCCCGTCGTCGCGCCCGCCGTCGCCCCCGCCCCCGCGCTCGTCCCCGGCGAGCAGCGCCAGCAGCTGCACCGTCTTGCCCAGCCCCATGTCGTCGGCGAGCACCCCGCCGAGGCCGAGCGACTGGAGGAACGCCAACCAGGCCAAACCCCGCTTCTGGTACGGCCGCAGCGTGCCCCGGAAACCGGCCGGCTCGTCGCGCGGGGTCAGGTGCCGCTCCACCTGCCCGGCGAGCAGGTCACCGAGCGGTCCGTCGGCGCCGACCGCCAGCACCGGCAGCGCGTCCGGCTCGTCGGCGCTCTCCAGACCCAGCCGGAGCAGGTCGACGACGGTCAGCTCCCCACCGGCCCGGAGCAGCTTCAGTCCGGCGGCCAGCCGGCGGGCGTCCAGTTCCACCCACTGCCCGCGCAGCCGGACCAGTGGCGTCTTCAGCTTGGCCAGATCCCGCAGCTCCCGCGCGGAGAGCGCCTGGTCACCGAGGGCCAGCTCCCATTTGTAGTCGACCAGCGCGTCCAGGCCGAGCGAACTGCGCGACGCGACGGTGCCCGGCGCGGTCCGGCTCTTCGCCTGCAACCGGGCCCCGAGCCGGGCGCTCGGCCGGGACCACCACGACGGCAACTGCACCCCGAAACCGGCGGCGTGCAGCACCGGCGCCCCGTCCCGCAGGAACCGGTGCGCCCCCTCGGTGTCCAACTCCAACCCGTCCGGTGCCGCCGTACGCAGCGCGTCGGTCAGCTCCGGCCAGAGCCGGCTGGCCCGGCCCAGCTCCGCCAGCAGCGTCTCCTGCGGGGCGTCGAGGTGCCGGGCGAGCGCCCGCAGGCCGCCCCGCGCCTGCCAGATCCGGTCCGCGCCGACCACCAGGCTCGACTCCTCGGCCGACTGGAGCGCGAACTCGACCCGCCAGCCACCGTCGGAGTCCACCTCGATCCCGACCCCGTCGCCCTCGGTCCCGTCGCCGTCGACCAGTTCGTCGGGGTCGAGGACCTCCACCGGCGGCGGTGGCTCGACCAGCCGGAAGCAGGCGCGTACCGGGCTGCCGGCGGCGTCGCGCTGCCACTCGGTGAGTTGGTTCGTGAGTTCGTCGAGCCCGTCCGGGGCGATGGTGAACCGGCGCTGCCGCCCGGTCAGCGCCCGCAACCAGGCCCGTACGCCCACCGGAACGCCGGTGGACCGGGAGTCGATCAGGCGCACCCCCTCCAGCGCGCTCCGGGCGGCGGCGTCGGTGAGCGCGTCCAGGGCATCGGCGACCAGCGCGGCGACGGTGAGGTCGGGTTCGGCCGCCCGCGCCGCCGGGGGCAGCGCCATCGCCAGGGCCCGGATCCGGCCCGCGTCGGCACCGGTGAGCAGCGGCCGCCAGACGGCGGTGGCCGTACCCCCGGTCTGGTCCGCCCCGGCGGCCACGCCGGGCAGGGTGCGGCCGCGGCCGACCAGGTCGGCGGCGAACCCGGCGAGTTCCTCCAGCAGTCGCAGCGTGCCGCCCCGGACCACGGTCGGGTCGTCGGCGAGGGCGAGCAGCACCGGCAGGGCGTGGTCGGCGTCGTACTCCAGGGTCGGCACCCGCCAACCGGCCAGGGTGAGATTGCCGCGCACCGGCTCGGCCGCGTCCGTGCGGACCAGTTCCGGCGAGTCGACCGGGGCACCGGCGCGGGTCGGCAGGCGCAGCAGCGCGGTGCTGGTCGCCGCCTTCGCCGCGATCTCGTCGAGCACCTCGGCGAGCGCGGCGTGACCGGCGGCGAACGGGTGCGGCCGTTCCCGGGGCACCCGACCCGACCGCCGCACCCCCGACACCGGCAGGGTCGAGTCCTCCGCCCAGAGCGCGAGCCGACCACCGCGCAGCCACAGCCCGTGGATCACCCGCAAGGAGGAAGCCCCTTCCCGTCGTTTCCGCTCATGGAAGGTCCCTTCCTAACATCCCAGGCTAGTCAGCCGGCGGACCCACCCCGACGGACGGATGGTCCGGTGTAACCCGCCTCTCCGCCGGGCCTGTCGGCACACCGCCTTCGCCCCCTGCCGCCCCCGTCACGCGGTTAGCCTCGGCGGGTGACCGAGTCGACGAAGCACCGCACCGCCGTCGTCATCCCCGGCGGCGGGTACGGCCCACAGGCACCACTGCTGATGTACGCCGCCGACGCGGCGCAGGCGCGGGGCGCCCGGATCCGGCCGATCTCCTGGACCGGGGACCGGACCGAGGTGCCGCCGAACGACCTCCCCGACTGGGTGACCGCGCAGGTGTCCCCGGTGCTCGACGAGTTGACCGCCGAGGCCGCCGGCGACCTGCCGCTGCTGATCGGCAAGTCCCTCGGCACGTACGCCGCCGCGCTCGCCGCCGACCGGGGTCTGCCGGCGGTCTGGCTCACCCCGCTGCTCGTCGTCGAACCGGTGGTCGCCGCGCTGCGCCGGGCCACCGCGCCGATGCTGCTGATCGGCGGCACCGCCGACCGGGCGTGGGACGGTGCGCTCGCCCGCCAACTCTCGCCGTACGTGCTGGAGGTGCCCGACGCCGACCACGGCATGCACGTCCCCGGACCGCTGGCCGGTTCGGCGGCGGTACTCGGCCGGGTCGCCACCGCGATCGAGGACTGGCTCGACACCGTGCTCTGGCGTACGCCGGTCGTGGTCGAAAATTGAGCGGCGGCGCGGCCAGTCGGTCCGTACCGTGCGGGCACATGACTGTGACGATCCGCGAGTTCCGGCCGGACACCCCGACCGCCGACGCCGACGCCGAGGCCGCCGCGCTGGTGCTGCGCGCCGTGCTGCCGTACCTCGTGGTGACGCCACGGGTGCTGCGCTGGCAGGTGGAGAACGCGCCGGCCGCCCAGCATCACCGGCTGCTGCTGGCCGAGGCTGACGGCCAACTGCTCGGCTGCGCCCGGACCGGGATCTACTACGACAGCGCAGAGCCCGGCCGGGCGTACCTGAACATCTACGTCCATCCTGACCGGCGCGGCCGGGGCGCCGGCCGCGCGCTGCTGGCGGCCGGTGAGGCGTACGTGACCGGCCTCGACGCCCGCGCCATCCTCTGCTGGTCGCTGGACGACGAGCGGTCGATCGGGTTCGCCGAACGCAACGGCTACCGGCGCGGCCGCTCGGCGCACTTCCAGCGGCTGGTGCTCGGCGACGACTCGCTACCGCCGATGCCGTCCCGCCCACCCGGTGTCGAGATCCACACCGGCGCCAGCCTCGGCGACGACCTGCTGCGGGAACTCTGGGTGGCCGACAACGAGGCGGCCCAGGACGAACCGGACGACATGGACGCCGCCGCGATCAGCTACGACCTGTGGCACAGCCAGTTCTGGAGCCACCCGGAACACGACCCGGAACTCACCTCGGTGGTGACCGTGGACGGCACCGTGGCCGCGTTCAGCCTGGCGGTGACCGACGGGCAGACCCGCTACATGTCCGGCATGGCCGGCACCCGGCGGGTGTACCGGGGGCGGGGGTTGGCGAAGCTGGCGAAGTCCGCCTCCCTGCACCGGGCCCGCGCGGCCGGTTACACCGAGGCGTTCACCAACAACGACACCGGCAACGCACCGATGCTCGCGATCAACACGTGGTTCGGGTACCGGCAGTGTGCGACCGAGGTGCGCTGGATCCGCGACCTGCCCGGCTGAGCGTCCGACCGTCCATCCCACCGGGGTTCGCCCCGGTTCGGACGGGCGGCGGGGCCGGACGGGGCGATCCGCTGCGGCCGGTCCCGGCCGGCGGTTAGATGGTGGCATGGGAGCGACGGCGCAGGTGCCGCTGGTCGGCGGGGTGGGCGACGGCGGGGTGGTCACCGTCGAGTTGGACGCGCACGGCCGCCCACCGCTGGTCCACCCGCATCTCGGCGAGGGCGGCCTGGCCCATGCGGAGATGTACGAGCTGGAGTCGGTGCGCGACGACGGCCCGCCCTGGGTCTACCGCTGGCGCGGCCCGGCGACCTGAACCCGTCCGGCGGTGGTTGCGCCGCCGGTCAGAGGCGGTTGAGCAGTGGGGTGACCAGCCGGCTGGTGATCCGGGCCTGTTCGCGTACCTCCTCGACCCGCTGGGCGGTGTCCCCGGCCCGTTCCTCCCGCTCGTCCCAGAGCTGGTCGACCTCGGCCAGCAGCGGCCCCTCCACCTCCCGGGCCAGCCCGCTCAGTGCCGGTACGCCGATCCGCTGGGCGAAGTCGAAGACCTTGCCCGCGTACGGCAACGGCAGGAACGGCACCCCGGACATGGCGGCGAAAATCAGGAAGTGCAGCCGCATCCCGACGGCCATGTCGAAATGCGTCATCAGGCCCAGCAGTTGCCGGGGCGAGTAGTCGCCGTTCAGGATCCGGCCCCGGTCCGGAGCGGTCATGTGCGACAGCACCCCGTGGGAGTGTTTGATGTCGTCCCGCTCCATCGGCACGAACAACACGTTCGCCTCCAGCCGCCGGACCAGGAAGTCGCCGATCTGGGCCAGCAGCCGGTGGTAGCCGTCCACGTCCAGCCGGGAGGCGGCCCGCCCCGGCTCGCGCACACTCATGCCGACCAGTCGCCGCCCCGGCCGTACGCCCTCGCGGCGCAGCCACTCGACCGGGAACTCCTCGGGATGGAGCAGGAAGGCCGGGTCGGCGGTGACCGTGATCGGCTTGGTCACCCCGACGTCCTCCAGCACCAACTGCGACTCGTCGTCGCGTACGGTCACCTCGGCCGCCGCGTCGAGGCTCTCCTGCACCATCGAACAGTCGACCGCGTCGGTCAACGGGCCGGCGCCCACCGCGTACGTGAACACCGGCAGCCCCCGTTCCTGGGCGGCCAGGACCAGCCGCAGGTAACGGCGGGCCTCACTGTCGTACAGGATCCCGCCGCCGCCCAGGATCAGCAGGTCGAGGCGGGCAACGGTGGTCGCCGAGTCGGCCCGTCGGATCCCGTCCCAGGCGGCCGCCTCGACGCCGGCGTGGGCGTGCCGGGTGTGTTCGGGGTTGCGGGAGAAGACGATGATCCGGGCATCCGGACGGGCGGCGCGCAGGTCGGCGAGGATACCGGTCAGGATCGCCTCGTCACCGAGGTTGCGGCCGCCGTAGGACCCGATCACACCGATGGTCGGTCCGTCGCCCTCCGGCATCTCCAACCACCCCCCGGTACCGGATCTCGGCGTACCCGTTGCGGCCGGATCCATGCCCGTGCCGACCTCCCGCCCGGCTCACCGGTGGCCCCCGGCGGGGCTTCCGGCCCCGCCGGGGCCGGTCAGACGGTGACCAGGTCGAACTGCTCCCAGCCGCCGATCGCGGCCCGGTTGGCGACCAGGGCGGCGGCTCCGGCGTTCTCGGCGCAGACGTAACTGTTGTTGACCCGGGCGAGCAGGCTGACCGTGCCGTTCGGGTTCTGCACCAGGGTGAACGCCTCCCACGGCCCGGCCGCCGGCCGGTTGGCGATCAGTGGGCCGTCCCCCGCGTCCTCGGCGGTGACCAGCAGGCCGTTGGCCCGGCAGCGCAGGGCGAGCGCACCGCCGCCGAGATCCACCCGGTCGAACTGCTCGGCGACCCCGGCAGCGGACGCGTTCGCGGTCAGGGGCGAGTTGCCGCCGGCACCGGCCGAGACGAAGAGGTTGTTGGCGCGTGAGCGCAGGGCGATCCCGGTGCCGACGACCGGGCCGCCGACCACCGGCGGGGTGGGGCGGGTGGCGGTCAACGCCAACTGCTTCTTGAGCATCCGGCCACCGTCGGCGGTGAGCCGCAGGTAGTAGTCGGAAGAACACACGGTTCCGTCCTCGTCGAGCGAGGGCATGGTGATCCCAGCCGGCACCATCGAGGCGTTCTCCGCGTTCTTGGCGATGTGGTTGCCCTCGCCGTACTCGTCGAACATGGAGATGTAGATGCCCTGGGCGCCGACCCGCACCATGTTGTAGAACTGCCGCCACATGAAGTCGCCGTGCGCCCGCTGGCCCTCGACCAGGTCGCCGGGGAGCACGCACGGCTGGTAGTCGATCCCGTGCGCGTCACAGTCGGCCTGGTCGGCCCGGTTCACGTTCTCGTAGAACCGGTCCGAGTCGGCGGTGTTGCCGATCCGGCCGACCATCCACGGGGAGAGCATGTGGAAGGCGCGGTAGACGTCGCCGAAACCGGGGCGGGAGTCCTCGTTGCCGGAGCGCCAGTGCGTCGGCACGCCGCCGATGACGTAGCAGCCCTGGGCCTTGAACCAGTTGACCACGTCGAGGCAGGCCGCCGGGCCGAACGGGCGACCGGCGTCGTTGAAACCGAAGCCCCAGACGCAGACGACGGGCTTGCCGTTCTGCCGCGCGTACGCCGACGATCCGGTGTGGACGGACATCTTGGCGGTCCAGTCGGCCTTGATCTCCGACTGCATGTTCGTCCAGTTCGTGACGTCGTACATGATGTAGAACTTGCGGCCGGTGCGCTCCGCCGCGCTGCGGACCCGGACCGCCATGGCGTCGCGGGTCGGCCCCTCGGAACTGTTCGGGTTGAAGCGTTGCAGGGCGGCGGTGTCGCAGCCGTACTGCTGCATCCAGGTGAAGTGGGTGTCGACGGTCTGCTGGTCGTACGAGGAGAAGAGGGTCGCCGGCTGCCCGTTGCCGAAGTTCGGGTACGCGGTCCGGTACACGTTCGTGTACTCGCGCATGTCCGGCCAGCCCTTGATCACGTTGTTGGCCGGCGACGGCGCCTGGGACCAGTTCTCGCTCCAGTGCCACCAGCCGTTGATCGGTGCCCCGTCCCCGGCACAGGCGAACCAGCCCTGGTACCCGACGGTGATCTTGCCGACGACGTCGCCCGGCCCGCTGGCCGCCGATGCCGGTCCGGCCAGGTACGCCGAGGCCCCGAGGCCGGCTCCGGCCAGCGCGGAGGCAAGGACCGACCGTCGTGAGATACCCATGGAGCTCCTTCGGATCATCGGCGCACGCCCGCCGGCACACGTGGGACACGCCCATCGAGCCATGCGGGTAACCGCGACAAACGCGGTAGCCGTCGCAAAGGAAACCTAAAGATCGTCGCCCGGTGCATCAACCCCGAAAAGCCACAGCTAAGGCAAATTTGAAGTTACTTCACTCTTCGCAACTCTTCACACTCCCCTCGCGATGGAATCACGCCGGCAGGCATATACCGTGATCCGGTATATGCTGCTGCCATGAGCAACGGTCCGCCACTCACGGAACCGACATTCCTCGTCCTCACCGCCCTGGCCGACACGCCCCAACACGGCTACGGCGTCATCGGCGACGTCCTCCAGATCTCCGACGGCCGGGTGAAGCTGCGCGCCGGCACCCTCTACGCCGTACTCGACCGGCTCCGGGGCGACGGCCTGATCGAGGTCGACCACGAAGAGGTGGTCCAGTCCCGGCTGCGGCGCTACTACCGCCTCACCGCCCTGGGCGCGCAACGACTGGCCGAGGAGGCCGCCCGCCTGCGGCACAACGCGAACACGGCCGCCGACCGGCTGCGCCGCCGCAACCCGCTCGCCCAAGGAGGCCCCGCGTGACCACCCGACACCTGCTCACCAGGGGAGACGTCGGATGAGCGGCCGCGATCTGGAGAGCCGCTACCGCCGACTGCTCGCCGTCTACCCCTGGGAACACCGCCGCCGCTACGAGGAGGAGATGCTCGGCGTACTCCTGGACGGTGCCCGGCCGGACCAGCGGTACCCCGCTGTCGGTGACGTGACCAACCTGGTCGTCGCCGGGGTCCGGGCCCGGCTCGGCTGGACCGCGCGCGGACTCACCGACCCCGCCTGGCACGCCGCGGCGGCGGTCACCGGCCTGCTGGCCGCGCTCACCCTGCTGGCCATGAACGGCCACGCGCTGGTGTCGAAGATGGAACCGGACCAGGGGCCGCTGGCGCACCCGTTCGGCGGCCCGGGGGTCGGACCGCTCGACTGGCTGCCGATCGGAGCCTGGGCGGCCGTCTGCGCGGCGGTCCTGGCCGGACTGCCCCGGCTGACGGTCACGCTCGGCTGGGCCGCGCTGTTCACCGAGATCGCCCTGCTCCCGGCGCAGTACAACGCCGACCCGGTGCCCGTCGTCGACAGCCTGTGGCAGCTCGCGCTGGGCCTGGTCGGCGCCGTCGCACTCACCGTACCGGCGCCGCGACGTCGGGCACTCGCGGTGCTCGGCACCCGCCGGCTGCTGGCGATCACGCTGGCCCTGGCGACCGTTGTGGCGGTCTTCCTGGTGAACCGGCTGGCCAGCGGCAGTGTGGGCAGGGACGGTTCGGCTTACCAGTCGCTTCCGCTGCACGACAACAAGATCGTCCGGCGCGGACTCGACCTGGTTGCCGGTTCCGACGGCCAGATCCTGCTCTACCTCGGGTTCCTGGTGGCGGCCGGACTGACCCTGCTGGTCGCGGTGGCCACGGTCGACGGAGCCGTACGGCGCCGGATCGCCGTCCTGGTCGCACCGGTGGTCGCGCTGGTGGTGCTGGTCGGCCAGACCCTGGACGGGTGGGCGGTGAGCAACATGAACATGGGCCGCCCGATCTACCTGGTTCCGGCCCAGTGGGTGGCGCTGGCCACCATCCCGCTGCTGACGCTCGCGGTCGCCCTGCTCCTGCTCCGCCGCCGCGAACAGACCCTCCGCATGCTCGCCCTCGCCCGCACCGCCGACCGCGAACACCCCACCCCCTGAGCTCATCCGCACTCATACAGAGAATGAGGGGTAATCGGGCCCGCGATTACCCCTCATTCTCTGTATTTGCGCGATCTTGAGGAGGGGGTCAGGTCAGGGTGGGGAGGACGTGGGTGGCGAAGGTGTCGAGGAAGTCGCGTTGGTCCTGGCCCACGTGGTGCAGGTAGATCTCGTCGATGCCGAGGTCGGCGTACTCGCGTAGCCAGTGGGCGTGGCGCGCGGGATCGTTCGAGATCAGCACGTGTTCGCGCATGTCGTCGGGGCGGACGTACGCGGTGGCGCGGGCGAACTCCGCCGGCATGGCCAGATCCCAGGCCACGTCACTGCCGAGAATCCCGGTACGCCACTGCTCGTGCGCGATCCGCAGCGCCTTCTCCTCGTCCCGGTCCCAGCACAGGTGCACCTGCAACTTGACCGGCTTACCCGCACCGCCACCCTCCCGGTACGCCTCGATCACCGGCCGGAGCTGTTCCACCGGCCGGTTCACCGTGATCAGCCCGTCCGCCCAGGAGCCGACCCAGCGGGCGGTCTCCGGGCTGACCGCCGCGCCGAAGATCGGTGGCGGTGACGCCGGCCGGGTCCAGAGTTTCGCCCGGTCGACGGTGACCAGGCCCCGGTGGCTGACCGACTCCCCCGCGAACAGTGCCCGCATCACCTGCACCGATTCGAGCAGCCGGACGTTGCGTTCGTCCTTGGCCGGCCAGCGTTCCCCGGTGATGTGCTCGTTGACCAGTTCGCCGCTGCCGACCGCCATCCAGAACCGGTTCGGGAACATCTCGGCCAGGGTGGCGGCGGCCTGGGCGACGATCGCCGGGTGGTACCGCTGGCCCGGCGCGTTGACCACACCGAACGGCAGGTTGGTGGTGGCCAGCGCGGCACCGAGCCAGGACCACGCGAACCCGGACTCGCCCTGTTCCGGGCCGAACGGGGCGAAGTGGTCCGAGCACATCGCCCGGCTGAATCCGGCCTGCTCGGCGGCCTGGACCTGACGCAGCAACTCGCTCGGCGGAAGCTGCTCGTGCGATGCGTGGAACCCGTACGTGGTCACCAGGACCTCCCGGCCGTCGTCGACTGTCACCGAACAGGTGCCCACCGCACGGCCGTCCCAAAACCATCCGGCCACCGCGAAGGATTTCGCTGTGGCGGGTCACCCCGGAGCGGGTGCCGCTTCCGGGTGGCTGACCTCGCGGGGCTCGGGATCCGCGAGCGCGGTCTGGACGACCTGTACGCCGTCGCGGCGGCGAACCAGCGTGCCCCGGCCCGGTGGCATCGGGGTCGGCCGGACCGAGCCGAACATCGCCCCCTCCTCCCGGTTGCCCGACATCAGCAGCCCCGGGCTGGCCAGATCCCGCAGACGTTGCAGGACCGGCTCGTACTGGGCCCGCGCCATCCCGCCGACCCGGCGGGCCAGGATCACGTGCAGCCCGATGTCGTGGGCCTGCGGCAGCAACTCGACCAGGGTCGTCAGCGGGTTGCCGCTACCGGTCGCGACCAGGTCGTAGTCGTCCACCAGCAGGTACAGCTCCGGTCCGTGCCACCAGCTCCGGTCCTTGAGCTGGGCCGGGGTGACGTCCTCGCCGGGCAGCCGTGTCTGCATCACCTCGCGGAGACCGGACACCAGGGAACTGAACACCTTGTCGGACGTGGCGTAGCCGATCAGGTGCTCGGTCGGGACCGCGCCGAGCAGGCCACGCCGGTAGTCGGCGACCACGATCCGCGCCTCGGCCGGGGAGTGCCGCGCCACGATCGTCTGGGCGATGTGCCGCAGCAGGTTGGTCTTGCCGCACTCGGCGTCGCCGAGGATCAGCAGGTGCGGGTCGACGGCGGGTTCGAGGTAGACCGGTGCGAGGGCGGATTCGTCGACCCCGATCGGCAGTCCGGGCCGCGCCGGGTCGGCCAGCTTCGTCAGGTCGGCGGCGGTGAGCGTACGGGGTAGCAGCCGTACGCTCGGCGCCGGCTCCCCCGGCCAGCACTCGCGTACGCGTCGGGCGAGCCCGACGGTCGCCTCGGCCAGCCCGGCGTTGCCCGAACCGCCGTCGATCCGGGGTGCGGCGGCGACGAAGTACAGCTTGTCGGCGGTCAGTCCACGGCCGGGTGGCCCGCTCGACACGTGCCGCGCGGCCCGGCGGTCGATCTCCGAGTCGGACGGGTCGGTCAGCCGCAGTTCCAGCCGGATGCCGAAGAGGTCCCGCAGCACCGGCCGGATCTCCATCCACCGGGACGCGGTGAAGATGAGGCGCACCCCGACACCCGGTCCCCGGGCGGCGATGGCGACGATCGCCGGGTCCAGTTCCTCGTAGTCCTGGCGCAGCGCACTCCACCCGTCCACGACGAGAAACACCTCGCCGAACCGGTCCTCCGGGAACTCGCCGTTCGCCCTGCGCTGCCGGTAGGCGTCGTACGTGTCGATGTTCGACCGGGCGAAGCGGGCCTCGCGCTCGTCGATGAGCGTCTGCACCTCGGCGATGGAACGGCGTACGGCCTCCGGTTCGCGCCGGGTGGCGAGGCCGGACAGGTGCGGCAGGCTCGCCAGGTTGGCCAACGCGCCGCCGCCGAAGTCGAGGCAGAGGAACTGCACCTCGTGTGGGGTGTGGGTGAGCGCGAGCGCGGCGATGATCGAGGCGACCAGGGTGCTCTTGCCGCTCTGTGCCGCGCCCACCACGACGGCGTTGCCGTCCGGACGGTTGAAGTCGAGCAGCAGCCGGTCCTGGCGGTGTTCGAGGGGCAGGTCGACGATGCCCACCGGCGCGGTCAATGGGTCGCGTTCCGCCGCGCGCAGCCCGACCCGCTCGCTCACCACGAGCTTCATCAGCCGATCGAGGCTGGGTGGGTCGCCGAGCGGTGGCAGCCAGATCGGGCGGGCGGGGGGCCCGCTGCCGCGCAACCGGCGGATCACCACGTCGAGGACGGTACGGTCGACCAGTTCCTCCTGCCCGGTCGGCGGCTCCGGGGCGTGGGCGAGGTACGGGCCGGAGACGTACCCGGCCCGGAACCGGGTCAGCGCGGTGTTCGCCCTGAGGTAGCCGTAACCGGGTGCGTTGGGCAACTCGTACGCGTCGGCCACACCGAGCACGGCCCGGCTCTCGGCGGCGGAGAAGGTACGCATACCGATCCGGTACGACAGGTGCGTCTCCAGACCGCGCAGCCGCCCCTCCTCGATCCGCTGACTGGCCAGGAGCAGGTGTACGCCGAGCGCGCGGCCGATCCGTCCGATCCGGACGAGCACCTCGACGAACTCGGGCCGGGCGGTGAGCAGTTCGGCGAACTCGTCGCAGATGACCAGCAGGGACGGCATCGGGGCCAGGCCCGGATCGCCCTGCCGGACCCGTTCGTAGTCCCGCCGGCTGCCCAGGTTGCCGGCCCGGCGCAGCATCTCCTGCCGGCGGTGCAGCTCGCTCTCCAGCACGTCGGTCATCCGGTCGACCAGGGACAGGTCGTCGGCGAGGTGGGTGATCAACGCACTGGTGTGCGGGAGTTGGCCCAGTGGGCCGAACGTGGCCCCGCCCTTGTAGTCGACCAGGACGACGTTCAGCTGCTCCGGCGTGTGTCGCATCGCCAGCGCGGCGACGAGCGTACGGAGCAGTTCGCTCTTGCCGGAGCCGGTGGCCCCGACGAGCAGGCCGTGCGGCCCGTCGCCGTCCTGGGCCGCCTCCTTGATGTCGAGAAACACCGGCTCGCCGTGTTCGTCGACCCCGATCGGCACCCGCAGGTAGTCGGGCCCGACCGGAGTGCCGGTGCCGGCGAACTCCAGCAGCGCCGCATAGTCCGGTACGCCGAGCACGGCCAGCACCTCGTCGGGCGGCGGCAGCGGCGGCTCGACCGGACGGCGCTCCGGCACGACGCCCGATTGCGGCCTGCCGGTGGTCCGGTGCCCCGGTGGGCTGCCGGTCGTTTCCGGCGTCTGCCACGCCGCCGCGATCGTCGACACCAGCGCCGCCGCACCGTCCGGTGCCCCGTCGACCGGCTCGGTCTCGCCGTCGACGTCGCTCAGGCTGAGATCGGGCAGGGCGATGCGGAAGGTCTGCCGGCCGTGGATGGCCCAACCCGGGACGTTGGCCGGCAGCCGGCCGGCGTGGTCGGGGTTGACCAGTGACTCGTGCGGTTGGGTCAGCCGGGTCTCGATCCGCGCCTGGGGCAGTTCGAGCAGTTCCTCGGGGATGGTCCGCCAGCTCCGGTCGAGCACGGCGACGTGGATGCCGTACCCCAGGCCCTTGTTGGCCAGGTCGATGACGCGCGGGGCGAAGTCGTCGATCAGGGTGGCGAAGTCCTGCCAGCGGTCGACGACGAGGAAGACGTCCGGGTACGGGCCGGAGCCGAGCGCCGCCCGCTTGGCGCGCAGGCTGGTGGGTGATTCGAGTTCGTGTTCGCGGAACAGTTGCTTGCGCCGCTGCACGTCGAGTTCGAGCCGGCCGAGCAGTTCGCCGACCTCGCCGACCTCGTCGTCACCGACGACCGCCCGTACGTGCGGCAGCCGACGCATCGGGCCGAGCCAGTTCCCGCCGGATTCGAGGCAGTAGAACGCGACCTCGTGGTCGGTGTGGGTGAGGGCGAGCCCGCCGATGATGCTGCGCAGCAGGGTGGTCTTGCCGGTGCCGGCGCGGCCGATCAGCAGCAGGTGTCCCTCGGTGGAGGCGAGGTCGAGCCAGACCGGCTCGCCGGCCGGTTGGTCGATCCGCTGGGCCTGCCCGATCGGCACCTTGAGCAGTCCGCGCCGACGCCACTCGGTGGCGCAGAGGCGTACGTCGTCGTTGGGTTCGAGCGGGCCGAGCAGGTCACCGAGGCGGATCTCCCGCTGGTCGCGGTGGCGGCGCTGCCGGTGGTGGCCGTCCCGGGACAGGGCGAGGTGGATCTCGTCACTGGCCCGGCCGAACTGGCACGGTGACTGGTTCGGTGCCCGCCTCGGCAGTTCCAGCCGGACGTAGCGCCAGAGGTCTTCCGGGGTGATCCGACCGTTGCCGGTGATGTCGGCGGCGCCGGTGCTCAACCCCTGGATGATCGTTTCGGTGAACGCGGAGCGCAGCCGGGGCGTGATCTCGGTGGCGGGGCGCCCGTCGTCGGCCCGTTCGACGGAGTTGGTGGCGGTGATGACGTAGCGCCCGTAGCCGGCGCTGAGTTCCCCGTCGATCGCCGGGTCGTCGCCGGACTTGAGGCCCTGCCCGTCGAAGGCGCCGCTGTAGCAGCAGTCGAGCAGGATGACGGAGCTGGCCGCGTCGGACTCGTCGAGCAGTTCGCGGACGAAGGAGGCGGAGACGGCCGTGGACGACAGGGCGTCGAGTTCGGTGTTGGCCACCGCCAGGTAGAGCCGGCCGCGTTTGTTGCTGCGGATGCCGTGTCCGGAGAAGTAGAGCAGGATCAGGTCGTCCGGTCCGGCCGTACGCAGCATCGTCTCGATGGCCCGTTCGACCGCGCTCTTCGACTCGTTCTCCAGCAGGACGGTGTGGTCGAAGGCGCCGACGTCGACGTCCGCCAGCAGGCTGTGCAGGTCGCGGGCCTCCTCGCGCGGCGAGTAGAGGTCGGACAGCGACTCGTCGATGTACCGGTCGTTGGCGATGAGCAGGGCGAGGCGCTGTCCCATGGTCGGTCAGCGGCCGTCGCCGTCGCCACCGGGGCGGCCGTCGCCACCGGGGCCGGCGGGGCGTCCCGGGCCACCGACCGCCCGTGGCGCGTCCGCTCGTGGCGCGGCGTCCGCCCGGGGCGCGGGCGACGGTTCGGCGCCGAGGAGCTGCGCCAGTTGGGCGATCACGGCGGGGTCGTCGAGCCGGGTCGAGCCGACGATCTCGATCTCGTCCTCGCCCCGGCGCAGCCGGATCGACCGGGCGGCACTCCGGTTGATGTAGGCGACGAGGACCTGGGCGACGGCGCCGACGGTGGCGGCCGAGAAGACGCCGCTGACGATGAGGGTGCCGAGGTCCCACGCCTGGGGTGACTTGCCGGGGCCGACGGCGGTCGAGCCGGCGTTGCCGATCCGCAGCCCCCGGACCGCACGGAGGTCGTCGGCGAGTCCGGCGGCGAGGGCGTCGAGCCGTTCGGGCGCGACGGGGGTGTGCGGTTGGATCGCGACGGCGACCTCGGACATCGTGGATCCTCCCAGAGCTCGGCGCGTCTACATTGAACACCACTTCCGCCGCCGGACCCCATCGGGCGCTGCGTTGGTGCTGCGTTGGACGCTTTTGCATCGGCGAGCGGAAGTTCGGGTGCGGAACCCGAAAGGTATAGATAGTTCGACGAATGTCGATTAGTGTGACGCCAACTCAGCGCGACGTTTCGGCGAGGTTACACCGTCGGCGTAGAGGTCCCCCCGAGTCGGCGTCTCCCGGGGGCGTCTCCCGACACGCGTCGCATGTGGACCGTCCCACCCCCGTCGCCCAGGAGACGCCATGGACAGACGACTGTTTCGTCATGCCCTCGTAGCCGCCGCCCTCACCCTCCTCGTGCCCACCACCCTGCCCTCGGCAGCGGCGGCCAGCCCGGCCCAGGCCCCGCGCGCACTGCCCGGTGCGCTCGCCGTCCCGCCCCAGGAACCCGGTGTCACGCTGCGCGTCTTCGACGTACAGGTGCCGCTGGAGGAGATCTGCGTACTGAAGCCGGGGCAGACCCCGAACGTCGACAAGCTGATGCCGACGATCAACTGGACCACCACCGCGGACTTCGGCGGGATCGCCGACAACTTCGTCACCCAGGTCATCGGCAACATCAACGTCACCCAGCCGGGGGCGCACAACTTCCGCCTGTACAGCGACGACGGGTCCCGCCTGATCATCGACGACACGGTGGTCATCGACCACGACGGCCTGCACGGCGCGAACCCGCCGGTGGACGGTTCGATCACCCTCACCGCCGGCTACCACGCGCTGCGCATCGACCACTTCGAACGCGGTACGGACCAGCAGATCACCCTGCACTGGCAGCCGCCGGGCGCCTCGGGGTACACGCTGGTGCCGAACTCGGTGCTCAGCACCGACTCGGGCGTCGTACGGGTGACCGCACCGGGCCAGAAGCAGTGTGAGGCGAGCACCGACACCCCCGGCGACGGGCTGCCGCTGACCGGCGTGCACCCGAGCTACAACCTGACCAACCTGCGCCCGAGCGGTTTCCAGCCGCAGGTGACCGGGATGGACTTCTTCCCCGACGGCCGGTTGGCGATCACCACCTGGGGCGGCACCGACAACCTGCTCGGTGAGGTCTGGATCCTGGGCAACACGACCGGCAACACCGGTCCCGGCCAGGTGACGACCCAGCGGGTGGCGAGCGGGTTGCGCGAGCCGCAGGGCATCAAGATCGTGGATGGCAAGATCTACGTGTCGGAGAAGCACCGGCTGACCGAGTTGAACGACACCAACGGCGACGGGGTGACCGACAACTACCGTACGGTCGCCACCTGGCCGTTCGGCGGCAACTTCCACGAGTTCGGCTTCGGCCTGCTCTACCAGGACGGGTTCTTCTACCTCAACCTCTCCGTCTCGATCAACCTGGGCGGCAACACCACCGACCCGCAGCCGGCCCCGAACCGGGGCACCACCATCAAGGTGGACCGCAACACCGGCGCGGTGTCGTACGTCGCGGGCGGTCTGCGTACGCCGCACGGCATCGGCTGGGGTCCGGAGGGCGGCATCTTCGTCACCGACAACCAGGGCGGCTGGCTGCCCTCGTCGAAGCTGCTGCACGTCAAGCAGGACCGGTTCTTCAACCACTACATGAACCCGGCCGGCCCGTTCGACAACCGGCCGGCGACCGCACCGGTGCTCTGGATGCCGCAGAACGAGATCGCCAACTCGCCGAGCACCCCGGTCTATCTGAACAGCGGCACCTTCGCCGGCCAGATGCTCATCTCCGACGTGACGTACGGCGGGATCCAGCGGGCGTACCTGGAGAAGGTCAACGGCGAGTACCAGGGCGCCCTGTTCCGGTTGACCCAGGGCCTGGAGGCGGGTGTCACCGAGCTGACCCAGGGGCCGGACGGCGCGATCTACGCCGGTGGGCTGGGCGCGGGCGGCAACTGGGGTCAGGAGGGCAAACTCAGCTACGGCCTGCAGAAGCTGACGCCGAACGGGGCGAGCACCTTCGACATGCTGGCGATGCGGGCCACCGCCACCGGTTTCGACGTGGAGTACACCCAGCCCCTGTCGGCGGCGACCGCGGCGGCACTGTCCACCTCGTACAAGGTCCAGCAGTGGCGCTACCAGCCGACCGCCGCGTACGGCGGCCCGAAGCTCGACCTGCAGACGCTGCCGGTCTCGTCGGCGACCCTGTCCGCGGACGGCAAGAAGGTGAGCCTGGTCATCCCCGGCCTCATGCCCAACCGGGTGGTCTACCTCCGGTCGCCCCGGCCGTTCACCTCGGGCACCGGCCAGTCGCTGTGGAGCACCGAGGCCTGGTACACCCTGAACAACATCCCCGGCACCACCGCCCAGACGAACCTGGCGCTGGGCCGACCGGCGACCGCCGACTCCTCCTGCAAGGCCGACGAGGGCCCGGCGAAGGCGGTCAACGGCAGCGTCACCGGCGGTGTCCTGGACAAGTGGTGCTCGACCGGCACCAGCAAGTGGCTCCAGGTCGACCTGGGCCAGAGCCAGACGGTGAGCCGCCTGGTCCTCCAGCACGCGGGCGCGGGCGGTGAGCAGGCGAGCTGGAACACCCGCGACTTCACCCTCGCGACCAGCACGAACGGCACCACCTGGTCGACCGCCGCCACGGTCACCGGCAACACCGCGCCGACCACCACCCACAACATCACCCCGGTCCAGGCCCGATTCGTCCGGGTGAACATCACCGCCGGCGAGCAGACCGGCGGCAACGCCGCCCGGATCTACGAGTTCGAGGCGTACGGCGCCGCCGCACCGCCGCCGACCACGAACCTGGCCCTGGGCAAACCGGCGACCGCCGACTCCTCGTGCAACGCCGACGAGGGCCCGACGAAGGCGGTCAACGGCAGCGTCACCGGCGGCGGCACCGACAAGTGGTGTTCGCTGGGCGCCTCGAAGTGGCTCCAGGTCGACCTGGGCCAGAGCCAGACGGTGAGCCGGTTCGTAGTCCAGCACGCCGGTGCCGGGGCCGAGAACACCGCCTGGAACACCCGCGACTTCACGCTCGCGACCAGCACGAACGGCACCACCTGGGCGACCGCGGCCACGGTCACCGGCAACACCGCCTCGACCACCACGCACAACATCACCCCGGTCCAGGCACGGTACGTCCGGCTGAACATCACCGCACCGACCAGCACCACCGACAACGCGGCCCGGATCTACGAGTTCGAGGCGTACGGCACCGCCGGGCCGCCGCCGACCCGGATCAACCTGTTCGACGGCACGAACCTGTCGGCGAACTGGGAGCACACCAACGGGGCCGCCCCGACCTGGCCGGTGTCCGGCGGTTCGGCCGAGGTGCTCGGCGGGGACCTGCGGACCAAGCAGAGCTTCGGTGACTTCAAGCTGCACGCCGAGTTCTGGATCCCGAACCTGCCGCCGGAGGTGACCGGTCAGGCGCGCGGCAACAGCGGCATCTACCTCCAGGACCGGTACGAGTTGCAGGTGCTGGACTCGTTCGGCGACACCACCCCGGCCGACAACGAGTGCGGCGGTTTCTACCAGAAGCGGGCCCCGGACAGTAACCGGGCGACCGCGCCGGAGACCTGGCAGACGTACGAGATCACGTTCCGGGCGGCCCGGTGGAACGGCACCACCAAGACCGAGAACGCCCGGGTGACCGTGGTCTGGAACGGCGTCACCGTGCACAACAACGTCGAGATCAACGGGTCGACCGGTGGCGGTGCCGCCGAGAGCCCGGCGATCGCCCCGATCAGGCTCCAGGACCACGGCGACCCCGGTGCCAACGTCCGCTACCGCAACATCTGGATCGAACCCCAGAGCTAACCCCCTCCCGGGGGGGGGGGGGGGGGGGGGGGGGGGGGGGGGGGCGGCCCCCCCCCCCCCCCCCCCCACCAGTGCGCCTACACCCCCCGTCCTGGCGGCGACGCACCC
>NZ_JBVJHT010000009.1:243374-334079 GCF_055586685.1 Micromonospora sp. NPDC049529
GGGTCACCCCGAGAGGGCACGGGAAACACGGCGACCCGGGTGCAAGTGTCTACTCCAGAACCGCTTGGACCAAACCCCAGAGCCAACCCCCTCCCGGTGGCGGGGGCCCCCCCCCCCCCCCCCCCCGCCACCTACCCCGGTCCCTCGATCATTTGTCGCCCAGGCACGTGACACGCCGACGGCAACGTGCCTCAGTGCACAACGATCATGTAGCTCCCGCCCCTGCCCCCGCTCCCGATCACGTTGCGGCGGCAGCGGGACCCCGTGCCGACGCCGACGCGGAGGCACCCGGATAGGCTGGGTCCGCGTCGTTGATCGTCGGCTGCCCGGGGCACACGACCAACCACCGTTGACGGTGTGCACGGGCAGCCGGCGATCACGTGCGAGCGGCCGACGACCCAGCCGCACGGTGGCGGGGTCGCGCAGAACAGACGTCGACGAACGCGTCCGCCCCGACCGGCACCCGTGCCGCTTCAGCATCTCGGCCTGGCTCGTCGGCCCGACCTGCGACATCAGCACCGTGCCCGGGCCCTCCAGGCTGTCCGGGATCTGCTCGGACAGCCCGCCACGCACTGACGATTGTCGCGTTCGGACCTCGAACATGGGTTCCGAGGCGGGTTCGACCACCGACCGGGGCTCATCGGCCAACCGGAAGGACAATCGTGAGCCGATCAGACGACGCACCGATCAACCGACGTTCAGTTCTCCGTACGGGCGCCCTGCTCGGCCTGGGTGCCGGCGGCCTGCTCGGCACGGGTGCAGCCGAGGCGGCAAGCACCACCGACACCGGTCAACTCCAACGAACCGACCCCACCGGGGCGTACGGCGACGCGCCGTCGCGTGAGGTCGTGCTCCGGTCGAGCCAGCCGACCCACCCCTCCGGGCTCTACGTCGGGGAGTCCCCCGGCATCGCCCCGGCGCCCACGCCGGCCTTCGATCCGAAGGCGCGGCCGGAGCAGAGCGTCAACGTCACCCGGCGACTGTCGTTCCGCAACAGCTACGGTCCCCGGATCCAGTTCGTGATCGCCTACTACAGCCCGGTCACCTGCTCGGCCTGGGGAATGTGGGGAACCCGCGGTTGGTGGATCATCGACTCCGGGCAGACCGCCTTCGTCCTGGTCACCGATTCACGGGTGGCGTACTTCTTCGCGGAGGCCGCAGACGGCGCCTTCTGGGCCGGCTCGGACCCGACCATGTTCGCGCCCGGTTTCGCCTTCGACTCGTGCATCTGGAACCAGCGGATCGGCGACCGGCACCTGGGCCTGCGCGGTGTGGACATCCGCTCGGAGAACCACACCGTCAACCTGGTTCCCTGACCCGTTCCGCAACCGGGCCCGTTTCGCAACCGGGCGGTGGAAAACGCCGGCCCGCCACCCGAGGTTCGGCTACCGCCGGCCGGAGGCGGCGGGCGGCGCGGGAGGAGCCGTCATCCCGCCACGAGCGGCGGGGCCGCCGAGCGGGTGAACCGGTCAACCCGCGGCGCGTTCCGCGGCCAGGCCGCTGGCGCGTACCCGGATCGCCCAGGCCAGCTGGGGACAGCCGTCGCGGGTGCACTGCCGGCAGGTGCCCGGCTGCCAGCTGTTGCCACCGGGCTGGTGCTGCTGCCAGGTCAGGTCGGCCGACGTACGGATCACGCCAGCGTTGATCGGCTCCTGGTTGCGGCTCATGGCGATGACTCTCCGCTCCTTTTAGTGACGATCGCGCTACCCTCGATCAGATCGGTTGGCGGCGCTCAAGGGAACCCTCCAGCCGGTCGATCGTGAATGTCCTTCGGATATCAACTCGATCCCCGTGGCCGACCGCGAAGGCGGCTCACCCGGATCGATGCGCTCGGGGCGTACGGCACGGAGGCGGGCCGGGCGTGGACGGTCACGGAGCCGACGCGCCGGCGGGCGACCCCGCCAACGAGCACCATGGCCGCGGCCCCCACCGCCGCGAGGCACAGCCCCCGACCCACCCCGGACGACGGGCCGGCACGAGATCGAACCGGCCGTCATCGAACCTCCTCTGATGCTTCCAATTACATCGAAGCATATCTGTCAGATTTCGTCACCAGGGAAGCCGTGATTCCATTTCAAGTGACATATTCGTTCCGCCGACCATGGCAATCTTGGCGGGAAGACCGGAGCACCGGGCAACACGGCACGGCGGACGCGGTTCGGCCAGGTCCACACCCTCGGCGCCCCCGGACGGACGTACCGCAAATTGCACCGGAGGCGTCCCGGACACGTATTTGCCGACGTTCGGGTTCACGGGTTCGAAACGTAAACGAGATCCGGTTCGGATATTCCTCCGTGGAACTTGCCACCCAATACCGAGTTCCACACCACCGCCCGCCACCCGGCGGGTGCGGGGCCCCGACGAGCGCCGGTGGCCCGGCGTTCGGAATCCGTGACAACCGCACTCGCGCCAGGAAGCGGACGGCCGGCTCTACCCGATGCCGGTCGAGTGGACCGGGCAGAGCCGCACGATCGTGCCCGGCACCACACCGACGTACGCATCCGGCTCGTACCGCGACCGCCCGCCCCCTGATCGCATGCGGCGCACCGGCTACCGGGCAGCCGCCCGGCACCGTACGCCGTTGAGCGTGAACAGCTCCGGCGGCGGGTTGTCGGTGGCCCGGTCCCCGATGAAGCCGAACGACACGGTGCCGCTCGACGGGATCCGGCCGTTCCACTCGGCGTTGCGAATGCTGACGTCGGTGCCGGTCGACGGCTGCACCACCGCGTTCCAGAGCTGGCGTACCTCCTGGCCGTCGGCCGGGAAATCCCAGTCGAGCCGCCAGCCGTCGACCTCACTCGACGCGAGGTTGTGCACGGTCACCTCGGCCTGGAACGCGCCCGGCCACTCGGCGACAATCCGGTAGTCGACCCGGCACGGAGGCGGCGGCAGATCGGGCGCGGTCAGGTTCAGGGTCCCCGATGCCGGCGACCGGTTGCCGGCGTTGTCTTCGGCGTAGACCACGAAGGCGTACGACCGGCCCGGCACCAGCGGGGTGTAGGACCGGTTGGTGTCGGTCCGGCCGACCTCGGCCGGCCCACCGGGTGCAAGCTGGTCGAACACGAGGTACCGGACCACACCGACGGCATCGGTCGACGCCTCCCAGTCCAGCACCACTTCGGTCGGGCCGAGCGTGGACACGACCGGCGTACCGGGCGCGGTCGGCGGCGTCTCGTCCGGCGGCGGCAGGTCGGGCGCGGTCAGGGGCAGGGCTCCCGAGGCGGCCGACCGGTTACCGGCGGTGTCCTCGGCGTAGACCACGAAGGCATACGACCGCCCCGGCACCAGCGGAACGTAGGTCGAGTTGGTGCTGCTGCGACGGACCTCGGCCGGTCCACCGGGTGCCGCCTCGTCGAACACGAGGTACCGGACCACACCGCCGACGTCGGTCGACTCCTCCCATTCGAGGTAGACCTCGGTCGGCCTGAGCGTGCCCGCGACCGGCGTACCCGGCGGTGTCGGCGGCGTACGGTCCAGTGGCAAAGTGGTGATGGTGACCGGTACGGAGAGCGCGGAGTAGTTGCCGGCGTCGTCCCCAGCCCGCACCGCCAGCGTGTACGTGGTCTCCGGGGTCAACCCGGTCACCCTGGTCTCCGTACGCGGACCACCCGGCAGCGTCGTGTCGACAACCGCGACCACCTGGTCACCGTCGGGGCGCACCGACACCACCTCGTAGCGCATCACGCCGATGTTGTCGGTGGAGCGTCCCCAGGACAGTCGCACGGAGACGTCCGCCAGGTCCGCCACGACCGGTTGGGTCGGCACCGTCGGTGGCTGCGGGTCACCCGGTGGCATCGTGACCCTGACCTCGGGCATCGTCGCCGACTGGTTGCCGGCCGCGTCCCGCGCGTAGACGCGGTACCAGTACGTTCGGGTCGGGCTGAGGCCGGTGAAGGTGACGCTGTTCGTCGTCGTGGTGGCGCCGTACATCATGTCCATGTCGCGCCGGTGCACCATGTACTGCACGACTCCGACGTTGTCGGTGGAAGCTTCCCAGGTCAGGGTCACCGACGTGGTGCTGATCTCGGCGACCTCGATCGGGCCGGGCTGGGACGGTGGCTCGGTGTCGGCCACGGCGGCGTACGCCGGGGCGACCGGGCCGACGGCCGCGAGGACGAGCGCGGCGGCGAGGGCGACAACACCCAGGACGGACGTACGCCCCCGCCGGTGGTGGTGGTCTTCTGCCATGGACTTTCTCACTTCCCCGTGAGGCGCCCCGGACAGATGGAGCGGGCGCACTTCCATCCATGGTTACCGATGCACTGCTTGATCGGTGCCCCTTCGGTCAGATCAGCTTGCGCCTTGGCGGACACGCCGTGCGACTCACTCTCAAACACCCGGTCAGATTTCAGCCGGCGAACGAACTCAGATGGGTCACCGCCCATCCGCGGAGTGTGGTTGGTGTGGTGGTCACGTAGGAGCGGGGATGCTCCGGGGTGAAGTTGTCTCTGATTCCGGCGGTCATCATGACGATGGCCTCGACCTGCGCCTCGGACAGACCGAGGCTGCTCAGTTGCGTACGCACATCGTCGTCGCTGACTCGCCGTGCCGTCACCTCATGCCCGAGGACGGCCGTGAGGTGCTCGGCGACCTGGGTGAAGGAAAGATCTTCCGGGCCGTGGACCGCCTGCACCTGCGACCCACTCCAACTGGTCGAGAGCAGTCGTGCGACAGCGACAGCGGCGATATCCTCGGGCGCGACCCACGGTAGCGGCCGGTCCAAGTCCATCGCCGTGGTCAACATGCCCCTGTGAATCGCGTCGGCGTCCAGGAGCAAGTTGGTGAAGAAGTACCCGCAACGCAGATGCGTCACCGCCGCACCAGTGGCGTCGAGTGCGACCTCAGTGTCCGCCAGGCCGTCGATCTCTCCGACACCGTGGCGTTTCTCGGCGCCGCCGCTGGACTGGAACACCACCCGCTCGATTCGGTTCGCCTCGACGGCGGCGCGGATACTCTGCGCGGCTTCGGCGTGGGCGTCGAGCGGGTCACGGTCAGTAGCGGTCGGGCTGACCCAGTAGATGGTATCCAGCCCACGGGTCCCCTCGATCACCGTCGCGGCATCCCATACATCCAGGACCGCAGTATCGACATACTCGGCGACCTGCGGATCCAACATGGCGGGATCGCGCAGTAGGGCACGCGGCCGGTGCCCGGCCTGGACGAGCAGGCGTAGCACGTGTGCACCGACATGGCCCCTCGGGGCCGCTACTCCGACAATCATCGTTCGATCTCCTCCCATCGGGTCCCCCTCTGGGACGCATGGCGTCGGTCGTGTCTCGACGCTATCGACAAATGAGGCCAGATCTTGGCCGCATCCTCCCTGTCCATGGGGGTATGGCGGATGTGAGCGAACGGATGCTGCGCCTGCTGACAGTGCTGCCACCGGCCGCGCGTCCACCGGCGCGGAGCTCTCACCCGACGGACAAGCCGTTCGACGCCCTCTCAAACACTCACCTAGATCAGGTGGATACGGTCGAGAGAGCCGTCTGGTTGGACGATCGTGAAGTGGCCTTCGGGCGCGAGATCGGTGATGAGCGCGGCCAGGCGTAGGGCGAAGTTGAGTGCGTCGGTACGGTTCGCGTGCACGGCGGCGAGTTTCGTCAGGGCCGCTTCGGCTGCCGGGGTGAGGTTGACGGTCACCTTGGTCAGGTTGGTCATGGCGTACGCCTGACCGGAACCCAGCCGATGAAGCGTTCGTAGAGTGCCCGGGGGTCGGGTGGCGGCCCGAGGGCCGGGTCGATCGTGTTCAAATCACCGAGGGCGTCGACGAACTGGGTGGCGAGGAACAGGGTCAAGTTGGTCGTCTTCCCTCGGTAGTCGTTGGTCAGGTCGAGTCGGGCGTCGGCGCACGGCCACGGGTAGGCGTCGATCCGGCAGATCCAGAGCGGGCGCAGCGGTAGGTGCGGCTTGGCCCCGTAGGGCAGCGGACGAGCCACGCCGGGCGGGACTTGTTCGTTCATCGGAGGTCACCGCCCGGTCGGTGACGTGCCCGGTAGCCGTTCTGCCGTCCGTAGCTGAGCAGCGGCCCGAGGTGCACGGTCGGTGCCGTAGCCCACGTCGGAGCCGGTGGCGGTGGTGGCGGTGCCGTTGACCGGGGCGCGGGCGACGGTGGCACGCCCTGCTCGACCGCCCACGGCCAGAGGCGGCACCACCAGCGACGGAACGCCCCGGTCGAGCGGACGCGGGTGGGTGGTGCGGCACGATGCCGTGGCCGAGGCCGGCCCGCGTCGGGCTCGGCGTGATTCCGACGTACGCCGGGAAGCCCGGTCATGATTCGGCCTCGTGTTCGGCGGCCAGCATCTCCTCATCGGTCAGCCGAAACCGCGCTCCGCGCAGGCGGTGGCAGTCACCGGGCCCGGCACAGCGCTCACACATCTTGTTGTCTTTGTGGGCGGCGACGACGTTGCGCGCCTGCCGGATCAGCACGGGCCAGAGCGACCGACGGTAGGTGAGACGAACCGGACCCGGCTCACTCATACCGACCGCCAGTGCGACCCACGATTCGCCGCCAACCGGCTCCGAACCCGCTCGGCGGCAGCCCCCTCAGCACACCGTACGGGCCGCGCCTCGACGGGACCCGGCACAGCCCTCAGGTAACCACCGGACCGACCGGCGTACTGGGTCGCCGGACCGACCGGATCCGAATCCGGCTCGGCAACAGCTCGCACGTACCAACGCCATCGCATCGCGTACCTCCTCCGTCGGAGGGGTACGGCAGCCGCCTGTTCGGGTTGCGGCCACCGCACCCCAGAACGCCGCTACTGATGCGGGAAGGCATCAGGCGCAGCGTCCGCTGATGGAGCGCGGTTACAAACCCGTCTTCGGTGCTACTCGGACTTGAGTCTTGATCGTCTCCGTAATCGCGCAGGCACCGAACGTAGGTGGCACGACATCCAAGGAGGGGTAACTTTCCTACCCCTATCGGAGCAGCCCGACCTTGGCCGCCAAATCGTGCGCTGACCTGCGGAGTCCCGGCGGGCCGTCCAACATCTCTAGCACCATCGACCGGGCGTGCCCGTTGTAGCGAATCGTCTCCGGTGCCGTCTCGTACGCGAGATTAAGCACGCCCATGGTCGCGGTGGGGTCGTTGCGCAGGTGGTGGCCGCGGGCGACTTCGATCAGGTGTCGTGCTCGCCGTGGGCGGGACGGTATGGAGGCCGGATCCGTCCGGTCCGCTTCCCGCAGCGCCTGACCACCCTTGCGCAGCTCCACCTCGACCGTCACGGCATGAGGGCTCATCAGCGCACGGCTGAAGCTCGTCGTGCGCTGGAAGAACTTTGCCGGGAGTCGGCGGGCGACCCCTTGGGCGATGTCTAGGTGATGCCACGCCCGGCCCGCCTCGCCAGCTCGCGCAGCTGTATGCGACGCCTCCACCTGCAACGCCCCCCACATCGCGAGCAGATTGTCGGAGGCGTCGGGCAGCGCGGGCTTGATCGCCTGGAGGGTGTCCGTGGTGATCGCCATCGCCGTGTCCCAGTCGCCGGCCTCGCGATGGGCAGTGCCGCCGAACCACACCGCAGTCGCCAACGCCAGCGGGTCATCGGACTCCTGAGCCGCCAGAGCGGACCGATCGACGGTGCGCCAGATCAGATCCCCTGCAGGCTGGTACGCGAGAAACATCTGAGTCAGGCCGAGCACGTCGGTGAGCAACGCCTGAGCTTGCCGACGCTCGTCGCCCTCGTTGGCGCGGCACGCGACCTGGGCGTCCCGGATCAGAGCCGGAAGCAGTGCCCCGATCACGGTCCGATGATCGGGCGCTGAGTGCCGCGCCGCCCAAGCAGTCTCCAGCCTCGTACGAATGTGTTCGAGCGGTTGAGGCTCCCCGTCGACCGCGATGGGCCACCGATTCAGCGCCTCCCGCACGGCGGGCAGATGAGCATGGCCAGGACTACCAATGGTCGCGGGCGCCTGCTCAACCTCGACGATCGCGGCCACGTCGATACGCAGCGCCTTCGCAAGCTGGTTGAGCATCGTCAGACGCGGTGTCTGGAGCCGACCGGTCTCGACCGCCTTGACCCACTCGGGGCTACGACCGACCAGTCCGCCGAGAACCGCTCGCGTCTTCCCGGCACGCTCGCGGTAAAGCTTGATCCTTTGACCAACGGTCAACGTGGGCAGGTTATTCGCTTCCATGCTGATCTCCCAGGTAGAGGCTGGGCGGCGGGACCGCCGGTCCTCTACACCAACGGCCCGCCACTTCGGACAGTACCGGCGACGATCCGATGAGTCACGAGATCAACTCGAATATCCGGGCGCGCTTCGTGCGCCCGGCCAGCCGCATGCCGTACGTGATTCTCGTGGGTGGCCGAGGTCTTGACCTTGTCCTAGCCGTGTATCACCGCCCTTGAGCTATCTATGCGAAGGGCAGACGATGTTCTCGGGACCTTAGGAGAAGGAGCACCCGGTGAGCGATCTCGGCGCCCAGCTACGGCAGGCTCGGACCGAGGCCGGCGTCACGTTGGCCTACATCGCGGCCCGCTCCAGCTACTCGGCAACCCACCTGAGCAACGTCGAGGCAGGACGCCGGACCGCGACGGACGATGTCATGCTCGCCTACGCGCGGGCGTTGGGAGACGCGGCCGTGAACCGAAGGCAGCTACTCGCGGCGGGCTTGGTCGGCCCCGTCGCGGCGAGTGAACTGATCCGGACCGGCTTCAGCGCCGCACTCGTCGGCCGAGGCGCGGGAGAGGACTGGCGGGAGCGGGTCGCCCAGTACGGCCGCGACTACATGGAGATCGGCGCGGATGCCCTCCAAAGCCGGCTTGCTGGCGATCTGGTCGTCATGCAACAGCACCTCGACACCCCCGTGATGTGGGCGAACGCGGCACGGGCGCTCGCGGTCTACGGCAAGACCACGAAGGACCCCCGCGAGGCGATCAGGTGGTACGACCTCGCCGCGACAGCCGCCGACCGCTCCGAAGACCTCGGCGTCCGGGTATGGGTCCGGGGGCGGGCTGCAATCGCCCTCGCGTACGAAGGAGCGGCCCTGCCCATTGCGAAGCGCTACTCCGACGAGGCGATCGGGCTGTCTGACGCGCCCTCGCTCGGACGCCTCAACGCACTCATGGCGAGGGCGCACGTTGCCGCTGGGCGAGGCGACCTCACCGGAGCGGTCTCCTCGGACGAGGACGCTCGCAGAGTGTTCGATCGAGTCGCGTCCGACGAACTGGTCTCGGACTTCGCGGTGCCGGCATGGCGGATGGCCACATTCCGATCGATGCTTTACGCCCGGCTCGGGATCGTCGGCCCTGGCAGCGAAGCGCAGGATGAAGCCGACCGACTGAGGCCAACAGCTTTGACTCGCTTCGCGACCCACATCGAGCTGCACAGGGGTCTGATGATGGCCAAGGCCGGCGACAAGGCCGGCGGCGTCACCCATGCTCGGCGAGCCTGGGCGGCGTTACCAGCAGATCGCCGCTCCCAGACCCTCGGCCTCGTGCTTCAAGAGGTCGAACGGGCGGGCCGATGACGAGCTGCTGTTCGCGCCGATCAGCGCCTCTCGATTGATTACAAGATGACCACCCCACCGCGCTGGACCAGCACATCCGACCCGTACGTCACGCCCGGAGCCGGTGACGCGTGGGCCAACGAGGCTGCGGCTCGTGGCCGTACCGGCACCCAACAACTCCTGGGCGTCGAGACGCTCACCCCCGAATCGGCCATCCGAGCAGCTCTCGCCTTGGGCGAAGAGGGTCAGGCCGTGGTGCGGCGCCGGCTGATCCTGGAGGACGACGATCCGGTGGAACTGGCCAACTCCTACTACCCCTTGTGGCTGGCCCTCGGCACTCCGCTCGCCGAAGATCGGAAGATCCGAGGCGGCGCGATCGGCGTACTCGCGCAACTCGGGCACACAGCGGCCACCGTCACCGAGCACGTCACCGCCCGCCAACCGACCGAGGCGGAACAAACGCTGCTCGGCATCGGTCCTGACGAACCCCTGCTCGTGATGAGGCGGCTGAGCCGAGACGCCGACGGTCGGCCGGTCGAGTACGTCGTGACCCACACTGTTGCTCGCCTGTCCCCCGGCTTCACCTACCAAATGCAGGTACCCGTCGTTGACTGAACCCTCGGGCCACCATATCCGCGACCGACAGCAACAGATCGCGGCCGATCTGCGCGCCCTCATCCTGTCCGGAGACCTCGCACCCGGCGAACAAATCCCATCACCACTGCACTCACCAAGCAGTACGGCGTCACCACCCAGACCGTGCAGCGAGCGCTACGCATCCTGAAGGACGAGGGCTTTGTCGAGGGCCATACCGGACGAGGCGTCTTCGCCGCCGGCCAACGCCCTTGTAGATCACTGCAGCTTCCGGCATAAACAAGAGCGATCCGGTGATGATGTGGAACCAATTACCCTCACTCGACAACGAAGCCGTCGAGCTTTGGTCGCGCTATCCGCCGACTCATGCACGGCACCGGGTCTTACGAAGGACGATCGAATCCGCCCGGCTGATTTCTTGCGCATCAAGGAACGACTAGCATCTTGACCCGCATCCCAGCTATCCCGAATTGCCCAAATTATCCAACGGCTTCCATGGTTATGCACCGTTCGTGGCCCTCGATCGCCATCCAATTAGACACCCAACATCTGTCGATCGCACTAGCCACATCCACCTGCCGCCGTCACCTCGGACGACCGCCTGCCGCTGCGTCGTCCCGGTCGTCATCTTCGTGCCGGCTGCCGCCCGCGTTGCTGTCGGAACTGACTCCCACATTGCCGAAACAGGTGCCGCCACGACCACTTCAGCCCTTGTGGTCGATTCCGGTTTGCCTCGCACTCGCTTCTTCGACCAGAATGGCCGGCGTGAACATCTCCCACAGTCAACCTAAGCCTTACCCCCACTTCGAGGAAGATACAGGGCAGTGAAGCTATACATGGACGAGTCGGGCAATGGAAACCCGTCACAGCCACTGATCGTCGGCGCAGTCGAAACGGATGAGGACTTTGAGGATGTCGAACGGCGCATCGAGGAGCTATTTCGCCA
Organism: Micromonospora sp. NPDC049529; assembly: GCF_055586685.1. Taxonomy (NCBI): domain Bacteria; kingdom Bacillati; phylum Actinomycetota; class Actinomycetes; order Micromonosporales; family Micromonosporaceae; genus Micromonospora; species Micromonospora sp. NPDC049529. The sequence continues at coordinate 254,363 of NZ_JBVJHT010000009.1, forward strand.
CTTATCTGCTCGACGGAGCCTGTCTGGACTTCGCAGCTTTGAGGATTTTCGCAAGAATGGATTCCATGCTTCGACTGACCCACTGGAGATCTCAGCACCTTTCCTGGACCTCATGCAGGATACTTCATTTAAGGCATACATTTTGGTGACCGACAGGACTGACGTCCGAGGCGGAGGCACCGAATCGGAGAAGCTTGAGTTCATGTACGAAAACTTGTTGGGCGATCTTCTGCTACGACACCGGAAGAACACAGAACTGTTATGCCACATTGAGCAGAACGACACCCTAAAGACGTTCATTCAAAAGCTTCCGAGAAATGCGACTCGCCGAGCACACTTAAAGCTCGGTCACAAAATTGCGTTACCCCGACTTAACATTGCGATGGTCACCAAGACCGAGGCGCTGTCGATGGCCATCATCGACTACATAATGTTGGCCGTGAGCAGATGGATGAGGGACGGGAATAGCACAGATCCCAAAAATCGGAGTTACCGGGCATTCCGCGAAGTCGAGTCATTCATCTCAATTCTGCACTCTCTGGAACACGGCACCATTTCTAGCCGCAAAACACCGCTTCACTAGGGTATGGTACCGTGCTTGGCCGAGTAGGGTTGCAGTCAGCCTAGTGCGCGAGTTCGCGTACGTTGCAGAATAGTTCTTGCACAGGGAGTGCAACCCTACTCTTCACTCTCCCAAAGAGGCGGGGTCGCTGAGCAATGCCCTTCTCAGTCGATGATCTATCCCAGCATGCAGGCGTGTCGGTTCGAATATTGGAAATGCTCTCTGATCGTCTTCCTGGCGGTACCGGGCAGGTTTTTCAGGCTCTATCGTTTCGGAAGAAGCGCGGAGGATTGCGCGAAATAATCAAACCAGCACCAGTGCTTGATGCCGTAACCAAGAACCTACACCGAAGCTTCTCAACACTACTGCCGTACCGTCCACCCGATCACGTTCACGGGTTCGTTCGAGGGCGCTCGATATTCAGTAACGCCGCCACACATCTCGACAAGCAATGTGTCTTACGCGTCGACCTCGAAGACTTCTTTCCATCGATCCGTTCAGCGAAGCTGAAAACCGCTTTACAGCAGCAGGGATACGACGAAAAGGCTGCGGACCTTGGCGTTAGCCTCGTTACAATCTTTGACAAGTTGCCAATTGGCCTCAGCACGTCACCTTTCCTATCGAACCTCGCTTTCCAGGACACAGACCGCGCTCTTGCAGACTACGCCCATTCAAATAATCTCTCATTTACGCGCTACGTAGACGACCTCGTATTTTCCGGCGAGGTAGCTGATAAGAATTTCATCGCCATTGAACTAATTTTAAACGATTTCGGTTGGTCCGTGAATGCACACAAGACTGCCTTCATGCGTCGCGGCGGGCCTCAATACGTCACCGGACTTTACGTAGGGGCTGCCGATCGCCCCCGTATCCCACGCGCAACCAAACGACGAATGCGCTGGATCCTGCACATCATCGAGAAGTTTGGCTACGAGACCTACATGTCGGATTTCGGCGGCGAAAGCGACAATATGTTACCCCAACGCCTATTGGGCTGGTCCTGCTACATAGCCGCGATTGAGCCGGACGTGGGGTACCCTTTGTTGCGGGCATTTAACGACGTACTTCCGCCCTACTACATTCGCGCCGACGACGTCGATTGGTTTGCGGGGGCCGGAGATCCGCCTTAGCGGATGCAGGCCGCTCCGCGCCGCGTCGCGCGGGCATGCAGGGGCCCAACACCTCCGGCGCATCGTTGAGGTACTACGGGAGCCACATTGCGGAGTAACATCCCGCCTGTCGTCGAGCAGCCGCAACTCGACCAGCAAACCTCGACGGCTCACACAGAGGCTGGCGGGTCGGACGAATTCTCCACCCAGCTTCGCCTCGGTTGGCGACGCTCGGGATGTGGCTCGTCACCTCAACCACTTTCGGACCCGACAGCGGGTGACAACTCTGGGAGTTAGCCCTCAGTCGCTTCAACGCGCCGATCGGCCCGAAGCTGAGGGCGACGACAAACATGGGGAATGCCACAAGTCCAGCGAGAGGGACGGACTGTTGTGACGAGATCCGGCTGTCGTACCAGGTGGTGAACAGTTCGCGGAACGCAACATAGACGTGCTTCAGTAGCTAGACAAATTGCTCGGGGCACCGTCTCACCCTTCGCCCCAAACGGTGGGCGCGGCAGGTTTCGAACCTGCGACCCCTCGCTTGTAAGGCGAGTGCTCTCCCACTGAGCTACGCGCCCGGAACGCCCACACGTACGGCGTCCGGCGGCGGCAAGCTTACCCTGCCGCGTGGTTCCGGGTCACCTCGGTTGGTGAGCCCGAGCAGTAGAGATCTTGGAAGCTCCCCGCACCCCCACGGCGGGGAACCTCCCAAGACCACGTCAGGACCCTGGGTTCAGGCGGTCGCCGAGGCCAGCGCCTTGCGCCAGCCTGCCTGGTCGCGCGCCACGCCGGGTTCGTTCATCTCGGCGAAGCGGACCACACCCGCCCTGTCGATCACGAAGGTGCCCCGGTTGGCGTACCCCTTGACGTCGTTGAAGACGCCGTACGCCCGGGCCACCTCGCCGTGCGGCCAGAAGTCGGCCAGGAGCGGGAACTCGTAGCCCTGCTCGATGGACCAGACCTTGTGGCTGTAGACCGAGTCGACGCTGACCGTCAACAACTGGACGTTGTCGTTGACGTACTCGTCGAGGTTGTCCCGTGCCTCGGACAGCTCGCCCTGGCAGGTGCCGGTGAAGGCCAGCGGGTAGAAGACCAGCAGCACGGTACGCCGTCCCCGGAAGTCGGACAGGCGTACCTCCTGGTTGTTCTGGTCCTTCAGCACGAAGTCGGGCGCCTCGGCACCAACCTCGATCGGCATGTGTCGGCTCCTGTCACGGTGGCACAGGGTGTAACCGAGCGCCGGCCCGCCGACCGGCACTCCGTAACTTCCACGGGCGGGGTGTTACTTCTTCACTTTTGCTCCCCGGCGCAGGACCAGTCGGGCCCCGCTCCAGTCCTTGCCGGCGTTGATCGTGGAGGTCTGCTGGAGGCCGGCGGTAGGTGCCGACTCACTGACCTCACTGGGCTCGACGTGGCCGTCACGTCCGGCCTTGGGCGTCAACAGCCACACCACGCCGTTGTCGGCCAGTGGGCCGAGGGCATCCACGAGAAGCTCGAAAAGGTCGCCGTCGCCGTCCCGGTACCAGACCAGTACGGCGTCCACCACCTCGTCGGTGTCCTCGTCGACCAGCTCCCCGCAGCGGTCGGTCAGGGCGTCACGGAGTTCCTGGTCGACATCCTCGTCGTAACCCATCTCCATGACGACCATGCCCGGCTCGATGCCGAACCGGTCCGCCAGGCTCCGTACTCCGTCGGCGGCCTGACCAGCGGTCGCGCTCACTGTCGCGTGCCTCCTCATCTCAGCTACACCCCGGCACCAGTCGGTGCCTGATAGGGCAAAGTCCACACAGTTGTGCCGCCCGGCGCAAGTGGCGCACCGAGTGGATGCGAATTTACCGTGCCAGCAGCGTACGGGCACCCTGGGTAATGGCATCTTCGGACACCAGCACCTCGCGCGCGGCCGGACCTAATGGTACAAACGAGTCAATCGACGCAACGCGCCGCACAACACCCACATATCCAGCATCCACCAGGCCGGCGACAACCCCCTCGCCCACCCCGCCGGACCGGCGTGTCTCGTCCACAACCAGCACCCGACCAGTAGCGGAAGCCTCCCGGAAGATGTCCGCGACCGGCAACGGCGCCAACCACCGCAGGTCCACCACCCGCGTCCCGATGCCCTCTACGGCGAGCGTCGATGCCGCACGCAGGGACATACGCACACCGTTACCGAATGTGATGATCGTGATGTCCTCGGCCGACCCCACGCCGTAGACCCTGGCCCGGCCGATCGGCACGTGCCCACTGGCCCAGCCGCCCGGCCCGAGGTAGGGCGCCAGCCACTCGTCGTCGCCCTCGTTGTAGAGGTCCCTGGTGTGGTAGAGCGCGATCGGCTCCAGGAAGACGCAGACGGTCCCGTCCACCGCCGCACTGGCCAGGCACGAGCGCAGCATCGGCGCGGCGTCGTCGGGCCGCGACGGCACCGCGAGCACAAGACCGGGAACATCCCGGAGTACGGCAACCGAGTTGTCGTTGTGGAAGTGCCCGCCGAACCCCTCCTGGTACGCCAGCCCCGCCACCCGTACGACCATCGGGTTCCGGTAGGCCCCCTTCGAGAAGAACTGCATCGTGGCGGCCTCGCCGCGCAACTGGTCCTCGGCGTTGTGCAGGTACGCCAGATACTGGATCTCCGGCACCGGCAGCATCCCGCCCAGCCCTGCACCGAGCCCCAACCCGAGCACACTGGTCTCGTCGAGCAGCGTGTCGAAGACCCTGGACGGGCCGAAGCGGTCCCGCAGCCCCTTCGTCACCCCGTACACCCCGCCCTTGGCCGCCACGTCCTCGCCGAAGACGGTCATCGCCGGGTAGTCGAGCATCCCGTCGGCCAACGCGGCGTTGATGGTCTGGGCCAGGGTGAGCGGTCCCGCCTCCTCCGGCAGCTTGGTGCCGAACGCGGCGGCCCGTGCCCCGGCCCCCGGCCCGACCGCCCAGGCGCCCGCCTCGGCGACCGTACGGGAGACGCGGACCGGGCGGCGCGGGGCGAGCGGGGCGACGATGTCGGCGGCGGTGGCGAGCTTGGCCTCGCCGAGCACCTCCTCGGCGACCTTGCGCACCTGCCAGCCGACCGCGTCGTAGCGGGCGATCACCTGCTCCGGCGTGGCCAGCCCCGCCTCCACGATCAGTTTCGCGGTGCCGATCAGCGGATCCCGTTCCAGGTCCCGCTGCACCTCCCCCACCGGCCGGTACGCCACCTCGGCGTCCGCCCCGGCGTGTCCCATCAGCCTGACCGTGGACAGGTGCAGGATCGCCGGTCGGCGGTGCCGGCGCACCCAGGCGGCGGCCTCGCTCGCCACGTCGTACGCCCGGGCCAGGTCGCAGCCGTCGGCGGAGAAGTAGCGGATCCCCGGCTTCGCCGACAGCGCGGCGGCCACCCAGCCGTCCGGTGACCGGACGCTGATCCCGAGCCCGTTGTCCTCGCACACGAAAAGGACCGGGATCCGCAGGCCGGTGTGGTCGCACCAGCCGGCCGTGTTGAACGCGGCGGTGGCACTGGCGTGGTTCACCGACGCGTCCCCGAACGAGCAGACCACTATCGCGTCCGCCGGCCAGTTCGCCCGCGCCTCGGCGGCGACGCTACGGGCGTCGGTCAGCCGGGACGAGTTGCCGGCCCGGTGCCGGGCGGCGGGACCGGCGGCGGCCCGGCGTTGCCGTTCGATGGCGAAACCGACCCCGACCGCCCTCGGCAGGTGCGACGCGATCGTGGACGTGGTCGGGATGATGTCGAGGGCGGCGTTGCCGAAGACCTTGTGCCGCCCACCGGCGATCGGCTCCTCGACCGAGGCGACGATCCCGCGTAACACGTCGCGGGCCGCGTCCGTGATCGGGTCGCCACCGGCGGCACCCGCGTCCGGCCTGCTGAGAGCCTCGTCGGGGCGGCCGTTCACCGAGTCGCTACCCGATGCCGGGGCGGCGGCCGCCTGAGCCGTCCTCGCCGCGTAGAAGGCACCGGAGCGATAGTGGAGCAGAGCCGGGTCGGTGGCGCGTACGGCAGCCGCCACCGCGGCGTTGCCCTCGTGGCCGGCGGAACCGATCGTGTAGAAACCCTCACCGAAGCTGCGCAGCCAACGCGCGGCGAGGTCGAGGTGCCGACTGGTGAGCTGGGCGTCGAACAGCTCTAGGGCACGGGCGCCGGTGAGCGTGGCGCCGTCGCGGACCGGCCCGTCGGCCGAGCGCACCGGGGTCGGTACGACCAGACCGCCGACCGCCTCCCGGAACCGATCGTCGAGATCTTGAGGGGTGGTCACGTCGGACAGCATTACCGACTCCTGCCACCCCCGGCCACTCAGACACGATCCTGGCGCTGCCGATGTGCCCCGCTGATCAGCCCAGCGGGGGTTCCGCCGGGCACCCGCCGTCGGAAACCTTCCACATCAGGGTGCGCAGGGTGGCCAACTCGTCGTCGGTGAGCCCGGCCAGCAGTCGGGAGTCCGACATGATCCGGCCGACCCGGTCGCGTACCCGTCGGCCCTCGTCGGTGACCACCAGGGTGCGCAACCGGCGGTCGGCCGGGTCGACCTGGCGGCGGACCAGGCCGAGGCGTTCCAGCTTGTCCACCAGCACGGTGATGTTCGACGGGTCGCAGTCGAGCCGTTCGGCCAGGTCGCGGGCGGGCAGCGGGCGGTCCGGGTCCAACTCGTGCAGGGCGTTGGCAACCGCCGGGGTCAGCCCCAACTCGGCCAGGTCCACATCCATGAAGTGCCGCATCGCCCCCGCCACGTGCATGATCCGCCGAACCACCTCACCGCCCACCCCACCGCCCACCTCACCGGCACCCACCGAGCCACCCACCTCCGCCCCGGCCACACGCGCCGGATCGCTGCTCAGCACCATGCCAGGACCGTACCCTCCCCCTCCCTCTTTCCTCGTTGATCTAGGGCAAATGGTGGTAGGTAGAGATCAACAAACACGTATTTGCCCTAGATCCACGAGCAGAGCGGGGGGGGAGGGGAGAGGGGGGAGGGGGGAGGGGGGAGGGGAGAGGGGGGAGGGGGGAGGGAGGAGGGAGGAGTCATCTGGTGTTTGGGTGGTGGCAATCGACGCGCATGGGGGTGTGAACCGGGGATCGGGAGGGTTCGGGGGTCCGTATTTCCGGATCTTGGGGAGCTTCCATGTCTGTCTCTCGACGTACTCTGCTGATCGGCGGGGCGGCGGTCGGTGCCGTCGGCGCCGTCGGCGGGTTGCCCGCCGCCGCCGGGGCGACACCGGCCCGGCCGCTGCGCCAGGACCCGTTCACGCTCGGGGTCGCCTCCGGGGATCCCGACCACGAGGGCTTCGTGCTCTGGACCCGGCTGGCCCCGCAGCCGCTCGCCGAGGACGGTCTCGGCGGCATGCCGGCCCGGACCGTCGCGGTCCGCTGGGAACTCGCCGCCGACGAGCGGTTCCGCCGGGTCGTACGCGCCGGCACCGCGCTGGCCCGCCCCGAGTCGGCGCACAGTGTCCACGTCGAACTCGACGGCCTGGCGGCCGGACGCGAGTACTTCTACCGCTTCCACGTCGAGCGGTACACCTCGCCGGTCGGCCGGACCCGGACCGCCCCGCCACCGTGGAGCGTCGGCGGGGCGCTCGCCATGGCCTTCGTCTCCTGCTCGCAGTACGAGCACGGCTACTTCACCGCGTACAAGCGGCTCGCCGAGGCGGACCCGGACCTGATCCTGCACCTCGGCGACTACCAGTACGAGTACGCCCCGGACACGTACAACATCCCCGGTGGGAACCCGCGCGACCACGAGGGGCCGGAGACCCGGACGCTGGCCAACTACCGGCAGCGGCACGCCCAGTACAAGACCGACCCCGACCTTCAGGCCGCGCACCTGGCCGCGCCGTGGCTGGTGGTCTTCGACGACCACGAGGTGGAGAACAACTGGGCCGACGACGTGCCGGAGGCGGCCGACCCGGAGTTCCCGTCCCGGCGGGCGGCGGCGTTCAAGGCGTACTACGAGAACATGCCGCTGCGCCGTACGTCGATCCCGCGCGGCATCGACATGCAGCTCTACCGGAGGGTGCAGTGGGGCCGGCTGGCCACGTTCCACATGCTCGACACCCGGCAGTACCGGGACGACCAGGGCTGCGGCGACGGCTACAAGGACTGCCCGGCGGCGGTCGACCCGGCCCGTTCGATCACCGGTGCCGCGCAGGAGCGGTGGCTGCTCGACGGGTTCCGCCGCTCGTCGGCCCGCTGGGACATCCTCGGTCAGCAGGTCTTCTTCGCCCAGCGGGACAACAACGCCGGCCCGGCGACGGTGACCAGCATGGACTCCTGGGACGGGTACGTCGCCTCCCGCGACCGGATCACCCGGGGCTGGCTGGCGGCAGGCGTACGCAACCCGGTGGTGCTCACCGGCGACGTGCACGCCCACTGGGCCAGTGACCTCAAGCTCGACTACGCCGACCCGACCTCGCGTACGGTCGGCACCGAGCTGGTCTGCTCGTCGATCACCTCCGGCGGCGACGGTGCCGACTCGAACCCGTCGGACCACCCGTTCCTCGGCATCAACCCGCACCTGCGGTTCTACAACAACCAGCGCGGCTTCGTCCTGACGAAGATCACCAACGAGCAGCTCAAGGCCGACTTCGAGGTGCTCCCGTACGTGAGCACCCCCGACGCCCCCGCCCACACCCGCGCCTCGTTCGTCATCGAGGACCGCGTCCCCGGCCTCCACCAGACCTACGACCGCCCCCTCACCCCCACCCCCACCCCTCCCACCCCCACCCCGTAACCCCAAGATCCGCACTCATGTAGAGAAAGAGGGGGTATTCGGCGGCGAATACGCCCTCTTTCTCTACATGTGCGGGCGCGCACCCGCAGGGGCGGGGCGGGGTTCTTCGGGTGTGCGGAGTTGGGGGTGTGCGGAGAGTGATTTGGAGCGGGGGGTGGGTCAGGCGGGGAGGAAGCTGAAGCGGACCTGGCGGGTGGGGTTGTCACCGTTCGGGTCGACCAGGCAGATCGACTGCCAGGTGCCGAGGGCCAACTGCCCGGCGAGCACCGGCACGGTCGCGTACGGGGGCACGAAGGCGGGCATCACGTGATCTCTGCCGTGGCCGGGCGAGCCGTGCCGGTGGCGCCACCGGTCGTCGGTCGGCAGCAGGTCGTCCAGGGCGCTGAGCAGGTCGTCGTCGGACCCGGAGCCGGTTTCGACGATCGCCAGCCCGGCGGTCGCGTGCGGTACGAACACGTGCAGCAGTCCGTCGCCCCGACCGTCGACGAACCGTTGGGCCTCCCGGGTGATGTCCCGGACCACGGGACGGGAGCCGGTCCGGACAGTGATGACTTCGGTCTGCATGGGGGACAGTCTGCCCGAGCGGTCGGGAACGATCCGTTCCTCCCGTAAACCGGGCGGATCGCGGCGCCACCGTCGGTTAGCTGACAAACATGTTGCCGCCAAGTTACCGGGCGGTACGTGTGTCGAGTGTCGCGTCTGCGGCCACTAGGCGTGACGGAACCGGGCATGAGGGGGCAGGATGGCGCCAGAGACTAATCCCACACACAACCGAGGGAACGCCTGTGGCCACGGAACGCAAGCGCCCGGTAATCAGCGACGGCCTGCCGAGCCAGCTTCCGGACATCGACCCTGAAGAGACCAGCGAATGGGTCGAGTCGCTTGACGGAGTCATCGACGAGCGGGGCGCCAAACGCGCCCGTTATGTCATGCTCCGTCTGCTGGAGCGCGCGAGAGAGCGCCAGGTCGGGGTACCGCCGCTGACCACCACCGACTACATCAACACCATCCCTCCCGAGCGGGAGCCGTGGTTCCCCGGCGACGAGCACGTCGAGCGCCGGATCCGGGCGTACATCCGGTGGAACGCGGCGATGCTCGTGCACCGCGCGCAGCGGCCGGAGATCGGTGTCGGCGGACACATCTCCACCTACGCCAGCTCGGCGTCGCTCTACGAGGTGGGCTTCAACCACTTCTTCCGGGGCAAGAACCACCCCGGCGGCGGCGACCACATCTTCTACCAGGGCCACGGCTCCCCCGGGATGTACGCGCGCGCGTACCTGGAGGGGCGGCTCTCCGAGCACCAGCTCGACGGGTTCCGGCAGGAGCTGTCGCATCCGGGTGGCGGCCTGCCGTCGTACCCGCACCCTCGGCTGATGCCGGACTTCTGGGAGTTCCCCACCGTCTCCATGGGGCTCGGTGGGATGAACGCCATCTACCAGGCCCGGTTCAACCGGTACCTGCACAACCGGGGGATCAAGGACACGTCCGACCAGCACGTGTGGGCGTTCCTCGGCGACGGCGAGATGGACGAGCCGGAGTCGCTCGGCGCGATCGGCGTGGCCGCCCGCGAGGAGCTGGACAACCTCACCTTCGTGATCAACTGCAACCTCCAGCGGCTGGACGGCCCGGTCCGCGGTAACGGCAAGGTCATGCAGGAGCTGGAGTCCTTCTTCCGGGGCGCCGGGTGGAACGTGATCAAGGTCGTCTGGGGTCGGGAGTGGGACCCGCTGCTCGCCGCCGACACCGACGGCGCGCTGGTCAACCTGATGAACACCACGCCGGACGGCGACTACCAGACGTACAAGGCCGAGTCCGGCGCGTACGTCCGGGAGCACTTCTTCGGTCGGGACGCGCGTACCCGCAAGCTCGTCGAGGGCATGAGCGACGACGAGATCTGGAACCTCAAGCGGGGCGGGCACGACTACCGCAAGCTGTACGCGGCCTACAAGGCGGCGACCGAGCACACCGGTCAGCCGACGGTGATCCTGGCCAAGACGATCAAGGGCTGGACGCTCGGCTCGCACTTCGAGGGCCGCAACGCCACGCACCAGATGAAGAAGCTGACGCTGGACGACCTGAAGTCGTTCCGCGACCGCCTCTACCTGGACATCCCGGACAGCGCGCTGGAGAGCAACCCGTACCTGCCGCCGTACTTCCACCCGGGTGAGAAGTCCGACGAGCTGGCGTACCTGCGCGAGCGCCGGCAGCAGCTCGGCGGCTACCTGCCGTCGCGCCGGACCGCGCACAAGGCGCTGGCGATACCCGGCCCGGAGCGGTTCGCCGACGTCAAGCGGGGCTCGGGCAAGCAGAAGATCGCCACCACGATGGCCTTCGTCCGGCTGCTCAAGGACGTGATGAAGGACCGCGAGTTCGGCAAGCGGTGGGTGCCGATCATCCCGGACGAGGCCCGTACCTTCGGTATGGACTCGCTCTTCCCGACCCAGAAGATCTACTCGCCGCACGGGCAGAAGTACACCTCGGTCGACCGGGAGCTGTTCCTGTCGTACAAGGAGTCGACCAGCGGGCAGATCCTGCACGAGGGGATCAACGAGGCCGGTTCGGTGGCCTCGTTCACCGCCGCCGGCTCGTCGTACGCCACCCACGACGAGCCGATGATCCCGCTCTACATCTTCTATTCGATGTTCGGCTTCCAGCGCACCGGTGACGCGTTCTGGGCGGCCGCCGACCAGATGGCGCGCGGTTTCGTGCTCGGCGCCACCGCCGGGCGGACCACGCTCAACGGTGAGGGTCTCCAGCACGAGGACGGCCACTCGCACCTGCTCGCCGCGACCAACCCGGCCGTCGTCGCGTACGACCCGGCGTTCGCGTTCGAGATGGCGCACATCCTGGAGAACGGCCTGCACCGGATGTACGGCGAGGACCCGGAGAACATCTTCTACTACCTCACCGTCTACAACGAGCCGATCCTCCAGCCGGCCGAGCCCGCCGACGTCGACGTGGAGGGGCTGCTCAAGGGCATCTACCGCTACGCGCCGGCACCGTCGGTCTCGAACTCCGGCGGCGGCGAGACGCCGAGGGCCAACCTGCTGGCCTCCGGTACGGGCATGCAGTGGGCCCTGAAGGCACAGCAGTTGCTGGCCCAGGACTGGGGTGTGGCCGCCGACGTCTGGTCGGTCACCTCTTGGACCGAGCTGCGCCGGGACGCGGTGCAGGCCGAGGAGCACAACCTGCTCAACCCCGGTGGCGAGCAGCGGGTGCCGTACATCGCGCAGAAGCTCGCGGACGCGCCCGGCCCGGTGGTCGCGGTCAGCGACTGGATGCGGGCCGTGCCGGACCTGATCTCGCGTTGGGTTCCGGGCGACTACACCTCGCTCGGCACCGACGGTTTCGGTCTGTCCGACACCCGGCACGCGCTGCGCCGGCACTTCCACGTCGACGCCGAGTCGGTCACCGTGGCGGCGCTGCGGCAGCTCGCGCTACGCGGGGTAGTACCGGCCGAGGTGCCGGCCGAGGCGGCCGCGAAGTACGCGATCAACGACATCGCGGCGGCTCCGGTCGGCGAGACCGGCGGCGACTCCTGATCGGATAGTCGCCGGGTACGCACGCACGCGGGCCCGTCCGCTGGCTGGTTCTCCAGCTCAGCCGGACGGGCCCGGATCGTTTCTGGGGTCCGGTCGAGCGGATTGCGCAGGGTCGGGGTCGGGCGGGATCGGCGCACGCGTGGGCGGGAGTGCTGGTGGGCTCAGCTGACGGTGGCGAGGCCGGTGAGGCGCTCCAGTGAGCCCTCCAGGTTGGCGCCGACCCGGCGCATGCCCCAGCGCAGCAGGGCGCCGCTGATCGGGCCGGCCGGCCAGCGCACCATGATCAGCCGGACTGCGGTGGCGTCGTCGCCGTCGGGGGCGAGTTCGACGTACACCTCGGTACGGGCCTCGGCGCGGGCGCCGGACCCCTCGGTCCGCTCACGCCAGGCGATCAGCGTCGGCGCCTGGTAGGCGATCACCTCGGCGTCCACGGCCGGTCCCCGGATGACCCGGACCCGTTGCCGTCGGCCGAATCCCTCGCCGGAGAGGACCTCGGCCTGTCTTACCCCAGCGAGCCAGGCCGGCAGCCGCTCGGCGCGCTGGACCACGTCCCACACCGCGTCGATGTCTGCCGCCACCCGCACGCTGCGTTCAATGAGCATCATCTCTAGCTGCCTCCATTGACGACATCGTACGAACATTCATTGCTTATGCGCATATTGGCACCAAACCGGACGCCTATCCAACGACACGCCGAAGGACTACTCTCCGAACAACTTTCGCGTTTCGAGGAGGGGTGGATGAGCGCTCCACTGCCCGAGTTTCCCGCCGGATTCACCTGGGGCGTCTCCACCTCGGCGTACCAGATAGAGGGCGCGACCAGCGAAGACGGCCGCCGACCGTCGATCTGGGACAGTTTCACCCGGCAGCCCGGAGCGGTGGTCGACGGCAGCACCGGCGACGTCGCCTGCGACCACTACCACCGCTACCCCGAGGACATCGGGCTGCTGGCCGGGCTCGGCGTCGGGGCGTACCGGTTCTCGATCGCCTGGCCCCGGATCCAGCCCGACGGCACCGGCCCGGCCAACCCCGCCGGACTCGGCTTCTACGACCGGCTCGTCGACGGCCTGCTCGACCGGGGCATCGACCCGGTCGCCACCCTGTTCCACTGGGACCTGCCGCAGGACCTGGAGGACAAGGGCGGCTGGTTGACCCGCGACACCGCCGGCCGGTTCGCCGACTACGCCGCCCTCGTCGCCGGCCGGCTCGGCGACCGGGTCACCCTCTGGATCACGCTCAACGAACCGTTCGTCCACATGAGCTACGGCTACGGGCTCGGCGTCCACGCACCCGGCCGGCAGCAACTCTTCGACGCGTTCCCGGTCGCCCACCACCAACTGCTCGGGCACGGGCTCGCGGTGACCGCCCTGCGGGCGCTGACCACCGCCCCGATCGGCATCACCAACAACTACTCACCGGTCCGGGTCCAGGGCACCACCGACGCCGACCGGGCCGCCGGTGCGGCGTACGACGCGCTGCACAACCGGCTGTTCACCGATCCGATCCTCGGCCGGGGCTACCCCGAGATCCCCGGCACCGATCCGTCCATCGTGCACGGAGGCGACCTCGACACCATCGCCGCGCCGATCGACGCGCTCGGCGTCAACTACTACAACCCCACCGGCGTACGCGCGCCAACCGACCCGGCCGACCCGCTCCCGTTCGACCTGGTGCCGCTGGCGGCGTACCCGACCACCAGCTTCGGCTGGCCGGTCGACCCCGACGGGCTGCACGAACTGCTCACCGGACTGCACCGCGAGTACGGCGACGCCCTCCCGCCGATCCACGTCACCGAGGGCGGCTGCTCGTACGACGACACCCTCGACGCCGACGGCCGGTGCCACGACCCGCAGCGGGTGGCGTACCTCGACGGGCACCTGCGCGCCCTGCACCGGGCGATCGCCGACGGCGTGGACGTACGCGGCTACTACGTCTGGTCGCTGTTGGACAACTTCGAGTGGGCCGAGGGCTTCACCAAGCGCTTCGGGCTGGTGCACGTCGACTTCGACACCCTGACCCGCACCCCGAAAACCTCGTACGCCTGGTACCGCGACGCCATCGCCGGCCAGGCATGACCACCGTGCAGCCGATTCCGGCCTCGCTGCCCGCCGCCCTCGCCGAGCCGACCGTGCCGGTCCGGCGCGGATGGATCGCGCTGATCTTCGGCGCCAACCTCGGCGTCTGGATGGCGTTCTTCACCCCGATCCAGATCCTGCTGCCCCAGCAGGTGGAGTCGATCTCACCGGTCGGCAAGGAGGGGATGCTGGCGGTGGTGACCGGGTTCGGCGCGCTCGCCGCCGTACTGGCGAATCCGCTGGCCGGGGCGCTGTCGGACCGTACGTCGCTGCGGCTGGGCGGTCGGGTGGTCGGCCGCCGGCACATCTGGACGGTGCTCGGCGCGCTGCTCGCCGCCGGGTCGTTCCTGCTCCTGGCCCAGCAGCGGACGATCCTCGGGGTGGCGCTGGCCTGGGTCGCCGCGCAGCTGACCCTCAACGCGATGCTCGCGGCGTTGACCGCCGCCATCCCGGACCGGGTGCCGGTGGCACAGCGCGGCGGGGTCTCCGGCTGGGTCGGCATCCCGCAGGCGCTCGGGCTGGTGGTCGGGGCGGTGCTGGTCACCACCGTGGTCACCGGCACCCGCGCCGGTTACCTGGTGATCGCGGTCGCCCTGTTGCTGCTGGCGCTGCCGTTCGCACTGCTCACCCCGGACGACCCGCTGCCGCGTACGCACCGGCCGCCGCTGCGCTTTCGGGACCTGCTCGCCGGGATGTGGGTCAGCCCGCGCCGGCACCCGGACTTCGCCTGGGCCTGGGGCACGCGCTTCCTGGTCCAGATGGGCAACGCGCTCGGCACCCTCTACCTGCTCTACTTTTTGCAGGACAAGGTCCGCCACGGTGACCCGGAAGCCGGCCTGCTGATCATGATCCTGCTCTACACGGTCGGCATGATGGCCACCGCCGTCGTCTCCGGGCGGCTGTCGGACCGCACCGGCCGGCGCAGGGTGTTCGTCATCTGGGCCGGCGTGATCATGGCGGTGGCCGCGCTGCTGCTCGCCGCCTGGCCGGTCTGGCCGGCCGCCCTGGTCGCCGCGCTGCTGCTCGGTGCCGGGTACGGCGTCTACCTGGCGGTCGACGCGGCCCTGATCACCCAGGTGTTGCCGATCGCCACCGACCGGGGCAAGGACCTCGGCGTGATCAACATCGCGAACGCCGCACCGCAGGTGCTCGGCCCGGCGCTCTCCGCCCCGATCGTGGTGCACCTCGGCGGCTACCCCACCCTGTACGCGGTCACCGCCGCCGTCACCCTGCTCGGCAGCATCCTGGTGGTCAACATCCGCTCCGTGCCGTGAGCGGGAGCATCCGTACCGCGGGGAACGTCAGCGTTCGAGCAGCAGGACGGTCAGCGTTCCAGCAGCAGGACGGTCACGGCGGCGACGACCGTGACGGTCGCGGTCAACGCGCCCGTACGCACGAAACGCGGCCAGTGCGGACTCAGCCCGGCGGCCCGGCACCGCTCCAGCCACAGCAGCGTCGCCAGCGACGCCCAGGGCAGCACGAGTGGTCCGGCGTTGGTGCCGATCAGCAGGCCGAGCAACTGATCGGTGTGGCCGAGCGGCACCACCGCCTCGGCGGCCACGTACGCCGGCAGGTTGTTGACCAGATTGGCCAGTACGCCACCGGCGGCGGCCGAACGCCACACCCCGACCACTCCCGGATCGGCCCCGACCACCGCCGTCAGCAGCCGGGACAGGCCGAGCCGGCCGACCGCGTCCACGATCAGGAACATCCCGCTCACCAGCGCCAGCAGCCGCCACGGGACCAGGGCCCAGCGCACCTGCGCCCGGTCCCGGACCGCGAACGCCACCAGCAGCACCACCGCGCCGGCCACCGACACCACCGCGATCGGCACCCCGACCAGGATGCCCACCACGAACAGGGCGCAGGTGGCCGCCGCGACCCGGAACAGCACCCGGTCGCGGGGCCGGTGGCGCGGTGGCGGCGCGTACCGCCGGTCCGGTCGCAGCCCCGCCCGCCAGTAGCAGACCCAGAGGCAGACCGAGGTGGCCGCCAGGGCGGCCAGCTGCGGCAGCGCCATCCGTTCGGCGAAGCCGAGCACCGGCAGCCCCACCCGGTCGGCGGCGAGCAGGTTGGTCAGGTTGGAGACCGGCAGCAGCAGGCTCGCCGTGTTCGCCAGCCAGATGGTGGTCATCGCCAGCGGCAGCGCCGCGATGCCGGCGCGGGCCGCGACCGCCAGCATCACCGGGGTGAGCAGGACGGCGGTGGTGTCCAGGTTGAGGATCATGGTGGTCAGCGCGGCCAGCGCCACGCTCAGCCCGAACAGCGCCGGATAGCTGCCCCCGGCGACGATCGCCATCCGGGCCGCCAGCACGTCGAAGAACTCGGCCCGCGCGGCCAGCTCGGCCAGGATCAGCACCGCGAAGAGGAAAACCAGGATCGGGGCGATCCGGCGCAGGGTGGCACCGGCGTCGGCCGCCGGCACCAGCCCGGTGGCGAGCAGCAGCAGCCCGAGGGCGAACAGACCCAGCGCGAGCCACGCCGACCAGTCCAGCCGCCGCAGCGGGTGAATCCGGCGTACGGCAGCCAACCGGTCCATCCGCGCCTCTCCCGTCCTGCGTCGTCGCCGCTGATCAGCGGTGTCACGGCCGCAGGCGACGATAATCGGGCGGTTCGCAAACCTGGTGGCGGGGGCGTACGGGTCCGCCCGTAGGCTTGGCTCGTGACTGTTCGCGTACGCTTCGCCCCCTCCCCGACCGGCATGTTCCACGTCGGCGGTGCCCGCTCGGCCCTCCAGAACTGGATCTACGCCCGGCAGCAGGGCGGTGTGTTCGTCCTCCGGGTCGAGGACACCGACGCCGCCCGGAACAAGCCCGAGTGGACCGAGGGCATCCTCTCCGCGCTGGACTGGATCGGCATCGAACGCGGCAGCTACGAGGGCCCGTACTTCCAGTCGGCCAACGCCGAGCAGCACCGGGCCGCCGCCGCCAGGCTCTACGACGCCGGCCGCGCCTACTACTGCGACTGCACCCGCGAGGCGGTCCAGGCCCGCACCGGTTCGCAGTACCAGGGGTACGACGGTTACCACCGCGACCTCGGCCTGGGACCGGGCGAGGGTCACGCGCTGCGCTTCCGTACGCCGGACGAGGGCGAGACCGTGGTGGTCGACCTGATCCGGGGCGAGCCGACGTTCGAGAACAAGCTGATCGAGGACTTCGTGATCGCCCGGGGCGACGGTTCGCCGGTCTTCCTGCTGGCCAACGTCGTGGACGACATGATCATGGAGATCAGTCACGTCATCCGGGCCGAGGAGCACCTGCCGAACACCCCCAAGCAGCAACTGCTCTGGGAGGCGCTCGGGGTCAAGCCGCCGGTCTGGGCACACGTGCCGGTGGTGGTCAACGAGAAGCGGCAGAAGCTCTCCAAGCGGCGCGACAAGGTGGCGCTGGAGGCGTACAAGGACGAGGGCTACCTGGCCTCGGCGATGCGCAACTACCTGATGCTGCTCGGCTGGGCGCCGTCCGGCGACCGGGAGATCGTGCCGTGGTCGGTGATCGAGTCGGAGTTCCGGCTGGAAGAGGTCAACCCGTCGCCGGCCTTCTTCGACGAGAAGAAGCTGCGCGCCTTCAACGGCGACTACATCCGGGCCCTGCCGGTGGACGAGTTCATCGCCGCCTGCCAGCCGTGGCTGACCGGCACCGACACGATCGCCCCGCCGCCGTGGCAGCCCGAGGAGTTCGACCCGGCCGCGTTCGCGGCCGTCGCGGAGCTGGCCCAGACCCGGATCGCGGTCATGAGCGAGATCGTGCCGAACGTCGACTTCCTCTTCCTGTCCAGCCCGCTGATCGACGAGGCGGCCTGGGCCAAGACGATGAAGGAGGGCGCGGCCGACCTGCTCGACGCCGCGATCGTCGCCTTCGAGGCGCTGGAGACGTGGGACACCGAGCCGCTCAAGGCGAGCCTGGAGCAGGTCGGCGCGGAACGCGGGCTCAAGCTCGGCAAGACCCAGGCACCGGTACGGGTCGCGGTCACCGGTCGTACGGTCGGGTTGCCGCTGTTCGAGTCGCTGGTCGTGCTGGGGCGTGAGCGTACGCTCGCTCGGCTGCGGGCGGCTCGGGTTCGTCTACCCTGATTCTTGGTGGGGGTGGGGCCCGCCGTGCCCGGCGAGGGTCGACAGGCTTGATCCCCTGGCCGGTCACGGCGGGCCCCACCCCTGTGCTGCTTCAGTGGTGGGTCAGGTGGTGCGGGGGCGGCGGCGGAGCAGGATGGCGCCGGTCAGTACGGCGACCAGCAGGACGGCGCCGCCGAGGGCCCACGGCCACCAGGCCGATTCGCCCTGCTCGTCCTGACCGGTGCCGGCGAGCGGGCTGAGGTCCGGTCCCGCCGTGGACGGGGCCGGTGTCGGCTGGGACGGCGTTGGTGACGCGGACGGGGTGGGTGCGGCGCTCGGGGTCGCGCCGACGGTGAGGGTGAACCGGATCCGGCCCTTGATCGGGTGCCCGTCACTGGACGGAAGCTCGTACCCGACGGTGTAGAGACCGGCCGGTCCGGGCCGGAAGCCGACCGTCACCCTGGATCCGGCGAAGGTCGGTTCGGCACTTGCGGCCGAAACGTTATCCGGCCCGGTCAGGGTGATTTTCGTGGCCCGCGGGTCGAGTCGGGCCAGGAAGGTCAGGGTCACCTGGCCCGGTGCCCGGTCCAGGCTCGCCCCGTCCTTCGGATCGCTGCTGGTCAGCGAGTTGTGCGCGGCGGCCGGTCCGGCCGTCAGAAGTACGCAGGCAGCACCGGCGATGGCGGCCAGTAGCAGGCCCGTCGCCCGGGTGAATTTGCCCCCCATGGAGTCCTCCGCGAAGATACGATTCGGCCACCGATCAACGGCTCGTCACTAAGTCGACCCTAGATCGCAGATAGTTCCAAATACTGCTCGAACAGGTGCAACCGAGCGGCGTTCTGCGGAGTCTGTGTAGTGAGCGCGACGAACCTGCCCCGGCAGCAGACCGCACTCCGAACAACCCAGTGCGTGACCTGCATCAAGGCCATCCATCGAACGGGGCGAGGAGGTCAGCGATGATCCGAGGGCAGAGACACCGACTCACCATCGTCGTCGCACTGCTGATCACGGTGGGCTCCTGGCTCGGCCTGGCCGCACCCGCGTCGGCCGCACCGCCTCCCGCACCGAACTCGGTCACCATCACCGGTGACGGCGTCGCCGCCCCGCTGATCATCCGCGCCGAGGGCGACCAGGAGATCTTCGCCGCCGTGCTCGACCAGGTCGGCTGGTTGCGGGGCAGCGGGCAGACCAGTTCCCCGGCCGCCGTCGACCTCGGTCCGAAGTTCATCGTGACGGTGCTGATCAACGACGCACCGAAGCAGGGCTACGAGCTCTACCCGCTCGCCAAGGGCGGGCCCCGGGCGTTCCGGCCGGCGAAGCAGCCGGACGGCAGCACGGTCGCCCCGGCCTGGTTCTTCGGCCGGCTCTCGATGTCCGAGACGTTGCAGGCCGCCGGGGTGCCGCTGCCGGCACAGACCAATGTGGTCAATGGCGGCATCGGCGGCGGCGAGCGGGTGATCCGGGAGGACTCGCTGACCCCGGGCAAGGACCTGGGCCGGATGCTCACCGACCTGCGTGGCCTGCTGCTGCTCAACGGCGCGGTGGTGGTCGCGATCACGATCTGCCTGGCCGGCATCGCGCTGCTCGTCCGCCGCCGCACCCGCTAGGGCCCCTCGGCACCCCACCGGTACCCGTCAGGGCCGCTCAGCACCACCGGTCCGGTGGGCGCTGGCGCCGGTCTCCGCGCACCCGTGGCCGGACCGCGCCGTGCCGGTGCCCACCGGCCCAACCGGGCAGGTCTGGCTGGCAGGACGGTGCCCGTTGCAGGTCGCCACCGACCTGGTCGGCCGGATCCGCCGGGTCGACGTCGGCGGTGGTGGGACCCAGCGTGCCGGAGGTCCCGATCGGCTCGGCGGTGCGCTGCCGGGGCACCAGGGCACCGACCACCACCTCGACCGCACCCTCGTCGGCCAGCGGCTCCGGGGTCGGCGTACCGCCCGAGCCGATGCCGACCCCGCCGGCCAGACCCGAGCCGGCACCGATCGGTCCCGCGCCGGTCGCGCCCGGGCCCACCGCTCCCACGCCGGTCGCGCCGGTGCCGATGGGACCCGCGCCGGTCGAGCCGGTCAACGCCGGGCCCACCCCGGTCGCGCCGGAGCCGGTCGCACCGGGAGCCACCTCGGCCCCGGCCGGCACCGCGCCGCAGACCCAACGCATCGGCTTACCCGTGAAGGACGTCGACTGCTCGTCCTGGTCACCCCGGAACAGCGGCTGCTCGCCGCGGGCGCAGCCGTGCTCGGCCTCCCCGTGCGCCATCCGGCCTCCTCTTGCTCTTGTCACCGTCGCCGTGTGGGCGATCCCCCGGGACGGCCCAGCTCATCGGTGGTGGTGACCATCGCGGGACTGTGGCATGCCGTACCAGGCACTCTCACCGTACTGGCCCAGGTTGACGGGTCTCACGCCGCCGTGGCTGAAGATCGGGATGGCGCTGCGGAGCGGTCCCGGCCGCGCGTCGACCCCCGGCTCGGCAGAACCTCGCGCTGACCGCTCGTACGACGCTGTACGGCCATCCGTCGATCCCACCACACCATCGGTCCGTTGCCATCCGACGAATCGTTGACGCGTGCGGCCCCCGGCTCCGTCAATCGACGGAGGGACATCTGATGATCACGAAGAGTCGACCCCGGCGGGGCGGCCGGATCCGGGGCCGGTCAACGACATCCCGTCCGGTCAGCGGGGCGGCCGGTTCGCGGCGAGCACCGGAACGGGCCGGCGCGGCACGACCCGGTCCACGGCGTACAGCACCGGGGGGACCACGGCGAGCGCGAGCAGCCAGCCTCCGAGCACGTCGGCCGGCCAGTGGGCCAGCAACGCCAGCCGGGTCAGTCCGATGAAGATCGCGAAGGCCGCCGCGAGCGAGACCGCGACGACCCGCCCGGTCCGGGCCAGCCGGGGCCAGAGCAGGAGTACGGCCAGCAGCGCCGCCGCGCTGGCGTTGCTGGTGTGCCCGCTGGGGAAGCCGTTGCTGTGCACCACCACGAAGCCGTCCACCGGGCGGGGGTGGTGCACCCACAGGTGCATCAGGCTCCACAGCACCGGCACCAGCACGGTGACCGTGGCACAGCAGGCGGCGAACCGGCGCTCGCCCCGGGCCAGCAGGGCGGCCGTCGCCACCGCACCGACGACCAGGAACGGGATCGTGGCGGCCACGTCGGTGGCCAGCCGCAGCACCTCGACCAGGGCGGGGCGCTGGTCGCCGTACCCCCGGAAGGCCTCGCTGACCGCGGCGTCGAAGCCGTCCAGCGGCGCCCAGCCACCGACCACCAGTCCGAACAGGGTCAGGAAGGCGACCAGCGCGAGCAACGGCAGCGCGATCGGCGGGCGGGCGATCATCCCAGCATGATGGCACGCCCGGACCGACCCGGACGGGTGGCGCACGAGCCGGCGTGACAGGGTGACGGGGTGGTGGCCGAGGCGGATGGTGGGGAGCTGGCCGCCACCCTGCGCCGGATCGAACGCGCGGCGGGCACCCTGGCCACCGCCAGCATGGCCCGGATGGACGAGACGCTGCCCTGGTTCCGGGGGCTGCCGGCCGAGCAGCGGGCCTGGGTCATGCTGGTCGCGCAGTCCGGCGTCAGTTCCCTGGTCGAGTGGCTGCGCCACGGCGGTGGGGCGCGGGAGAACCCGCAGGAGGTCTCCGACGAGGTGTTCGCCTCGGCGCCCCGGGCGCTGGCCCGGTCGATCAGCCTGCAACAGACCGTCGCCCTGATCAAGGTGACCATCGACGTGGTCGAGGAGCAGGTGCCGGAGCTGGCCGCGCCCGGCGAGGAGCAACTGCTCCGCGAGGTGGTGCTGAAGTTCTCCCGCGAGATCGCGTTCGCCGCCGCCCGGGTGTACGCGCGGGCCGCCGAGACGCGCGGCTCCTGGGACGCCCGGTTGCAGGCCCTGCTGGTGGACGCCCTGCTGCGCGGCGACTCCTCCGATGTGCTGGCCAGTCGGGCCGCCGCGCTCGGCTGGGCGGACGCCCCGCCGGTGGCGGTCGCGGTGGGTCGCTCCCCCGGTGGCGAGGTGGCCGCGGTGCTGCACACCCTCTACCGGGCCGCCCGGCGGATCGGGGTGGAGACGATCGGCGGTGTGCACGGGGACCGGCTGGTGCTGGTGCTCGGCGGGGCGGTGGACCCGCTGGCCGCGACCGGGCGACTGCTCGGCGGTTTCGGCGACGGCCCGGTGGTGGTCGGTCCGGCCGTGCCGAGCCTGGACGAGGCGACCGACTCGGCGCGGGCCGCGCTGTCCGGGTTCCGGGCGGCTCCGGCGTGGCCCGGTGCGCCGCGCCCGGTGGCCGCGAGCGACCTGCTGCCGGAGCGGGCCCTGGCCGGCGACTCGGAGGCCCGGCGCGGGCTGCGGCAGGACGTCTACGCGCCGCTGGTGCGGGCCGGCGGTGAGCTGCTGGAGACGATGGACGCGTTCTTCGCCGCCGGTGGGGTGTTGGAGAGCGCGGCGCGGGCACTGTTCGTCCATCCGAACACGGTGCGTTACCGTCTGCGCCGGATCGCCGACGTGACCGGGTTCTCGCCACTGACCCCACGGGACGCGTTCGCGTTGCGGATGGCACTGACGATCGGCCGGTTGGACCCGGCCGCACCGGGGCCGAACGCACCCGGACATGAACGGTCGTTCACGACAAAGGGCTCATAACCCGAATCACCACTGCCGATCATTGTAGGAACCCTACAAAGGTCGTAGTGTGGTTTGGTGAGTTGCGGCAAGCACGTGACCGACCAGTATCCAGCAGAGTCATAGGCGTGCTCGCCGTACTCTCGCCTGGCCAGGGCTCACAGAAGCCCGGCTTCCTCACTCCGTGGCTCGACCTGACCGGCACCGAGGCGCGACTGCGCTGGTGGTCCGCACTCGCCGGAGTGGACCTCGTCCACCTCGGCACCGCCGCCGACGCGGACGAGATCAAGGACACCGCGCGCACCCAGCCGCTGCTGGTCGCCGCCGCACTGCTCGCCGCCGAACACCTCCCGATGTACGACGTCAGCCTCACCGCCGGCCACAGCGTCGGTGAACTGGGTGCCGCCGCCCTGGCCGGCGTACTGCCCGCCGAGGCCGCCATCACCCTGGCCGGCGTACGCGGCCGGGAGATGGCCGCCGCCTGCGCGCTCGAACCGACCGGCATGGCCGCCGTACTCGGCGGCGACCCGGAGCAGGTGACCGCCGCGATCGAGGCCCACGGCCTGCACCCGGCCAACTACAACGGAGCCGGCCAGATCGTCGCCGCCGGGGCCGTCGACCGGCTGGAGAAGCTCGCCGCCGACCCGCCGGCCGGTGCCCGGGTACGCCTGCTCCAGGTGGCCGGTGCCTTCCACAGCCCGTACATGGCCCCGGCCGAGCAGGCCCTCGCCGGCATCGCCGCCGGCATCGTGCCGACCGACCCGGCCCGGCTGCTCCTGTCCAACCTCGACGGCGCCGCCGTCAACCACGGCCGGGAGATGCTCCAGCGGCTGGTCCGGCAGGTGACCGCCCCGGTCCGCTGGGACCTCTGCATGGCCACCCTGGCCGACCTCGGCGTCACCGGCGTGATCGAACTCCCGCCGGCCGGCACTCTCGCCGGTCTGGTCAAGCGCGAACTCAAGGCGACCGGGGTGCCGGAGATCGTCACCCTCAACACCCCGGACGACCTGCCCGCCGCCCGCGACCTGATCGCGCGGCACGGGATGGCCCCCAGTCACGAACCCACCATGCAGTTCCGGGTGGTGGTCGCACCGATCGCGGGTACGTTCGTACCCGCCGTCGACCTCAACGAGGGCGACACGGTCAAGTCCGGGCAGTCCATCGGCCACGTCACCACCCGACAGGGGCCGAGCGAGGTGGCAGCGCACTGTTCCGGCGTGCTCACCGAGTGGCTGGCCTCACCCGACGACCCGGTCGCCCCGGGCCAACCCCTCGCCCGCATCGGAGGACACCTCTCATGAGTCGCATCGTCGCCATGGGGCATTACCAGCCATCCCGGGTCCTCACGAACGACGACCTGGCCAAGATCGTCGACACCAACGACGAGTGGATCCGGGACCGGGTCGGCATCGTCACCCGCCGGATCGCCGACAGCGAGACCGTCAGCGACATGGCCACCGCCGCGGCCGACACCGCGCTGGCCAAGTCCGGGCTCACCGCCGCCGACATCGACATGGTCGTCGTCGCCACCTGCTCCTCGGTCGACCGCAGCCCGAACGTCGCCTGCCGGGTCGCCGCCAAGCTCGGCATCGACGCCCCGGCCGCGTTCGACCTCAACACCGCCTGCTCCGGCTTCTCCTACGCCCTCGGCACCGCCGACCACGCGCTGCGCGCCGGAGCGGCCCGCAACGCCCTGGTCATCGGCGCCGAGAAGCTCTCCGACTTCACCGACTGGACCGACCGCTCGACCTGCATCATCTTCGGTGACGGGGCCGGCGCCGCGGTGGTCAGCGCCGAGGACGACGGCGACACCCCGGGCATCGGCCCGGTCGTCTGGGGCTCGGTGCCGGAGAAGAGCGACGCCGTACGGATCGAGGGCTGGCGCCCGTACATCCAGCAGGAGGGCCAGACGGTCTTCCGCTGGGCGACCACCGCGCTCGCCCCGCTCGCCCTCCAGGCCTGCGAGCGGGCCGGGGTGGCCCCGGAGGAGATCGCCGCGTTCGTGCCGCACCAGGCGAACCTGCGGATCATCGAGGGGATCGCCAAGCGGCTCGGCATGCCCAACGCGGTGATCGCCCGCGACATCATCGAGTCCGGCAACACGTCGGCGGCGAGCGTGCCCCTGGCCCTGTCCAAGCTGGTCGAGCAGCGGGCGATCACCAAGGGCGCCCCGGTCCTGCTCTTCGGCTTCGGCGGCGGTCTCACCTACGCCGGCCAGGTCGTCCGCTGCCCCTGAGCACCCCCTCCCCCGGTACGCCACCCCGGCGGACCGGCAGACCCCACCGGCCGGCACGCGCGGTCCGGTGCAGGCGGTATCGTCCGCCAGCGCAGATCCACTTATCGAGAGGAAACCAGCACCATGACGACCCGTGACGAGATCACCGCCGGCCTCGCCGAGATCCTCGAAGAGGTTGCCGGCGTGAACCCGGACGACGTCGCCGAGGAGAAGTCGTTCACCGACGACCTTGACGTCGACTCGCTCTCCATGGTCGAGGTCGTCGTCGCGGCCGAGGAGAAGTTCGGCGTGAAGATCCCCGACAACGAGGTACAGAACCTCAAGACCGTGGGCGACGCCGTCGCCTACATTGAGGCGCAGTCCTGATCATGACTCGCCCCGACGTCGTCGTCACCGGGCTCGGCGCGACGACCCCGCTCGGCGGGGACGTCGCGTCGACCTGGGACGCCATGCTCGCCGGCCGCTCCGGGGTGGGACCGCTCACCCAGGAGTGGGCCGCGCAACTGCCGGTCCGGATCGCCGCCGAGCTGGCGGTCGACCCGTCCGAGGTACTGGACCGGGTCAAGCTGCGCCGGCTCGACCGGTCCGAGGCGATCGCCCTGATCGCCGCCCACGAGGCCTGGGCCGACTCCGGGCTGGCCGACTCCGGCCTGAACCCGGAGCGGCTCGGGGTCAGTGTCGGCACCGGCATCGGCGGCGCACAGACCCTGCTCGCCCAGGACGACATCCTGGAGGAGAAGGGACCGCGGCGGGTCTCCCCGCACACCGTCCCGATGCTGATGCCGAACGGACCGGCCGCCTGGGTCGGGCTCGAACTCGGTGCCCAGGCGGGCGTGCACTCGGTCGCCAGCGCCTGCGCGACCGGCGCGGAGGCGATCGCCCTCGGACTGGACATGATCAGGTCGGGTCGCGCCGACGTGGTCGTCGCCGGTGGCACCGAGGCGGTCATCCACCCGCTGCCGATCGCCGGGTTCGCCTCGGCGCGGGCCATGTCGATCCGCAACGACGACCCGCTGACCGCGTCCCGCCCCTGGGACAAGGGCCGGGACGGGTTCGTCCTCGGTGAGGGTGCCGGTGTGCTCGTCCTCGAACGGGCCGACCACGCCGCCGCTCGCGGCGCGCGGGTCTACGCCCGGCTCGCCGGTGCCGGGATCACCTCCGACGGGTACGACATCGTCCAGCCGCACCCGGAGGGCGCCGGCTTCAAGCGGGCGATCCGGTTCGCGCTGGCCGACGCGGACCTCGACCGGTCGGACATCGTGCACGTCAACGCGCACGCCACCTCCACCCCGGTGGGCGACATGCTGGAGGTGGCCGGTCTGCGCGCCGCCCTCGGCGACCACCCGGTGCTCACCGCCACCAAGTCGCTGATCGGGCACCTGCTCGGCGCGGCGGGCGCGGTCGAGTCGATCGCGACCATCCTGTCCATCCGGGACTCGATCGTCCCGCCGACGATCAATCTCGACGACCCGGAGGACGGCCTGCTCGACGTGGTCGCCCACAAGGCGCGTCATCTGGACATCCCCGCAGCTCTGAACAACTCGTTCGGCTTCGGCGGGCATAACGTGGCTCTCATCTTCACGCGGGCCTGAGACCAACTGCCTGCTCCGGTCGGGTACGCCCGCGTACCCGGCCGGGGTGTGATTGGAGGCGTACGTGACCACCACTTCTGTCAGCGCTGACTCCTCGACCGTCGACCACCGCGACCCCGAGTTGCGGCTGCGGGCCCTGTTCGACGCCGGCTCGCTGCGCCTGCTGGTGCCGCGCGACGACTCGGGCGTGCTCTGGGCCCGGGGCGAGATCGACGGCACCCCCGCCGTCGCGTACGCCACCGACGCGACCCGGATGGGCGGCGCGATGGGCACCGTCGGGTGCCAACACATCGTCGACGCGATCGACACCGCCGTACGGGAACGGGTGCCGGTACTCGGCCTCTGGCACTCCGGCGGCGCCCGGCTGGCCGAGGGCGTGGTCGCACTCGACGCGGTCGGCCAGGTCTTCGCCGCCATGGTGCGCGCCTCCGGGCAGGTGCCGCAGATCTCGGTGGTGCTCGGCCCGGCGGCCGGCGGTGCCGCCTACGGACCGGCGCTGACCGACATCGTGGTGATGAGCGGCGCTGGCCGGATCTTCGTGACCGGGCCGGAGGTGGTCCGCAGCGTCACCGGCGAGCAGGTCGACATGGAGCGCCTCGGCGGCCCCGAGCCGCACGGCCGCCGCTCCGGCGTGGTGCACGTGACCACGAAGGACGACGAGTCGGCCCTGGTCGAGGCCCGCAAGCTGGCCGCGCTCCTGGGTCACCAGGGACGGCTGAGCCCGGCCGACATCCCGGCCACCGCCGAGGCGGGCCACGACCTGGCCGCGCTGATGCCCTCCGAGCCGAACCGGGCGTACGACGTCAAGCCGGTGGTGAAGGCGCTGCTCGACGCCGCCGGGGTGGAGTTGCACGCCAAGTGGGCGCCGAACGTGGTGACCGTGCTCGGTCGGTTCGCCGGCCGTACCGTCGGCGTGATCGCGAACAACCCGCTGCGGCTGGGCGGCTGCCTGGACGCGTCCAGCGCCGAGAAGGCGGCCCGGTTCGTGCGCATGTGCGACGCGCTCGGCGTACCGCTGATCGTGCTGGTCGACGTGCCTGGCTACCTGCCCGGTCTGGGCCAGGAGTGGGACGGCGTGGTACGCCGCGGCGCCAAGCTGCTGCACGCCTTCGCCGAGGCGGTCGTGCCCCGGGTGACCCTGGTGACCCGCAAGGCGTACGGCGGCGCGTACATCGCGATGAACTCCCGATCGCTCGGCGCCACCGCGGTCTTCGCCTGGCCGAACGCCGAGGTCGCCGTGATGGGCGCGTCGGCGGCGGTCAACATCCTGCACCGCAAGAAGATCGCCGCCACCCCGGCCGCCGAGCGTGAGGCGATGCGGGCCCGGCTGATCGAGGAGCAGACCAAGACCGCCGGTGGGGTGAACCGGGCGCTGGAGATCGGCGTGGTCGACGACGTGATCGAGCCGGGCTCGACCCGGCGCCGGATCGCCGAGGCGCTGGCCGGAGCCCCGGCCGCACGCGGCGCCCACGGCAACATCCCGCTGTAGTTTCTCCCGGTACGTCAAGGGGCTCCGGTACCTCCGGGGCCCCTTCGCCGTGCTCCTCTTTGTCCCTACTCCTGTGCCGTTCTCCGTAGGCCGGCGGCCTACTCCTGTGGCTTTCTCCGAACTCCGGTGGCCTAGGGTGAATCCCCGTGGAAGCGACCGAGATCCGCAAGCTGGCCGCCCTGGAGGACACCCACTGGTGGTACCGGGAGCGGCGGGCCCTCCTGGCCCGCTCGCTGCGCCGGCTCGCCGCCGCCGGCCAGGGCCCGCACCCGTCCGGGGCGGGCGGACCGGCGGCTCCCGCCCGAGCGAATGGAGCGGCGGCTCCGGCCGGGGTGAATGGATCGGCGGCTCCCGCCGGGGTGAATGGATCGGCGGCTCCCCCCGGGGTGAATGGATCGGCGGCTCCCCCCGGGGTGAATGGATCGGCGGCTCCCGCCGGGACGGGGCCGGAACCGGCCGGTGACCGGGCGTTGGACATCGGTGCCGCCGGGGGCGGCAACACGCGGGTGCTGCGGGCGCACGGCTGGCGGCCGGTGGCACTGGAGTACAGCCCCGAGGGGGCACAGGTGGCTGCCGAGCGCGGTCTGCACGTGCTGCGCGCGGATGCCCGACACCTGCCACTGCCGTCGGCGAGCCTGGGTCTGGTGGTCGCCTTCGACATCCTCGAACACATCGACGAGGACGATCTCGCGGCGGCGGAGATCCGGCGTACGCTGCGGCCGGGCGGGACCGCGCTGATCGCCGTACCGTGCGACATGCGACTGTGGTCGGCGCACGACGTGGCGGTTGGTCACGTACGCCGTTACGACCGGACCTCGCTGGTCTCCGTGCTGGAGCGGGCCGGCCTGGTGGTCGACGAACTCTGGTCCTGGAACGTGGTGCTCCGCCCGGTGGCCGCCTGGCGCCGCCGCAAGTCCACCGGCAGCGACCTCGACGACCTGCCCGGCGTGATCAACCTCGGCCTCCGCGCGGTCATCACCGCCGAACGCTACCTACCGGTCAAGTCCCTCCCCGGCGTCTCCCTCATGCTCCGCGCCCACCGCCCCTAACTCCGTCCCTCCCCTCCCCCCTCCCCTCTCCCCCTTGATCACCACTAATACAGAGAATGAGTGGTAATCCGGCGCGGAATTACCACTCATTCAGTGAAAGAGTGGCGCCTCATCCCCGGGCACGGAACGGGGGCGGGGGGCGGGGGGCGGGGGGGGCG
Organism: Micromonospora sp. NPDC049529; assembly: GCF_055586685.1. Lineage (NCBI taxonomy): Bacteria > Bacillati > Actinomycetota > Actinomycetes > Micromonosporales > Micromonosporaceae > Micromonospora > Micromonospora sp. NPDC049529. Next base: position 283,556 of record NZ_JBVJHT010000009.1, read on the forward strand.
GGGCGTTAGGGGAGTTCGTAGACGGCCAGGGTGCCGTTGTCGAAGCGGGGGGTGGAGAGGGCGGCCAGGTCGGGGGACTCTTCGCCGACGGTGCGGTCGACGACCAGCCAGCGGACGTTGTAGCGGGTGCGGAGAGTTGCCAGGCCGTCCGGGGTGGGGGCGGTGAACGCCTCGTCGTTGGCCCGCAACCGCTCCGGATCCCAGAACGGGGCGTACGGGCCGCCGGGCAGTCCGACCATCCGGGGCGCGAACGACCACCCCTCGACCAGCACCGAGCGCTCGGTGTAGGCGCTCAGCCAGAACGAGCGCGCGTCACAGTAGCCGTTGACCATGGCCCGGCAGTGGACGTTGGTGGCGACGACGTCGTCCGGGTCGCTGTGCTCGTACACGAAGCGGGCGGCGGCCACCCGCGACGCCGGCATCGGCACCACCGCGTACGCGCCGCCGTTGGGGTACTGACGTCCTGCCGCCGCGTCGAGCACCAGTCCCGGTGCCCCGGCGACCAGCACGCCGGTGAGCAGGATCGCCGCTCCCCGCCCCCGCAACCGGGGCCAGCGTCCGGCCAGTGCCGGCCAGAGCAGCAGCCCGAGTACGGCGAGCCCGGCGAGCGCCGCCGCCCACCAGAACAGCGGCCGGAGCGGATCCCAGGTGGGCACGGAGTACACCTGCGCCGGGTAGCCGAGTTGGATCAGGCTCAGGACGAGCCCGAGCCCGGCCGCGCCGACGGCGAGCAGGATCCGGCTGCGCCGCGACAGCCGGGCCCGTTCCAGTAGTTCGGCGTAGCCCCAGGCGGAGGCGATCACACCGAACGCGAAACCGGCCCGGACGAAGTACTGGTTGCTGCTGCCGGGGTGGCCGACGAGCAGGTAGATCGCCGGGCCGGCGAGGGCGCCGCCGAGCAGGAACACCTGCACCGGTTCGAGCCGGAACCGGCGGTGGCGGATCAGCGCGACGATGCCGGCCAGGCGCAGGTGCAGGTTGACCAGGAAGGCGAGCACGACGGCGACCCAGAGCAGGGCGGTGGCGCCGGCCGGGCGGTCGACGGTGCCGACGAAGGGCCGCAGGCCGGAGAAGGGGTCGACGGTGACGCCGTGGCTCTCGAAGGCGAACAGGATCGCGGTGGCGAAGCCCTGGGCGGCCAGGGTCAGCAGCCCGGCGACGATCACCGGCCAGGCCGGTCGTCGGCGTACCAGCAGGGTCACCAGGGCGGTCAGCGCGAGGGCGGCGGCGACGACCGGGACCGTACTGGCCTTGGCGCCGGTGGAGGCGGCGAGCAGGAGCGCGGCGAGGACCCAGGCGCCCCGGCCCAGTGGTGGCACGGCGACGTCGCGGGCCGGGCCGATCCGGTCGGCCAGGACCGCTATCAGCGGCAGCAGCAACACCCAGCTGTACGTCATCGACGGGCTGCCCCAGACGATGAACGTGGCCTGGGTGCCGAAGAGTTGGCGGATCCCGTTCTCGTAGCCGAACTCGCCGATGGTGAACATGAGTGCCGCCGCCACCGCGCCCGCGTACGGGCGGCCGGTGATCCGCCAGCCGACGACCGCGACCAGCAGCACCGCGAGCAGGCAGAGCGCCGGTACGGCCAGCCGGAAGAAGACCGTGGGCAGGTCGACCCCGCTGACCAGGCTGGCCGCCGCCATGTGGGCGAAGCCGAACCAGTGGTAGTGCAGTGGTTCGCCGGCCACCTGCGGCACGTCCGGCGGCATCTGGTGGGTGGCGGCGCCGGCGATGGCGAGCTGGAACGGCAGGTCGATGTACTGCGCCTGGCCCTCGCCGGTGGGCAGGATCGGGTTGCGGTAGAGGAACGACTCGGCGAGGTAGGCGGTGAGGCCGACGATCACGGCCGCGACGGCACAGGCCCAGCCCGTCGGGACCGGGGTGTAGTCGCGCACCCGCCAGTGTCGGCGCAGTCGGGGTACGGCGAGGAACGGCAGCAGCACCGCGACGGGCCAGTACCGCAGCCAGTGTTCGAGGCCGAGTCCGGTCAGGACGGCCCAGGCGCCGAGTTCGAGGATCAGTCCGACGGCGGCGCCGACGGCCAGGTCCTCGACCAGGGTGTGTGCTCGGGCGCGCAGTGCCCGGTAGACCAGGGTGCCGGGCAGGACGACGGCCAGCAGGGCGTAAGCGGTGTAGCGGGCGATGTCGGCGGCGGGGGTGCCGGTGTCGAGCAGGACGGCGGTGAGGACGACGAGGACGGTCGTGGCGGGCGCGTACCGGCGCAGGGCGTCGACGGCGGCCCCGGACCGCGTGGTCGGGGTGTGCAGGGCCGGCGTGCCCTCGGTGAGGGCGGTCAACGCAGCGTGTCGGCGAGGGCGGCCACGTCACCGTCGGCGGCGGTGCCGGTCGAGCCGGTGGGCGGGGGCGGCGGGCCGTCGGCGGTGTCGGTGGCGACGAAGTACGCCGGTCGCGCCTGTACCGCCGTGTAGATCCGGGCCACGTACTCCCCCAGCAGGCCGAGACAGAGCAGTTGGACGGCGCCGAGGAAGAGGACCGCCACGTAGAGGGAGGGCCAGCCGCTGACCGTCGCGCCGAAGAAGTAGGCGACCACGGCGACCACCACCAGCAGGGTGCAGACCGCGACGCCGGCCAGGCCGAGCCAGGTGGCGAAGCGCAGCGGGGCGGCGGAGAAGCTGGTCACGCTGTCGGCGGCGAGGCCGACCATCCGGGACACCGGGTACTTGGTCCGCCCGGCCGCCCGTTCGTCGCGCAGGTAGGTCACCTCGCCGCTGGGAAACCCGAGCCAGGGTACGACCAGCCGGAGCACCGGGGTCCGTTCGGGCAACTCCCGCAGTGCCTCCACGGCGGCGCGGCTGAGCAGCCGGAAGTCACCGGCCTGGGCGGGCACCTGCTTGCCGACCAGTCGCCGCATCAGCCGGTAGTAGAGCCCGGCCGTCCACCGTTTGAAGACGGTGTCGCTGCTCCGGTCGGCGCGTACGCCGTAGACGATGTCGAGTTGCCGGGCGCGGGCGACCCGGAGCATCTCGGCGATGGTCTCCGGTGGGTCCTGGAGGTCGGCGTCGAGGCTGACCACGTGCCCGCCCCGGGCCCGCAGCACCCCGGCGACGAGGGCCGCCTGGTGTCCGCTGTTGCGGCGCAGCCGCAGGATCCGCAGTTGGGGCCAGTGGGCCCGGATCCCGGTCAGCGCGGTGTGGGTGCCGTCGGTGCTGCCGTCGTCGACGGCGACCACCTCGTAGGGTTCGCCGAGCCCGTCGAGGACGCCGCGGAGCCGCTCGACCAGCAGCGGCAGCACGCTTTCCTCGTTGAACATGGGCACGACCACGGACAGTGCCGGTCCCGGTTGCGTCACGGCCCGCGCACCCCCCGTTCCGGTCGACCCGGCGGACGTCCGAACGCTACCAGCAGCGGGATTCCGGCGGGCCGATGACCGACCGGCATCCCGCTGCCGCGGCGGCGTTCAGGCGGTGCAGGAACTGCGCGGCAGGCCGGTCACCGGCACCGGCGAGTGGCCGGTCGGCCGGGCCTTGCCGGCGAGTACGTCGGCCAGTGCGGCCATCGACACGGCGGTGGACGAGTACGTCGCCAGCAGCACCGGTGACTTCGCCGTGTCGAGCAGGTACGGGGTGTCCATCGCGACGGTCACCCCGGCGGCGGCGTTGAGGTCGGCGGCGCCGTCGCCGTACCCGACCAGGTGCACGATCGTGCCGCCCTGGGCGACCACGGTGGCCCCGGCCGCGCGCAGCGCCTCGGTGAGCGTGGCGGCGGTCTTCTCCCGCCCGTTGGCGGCGGTGACGGTGATCGGTCCGGGTACGGCCGCCTGCGCGCAGGTGCCGCGCAGTGCGGTGACGGAGGCGTTGGCGACCTTCCGGGCCGCCTCCCGGTGCGTCGCCGTGTCCAGCGACGCCATCGACGGCATCTGCTTCCCGGCGAGGCTGAACTTCAGCGTGAGTACCCGGGTGACCGCCTCGACCAGCCGGGTCCGGGGCAGGGTCCCGTCGCGTACGCCGGCCAGCAGCCCGTCGTACGCCTGGGTCAGGTTCGGCGGCATCAGCAGCAGGTCGTTGCCGGCGTTGATCGCCCGGACGGCTGCCTCGCCCGGCGGGTAGCGCATCGCCGGTGCCATGTTCATCCCGTCGGAGACCAGCACGCCCTTGAAGCCGAGCTGTCCGCGGAGCAGGTCGGTGAGCACCTTGTGCGAGAAGGTGGCCGGCACGCCCGGGTCGATCGCCCGTACGTCCAGGTGGCCGGACATGACCAGCCCGGCGCCGGCGGCGATGCCGGCGGTGAACGGCGGCAGGTCGCCGCTGTCGAGCGCGGCTCTGTCCTGGGTGAGCTGCGGCAGGTCGTCGTGGGAGTCGGCGGCGGTGTGGCCGTGCCCGGGGAAGTGCTTGAGGGTCGCCGCGACGCCCGCCCCCTGGAGTCCGCGTACGGCGGCGGCGACCTGGTCGCCGGTGTTCTTCGGGTCGTCGCCGAAGGACCGGGAGCCGATCACGGTGCTGTGCGCGCCGAGGACGTCGGCGTCGGGGGCGAAGTCGACGTTGATCCCGAGGGCGGCGAGCTCGGTGCCGGCTGCCCGCCAGGCGGCCTCGGTCAGGGCCGGGTTCCGGGCCGCCCCGAACGCCATCGCGCTGGGCAGGACGGTCACGCCGGTGCCGATCCGGGTGACCACACCGAACTCCTGGTCGGTGCCGATCAGCAGCGGCGCGGCACCGGCCGGGAGCTTGGCACCGGCCTCGCGCAGCCCGCCGGTCAGTCCGTGCACCTGCTCGACGTTGTCGACGTTCGTGGTGACCTGGTTCTTGCCGGTCGGGTCGTCGGCGGAGAAGCCGACCAGGATGAGGCCACCCAACCGGTACTTGGCGATCATCTCGGCCGGGGTCTCGACTCCGGCCAGCGCTTTGTTGCCGGTCGCCGAACCGATCGTGACCTTGGTGGCCGAGCTGCCGTACGCGTACGGCATCAGGACCTGGCCGACCAGGTCCTCGTCGGTCAGCCGGCCGACCAGTTCGGCCGCCCGCGTCGCCGGGTCCGCACCGCCGGAGGGGCTCGCGGCGGCCGTGGGGCTGGCCGGGGTGGTACGGCTCGCGCCCGCGATGGTGCCCTGGTCGGGTCGACCGGCACAGCCGGTCGCGGTCAGCGCGGCCAGTACGGCGAGCGCGGCGATGGTACGCCGGAGGGGGGTCGGCATCCGGCTATCCCATCAGTTTCCCCCTTATCAGGGCAACTTGACCAAGACGCCCCGGCACCGGTGCCCGTGGCCGTGGCCGCACCGTCAGCCGACCCTGGTGAGCAGCGTCACGGGAGCCCCGTCACCGGCGTACCGGTAGGGCTCCAGTTCGGCGTCCCACGCCGTGCCGAGCGCCTTGTCGAGGGCGTGCGCCAGCGCCTCGGGAGCCCGTGCCGCCGCCATGATGGCGCGCAGCCGGTCCTCGCCGAGCTGGATGTCGCCGGCCGCGCCGGTGGTGGCCCGGAACAGCCCGCGTCCCGGGACGTACATGAACCGCTCGCCGTCGACCCCGGCGCTCGGTTCCTCGGTGATCTCGAATCGGATCATCGGCCACTGCCGCAGGGCAGCAGCCAGTTCCGCACCCGTCCCCGGCCGGCCGGACCAACTGCACTCCGCCCGGCGTGCGCCGGGATCGACGGGTTGAACCGTCCAGTGCAGATTGACCGGCACGGTAAGGACGCGCGCGATCGCCCACTCGACGTGTGCACACACGGCGAGTGGGGTCGAGTGGACGTATACGACGCCACGCGTTGGCACGGTGACCTCCCGGAGAGCGAGGTGCGTCTTCCCCTACGACCTCGATCACCAGGCGATGCTGGAACACATGATGACTGCTGTGACGGATGGTGCGCCAGAGAATCGGAATTTTGGCATGCCGGAATAGCCGTCCCGCTAGTGGGTGTTCATTCCTCACGACAGGCCGCGGTCGCCGTACGGCTCTCGTGGTCGTGTAAAGTTCAGTCGGCGTCCTGTGTCACCGTGCGTTCGTATCTCCGGTGGCTCGGGTCGCCAAGCAGCAGGTTCCCCCGGTGGCTCCGGCCACCAAGCAGCAGGTTCTCGGTGGCCCCGGTCACCGAACAGCAGTTCGGCGGCCTTCCGGCCACCAGGCGCGTCCGGCGTGTCGCCGTCGCGCATTCCGTCCTCCCGTTATGTCTGGCAAGGAGTACTTCCGTGGCGAGCAACACCTCTAAGACCGCGCGCGCGTCAGTCCGCGCCGGCCAGGCCGGTCAGGGTGGCGCCCTGAGCGTGCTCGGCGAGTTCAAGTACCTCATCCCGCTCAACGGCGGTAAGCACGCCTACGTGCGGAACCTGACCAACGGCAAGACCGTGCACGTGCGCACCGACTCGGACGCCTTCGTCGAGGAGGTCCGTCAGCTGGCCGGTGCCGGCCACGCCGTCAAGATCCGGGCCGAGATCGCCGGCCTGGCCACGGCGTTCCCCGGCGACGGCTGGGACACCGCCGAGAAGCGGCTCGTCGAGGCTGGCGTCTTCACCGCCTGATCGCACTTGTTCCGGGCGGACGCCCCGGTCCGGCCGACACGCCGGACCGGGGCGTTTGTCGCTTTTCGCACCAGGTGACGAGTCAGCACCGACACCGGCCGGGTTGACCCGGGGTGACCGGGGAGTGACGGTCTCGGCGAGCGGGCAAGATCGCGGGTACGATTGTTACCCGCGGGTACGGCAACCCCGGGCGATCGGGAGGTAGCCATGTCCGTCCATCCCCCGACTCCACGCGCCCGGGTCGACACGGTCGAGCCGCGCCTGCCCGACCCGGCCGGGGTCGAGCTGTCCGACGGGGTCCGGCTCCGGGTCGAGCAGGTCGGACCGACCACCGCCCCCGTCACCGTCGTGCTGCTGCACGGCTGGACCCTCGACCACCGGATCTGGCACCGGCAGGTGTCCGCGCTGGTGGAGAAGCTCGGCGACACGGTCAGGATCATCAGCTACGACGCCCGTGGCCACGGCCGCTCCGGCGTCAGCCACCTCGGTACGGCCACCCTCGCCCGACTCGGCGACGACCTCGCCGAACTGCTCGACCTGATGACGCCGACCGGTCCGGTGGTGCTGGCCGGCCACTCGCTCGGCGGCATGACGATCATGGAGTACGCCCACCGGCACCCCGACCACTTCGCCGCCCGGACCGCCGGCCTGGTCTTCGTCGCCACCACCGCCGAGGGCCACACCCACACCGGCTACGGCCTGCCCCCACGGCTGGCCTGGCTGATCCGGCTGGCCGAGACCACCGGGGCCGGCGTACTGGCCCGCTGCGGCGGTCTGCGTACGCCCGGACCGCTGTTGCAGGCGCTGCGGCCGGCCCTGCGCTGGCTGCTCTTCGGCGACGAGTGTGAGCCGGACGACATCCGGCTCACCACGTCGGCGGTCGCCCGCGCCGCGATGGTGTCGATCGGCGGGCTCCGGACCTCGATCGGCCGGCAGCACCGGTTGGAGACCCTCGCCACCCTCGGCGACCTGCCGGTGGCGGCGCTGGTCGGGGACCGGGACCGGCTCACCCCGCCACCCTGCACCGAGTCGATCGTCGCGACCCTCCCGGACACCGGACTGACCGTCTGTCCGGGCGCCGGGCACATGCTCATGCTGGAACGCCCCGACGAGGTGAACACCGCCCTGCTGGAGGTGATCCGCCGGGTCCTCACCCCGATCCCCGCCCAACGACGGACGGGGCCGGACGAGGCCGCCGGCTGACCCGTCCGGGTCCGATCAGGCGATCGGCGCGGAACGGCCGGACCGTTACCCCGTACCCTCGCTTCCTGGCCATCCTGCGCGTCCGCGCGCCCGCCCGGCCCGATCGGCCGGGCTCGGCGTCGCGGCCCGCGACCGCACAACCGGGAGTCTGCACGTTGACCGACCTCACCACCCTGCAACAGGAGATCGCCGCCGAGCAGCGGCATCTCGACCTGGTCTACCGCCGGCTGGCCCAGCTGCGCCAGACCGCCGTCCAGGCTGAGCAGGAGGGGTATCAGCTCGCCCGGGTGGGCAACTTCGGCGCACTCGTCGAACGGGACGCGATGGTCTTCCACGCCGCCCGGCGCCGGCAGTCCCTCGACGCCGAGCACGAGGGGCTGGTCTTCGGGCGGCTGGACCTGCGCGACCGGCAGGTGCTGCACGTCGGCCGGCTGGGCGTACGCGGTGAGCGGTCCGAGCCGCTGGTGATCGACTGGCGGGCACCGGCCGCGGCCGCGTTCTACCAGGCGACCGCCGCCGACCCGCGTGGCGTCGTTCGGCGCCGCATGATCCAGTCCGCCAACGAGAAGATCACCCGGATCGAGGACGACCTGCTCGACCCGGCCGCCGCACCGCCCGACATGCGGGTCGTCGGCGACGGGGCGCTGCTCGCCTCGCTGGCCAAGGCGACCGGCCGGGGCATGCGCGACATCGTCGCCACCATCCAGCGCGAGCAGGACGAGGCGATCCGCTCCCCCGCCGGTGGTGTGACGATCGTCTCCGGCGGACCGGGGACCGGCAAGACCGCCGTCGCCCTGCACCGGGCCGCGTACCTGCTCTACTCCGACCGGAACCGGTTCGCCGGTGGCGGCGTACTCGTGGTCGGGCCGTCCGGGGTCTTCGTCGAGTACATCGCCTCGGTGCTGCCGTCGCTCGGCGAGGAGACCGCCACCCTGCACTCGCTCGGCTCACTCTTCCCCGGCGTGGTCGCCACCCGTACCGACCCGACCGCCGTCGCGGCGATCAAGGGTTCGCTGCGCATGCGCCGGGTGCTGGAACGGGCGACCCACGACACCGTCCCGAACGGCCCCACCGAGCTGCGCCTGCTCTACCGGGGCGAACTGCTCCGGCTCGGGGCCGGCGAACTCGACGCGATCCGGGTCCGGGCCCTGCCCCGCGGCGCCCGGCGCAACGAGGTCCGCCGGGCCGGCATCGACGGGCTGTTCAACGCGCTCTGGACCCAGGCGCAGCGGATGCGCGCCGGCCGGCTGCCGCAGCGGCGCGACTTCGAGGGCGAGCTGGCCGAACGCGGCGACTTCCGGGACTTCATCCGGGCCTGGTGGCCGCAGTTGCACCCGTGGCACGTACTCGGCTGGATGACCCGGCCGGAGCGGCTGCGGGCGTACGCCTCGGGAATCCTGTCCAACCGGGAGATCCGGGCCCTGGGCGATGCGCTGCGCACCCTGGACACCGACGGACCGACCATCGCCGACGTCGCCCTCCTCGACGAGCTGGACGAGCTGCTGGGCAAGCCGATGCGCCCGGCGAAGCGCCGCCGCGACCCGTACCTGCTCTCCGGCGGCGTACGCGAGGTCAGCACGTACGCCGACCGGCAACGCGCCGCCCGGACCCCGGTCGAGCGGGACGAGGACTACCGGGAGTACGCCCACGTGGTGGTCGACGAGTCCCAGGACGTGTCGCCGATGCAGTGGCGGATGCTCGGTCGACGCGGCCGGCTCGCCTCCTGGACCGTGGTCGGTGACCCGGCCCAGACCGCCTGGACCGGCGAGGCCCACGAGCTGTCCCAGGCCCGCGACAAGGCGCTCGGCCGCCGGGCCCGGCACGAGTTCACGCTCTCCACGAACTACCGCAACCCGGCCGAGATCTTCGCGGTGGCCGCCGAGGTGATCCGGGAGGTCGCACCCGATCTTCCGCTGCCGGTCGCGGTGCGTACCACCGGGGTCGAGCCGATCGCGCTGACCGTACCGCCGGAGGAGCTGGCCTCGACCACGGTCCGGGCGGTGACCGACCTGCTCGCGGAGGTCCAGGGCACGGTCGGGGTGATCACGCCGGTGCCGCGCCGGGACGAGGTCGCCGGCTGGCTGGAGCACCTGGCCGGACCGCGCCTCCAGGTGGTCACCAGCCTCCAGGCCAAGGGCATGGAGTACGACGGCGTCGCGCTGATCGCCCCCACCGAGATCCGCACCGACTCCGAGTCCGGCATCCGCACCCTCTACGTCGCCCTCTCCCGAGCCACCCAACGCCTCACCACCCTCGACCTCCCCCACTCTCCCCACCCTCCCCACCCTCCCACCCTCCCCGTTGATCTAGGGCAAATACGTGCTAGTTGATCTATAACCACACGTATTTGCCCTAGATCGGCGCGCGGTTAGGGGCGGGGGCGTGTGGTTAGGGGCGGGGGATGGAGGTGGTGGTGTACGGGGTGGTGGGGGTGACGGGGGTGGTGAAGCGGGCGTTGGGCAGGTAGAGGCGGTTGGCGTAGGCGGCGACCGTGGTGGGGATGTCGAAGGTGGGAGAGGTCAGCTTCTCCAGCAGGCGGGCGGTGGTGCCGGCCTGGTCGAGGTGGTAGACGGCGACCGTGTTCAGGCGGTTCTGCACCACGTAGAGGGTGCGACCGTCGCGCAGCAGGCCGTCGCCGTTGGTGAGCACCTCGCCGCCGAGGTCGACGGTCCGCGCGACCCCGGTGGCCGGGTCGACCCGGAACAGCTGGCCGGTGACGGACTGGACGACCAGCAGGCCCCGCCCGTCCGGGGTGGTCTCGATGCCGTTGGCGTTGACCCCGGCGCCGTAGACGATGTCGCCGGTCAGCGGCAGGGTGACCGCCTCGTCGGCGTCCGGCAGGCCGCCCCACCGGTCCAGCGGCAGCTTGTACAGCACCGGGTTGGTCGAGTCGGTGAACCAGGCCGCGTCCGGGGTGAGCACCACGTCGTTGACGAAGCTGGGCACGCTGTTGAACCGGTACGTGGTCAGCAGTTCCCCGGTGAAGGCGTTGAACACCTTGGCGGTGGCACCGGTGGTGGTGTTACCGCCGCCGACGAAGAGCCGCCCGCGCAGGTCGACCTTCATCCCCAGGGACGGGGTGCCCGACCCGGAGTTGATCACTTCACCCCGGCCGGTGAGCAGGCTGACCCGGTAGATGGCACCGGAGGCGCGCGAGCCGAAGAAGGCGTACGGCAGCGCCCCGATCGCGATCCCCTCCGGCTGGAACCCGTCCGGCAGCGCGAACGTGGTCGGGAAGATCGTGCCGGCGCGCACCGCAGCGGCCGAGGGCACGGAACCGGCCGGAGCGGCACCCGCCGGGGCGGCGGCGGTCAGTACGCCGGCCAGGGTCATCACGGCAAACAGGACGGTGGTGCGGGGTCGAACTCGCATCCTCGATCTCCTCCCCCGCCGTCACGGCGGGCATCGGCTGATGTCGGTGTGTGTGCCGGTTCGATGTTGCCCGGCCATCCGCCGGCCCGCTACCGGGGCGGCGGGTGAGCGGCCGGGGCACCGCCGTGGCGGGCAAGGGTGGACCAACGCCGGTTCGGGACGGGACGTCCGGTCGTGGTGCGGACGGCCGTCGGTGACGGACCATGGGCCGGTGACGGAACATGGGGCGATGACGGGGCACGGGGCGGCGTGAGCTGGCCGCTGCTGCGCCTGGCCGCGGCCGGGCTGCGGGCCCATGCCGTACGGCTGCTGCTGACCGCGTTCGCGGTGGTGGTCGGGGTCAGCTTCCTCGCCGGCACACTGGTCTACGGCGACACCGCGCGGGCCGCCTTCTACGACGACCTGGCCCGCTCGGCACGGAACGTGGACGTGGTGGTGGAACCGGCCGAGACACTGGTGTCGGCCGAGACGGTGGAGCGGATCCGGGCGGTCGACGGGGTGGCCGAGGTGGACGGCCGGGTGATCGCCTGGTTGGGGCTGCTCGACCGGGACGGCCGGCTGCTGACCCAGCAGGGGCACGTCGGCTACGGACTCTCGGTGCCCGGTGTGGCGTCGCTCGCCCCGTACGACGTGGCGGCCGGGCGGCTGCCCCGCACGGCCGGTGAGGTCGCGGTGGACAAGACCACGGTGGCCGGCACCGGCTACGCGCTCGGCGCCCCGGTGACCCTGCTCGACCAGGCCGGCGCCCAGCACCGGCTGACCCTGGTCGGGGTGCTCGACCTCGGCGTGAACCGGCTCTTCGGCGGCTCACCGGTGGCCGCCCTGACCGGAGGCGACCTGACCCTGCTCACCGGCACCGAGCGGTACGCCCAGGTGGTGATCCGGGCCGCGCCGGGCGTCGACCCGGAGACGCTGGCCGACCGGGTGGCCGAGGTGACCGGCGATCCACGCCTGGTGGTGTCCACCGGCGACACGCTCCGACGGCAGCTCGCCGAGCAGGCCGGCAAGTACGTCGACGGCTTCCTCGCCGTGCTGATCGGATTCGGGCTGGTCTCGCTGACCGTGTCGGCGTTCGTCATCTACAACACCTTCGCCATCCTGGCCGCCCAGCGGGTACGCGAGCTGAGCCTGCTGCGCTGCGTCGGCGCCTCCCGCCGGCAGGTCGGGATCGCGGTGCTGCTGGAGGCGCTGGCGCTGGGCGTACTGGCCTCGTTGGGCGGGCTGGCGATGAGCCTGCTGGTCGGCTACGGGCTGATCTGGGGGCGGGAACTCGTCGCCACCGACATCCCGCTGCACGCGCCGGTGGTGCGCTGGCCGACCGTGGCGGTGGCGATCGGCTTCGGCACGCTGGTGGCGGTGCTGGCGGCGCTCGTACCGGCGCTGGGCGCGGGGCGGGTGCCGCCGCTGGCCGCGCTGCACGGCAGCGCCTCCGCCGAGTTGGCCGGGTCGACCGGTCGCCCGGTCCGGGTCCGGCTGCTGGTCGCCGCCGGGCTGGCCGGGGCGGGTCTGCTGGCGATCGTGGTCGGGGTGCCGCTGGCCTTTCCGGGGCTGCCGCTGGTGCTCGGCGGCGGGATGATCGTCTTCCTCGGGACGGTGGTGGCGGCGCCGCTGCTGGTCCCGCGCGCGGTCGGCGTACTGGGGTGGCTGCCGGCCCGGCTGTTCGGACCGGTGGCCCGGCTGGCGGTGGCGAACGCGCGGCGCAACCCGCGCCGGGCCGCCGCGACCACCATGGCGCTGACCGTCGGGGTGGCACTGATGTCGATGTTCGCGGTGCTGCTGGAGACCGCGCGGGACCAGACCGGGCGGGAGCTGACCGAGAACTTCCCGGTGGACTTCGTGCTGGACCGGGCCCGGATCGACGGCACGCCGGGAGTGACCCGGGGCGCGCTGCCGGCGGAGCTGGCCGGCGTACTCCGGGCCGACCCGGCGTTCGCGACGGTGGCCGAGGTGCGGCTGGCACCGGCTCCGGCGGACCCGCAGGTTCGGGTCTGGTCGGTGCCGCCGGAGCAGTTGCGTGGGCCGATCCGCCCCGAGGTGACCGAGGGGGACCTGGCCGAGCTGGGGCCGGGCACGGTGGCGGTGAGCCGGCGGGTGGCGCAGGCCCGCGACATCGGCCTGGGTGACCCGTTCCCGCTCGGCCTGCCCGCCGACCCGAGCGGCACCGACGCGGGTGGATCGTTGGTGGTGGTCGCGCTCTACGACGACGCCCCGACCGGCGGTGCGGCGCTGGTCGACTGGAGCCGGTTCACCACAGCGTACGGGCCGGGCGGGCCGAACCAGTTGCTGATCGACCTGGCCCCCGGCGTCGGTACGGCAGCCGGCCGGCAGGCCCTCGACGGGCTGCTGCGCGCCTACCCGGTGGTCCGCCTGAGCAGCGCGGCCGACCAGGCGGACGCGTTGTCGGCCTCGCTGGACGAGTTGCTCGGCATCTTCGCCGCACTGCTCGGCATGTCGGTGCTGATCGCGCTCTTCGGGATCAGCAACACGCTCTCGCTGTCGGTCTTCGAGCGCACCCGGGAGTCGGCCACGCTCCGGGCACTGGGGCTGTCCCGGCGGCAGCTCGGTCGGATGCTGCTGGTCGAGGCGGCGCTGATCGCCCTGGTCGGCGCGCTGGCCGGGATCGCCCTGGGGGTGGGCGTCGGCTGGACCGCCGCGCTCGGGCTGATCAGCAGCTACGGACACGGGCTGCCGGTCGTACCGGTGGGGCAGTTGACCCTCTGCGCGGGCCTGGCCTGCGGCGCGGCGGTCCTGGCCGGGCTGCTGCCGGCCCGTCGGGCCGGCCGGGCCCCGATCGTGGCGGCGATGGCGAACGAGGGCTGAGGACCCACCCGGTGCCTGTCCGGTTCGACCCGGTCCAACCTGCTGGCACATATTGCGATATCAGCATATGTTAGGTCGTAGCGGCACGGGCGACGGAGGGTGTGTGCGTGGGCGCTGGTCATGACCACGGCGCGCAGGCGATGCGCGCCGTCGAGCGGCACCGGGGGCGGCTCTGGTCCGCCTTCGGTCTGCTCGTCGTCGTCATGATCGTCGAGGCGGTCGCCGCGCTGACCACCGACTCGCTCGCCCTGCTCTCCGACGCCGGGCACATGTTCACCGACGTACTCGGGATCGGCATGGCGCTGGCCGCGATGACCGCGACCCGGCGGGCGGCCGACGACCCGCAGCGGACCTTCGGCCTCTACCGGCTGGAGGTGCTCGCGGCACTGGCCAACGCGGTGCTGCTCTTCGGCGTCGCGATCTACGTGCTGGTCGAGGCGGCCCGCCGGTTCGGCCAGGAGCACCCGCCGACCGTGCTGGCCGGGCCGGTGCTGGTGGTCGCCATCGTGGGCCTGCTGGCCAACCTGGTCGCCTTCGGGCTGCTGCGCACCGGGGCGCGGGAGAGCATCAACCTGCGCGGCGCCTACCTGGAGGCACTCGGCGACATGCTCGGCTCGGCCGGGGTCATCGTCGCCGCCCTGGTGATCGCGAACACCGGCTGGTGGTGGGCCGACCCGCTGGTCGCGGTCGCGATCGGCGTGTTCATCCTGCCCCGGACGTGGCGACTGGCCCGAGCCGCGATCCGGATCCTGGTGCAGGCCGCGCCGGAGCACCTCGACGTACCCACGGTGGCGGCCCGACTCTGTGCCGTACCCGGTGTCGCCAACGTGCACGACCTGCACGTCTGGACCCTCACCTCGGGGATGGAGGTCGCCTCGGCGCATCTCACCCTGTCGGCCGGCGCCGAGGTCGGCGCGGTGCTCGCCGCCGCCCGTGGGGCGCTGCACGACGACTTCGACATCGCGCACGCCACCCTCCAGGTCGAACCGGGCAGCACGACCGAGGGTTGCGGCCCCACCGACTGGTGATCCAGTTAGGTGCCACCGGGGCGATCGCCCCTTACCGGGCACCGCAACGCGACCACTCTTCGCTTACCTGGTCCTTAATTTTTGTCCCCCGACCGGGTGATCTTTTATGGTTATATCCGGCATATCACTTCGATTCGCTTTGATCCTTCGACGAGCCAACACTGTCCGTACTGGACCCGGCCGGTAGGCTCGGCTCCGGTCTCCGCCGGGCGGCGCCCTCCGGCGCCTGCGGTGACCGTCGCCTAATCGCACGTGCGAGCCGGGGAACCATCGCGTCATTGGGGTGCATCCGCGTCAGCGGTAGGGATCTTCCGTCCCGAACCCGTCAGCTAACCCGGTCGGCGGCTGACGGAAGGACGTGCACCGAATGCCATTGTTGGCACCCGTACGACCCCGCTATCCGCGCGCGGCCCGGTTCGCGATCGCGATCACCCTCACCCTGCTGGCCGGGCTGATCACCCCCGGTGCCGCCGCAGTGGCCTCCCCCACCCCGATCGCCGCCGCTCCCGGCGTGCTCGGCGCCGCTCCCGGCGGCACCGACGACGAGGGCGGCAGCGCCAGCCTGCGAGAGCAGCTCGACGTCGCGGCCAAGGGCTACCTCGACGCCCAGGCGGCACTGGAGAACTCCACCAAGCGGCAGCAGCAACTCGCCGCCCACCTGGTCACCCTGGAGGCCGAACTGGCCACCCGGTCCCAGACCGTCGGTGAACTCGCCGGCATGGCGTACCGCACCGGCCGACTGGGACCCCTCACCGCCCTGCTCAACAGCGACTCACCGGACGGCTTCCTGGACCGCGCCTCGTCCCTGGGCACGGTCGCCGCCAACGAGGACCGCCAACTGCGCGACCTGATCGCGGTACGGGACCAGGAGGCCCGGGCCAAGGCCGCGATCGACAACGAGGTACGCGAGCAACGCAAGCAGCTCGACATCATGGCCAAGCGCAAGCAGCAGGCCGAACGGGCGTTGGCGGCGGCCGGCAGCGGCGGCTCCAGCCCCGGCGTCACCGCCAGCACCACCTCCCCCTCGGCCAAGCCGGCGCCCCGCAACTCGGACGGCTCGTGGCCGAAGGAGTCGTGCAGCGTCAACGACCCGACCACCACCGGTTGCATCACCCCGCGCACCCTCAACGCGATGAACCAGGCCAAGGCGGCCGGCTTCACCCGCTTCGTCTCCTGTTTCCGCAGCGGCGGCTCGGGCGAGCACCCGAAGGGCCGGGCCTGTGACTTCGCGGCGCAGAAGAGCGGCTTCGGCGGAGTCGCCACCGGCGGTGACAAGACGTACGGCAACAACCTGGCGGCGTACTACGTCAAGAACGCCAGCCGCCTCGGTGTGCTCTACGTGATCTGGTTCAAGCAGATCTGGCTACCCGGCAGCGGCTGGAAGGCCTACAACGGCGGCGGCGACCCCTCCAGCGACCACACCAACCACGTCCACCTCTCCATGAACTAACCCCTCCCCCGCGCCCCCCACCCCGCCCCCACCCCGCCCCCACCCCTCGCCCCTCGCCCCCCGCCCCCCACCCCGCCGATCTAGGGCAAATACGTGTACGCAGAGATCAAGTAGCCCCCATCTGCCCTAGATCGGCGGCGTGGGGTGTGGTGGGGGCGCGGGGTTAGGGGGTGGAGTTCCAGAAGCCGATGAGGGTGGCGGTCCACCAGCCGAGTTGGGAGACCGTCGCGGCGAGGGCGCCGGGGAGTAGCCGGTACCAGGGGGCGGGGGCGTCGCCGAGGCCGGCCAGGCGATCGCGTACGCGGCCCAGGAACAGCCCGTTGATCCCCACCGCGAGTACGGCGAGCAACTTGATCTGCACCAGCCCGGACGAGGTGTCCGGGCGCAGTAGTGCACCGCTCGCGACCAGGCCCAACAGCCCGAGCCAGATCAACTGGTGCGCCCCCTTCGCCATGCCCAGTACGGTGCCGAGCCGTTCCCGGCGCAGAAGCCAACGCAGACTGAACCAGTCCACGGTGAGTACGGCCCCGAAGCCCACCACGAGACAGGTCAGGTGGCAGAAGAGCGCGAACGACCGCCAGCCCGGCCCGACGGTGAGGTGCGGTGCGATGAGCACCACGACCAGCCAGCCGACACCGACCGCGACGATCGGACCGAACCGCGCCGCGCGACCGGCGGGGCGCCGGTGACCGCCGCGCCGACCCACGACCGGCTGCCCGCTCGACGGGTCGGGCCGGAGCGGGCGGTTCGACGGATCGGGGCGCAGCGGGCGGCTCGAAGCAGCGCGGGGCAACGGGCGGCTCGACGGATCGGGCCGCAACGGACGGCTCGAAGCAGCGCGGGGCAGCGGACGGTTCGACGGGTCGGGGGGCAGCGGGCGGGGCCGGTGGAGGTCGGTGGCTCGGGGCGGCGGAGTGGGGTGCCGGCCGGGTGGGGTGGTGTGGTGTCCGGTTCGCTGTCGGGGGAAGGCGGCCTCCCGTCCGGGCACCGGCTCGTGGGCGAGTGGCTCCTGGACGACCGGCTCTTGGGCGACCGGTGCGGGGTCGATCAGGGCGAGGTCGGCGGGTGCGAGGTCGGCGGTGTGGCGGCCGGTCGTCCGGAGGTCAGGCATGGTGCACCGGACCGACCGGACCGGCGGGCCTCGAAACCGGCATGGTGGTTCCTCCGCTCGCTCGGGTTCCGATCCTGGACGCCCCGTCGGTGGTGCCGACCGGGGCTCGGCCGGGTCGGCCGGGGTCGGCCGGGCCGGGAGGAGGACCAACGGCCCTCCCGATCAGGAGACCCGTGGGGAGCGGCGGCGCAACAGAAACTCGACCGGGAAGATCCGTACCGGCGGTGGCGGTGGGCCGCTGCCCGGCGGGACGCGGTGGTCGGGCGGCGACCGGAACGGGTCAGGCGGGGGTACGGGGCGCGGTGGCGATCGCGCCGAGCAGGAGGCGCAGGCCGGGGGTGGGGTCGAAGTCCGGGTCGGGGAAGGCGAGCTGGTGCATGATCACACCGTCCATGTGGTCCAGCATCATCCGGCAGTGCCGTTCCGGGTCGGGTGAGCCGACCGCACGCAGCCAGGGCGCTCCCCAGCGGACCAGTTCCGCGTTGCCCTGCCCGAGATCGGCCTGCAACTCGGTCCGTACCGCGGCGTCGAGGCAGAGGGCGAGGCGGGCGACCGTACGGGGCCGGGCGGGACCGACCGCGGTGCGGACGAACTCGGCGAGCAACCGGGCCAGCTCGTCGAGACCGGCCGGATGCCCCGGACCGGTCATCCGCTGCCAGTCCGCCCGGTCCAACGCGGCCAGCCGCGCGACCACGCCGCCGAGCAGCGCGTCCCGGGTACGGAAGTGGTTGGACGCGGAGCCGGCCGGCAGCCCGGCCTCGGCGTCCACGGCACGGTGGGTGAGGTGGCGCAGACCCTGTTCCCCGAGCACCCGGACCGCGGCGTCGGTGAGCTGGTCCAGCCGGGACGACATCCGCTCACCCTAGCGAACTACGTCCGTAGTCGGATTCACCCCAACCCTCGTCGGTTTCACTACAGCCGTAGTGACACTTCACTACAGGCGTAGTACGGTCCGCTCATGACCAGACGAGCGGGCATCATCGGCGGCGGCATCGGCGGACTGGCGACAGCGATCGTGTTGCAACGGGCCGGCTGGACGGTACGGGTCTTCGAGAAGGCGTCCGCCCTCGGCGGCTCCGGCACCGCGCTCGGCATGTGGCCGGAATCGCTGCGTGCCCTCGACACCCTCGGCCTCGGCGATGACGTACGCACCCTCGGCGCCCGGCAACGCGGCGGCACCTTCCTGCGCCCGGACGGCAGCCGGATCGCCCGGTTGGACGTGAACGCGATCGCCCGCCGTACCGGCGACTCGGTGCACCTGATCTCCCGACCGGCACTGCTCGGGCTGCTCGCCGACGCGATTGCTCCCGGCACCATCAGCTTCGACAGCCCGGTGACCGATCTCGCGGCGTACCGGACGGGTTCGACATGGTGGTGGCGGCCGACGGGGTGTTCAGCCGCACCCGTACGGCGATCTTCGGGGTTGACAGCAAGGCGCGTTATGTCGGGGCCACCGCCTGGCGGGGCACCGTGGCCGGGGCGACCGACACGGTGAGCGAGACCTGGGGCCGGGGGCAGCGGTTCGGCATCACGCCGCGCGAGGACGGCCGGACCAACTGGTACGCCACCGCGCTCACCCCGCCCGGCGGACACTCACCGGAGGGCGAGCTGGCGGCGCTGCGGGCCCGGTTCGGTGACTGGCACGAGGGCGTACGGCAGGTGTTGAGCCGGCTGCGGCCGGCGGACATCCTGCGGCACGACCTCTACCAGCTGGCGCAGCCACTGCCCAGCTACGTCGACGGCAACGTCGTCCTGACCGGCGACGCGGCGCACGCGATGACGCCGGACCTCGGCCGGGGTGCCGGCGAGGCGCTGGTCGACGCGGTGACGCTCGGGCACTGCCTGGCCGGCGCCACCTCGATCGCCGCCGGTCTGGCCGAGTACGACAACCGGCGGCGTCGGCCCACCCAGCGGTTGGTCCGGCTCTCGCACCGGGTCGGGCGGGTCGCCCAGGCGCGACGGTTCACCCCGGTACGCGACGCCGCGGTACGCCTCGCCCTGGCCTTCGGTCCACCCGCCTGACCCGGCCACCGACAGCAGCGACAAAACAGCGCAGGCAGCAGGCAGAACGCAGCACGCAGCACGCAGCATAAGTCTGTTATTAGATGATCTGCCACGGATCGAGCTGGCTATGCTGGTCGTCATGACCGCCATGGCACCGACCCGTACCGAACCGGACCTGTCGTTCCTGCTGGACCACACGAGCCACGTCCTGCGGACCCGGATGGCGGCGGCCCTCGCCGAGATCGGGCTCACCGCGCGGATGCACTGCGTGCTGGTGCACGCCCTGGGGCAGGAGCGGACCCAGATCCAGCTCGCCGAGCTAGGCGACATGGACAAGACGACGATGGTGGTCACGGTCGACGCGCTGGAAAAGGCCGGTCTGGCCGAACGCCGGGCCTCCACCACCGACCGACGGGCCCGGATCGTCGCGGTCACCCCGGAGGGAGCCCGGATCGCACAGCGGAGTCAGCTGATCGTCGACCGGGTGCACGAGGAGGCACTGGGCGTCCTTCCGGCCGACGAGCGCAAGGTCTTCCTGCGCGCCCTGGATCGCCTGGTCACCGGGCACCTGGCCAGCCCGGCCGAGAACCCCCAACCGGTACGGCGAGCCCGCCAGCGCGGGAACTAGATCACAAACAGATCGTCTCTAACAAAACCATCTGCTACGGTCCTCCTGTTCCGGTACGAGTTTGTCCGTACGAACAGGAGGACCACCATGTCCGCTGCCCCGCCCCGGTCCCGCTGGCTGGCTCTCGGAGTCATCGCCACCGGGATGCTGATGATCGTTCTCGACGGCAGCATCGTCACCGTGGCGATGCCGGCCATCCAGTCCGACCTGGGGTTCAGCCCGACCGGTCTGAGCTGGGTCGTCAACGCCTACCTGGTCCCGTTCGGCAGCCTGCTGCTGCTCGCCGGACGGCTCGGCGACCTGGTCGGCCGGCGGCGCCTGTTCCTCGCCGGCATCGCGGTGTTCACCGCGGCCTCGCTGCTGGCGGGCGTGGCCACCGCACCGGCGATCCTGATCGCGGCCCGGTTCGGGCAGGGCGTCGGCAGCGCGATGAGCGCCTCGGTCAGCCTCGGGATCCTGGTGACGCTCTTCGTCGAGCCGGCCGAGCGAGGGCGGGCGATCGCGGTCTTCAGCTTCACCGGTGCCGCCGGTGCCTCGATCGGACAGGTGCTCGGCGGCCTGCTCACCGACGCGCTGAGCTGGCACTGGATCTTCTTCATCAACCTGCCGATCGGGCTCGCCGCGCTCGCGGTCGCGGTGACCGTGCTGCCGAACGACCGGGGGCTCGGGCTGGCGGCCGGCGCCGACGTCAGCGGCGCCGTACTGGTCACCGCCGGGCTCATGCTCGGCATCTTTACCGTGGTAAAGGTCGGCGAGCATGGCTGGACCTCGGCCCGTACGGTCGGCTCCGGTCTGCTCGCCGCCGCCCTGCTCGCCGGATTCGTGGCCCGGCAGGCGTCGGCCCGCAACCCGCTGATGCCGCTGCGGATCCTCCGCTCGCGCAGCGTGTCCGGGGCGAACCTGGTCCAGGTCCTGATGGTGGCCGCGCTCTTCTCGTTCCAGATCCTGGTCGCCCTCTACCTGCAGAACGTACGCGGGTACGGTGCCGCGGCGACCGGCCTGGCGATGCTGCCGGCGGCGACTGTGATCGGCGCGGTCTCGCTCGGCGTCTCCGCCCGGCTGAATCGTCGTTTCGGTGAGCGGAACGTGCTGGTGGCCGGGATCCTGTTGCTGATCGGGATGCTCGGCCTGCTCAGCCGCCTCCCGGTGCGGGCCGACTACGTCACCGACCTGCTGCCGGTGATGCTGCTCGCCGCGGGCTTCGGGCTCGCCCTGCCGGCGCTCACCGCGCTGGGCATGTCCGGTGCCGGCGACACCGACGCCGGGCTCGCCTCCGGCCTGTTCAACACCACCCAGCAGATCGGCATGGCGGCGGGGGTGGCCGTGCTGTCGACCCTCGCGGCGGGCCGTACGGCCGGGTTGCTGGCCACCGGCGCGAGCGGGCCGGCGGCACTGACCGGCGGTTACCGGCTGGCCTTCACCGTCGGCGCCGGGCTGCTCGTCGCCGCGCTGGCCGTCACGCTGATCACACTGCGCCGACCGTCACGACCGCCCGTCGCCCCGGCGGAGCCGGCACCGGCGGCGACCGGGACCCGATGACCCCGGCGGCACACCGTCGCCGGACCCGGATCCCGCCACCGTCCACAGTGGTCCCGACCGGCGACGGATGATCCGATAACGGTTTCTCGACAGGTTTTTCGGGTTACTTCTTGCCGTACGGGAATGACCGGCGGGAATGCCGCCGAATTCGTTGCCGGAGCATGGTTAATAGCACCCACGGTCACCCGAACAACCGGGGCGGACGTCGTGGCGCATGGCGGAGAGCGCTCTTTTCCTAGCTCTCTGTAACCCGCCGAGCGAGGCTCCCACCTCGCTCGGCGGGGTCGTGAGAGCGCTCTCTCAAAGTTAGCCCGCCACACCGCGCAGTGTCAACAGAGATCCCCCGCTGAAGCGGTCGTTGCGCAAAGAACGAGTCGGGACATTGACAGAAGCCACCATCTCTGATGCTCTGACGCAACGCCCCCTTAATGTGCGCGAAACCTTAGGCGCACCGACCGTCCCCGACCGGAGGCACCATGAACCTGTCCCTCCGCCACGTCGTACCCGACGACGGCGGCCAACCGGACACCCGGCCGCGACCGGCCCGTTCGACCCTGCGCCACCGCATGCTCGCCGCCGGCGCGACCGTCGCACTGGTCGCCGGTGGGCTCACCGTCGCCGTTTCCAACGGCGTGTCCGCCGACCCGCTCGGCGCCGGCAGCTACGCCACCGTCCGCCCGGCCGGGGCCGCACCGCCCGCCGGGTGCGCCGACATCTCCACCAACCCCCGCCGGTACGTCACCGCCAACGCCCCGGCCGGCGCGATCCCCACCAACGACTGGTGGTCCTCGCTGCTGTTCAAGCGCCTCGACTGCGCGTACTCCGAGCCGCTGCACGCCCACCCGGCGTCGTACGACCCGGTGGCCGGCGGGCTCGGCGTCTCCTACACCACCACGGCGGGAATCTCCGGCTCACCGACCGGCCCCGGCGAGTTCCACTACACCTACAGCGCCGACTTCACCCTCGGCGTGACCGGGCTGAACTCCCCCGACGTCAAGGTGGACGGCTGGACCGACTGGACCGTCACGCCGTACTGGTCGGACGGGACCCGGACGCTGAAGGCGACCGTCGGACACGGGCTGCCGTTCGTGTACGCCCAGGTCACCGGCGGCAACGCCCAGCTCAGCCTGACCAGCGCACCGACCGTCTGGTCCAACAGCGGCAGCCGGATCGGCTACACCGTACGAGGCCACGACTACGTCGCGTACGCGCCGACCGGGGCGACCTGGACGGTCAGCGGCAACACGATCACCTCGACCCTGGCCGGCCGGGGCTACTTCTCGGTCGCGGTCCTGCCGACCACCCCGAGCAGTTCCGCCGCCGAACGCACCGCCCTGGCCGACAGCTACGGCCAGTACGCGCACGCCCACGTCACCGGCACCCGCGTCTCCTGGGGCTTCAACTCCTCGACCAGCACGGTGACCGCCACGTACGCCTTCACCACCACCGCCCGCGAGGGCACGGCCAGCGGCACGGTCGTCTCGCTCTACCCGCACCACTGGAAGAACCTGGCCGGTGGCACGCCGATCGGGCAGACGTACATCTCGCCCCGTGGTCCGATGCGGACCCTGGTCGGTGTGCCCTCGTTCAGCACCAACATCCGCTACAACGGGGTACTGCCCGAGATCCCGGCCGTCGCCACCTCCACCGGGGCCGACCTCGCCACCCTCGGCGGCTACCTGGACCAGGTCGCCACCGGTGACCCGCTGGCCGGGTTCGGCAACGACACCTACTGGACCGGCAAGGGCCTCGGCCGGGCCGCCCGGCTCGCCGAGATCGCCGACCAGCTCGGCCGGACCGCCCAGCGGGACCTGCTGCTCAACGCGATCCGCACCCGGTTGACCGACTGGTTCACCGCCTCGCCGGGCAAGACCGCACGGGTCTTCCACTACGACCAGGCCTGGGGCACGCTGGTCGGCTACCCCGCGTCGTACGGTTCCGACCTGGAACTCAACGACCACCACTTCCACTACGGCTACTACATCGCCGCCGCCGCGACGCTGGCCAAGTTCGACCCGACCTGGGCCACCACCAGCCAGTACGGCGGCATGGTCAACCTGCTGATCCGGGACGCGAACAGCCCCGACCGCAACGACCCGATGTTCCCGTTCCTGCGGGACTTCGACATCTTCGCCGGGCACGACTGGGCGTCGGGCCACGGCTCGTTCCTGGCCGGCAACAACCAGGAGTCCTCCTCGGAGGGGATGAACTTCGCCTCCGCCCTGATCCAGTGGGGCCTGGCCACCGGCAACACCGCCGTACGCGACGCCGGGCTGTTCATCTACACCACCCAGGCGCAGGCGATCCAGGAGTACTGGTTCGACTCGTCCGACAGCAACTTCCCGGCCGCGTTCGCACACAAGACGGTCGGCATGGTCTGGGGCGACGGCGGCGCGTACGCCACCTGGTTCTCCGGCGAGCCGGAGATGATCCAGGGGATCAACATGCTGCCGATCACCGGCGGCTCGAACTACCTCGGCTACAAGCCGGCGTACGTCACCACGAACTGGAACGAACTGGTGACCAACAACGGCGGGCCGCCGACGGTGTGGCAGGACGTGCTCTGGTCGTTCCGGGCCATGGCCGAACCCGATGCCGCGCTGGCCAGCTTCCGGGCCAACCCGACATATCCGATCGAGGAGGGCGAGAGCCGGGCGCACACCTTCCACTGGTTGCGCAACCTCGCCGCGCTGGGCCAGGTGGACACCACCGTCACCGCCAACACCCCGCTGTACGCGGTCTACACCAAGAACGGCGTACGGACGTACGTGGCCTCGAACATCACCCGTAACCCGATCACGGTGACCTTCTCCGACGGAAGGACGCTGGCCGTGGCGGCCGGCAAGACCGCCACCACGGGCGCGTTCACCTGGAGCGGCGGCAACGCCAACGGCGGCATCGGCAACCCCACCGGCACCCCGACCGTCCCGCCGACAACGCCGCCGGCGACCACACCGCCGCCGACCACCCCACCGGCGACGACACCGCCGCCGACGGTCACCCCGACGCCGCCGGTGGTCCGCTCCAACCTGCTCTACGTCCGCTCCGGCGGGGCGCTGTCCGGCAGCGCCGGCAGCGGCGCGGGCACCACCACCATCCCGGCGGCCAACGGCAACTGGGACGGCACCCCGCACAACCCGGTCGTCCACACCGTCTGCGGGCTGACCGGAACGTACGGCTCGGGTGCGACCGCGTTCGCCCTACACGTGGACGCCGGTGGCGCGGTCGGCGCCGCGGTCCAGGCGCGGGTGTCGTACGACTTCACCGGCTCGGGCACCTACAGCCGGGTGGAGACGTACAACTACTTCGCCACCGACCCGGTCGTCGGCACCGAGACGTACACCCAGGCGGCCGGGGTGAAGACCGCCACCGGTGGGTTCGCCGCCCTGGCGAACGGCTGCGTCAAGCTGGAGGTCTGGAACGCCATCGGCAACGCGGCGACGACGGTACGGGTCAACGCGACCGCCGCCGACGGCCGCCAGTCGACGGTAACCGTCCCGTTCACGATCACCGGCTGACCTTCCGGGGAAGAGGTGGGGCTTCCCGCGACACGTGTCGCGGGGAGCCCCACCGCCGTCCGCGGGTGCGAGCCGGTCGACAATGGCAGCCGTGACCATCGTCCGATCGCTGCTGTTGTTCCTGCTCGCGGCCGTCGCCGAGATCGGCGGGGCGTGGCTGGTCTGGCAGGGCGTACGCGAGCACCGGGGACTGCTCTTCGTCGCCGCCGGGATCCTGGCGCTGGCCGGGTACGGCTTCGTCGCCGCCTTCCAACCGGACCCGAACTTCGGTCGCGTGCTGGCCGCGTACGGCGGGGTGTTCGTCGCCGGGTCGCTGGCCTGGGGTGTGCTCGTCGACAGGTTCCGCCCGGACCGCTACGACCTCACCGGCGCCGCCGTCTGCCTGGTCGGCGTCGCGATCATCATGTACGGCCCGCGCGGCTGACCGTACGTCCGCCGGTCAGCCGTCGGTGTCCGGCCGGGGCCGGGTCACCAGGCGACGACGCCCTGCCGGCTGGGCTGGATCGTGCCGATCTGCACGCTGCTCAGCGGCAGTTCGGTGACCGTCTGGTTGCCACCGTCGACCCCGGTCAGGTGGGCGACGACGAAGTCCGAATCGCCGGCCGGGCCGATCCGGACGGTGGTCGCCACCGCGCAGTCCTGCGATGACTTGTCGCAGGTGGTCCACTTGATTCCGGCGAACCCGGACTCGCCGGGATCCAGGTCGGCGGCGATGGTGGCGCCCGGCTGGCTCACCCGCTGCTGGCTGACCTTCAGCAGACCGCCGTCGGCGGCCTCCAGCCGCAGGTTGATCCAACCCTCGACCCGGCAGGGTGCGGATCCGGCGTTGGTCAGCACCAGCATCGCCATTCCGGCCCGCTGGATCGTCAGGTCGGCCTTCAGGCCCTTGGCCTTGCAGGCGGCCACCGCACCACCGCCGGCCGGGGTGCCGTTTCCGGGGGCGGGGTTGGCGTTGCCGGGGGCCGGGGCGGCGGTGCCGGGGGCTGAGGTCACCCCGGCCGACGGGCCGGGGCCGGCCGTCGCCGACGCGCTGGCGTCGGCGCTGGCACCGGGCCCGGTGGCAGCCGGCGACGTGCCGGGCCGGTCCTCGGCGCAGGCACCGAGCGCGGCGATCGTCGAGGCGAGGCAGGCCGCGACGAGGAAACGGGTCGGACGCATGGGTTACCCACTCTTCTGCGGAGGTCAGGGGATTCAGCGGCGAAACCACCCACACCGGGCGCCCCGCAGAATCTCACGCCCACCCCGCACCGGCAACACGAAGGGCTTCCGGTGCCATCGGGACATCGACAGAGGTAAATTGTCATCGATCCGCAACATGTGCGCCACCTGCCCGTCCCGCGTCGCTCTACCCCCGAAGGATCACCATGGGTGTACGAAGAAGCCGCGCCGTCGTCACCACCGCCCTGTTCACCACCGGCCTGCTGGTCGCCGCACTGCTCGTCGGCACGGTCGGCCGACCGGCCGGGCAGGCCACCGCGAGTCCGGCCAGTCCGGGCAGCAAGGACGTGATCGTCCACCTCTTCCAGTGGCCCTGGGCCTCGGTCGCCAACGAGTGCACAGGCGTGCTCGGCCCGAAGGGCTTCGGCGGGGTCCAGGTCTCCCCGCCGCAGGAGCACGTCGTCCTGCCCGGCCGGGGCTACCCCTGGTGGCAGGACTACCAGCCGGTCAGCTACCAGTTGACCAGCCGTCGGGGAGACCGGGCCGCCTTCGCGAGCATGGTGCAGACCTGCCACAACGCCGGGGTGAAGATCTACGTCGACGCGGTGGTCAACCACATGGCCGGCGGGGCGTCCACCGGCGCCGGCAGCGGCGGATCGACGTACGGCCACTACGCCTACCCGGCGGTGCCGTACGGGACCGGCGACTTCCACCACTGCGGGCGCAACGGCAACGACGACATCGCCAACTGGAACGACCGCTGGGAGATCCAGAACTGTGAGCTGGTGGACCTGTCCGACCTGCGGACCGAGTCGTCGTACGTGCGCGGCAAGCTGGTCGCGTACCTCGATGACCTGGTCTCGCTCGGGGTGGACGGCTTCCGGGTCGACGCGGCCAAGCACCTGCCGGCGGCGGACCTGGCGGCGATCGTCGACCCGGTGACCGGTGACCCGTACGTCTTCTCCGAGGTGATCGAGGGCGGTGCCGGCGAACCCACCCCCGAGGAGTACGCCGGGATCGGCGACGTCACCGAGTTCCGGTACGGCGACGTGGTCGGCACCGCCTTCCGGGACGGCACCCTGTCGAACCTGAACAACCTCGCCTCCTCGATGCGGCTCGGCTCGGCCGACGCGGTCGCGTTCGTCGACAACCACGACACCCAGCGCAACGGCCGGGCGAAGCTGACCTACCACAACGGATCGTCGTACGCGCTGGCCGAGGCTTTCATGATCGCCTGGCCGTACGGGGTGCCGCAGGTGATGTCGAGTTTCACCTTCACCGACCCGGAGGTCGGGCCACCGGCCAGCGGCGGCACCACGAGCGCGGTCACCTGTGCCAGTGGCTGGGCCTGCGAGCACCGCTGGCGGACCACGGCGAACATGGTCGCGCTGCGTAACACGGCGGCCGGCGCGGCGGTCACCAACTGGTGGACCAACGGCTCGAACCAGATCGCCTTCGGCCGGGGCACCGTGGCGTACGCGGCGTTCAACCGGGGCGGGGCGGCGCTCACCCGTACCTTCCAGAGCAGCCTGCCGGCGGGCACGTACTGCGACGTGATGGCCGGCGACTTCTCCGCCGGCACCTGCACCGGGGCCCGGTACACGGTCAACGCCGCCGGTCAGTTCACCGCGACCGTGCCCGCGAACGGGGCGCTGGCGCTGCACGTCAACGCCCGTACCGGCGCCACCCCGACGAACACCCCGCCGCCGGGGCTCTGCGCCGGTGCCACCACGGTCACCTTCGAGGTGAACGCGACCACCGTGTGGGGGCAGAACGTCTTCGTCACCGGCAACACGGCGGCGCTCGGCAACTGGGATCCGGCGAACGCGGTGCCGCTGTCGTCGGCCGCGTACCCGGTCTGGCGGGCCTCGGTCGCGCTGCCGCCGAGCGCTCCGGTGCAGTACAAGTACATCAAGAAGGACGGGTCGCAGGTGATCTGGGAGAGCGATCCCAACCGGACCCGGAACCCTCCGACGTACGCTCCGTGCACCGCCACCTGGTCCGACACCTGGCGGTGAGCCGACGGTGGTGCCCGCCCCGACCGGGGCGGGCACCGCTCAGGCGGTGGGGCCGGCGTCGAGCCTGGCCTGGATCCGCGACCCGAGCGCCAGGTGCGCGGTGCGGGCCTGCCGGAACGCGTACGCGAACAGCGGTCCCGGCGCCGACAGCGTGATCTGTACGTCGATCCGGGTGACCCCGTCCGGTTCGGAGCGCAGCCGGGCGTGGTTGCGCACGGTGGTGTTCGGCCACTGCCGGGCGACCGCCACCACCTCGTCCTCGTTCGCGGTGAGGATGTCCGCCTGGTAACGGGTGCGGAACGTGAACGGGCCCCAGGCGAGCCGGTCGGTGATGGTGTAGCTGCGCAGCGCACCGGGGCGGGCCGGGCGGGGCTCGACCGCGATGATCAGCGGGTGCAGGTCGGCCTGCGCGGTCAGGTCGGCGAGCAGCCGTACCGCGTCGGCCCGGCTGCACCGCGACTGCACCGTGTAGTGGAAGACGTCCTGCTTCGACACCGGCTCTCCTCCGTCGATGGTTGGCGGACAGTGCACCACGTGAGCCCCGTTCGCGACACCCCGCCCCGCCCTCCGGTACGGCCGTCGAGGTCGCCGATCGGTGCAGCGATGTTCGCCAACCTGCCACCCGGCGTTCGTCCGGTAGGGAAACGTAGGGGACATGGATGCCCATGTCATGGTTTTCGCGCCCGCTCCACAACTGACGGTCACCGTGGATCAGCCCGGTGACGAACCGGAGATCCACCTGCACCCCGGTGGCCAGGGGGTCTGGCAGGCCCGCATGATCACCTGCCTCGGTACCCGGGTGGTGCTCTGCGCCAGCCTCGGCGGCGAGATCGGCCAGGTCCTCGAACCGTTGCTGGCCAGCGAGGGGGTCGAGCTGAAGGTGGTCCGCCGGGACTCGTCCAGCGGCGGGTACGTGCACGACCGCCGCGACGGCCGGCGTGACGAGATCGTCGACGTGCCGGGACACGCGCTCAACCGGCACGAGCTGGACGACCTCTACAACCTGGCCCTCGCCGAGGGACTCCAGGCACCGGTCAGTGTGCTCAGTGGGCCCGGCCACCGTTCCCTGGTGCCACCGGACGTGTACCGGCGACTCGCCGCCGACCTGGGCGGCAACGGCAGCCGGGTGGTGGCAGACCTCTCCGGTGAGCACCTGCGCGCGGTGCTGGAGGGCGGGGTGTCGTTCCTCAAGGTCAGCCACGAGGAGTTGCTCCGCGACGGTCTGGCCGACGACGACAGCGAGGCCGAGTTGACCCGCGTGCTGTACGAGCTGCACGCGACCGGGGCCGAGTCGGTGGTGGTCAGCCGGGCCGACGAGCCGGCGTTGGCCCTGGTCGACGGCGAGGTGCACGAGGTGCACATGCCCCGGTTGGAGGCCGCCGACCCGCGCGGGGCCGGGGACTCGATGACCGCCGGGGTGGCGGCCGTACTGGCGGCCGGTGGGAGTCTGGAGCTGGCGGTGCGTACCGGGGCGGCGGCCGGGGCGTTGAACGTGACCCGGCACGGGCTGGGCACCGGTCGACCGGACTCGATCAACGGCCTGGTGGACCGGGTGCGGCTGACCCCGGTCGGTTCCGGGCGGCAGGACCGGATGACACCGGACGACTTCGCCGGACGGGCGGCCGGCTGGTGACCGTACGGGTGCTGGTCACCAACGACGACGGGATCGCCGCGCCGGGCATCCGGTGGCTGGCCCGCGCGGTCGCCGAGCGGGGGTACGACGTGGTGGTGGCGGCGCCGGCCGAGGAGGCGAGCGGCACCAGCGCGGCGATGATCGCGGTGGAGCGGGAGGGCCGGGTGGTCGTCGAGGAGCACGCGGTCGAGGAGCTGACCGGGATCCCGGCGTACGGGGTGGCCGGCTCGCCGGGCTTCATCACGTTGATCGCGATCCACGGTGCGTTCGGGCCGCCGCCGACGCTGGTCGTCTCCGGGATCAACCGGGGCGCCAACGTCGGGCGGGCGGTGCTGCACTCGGGCACGGTCGGGGCGGCCTTCACCGCCGCCGCGAACGGCGCTCACGCGATGGCGGTCTCGCTGGACGTGCTCTCGGTCGGCGATGCCACCGCCGGCAGCGGTGGTGCGGCGGTCGCCTCGTCGGGACGGTTCCGTGACGAGGTACGCAACTGGGCGACGGCGGCACGGGTGGCGGTCGACCTGCTGCCCCGGTTGACCTCGGGACCGCAGGCGAGTGTGCTCAACGTCAACACCCCCGACCTGCCGTACGAGCAGCTGCGCGGCGTACGGGCCGGCACGCTGGCCGGGTTCGGGCAGGTGCAGATGACCGTGGCCGAGTCGGGGCGGGGGTTTGTCCGGACCGCTCTGGAGGAGTCCGGCGAGCCGGTGCAGCCGGGCACGGACGTGGCCTGGTTGGCGGCCGGTTATGCCTCGGTCACGGCGGTCCGGGCGGTCACCGAGGCTACCGACGTGGACCTGTCGGGGCTGGGCGAACCGGACGGGCCGGTTGACTCGGACGGGCTGGACGATTCGGGCGGAAGTGGTTGACCGGTTCCGTCACCGGCCGCGGTGGTCGACGCCGGCCGGTGACGGAGGGTGGTTCGGTGAGATTGGTCCGCTCAGGCGCCGGGGAGCTGTGCTTCCGGCGTTGCCGTCGCCCCGGAGAAGTACGGCTCGGGGGCGCCGAAGAGACCGAGCAGTCCGGTGACCCAGAGTTGCCGGTGAACGAACCGGCTCGGCTCGGTGACGACCAGCTTCACACCACTGACCTCGGCGGTTTGGAAACCGGCGACCATGGCGCTGATCCCGACCGAGTCGATGAAACTGACCAGTCGCATGTTGAGCTCGATCCGGGGCGGGCGCCCCTTCGCGAGCAGGCCGACAACAGCTTCGCGCACCTCGTACGCGGTGTCGACGTCGATCTCGCCACGGGGGGCGATTTCGACGACTCCACCAGGCAGGATCGACTTGGCGATCGACAGGCTCACGCGAGCACCTCCACTCGCCCAGATCCGGGCGCTTCATCAGTACGCGGGCCGCGACCGAGAGTATTCCTCGGATGGCCCCGGTCGCCACCCCTCCGGCACGGCAATCTATGCGGCCGATCCGACAAAACAGCCCTTATCTGGTCATTCGTCAGCATATGTTCTCACGATTCAGGATGCCACTCGCAGCCCCGTCCGGCCATCAGGGTATCCCCCGATCCGTCAACCTCCGTGCCGGCGCGGTTACCGGGAAGCGTCGCCACCGGCTCCCATCGGCCCCGGAGCGGGCGCGACCTCCCGCTTCCCGGCGGAATGTGCGTTGTGACACTTCCACCGCGAAGCGCACGTCAGGTCCGTACGAGGGATCTTTCTCCCATCGATGCGGGTGGACGCCGGCACCTAGACTCGGGGCCTCGACCGGCGCGCTCCCCCTGTTGCGCGCACCGAGAGAGGACTGATCATGCTCAAGCGGTTGCTCGGCCTGGCCGGCGTAGGTGCCCTGCTCGCCCTCGTACTGGCCTGCGGGTTCGGGTCCGGCGGCGACGATGACGACGATGACGACGACGATTTTGCCCGTAGCACGTCGATCGTCCTGATCCGCTAGGCCCCTCTCCGGCGGGGCCCACGACCCGTCACCCGACCTCCGCCGTCACTTCCGTGGGCACACACGGGTTTGCCGCCGGACATGTCCGGGCACCTCCGAAGCAACACGAAACCGCGCCGAACAGATGGCTCTGTCCGAAGTGCCCGCTGCTTTCGGCATCCGAGGAGGTACCACGATGTTCGGAACGAACCTGGTGGCGCGTCGCAGCAAGCCCGAACAGATCGCCGACCAGGCGTGGCAGCACCTACAGGCCGCGTTCGGTTCGGCCGGCGACAGCGTGCGTCACGTCGCCCGCGACACCGCTCACTCGGCCCGGCGAAGCACGTCACACCTTGCCGACGAGGCCGGCGACCGGGTCGGCTCGGTGGCCGACGAGGCCTGGCGGCGGGCCACCGCGGCCTCCGCCGCGCTGGCCGGCCGGCGACCGGGGCTGCCCTGGCTCTGGATCATCGGCGCCGCCGGCATTGGCGCCGCCATCGGCTGGGCCGCCGGATCGGCCGCCCGCGCCATGATCGCCCGCGAGGGCGAGGATCCGAGTACGACCGAGAGCGTGGAGTTCGTCGAGCTCAGCCCGCCGAACCCCAGCGTCCGCCTACACAACTGACCCACCCACCCACGGGTGTCGCCCGCCGAACACCGGCGGACGACACCCGTGACCCCTTCCGTTGATCATGAAGTTAGCGACAGGGATCGAGCTCGGAACAGTCGCTAACTTCATGATCAACGGAAGGGGTCACGAGGGCGGGGCGGTTAGGTGCCGGTGCAGGGGGTTGGGGGTGGTGGGTTGTTGGGGGTGGTGGAGGCGGCGAGGAAGCCGAACGTGGTGGTGGCGTTCGGGGCCAGGGTGCCGTTGTAAGCGACGTTGCGGACCGTCACGGCAGATCCGCTCTGGGTGTGCGTACCGCCCCAGATCTGGCTGATGACCTGGCCGTTCGAAAACGTCCAGTTCACCGCCCAACCGGTGGTCGGTGTCGTGCCGGTGTTGCGTACGGTCACCTCCGCCTGGAATCCGCCCTGCCAGGAACCCGTCACCCGGTACGTCGCCGTGCAGCCACCGGCCGGTGCCGTGGTCGGCGGCGTGGTGGGCGGAGTCGTCGGCGGGCGAGTCGTCGGCGGGCGGGTGGTCGGCGGAGTTGTCGGCGGGCGGGTGGTCGGGGTCGAGGTGGGCGGGGTGGTCGGCGGGGTGGTCGGGCCGCCGAGGCGGTCGGCGTACAGGACCCCACGGCCGTTGGTGCCGAGGTAGACCCGACCGTAGATCCTCGGGTCACCGGTGATCGCCTCGGCGGCGTTGCCGTACTGGTGCTGGTCGTCGTTGATCCGCACCCAGACACCGCCACCGTTGTCCGAGCGGTACACGCCGGCCTTGCCGTCGACGGTCGCGTACGCGAACAGCGCCGGGTACGTCTGCCCCGGTGCCGCCTTACCGAAGCCGATGTTCACCGCGCCGGTCACGTTGCCCAGTTTGGTGAAGCTCGCGCCGGAGTTGGTCGAGTGCCAGATGCCGGTGCCACCGGTGGTGTCGCCGCCGGCCAGCCAGATGTCGCCCTCGACCCCGGGCAGCGCCTTGAAGTGCACGTTGCCGCTGGTCGGCAGCCCGGTGGCGGCACTGGCGGTGAAGCTCGCGCCGCCGTTGACGCTGACGTAGAACCGGCCGCCGTCGAAGGCGTAGAACGTGTTCGGGTTCACCCGGTCGGCCTCGACCTTCGCGTTCGCCGGTACGCCGGTCGACGCCGTCCACGAGTTGCCGTAGCCGACCGAGTGGACGACCTGCTGGCCGGAGTCGCCGGGAGCCCAGACGAACCGGCTGCCGTTGGCCGCGGCGGCGACCGTACCGCCGCTGTTGATCCCGCCCGGCTCCTGGGCCTGGAACCAGTTCGCGCCGCCGTCGGTGGAGAAGGCGACGTGGCTGTCGTTCGGGCGTTCGGAGTCGGTGAAGTTGCCGGCCCGGACCATGATCGACGGATTCGACTCGGCGAAGTCCAGGCTGGTGGTGCTGGTCATGTTCGGCTGGGTGAACATCATCGCCGGGACCGCGTCCAGGTTGGTGTGCCGGAAGCCGCCGATGTCACCGAGCGCGCTGACCAGCGGGGCGCCGCTCGGCGGGCTGATCAGGTCGAGCACGGCGGTCTCCTCCAGCCCCCTGACCATCGGCCGGATGGTGAGCGTGCCGCCGGTGTCCCAGTTTTTCAGGTTGGTGGTGCCGTAGATGGTGGCGCCGGTGCCGTACATCATCCGGTTGCCGTCGAACGGGTCGATCTCCAGCGACTCGTTCATCCAGCCCAGCTTCGGCGACTCCTCGGGCGGGGCGGGGTTGGCGCCGAAGCTCAGCCAGGGCGCCGAACTGATGTCCATGGTGTAGCGCTTGGTCCGGTTGGGGTAGCTGCCGAAGTCCCAGATCCGGGTCCAGGTGGCGCCCCCGTCGGTGCTCCGCCAGAAGATCGCGTCCGGCCACCAGGAGATCTGGGTGGCGACCATCAGGATGTTCGGATTCGTCCGGTCGATGGTCAGTCCGCTGTACCCGAAGTAGGCGTCGGTGCTGCTGGACGGGATCGGGCTGATCTGGGTCCACGCCCCGGTCGCCCGGTTGTACTTCCACACGTCGCCCTTGTTGCCGTCGTACGGGCCGCCGGTGTCGCTGGTGGCGATGTAGAGGAAGCCGCCGACGTGGTCGACCACGCCCTTGTGGGCCAGGTAGCCGGTGGGCTGGCCGGCGATCCGTTCCCAGGTGGTGCCGCCGTTGGTGCTGCGGTAGACCGGGTTCTGCTTGTCGGCCACCCCGACGTAGATGGTCTGGGTGGTGTTGCCGGCCGTGCCGGTGCCTCGGTCGAAGGTGACCCAGGTGACGCCCTGGTTGCCGTTGAGGTAGCCGTTGGGGTCGTTGGGATCCTGGGCGTAGTTGCCGACGTTGGGGAAGTTGGTCACCTTGGCCCAGGTGACCCCGTAGTCGGTGCTGCGCCACAGGCCGTTGCCGCCCTCGGCGCCGTAGTAGAGGGTGCCGTTGCGGTTCGGGTCGACGGCCAGCCGCTCCCCCTGCCCCCGGCCGGGCATGTTGCCGCCGACCTTGAACGGCAGCACGGTCGCCTGCCAGGTCGCGCCCCTGTCGGTCGAGCGCAGGATCGCGCCGGGGTTCGGGTCCCAACTGTTGGTATACATGCCGACGGCGGCGTACACCCGGTTGGTCTGGACCGGGTCGGTGGCGATGCTGAGCACCCCGTTCCAGCCCCACCGGTCCCAGCCGACCCAGTCGAGCAGCGGGGTCCAGGACTGGCTGCCCTGTTCCCAGCGGTAGGCGCCGCCGATGTCGGTCCGGGCGTAGATCAGGTTGCGTTCGGTGGGGTTGAAGACGATGCCCGGCACGAAGCCGCCGCCGTCGATCCGGACGTTCTTCCACGAGTACGGTTCGGACGCGGCGGCCGCCGCCGGTGACGCGGACGGGCTGACGGCGACCTGGGCCACCACGGCCACCACGCCGGCGACGACAACGGCCGCGAGCGCGCTGGCGAGACTTCTACGCATGTACGGCTCCCTCTGAGCGCTGACGCTGTTACGGGGGACGGAGAACCGCCATGCACGGTGCGCGTGGGCGTACCGATGCCGGTGAGCGGGCACGGGCCATCGACTGCCGCGCCGAGCGCGTGCATGAGCGAGGGATGACGGTGGTGCGGAGCTGCCCTTGACTTCCGCACCGGGCACGATTGGCTCCCGCACCGGTCTGGTGCAGACCCTCACACACGCCGGTCAGCGCTGTCAATAGTTGTGTATTTAAACTAAAGAATGGTTACCGGTACGGCTCAGCGCACCGGCCGGACCGGCGGCAGCACCCGGATCGGCCCCTCGGTCGACGGTTCCGGACTGAGCGGCGGCTCCGGCGACTCCGGCGGCGTGGTCGGCTCGGCCGGCGGGGGCGAGGTCGACTGGCTGGGCGCACCGGGCGAGGACGGCCGTGAACCGGTCGGAGCCGGCGACGTCGGTTTGCCGGGGCCGACCGGCGTACGCCCGGGAAAGCGGTCCGGAGCCGGCGGCGCCAGAACGGGGCCGGTCGCGGACGGGTCGGGCGTCGGCAGACCCGACGGGACCGGCTCGGTCGGTGAGGCGCTCACCCCGGCGGAACCGCTCGGAAACGGTGGCGCCGGCACCGGCTCGGGCCGCAGCAGGGTCCCGCCCAGCCACACCGCCGGCCCCAGCCCGACCGCCACGATCCCGCCGAACAGCGCCGCCACTCGCCGGTCCATCCGCACTACCTCCCCGGCCCGCTCAGCCGAGTCGGAACACCACCGCTCCGGCGACATCCTCACGGCTGATCCCGAGCCCCTGTGTGTCCCGGTTGAGCACATCCTGCCATGGCGTGCCGTTCAGGTACTCGGGGAGCACGACAACTGTCCGGATGCCGATCTGCCGCAGGTACGCCACACTCGACTGGTCGGGAAAACTCGGCGTCAGCGCCCGGATCTGTTGCTGCGTCGGCGGAACGAACGATGCCAGGCCGTTGGCGATCTGTGGGAACCCGTCGGTGGACCAGAGCATGACGGTGAATTCGAACGTGCCGTCGCTCGGCAGCACCAGCATCGGTCCGGTCATCCCGCGCAGCACCGCCGGCTGTGGCTGCACCGGTGCGTGCGGGG
Organism: Micromonospora sp. NPDC049529; assembly: GCF_055586685.1. Lineage (NCBI taxonomy): Bacteria > Bacillati > Actinomycetota > Actinomycetes > Micromonosporales > Micromonosporaceae > Micromonospora > Micromonospora sp. NPDC049529. Next base: position 320,039 of record NZ_JBVJHT010000009.1, read on the forward strand.
TGGTGTTGAACCCTTCGAGCACCACCAGCAGGAGCGGCACCAGCATCAGCAGCCGGACCACCCAACCGGCCGTCGGACGGCCCGGCCGTACCGCCGGGACCGGCCGTGGCGGCGCCGACCGGGCGACCGGCACCGCCCGCCGGATCAGCCCACCGGCGGCACCGGCGGCGACGGGCTGGGCCGGCCGGATCAACCCGACGGTGGCACCCGCGCCGACCGGCTCGCCCCCACCGGTCGCGGGCGCGTCGGCGGCGGCACCGGTACGACCGGCGCCCTCGCCGCCGTCGGCGTCCTCGGTGCCATCGGCGGCCGTGGTGGCATCGGAACCCGTGGCGCCGTCGGGGTCGTCAGCGGCCGTGGTGGCACCGGAACCCGTGGCGCCGTCGGGGTCGTCAGCGGCCGTGGTGGCACCGGAATCGTCGGCGGCCGGTGTCTCGCGAGCGGCGGCGGGGGCCTGCTTGTCCGGGGCCGCCGGACCGGCGGCGGTGGCGGAATCGACCCCGTCCGCGCCGGGCGCACCGGTTTCCCCGGCCCTGGTCGGCTCGGCTCGGCCGATCATGCTGACCACACCGGCGGCGAGGATGCCGAGCAGCAGCGTGGTCCAGAGGATCAGCCGGCCCGGCGTACGGATCCCGTCCCAGCCGGGCAGGTGCAGGAACAGGGTCGCGTACCCCGGATCGCCGTCCCCGCCGAACCGGGTGCCGGCCGCGAGCGCGACGCTGACCAGCACACCCACACCGAGCAGCACCCGGTGACGGACCCGCCAGGCGGAGAAGAAGAGGCCGGCGAAGGCAAGCCCGATCAGCACCACACCGGGCAGCAGCGTCATCTCACCGGCGAACGGCAGCAGCTCCCGGGCGGCGGCGTGCCGCTCCCCCCACAGCCACGACTCCGGCGGCGCGGTGAAGAAACCCCGCAGCGGCGGGGAGAACTGCTCCAGGTGGGCCAGGGTCCGGCGGCCGTCCGGGTTCTGCTTGACCACCTCCAGGTACGGCATCGCCATGGCGAGCGTGACCACGGCGAAGACCAGCCCACCGGCCAGGTCGGCGGCGAGCAGCCGGCCGCCGAAGACCGGTCGGGCCGAACGCCGCCACCAGGACCAGCCGTAGCCGATCGCCACCACCACGCAGATCAACGCGAGGGCGTACCCGAACGGCAGGCCGATGCCGAAGCCGAGCGTCATCTGCCAGGCGGCGACCAGCCAGCCGGCCAGCGCCCAGCCCGGACGGCGGCGATCCGGCCGGTAGCCGTACGTCAGCGACCAGCCGTGGCCGCGGGCGAGCATGGCCAGGGCGAGCGCGATGCCGCCGATCGAGAGCACGTGCAGGTGCCCGGCCTGGGCCAGCTTCCACGGCGCGTACCCGAACGCGACCCCGGCCAACGCGGCCCCGATCCGGTTCGCGCCGAGCTGGCGGACCAGGGCGTACGCCCCGACGAAGGCGAGCGCGTGGACCAGCACGTACAGGATGTTGTAACGGACGATCGCGGCGACCGGCCCCTCGCCGATCATGCCGAACGGGGCGTAGCCGAGCAGGGTGTCGGAGTACGCGTACGTGTAGCGCTCGGGGAAGAACGTGTTCGAGTGCCACAGCTGGGTCGGATCGGTGAGCAGGGCGTGCCCGCCCCAGGCGATCTGCCACGCCTGGAGCACCGGGTCGCCGGTGTCCTGCGGGATCGTCTGGGTGATGTCGCGCAGCGTCGGCCAGGTGAGCAGGACGGCCAGCAGCAGACCGCCGAGCGAGGCGAGGGTCCACTCGTGCCGCAGCAGGCGTACGACCCGGGCTGTCCCGGCCCGGCCGCGCGGCGGCCCGACCGGCCGCTCGGGCACCGTGGCCGAGGCGGCCATCCGGTCCCCCGCAGTCACCTCGTCGGTCGTCATCCGCTCTCCTCCACCCACGTCAACGCACCTGCCGGATCGACAGTCGATGATTCCCTACCGGCCCGCGCCCTGTCACGCGGCCGACCCGCCCGGCCCCACCTTTTTCGGGTGATGGGAAGTCACCCGGGCACCCCGTTGCATCGGCCGTGACAGCGCGGCCCCACCGGTCGGTCCGGCAGCCGACCGGTGCGCAATCTATCCCGTGGGAGGAACGACCATGACCTCGGCGACGACAACGGCGCGAACCGACGAGGAGATCCAGCGGGACGTCCTCGACGAACTGGACTGGGAGCCCCGGGTCCAACCCAACGAGATCGGCGTGACGGTGCAGGAAGGGGTGGTGACCCTCACCGGCTGGGTGGACAACTACGCCAAGAAGTGGGCGGCGGAGCGGTCCGCGCACCGGATCAACCGGGTCCGCGCGGTCGCCAACGACATCGAGGTCCGGTTGCCGTCGTCGGCCGAACGCAGCGACGCCGACATCGCCCTGGCCGCCACCCGCGCACTGGAGTGGGACGCGTTCGTGCCGGTCGGGAACCTGGACGTGACGGTCTCCAACGGCTGGGTGGTGCTCCGCGGCGACGTCGAGTGGGAGTACCAGAAACGGGCCGCCGAGCGGTCGGTCCGCCGATTGGCCAGCGTCCGTGGGGTGACCAACGGGATCAACGTACGCCCGGTCGGGCAGCCGACGACCGACGAGTTGGAACGGCTCGTGGTCAACGCGCTGATCCGCAGCGCCGAGACCGACGTCGACCGGATCGACATCGACGTGCAGGGCGACCTGATCGTGCTCACCGGTGCCGTCGACTCGTGGTCGCAGCGGCAGGAGGCGGAACGGGTGGCCTGGTCCGCGCCGGGCGTCGCCGCCGTCGACAACCACCTGATCGTACGGCTGTGAGCAGCGACGTCGCCGAGGGGCGCGGACCACCCGCAGCGGGTGAGTCGGCCTCACCCGGCGCGGCGCGAGGATGAGAGACATGACCGATCCCCACGGCGCACTCCGACCGGGACAACCGGCACCGGAGTTCACCCTGCCGACCGGACCGGACCATCGGGTCAGTCTGAGCGACTTTCGGGGCCGGCCGACCGTACTGGCCTTCTATCCGGCGGACTGGAGCCCGGTCTGCGGCGACCAGATGGCGCTCTACCAGGCCATGCGCTCCGAATTCGACCGCTACGGGGCGGCCCTGGTCGGCATCTCGGTGGACAGCTTCTGGTGCCACCGGGCGTTCGCCGAGCACGAGGGAATCGAGTTCCCGCTGCTGTCGGACTTCGAGCCGAAGGGCGCGGTCGCCCGGAGCTACGGCGTCTACGGCGCGGACGGCTACGCGCAACGGGCGCTGTTCGTCCTCGACCCGCAGGCCCGGGTGAGCTGGAGCTTCGTCTCGCCGCCCGAGGTGAATCCGGGTGCCGACGGCATCCTCGACGCACTCGACGAACTCATCAGCCGTCAGGCGCAGACCACGGAGGCCCGATGACCACGCCGATGCAGGTCACGTCGAGCAAACTGCGGGTACCGGTCACCGACACCGACCACGTACGCGGGCCGGCGCAGGCACCGGTCACCCTGGTCGAGTACGCCGACCTCCAGTGCCCGTACTGCGGGCAGGCCTATCACCGGCTGCACGAACTGCTGCGCCAGCGCCCCGAGACGGTACGCCTGGTCTTCCGGCACTTCCCGCTGAGCAACGTGCACCCGTACGCGGAACTGGCCGCCGAGACGGTCGAGGCGGCCGGCGTACGGGACCAGTTCTGGGCCATGCACGACTGGATCTTCGAGCACCAGGACCAGCTCGACCCGGTGCACCTGTCGATGGGCTGCCAGCAGCTCGGGCTGCCCGAGGACGAGGTGAACGACGAGGTCGCCCGGCACGTGCACTCCGACCGGATCCGGCGCGACTTCGTCGGCGGGATCCGCAGCGGGGTCAACGGCACCCCGACGTTCTTCGTCAACGGGGTCCGCCACGACGGCTCGTACGAACTGCCGGAACTGCTCGCCACGGTCGACCAGGCAGCGGCGGGCAGCTGACCACCGGTCAGATCAGGCGCAGCTCGCGGGCCCGGCGGACGGCTTCCCGACGCCGGGTCGCGTCCAGCTTGCGGTAGATGTTGCGCACGTGCGTCTTCACCGTGTTCACCGAGACCGACAGCTCACCGGCGATCTCCACATTGGACAGGATGCTCTGTAGGTAACGCAGGACGGTGAGTTCCCGGTCGGTCAGCGGCTCGCCCAGGCCGGACACCGCCGGGGCCAGCCGCCCGCCCCGCTCCCGCCGGTCGACCGGTGCCACCCCGTCCGGGCCGGTCTGCTCCGCACCGGCGGCGATCAGCTCGCGGACCATCGGCCAGTACGCCGTACCGGAGTCGAGGTGCGCGGCGAGCAGGTCACGGGCCGGTGGGACGGAACGGGTGAAGATCCGGCGGAACCCCTCGGGCTCGGCCAGCACCAGCACCTCCTCCAGGGTGCGGGCGGCACGGCGGTGGTCCCCGACCGTACGGGCGGCGAGCGCGTCGAGCAGCCCGGCCTCCAGCCGTACCGGCAGCAGCCAGGTGTCACCGTCCGGCCCGGCCCAGTCCGGCAGCGTACGGGCCGCCGCCGCCGGGTCCCCGCCGTGCAGGTACGCGCGAGCCAGCGCCACGGCGAGCGCCTCCGCACCCCCGGTCGCCTCGTCCAGGGGTCCGAGCAGCAGTTCCCGGCCGCGTCCCAGGTCCCCGTGCGCGGTGCACAGGTCCGCCTCGGCCGCGAGCAGCCACTGCGTCAACTGCCCGGCCCGGTGCTGGTCGGTCAGCCGGGCGCGGGCGGCGAGCAGCAGCGGGTAGGCGCCGGCCAGGTCGCCCCGGTCCCGCCCGAGCTGGGCCCCGACCCAGCCGGCCAGTGCGGCGACGGCGGGCTCCCGGCTCTGCGCGATCCGGTTGCCGGCGAGGGTCAGGTTCGCCCCGGCGTCGGCCGGCCGGTCCCGGTGCAGGGCGACGATGGCGAGCGCGAGGTAGGCGTGAGCGTGGTCGGCCGGTGCGCCGCCGTCGGCGTCGAGCGCGCCGCCGACGACCGTCCGGGCGTCCCGTTCGGCCGCCACGAGCCGACCCCGTACCGCCCGGACCAGGGCCAACCGGCCGGTGCAGGCGAGCACCGTGCGGGTCAGACCGGCCCGCTGCGCGTCGGCGAGCGCCCCGGTCAGTTCGGTCTCGGCGGCGATCAGGTCTCCGGCGCCGAGCTGTGCCGCACCGGCGGCGGTTCGGGCGATCGCGCGGGCATCGAGGTCGACCGGGGGCCGGCCGGCACCGGCTCCGGGCGGGGACGCCAGGGTACGCAACCGGGTGGCGGCGGCGAGCACGTCGGTGACCTCCCCGGCGAGTTGCGCCCCGGCCAGCCGCAGGGCCGCCCCGATCAGCGCGAACCGGTCCCGGCAGGCCCCGGTGAGCTGCGACTCGTGCCGTTGCGCGAGCCGGAGGTAGCCGTTCACGCCGTCCGGGTCGCCCCGGTCCAGCGCCTCGGCGGCGTAGGCGAGGGCGAGTTCCGGCTGGGCGCGTACCGCCTCGGGGGTGGGCGGTGCCGGTGCCGGCGGACCCGACCGGGCCGGTGCGTACGCGACCAGTTGCGCCCAGTGCCCGACGAGTACGTCGACGGCCCGGTTCGCCTCCCCGGCCGCGAGGGAGTGCCGCAGTGCCGGGGCCGGCAGTTCCCGCGCCGTCGCCCAGGTGGCCGCGCGACGGTGCAGGTCGAGCAGTTCGTCGGCGGGACGCAGGCACTGCTCGGCCCGGAGCAGTTCGGCCAGCATCCGGTGGTAGCGGTAGACCGGTGGTCGACCGCCGAGGCCGATCACGAATCCGGTCTCGCGTTCCAGCTCGGCCAGCACCCGGTCCCCGTCGATCCGCCCGGTGAGGGCGTTGACCAGGTCACCGCTGAGCCGGTCGGCGATCGCGCCGCGCCGCAGCACGTCCCGGTTCTCGTCGGTCAGCCCGGCCAGCACCTCCACCGACAGGTAGTCGGCCACCGCCGCGTCGTCACCGGCGAAGGTGTCGACGAACCGGGCCGGGTCGGGGTGTCCGGGCAGGGCGAGCGCCGCGAGCCGGAGACCGGCGGGCCACCCCTCGGTCCGTACGCGTAGCTCGTCGGCCTGCTCGGCGGGGACGCTGATGCCGTGCGCGGTCAGCAGCTCGGCGGCCTCGGCGGCGGTGAAGGCCAACTCGGCGGCGCGGATCTCGGTCAGCTCACCGCGCAGCCGCCACCGGTGCAGCGCCAGCACCGGGTCGGTCCGCCCACCGATCACCAGCCGCAACCGGTCCCCGGCGTGCCGGAGCAGGAATTCCAGACCGTCGGCCAAGTCCGGGTCGTCGATCCGGTGGAAGTCGTCGAGGACCAGCGTGACCGGCTCCGGGCGGTGGCTCAGTTCGGCGGCGAGATGGTCGAGGAAGTCCCGGTCCACCGGCTCGTCGGTGCCCTCGACGGCCGGCGCCGGCTCGTGCGCACCGGGCGGGCCGGAGTCGGCGGAGCGGACGGCGGCCCGCAGGTACGACCAGAGCCGGCCGCCCCCGTCGCCCGGTTCGAGGGAGAGCCAGGCCCGGTCTCCGGCGCCGTCACGCGACCGGTACCAGGAGCCGAGCAGCGTCGTCTTGCCCCAGCCGGCCGGGGCCGACACCAGCGTGACCGGGCCGCCGGCACCGGTCTCCAGCAGCGAGAACAGCCGGGGGCGGGCGACCACCGCGGCGGGCAGCGACCCGACCGCCAGCTTCGAGGCCAGCAGCGGTGTCACGGCGGGCTCGTCGGCCCGGTCCCGCACCAGTTCACCGGTACGACCGCGCGGCGCGGCGGCGCCGGCTCCGATCCGGTCCTCGGGCATCCTGTTCCACCCCCGCGGACACGACAACATCCATCGCTTCGACAAAAGCCCCGACAACGCTTCAACATCGCTTCGAACGTCACTTCGAACGTCACGGCTCGATCCGGACTGCCGTCCGGCGCCCGCCCCGGATACCCGGCCCGCCGCGGTTCACCCCTGACGGAGGAGACCGGTTCACCCGGCGGGCAGCGGTGACCCGTACGGCCCCGTCGTCCGGTGAGACTTCGCGGATGTCCACGCCCCGTCCGTACGACATCGTCCTGTTCGGCGCGACCGGGTTCACCGGCGGGCCGACCGCGCGGTACCTGGCCCGGAACGCTCCCGCCACGCTCCGCTGGGCGCTGGCCGGGCGCGATCCGCACCGGCTCGCACGGGTGCGCGACACCCTCGCCGCGATCGACCCGACCTGGCGCCCGGCGGCGGCCGCCGGGTGGTCACCGAGGTGGCCGGCGGTGATCCGGGGTACGACGAGACCGCCAAGATGCTCGCCGAGTCGGCCCTCTGCCTGGCCCTGGACGACGATCTGCCACCGACCGCCGGTCAGCTGACCCCGGCGGCGGCGATGGGTGACGCGCTCACCGCACGTCTCGTCCGCGCCGGGATCACCTTCCGGGTCCTGTCCTGACGATTCGGTCAGCGCAGGGGTGTCGGGTCCGGCCGGGTCAGGCGGGCAGGCCGCCGACCTGGGTGTTGATCCAGGTACGGATGGCGGGCAGGTCGCCGTAGATGGACGGGCCGGTGGCGCAGGTCGGGTTGTTGTTGCCGGCCCGGCTGGTCGCGCCGATCAGGTTCCACCGGCCGCCGACACTGCGCACCTGCGGGCCGCCCGAGTCGCCGTAGCAGGCACCCGCGTTGCCGTTGGTGTTGTTGGTGCAGATCTCCAGCGAGGAGTTGATCCCGCTGCACCGGCTGTCGGCGACGATCGAGGTGTCGAGTTCGTTGGCGACCAGGGGCGCCGAGCCGCAGCCGCGGACCGGGCAGGTCTGGCCCCAGCCGATGATCCGGGTGACCGTGCCGACCGCCCCGGAGGTGGTCGGGATCGGGGCCGGGGCGTGGCTGACCGAGCTGGCGAGTTGCAGCAGCTTCACGTCGCTGGTCGGGTGGTTGACCGCCCGCGTGACGCTCACGACGGTGCCGCCGCTGCTGCGGTTGACGCTGCCGACGCGTACGGAGGCCGGGGTCGGGCAGTGCTTCGCGGTGACCGCCCAGTTGGCCTTGATGAGCGAACCGGTGCAGCCGGAGACGTACACCATGAACGAGTAGTTCTCGGTGGCCGGGCGGCCGTTGACGACCTGGACGCCGATGCCGTCGGGGCCGGACGAGCTGGCACCGGGTGCCGCGCCGTAGTACGGGCTGGTCGCCGCGCCGGCCACGCCGGGCGCGGTCACACCGGCCGCGACGAGGCCGGCGACGAGCAGGGCGCGGGCCAGCAGGAGGGAGGCTTTCATGGTCACCTGGTCCTTCTCTTCGGGGGCGGAGAGGGGGATCCCAGGCAGCACCTTATCGTTCATTAAATCTAAGTCGATGAATGCAGACGATATCGCTTACCACCTATCGCCACGGGATGACCTGCCGCGACGGAAATCCGTCACCGGAAATCGGGATATGCTGACCGGTCCCGAATGTGGTATTTGGCGAAGGCGCCGACAATTGCGCTCAGGTGGCCGGAAGCCCGCGACCCGTGCCATGCTCGGGGCGTTGTCAACCGTACGACTGTCAGGTGGATCCGGCGGAGGGTAGGCGTGACCCAGCTCGACCTCCCCGGTCCCGCGCCGACCCAGCCCGCCCCGCAGCCGACCACCGAACAGGTGACCCGGTTGCGCCTGCTGGTCACCGTCAAGACCGCCCCGCACCCCACCGACCGGTCCGACCGGACGGTCTGCGCGACCGGCGTCAGCGCCGACCCGGACCGACCCGGCTGGATCCGGCTCGCCCCGATCCCGATCGGCGAACTCGGCCCCGCCGCCGCCTTCGGCACGTACGACATCATCAGCGTCGACGCCCGACCGGCCGACCCGGACTTCGGTCGGGAGAGCTGGCAACCGGTCCCGCACACCCTGGTCCGCGAACACCACCTCAAGCGGTGGCAGTGGCGCCGGCAGTGGCTGGACCCGTACCTCGGGGAGACGGTCTGCCGGACGCGGCCGGACGGGCCGACGCTCGCCCTGGTCCGGCCCCGGCGGGTCGACGGGCTCGTCCTCACCCCGCACCCCGGCTGGACGATCGAGCAGCAGCGGCGGCTGGACGCGTACGCCGACCGGCTCGACCCGACCGGACACCAGGACCGGGGCCCGCTCGGTGCCCCCCGGTTCACCGGCGCCTACCAGTACCGGTGCGACGGCAACAACTGCCCCGGCCACCGGCGCACCATCGTCGACTGGGAGTTCGCGGCGCTGCAACACCGGCTCGCCGGGTTGCCCGACGAACGGCTGCGCACCGCCCTGACCACCGCCTTCCTGCACCGGATCTGCGGCCCGGACCGGAACCCGGCGTTCTACCTCGGGCGTTCCGCCGACAGCTGCGACGACTACGACGTGCTCGGCGTCTACTGGCCGCCGAGGCGCTGACCCCGGCGCCCCTTGCCGACCGGTCGGCTCGGCCGCCTGGCCTGCGGACAGGTTCGCCGGGCCTGCGGACAGGTTCGGCGGGTCGGCGGATAGGTTCGGCGGGTCGGCCCTCGACCTCGACGGGTTGACCCTCGACCTGGTCGAGCCCCCAGGATCAGCGGACGTGGAGAGCGACATGCGCAGCATCGGGGAGATGGCGCGGGCCAGTGGCCTGACCGTCAGCGCCCTGCGGTTCTACGACGGCGCCGGCATCCTGGTGCCCGCCGTGGTGGACCCGGAGACCGGCTACCGCTGGTACGCCCAACAGCAGCTCGAACCCGCCCGCCTGGTGGCCCGGCTGCGCCGGGTCAACCTGCCGCTGGCCGAGATCGGCCTGGTGCTCCGGCACTGGTCCGAGCCGGTGGTCGTACGCCGCCTGCTGGACGGGCACCTGCGCCGGTTGGAGGCCGGTCTCACCGACGCGCGTCGCGAACTCTCCCGGGTCCACGCCCTGCTCGACCGCGAGGAGAACCTGATGACCGGCTCGACCCATCTGACCCTGAACCGGGCCGACCTGGCCGCCGGACTCGACGCCGTACGCTTCGCTGTCGGCGACGACCCGGAACTGCCCGTACTCGGCTCGGTGCTGTTCGAGGTCGAGGAGTCGGTGCTGCGCCTGGTCGCCACGGACCGCTACCGGCTGGCGGTCGCCACGGCGGCGGTGAGCACGGTCGACGGGCCGGCGCGTCGGGTCCTCGCCCCGGTCGCCTTCGTCGACCAGGCCCGTACCCTGCTCGCTGGCGCCGGCGGCGGGAGCCGGAGCACCAGCGGCACCAGCCGCAGCGGCGCCGGGGCCGGATTCGGGGCGGACGAGCCGGTGACGGTGGTCCTCGGCGGCACCGAAATCGGTCTGCGGGCCGGCGGACTGACCGTGCAGGGGCAACCGCTCGACATCGACTTCCCCGACTACGCGCGGCTGATCGGCGAACGGCTCGCCACCGGCGTGCGGGTCGCGGTGGACGTGCCGGCCCTGCGCGCGGCGCTGGCCGCCGCGAACACCACCACCGTCGTACGGGAGCAGGACGGCAGCACCCGTACGGTCGCGGTGCTGGGAATCGACGCCGACGGAACGCTGGCGGTGCTGGACCCGGCGACACCGGCGGACGACGAGCACGGCCCGGACGCGACAACGGGGCCGATCGGGGTGGACCGGGAGTTCCTGCTGGAGGCGCTCGACGCCGGTGGCGCGGGGCAGCTCGTACTCGACCTCGACGGACCGATCCGGCCGTTGGTGCTGCGCCTTCCCGGCGACGACCTGACCTACTCCGTCCTGATGCCGATCCGCCGCTGATGCCGGTTCGATGCCGATGCCGGTTCGACGCCGACCAGGCCGGGCGGGACGTGTCACTCCTGTTCGAGCCCCCGGTACCGGAGCATCCGGCGCCGTCGCCGCCAGCCGAGCCAGGAGACGAGGGCGAACCAGGGCACCGTCAACAGCGTGCGGACGAGATCCTCGGTGCTCAGGTCACCAGGGAGCAGGAGCCCCAACTGGAGCACCGCCAGGCCGGCGAAGGTCCAGGGCAGCCAGGGCGGGCTGGGATCGTGGGCGATCAGGTCCCGGACCAGTACGTCGACCCGTGGGTCGTCGGCGTGCCCGTCCCGCAGGGCCCGCTCGACCGTTCGCCGGGTCGCCGGATCGACCCCCGCCACCAACGGCGGGTCGGTACGCGCCCGAAGCACCAACCACGCCACGGCGAGCGCACCGGCGATGAACAGCGCCACCCCGGTACCGATCAACAGCCAGCTGGTGACCGATGTGTCCCCACCCGCCGCCAGGCCACCGCCGATGATCGTCAGCCCGGACAACGGAGCCACGACCAGAACGGTGAGCCGCATGCCGCGGCGTACCCGACGTCGGGCCCGTTCCCGTAGGTACGACCGTCCGTCGTCGGACAGCACCTCGGCCATGGCGACCACCTCCGGTGCTCCGGGGATACCCGTCCACCGGTTGGCTCAACCACGGCTTCGGCCAACGGTGCCGACGGGTGTCCGTCCGGAACGGAGGTGTGCGCCGTCCACTCAGCCCTGACCGAGCTGGTCGGTGCGCTGGTGGGCCAGGTACAACACGTAGGAGATCACCGCGGGTGCGCGTACGGACGAGCGGGGCGGGCTGATCAGGGCAACCTGCTCGTAGCTGAGCAGGGTCCCGGTGTCCGGGTCCAGCACGGCCAGGTCGCGGGTCGCACCGGCGGCGCTGTCCACGCTGACCGCGACACCGACCCGGCCGGCCCGGTCGACCACCTTCCCCCGGTACACCAGCCCGTTGGTGTCGGTGAGCACGTGCAGTACGGCGGCACGCAGGGCGGGACTCATCTCGTGGAATCGGTACAGGTCGGCCACCGCCCGGATCACGGCCTGTGGGCCGTTGCTGAAGGGTTCGTGCGCGGACAGTTGTCGGGTCAGGATCGCCGGGTCGGTGGCGGGATCCTCCACCACGACGGCCAGCTCACCGGGACGGTATTCGGTGCGGGAGCGCTCGGCGCCGGGTGGCGGCCCGTCGAGCCACCCCGCCTGGGTCGCGTTCGCGGGCTGCGCCGGCAGGACGGTGACGTCCTCGCGACCGGAGCCGTCGGCCGCCCACCACAGCCGCTCGTCGCGGGCGACCACGGCGTTCGCGGCCACCGGATCGGCCCCGGTGTCGTCCAGGGACCAGGTCTGGCTGTGCTGATAGGTGTAGCGGCCCGAGCCGGCGGGCTCGTCCAGCCGGGCGGTCCGGTCGGCCAACTCCCGCAACCAGGTCCCGGCCGGGTCGGCCGCTCCGGGAAACTGGAGCCCGAGCGCGGCCGGTACGACGGCCAGCGCGACCACGTTCGGCTCGCCCCGGCCCGCCACCCCGACCGGCAGTACGTTGACCAGCACCAGCGCGCCGACCCCGAACGCCACGGCGGCGACCGGCACGATCATTCGCAGGCGTACGCCGGGTCGGGTCACCGCCCGCCGCCACCGCCCACCGATCCGGCGCTGGTCGGCCAGGTGCCGCAGCTCGGCGGCGCTGCGCCGGGGCGGGCCGATCTGCTTGCCACGCATCGGGTCGTTCGCCTCGACCAGGCGTCGGACCAGGCGTTCGGTCTGCTCGTCGGGTTGTTCAGCCATGGATGCTCTCCCCCGTGCCTCGGCGACCCGCTCCACTGAGCACCGGGTCGGCGGTCCCCACCATCCAGCCGCGCAGCCGGCCCAGTGCCCGGGAGCGTCGCTTGCGTACGGTCGCCTGCCACAGGCCGAGCACCTCGGCGATCTCGGCGGTGTCCAGTCCGTCCAGGTACGCGAGTTGGAGCACCTCCCGCTCGGCCGGCTTCAGCTGGCCCCAGACTCGACCGAGGTCCAGTCGGTCGCAGACGGTCGCGCTCTCCTCGCCCTCGGTCGCACCGGCCACCACCTCCATCACGTCCATCTCGACCAGGGCCAACGGGTGCCGTCGACTCCACCGTCGATGGTTGCGCAGGTGGTTGTTGGCGGTGGCGAAGAGCCACGCCCTCGGCTCGTCCGGCACGTACGCCCGCCGGTCCCAGGCGGTCATGAAGGTCTGCTGTGCCAGGTCCTCCGCCTCGCCCTCGTTGCCACCGAGGGCACGCCCCAGCATCCTGACCACGTCCGGCCAGAAGCGTCGGTGCAGTGCGTCGTGCCACGCCTCGTCCCGGCCGCCGTTGCCGCCCACCGATTTCTCCTCGAGGGATCGATGCCTCTCGCCCCCCGGTACGGACAGCACCGGCGGCGATCTATGTCGTTCCTCCCACCATGAATATGTCCGCTGCCGGGCGGGTGTGACCATCCGGGCCGGGTGGGATCGGCGGGAAATTTGTCGATCTACCAGTGAGCTATCCGACAAATCACTGGTTTCGCCCCATCAAGATGCCGATGACCTGCAAAAACATGAAGGTGAATCGTGACCCCTCATTCACCGCCATCTTTGCCACAATGTGACCAAGGTCAGATTGGGACTCCGACCGAACTCCCTCACCGCACGGAATCCCGTACCCCGAGGAGGCTGCCATGGCACCCACCCCCCGCCGATGGCCCGGAACCGCCACCGTCCTGGCCGCGATCGTCGCGATCGTCGCGGTCGTCGCCGCCGCACCCCCGGTCACCGCCGGTCCACCGGGCAACCCCGGCCCGTACACCGCAGTACAGGTCGAGATCGACAAGCACCTGGCCGCCTATCCGGGCGGTCGGCAGACCGGTCCCACCGAGATCAGCTACGCCGACGGTGACTTCGTGCTGACCTTCGAACGACCGGTCGGTACCACGGCCAGCCCCGACTGCGCCGCCGGCTGGTTCTGCTTCTACGACCGGATCAACTACGGCTACCCGCGCGGACAGCTCTCCAGCTGTGGCTGGCAGGACCTGGCCGACTGGGGCTGGCACGACCGGACCGAGGCCGTGCACTTCAACATCTCGTACGGGTCGGTCTCGTTCCTCAACCACACCAGCGCCGGGCACGGCACCGACCAGTACCTGTTCGCGGCCACCGCCAGCGTCCCCACCGACAACGACGTCGCGCCGTACCGGAACCAGGCCGACCACGTGAACCGCTACTGCTGAGCCGATCGTGGTGCCGGTGCGGGCGCGGAGGACCCGCACCGGGGGGGGGGGGGGGGGGGAGGGGGGGGGGGGGGGTGGGGGGGGGGGGGGGGGGGGGGGGGGGGGGGGGGGGGGGGGGCAGGGCAGAAGCCGCAGGTCCGGCTTTACGAAGGCGTGCTGCAGGTAGTCGCCGCTGACCG